>NZ_MRDE01000049.1 GCF_001968835.1 Tersicoccus phoenicis
CGAACGGGCCGACAGAGGCCATCAACGGCCGACTCGAACACCTCCGCGGCTCCGCCCTCGGCTTCCGCAACCTCACCCACTACATCGCCCGATCTCTACTCGAGGCCGGCGGATTCAGACCCCGACTACACCCTCAACTGCGATGAGCCACTGAACCGACGGACTGAATCGACCGACGTGCTGAACGGGCCGTGTGGGGTGGCCGCTGCGGGACCGTTTGCGGCCGGGTCTGCTGCGGCTCAGCGCACCATCCGAACCGCGGAGACGGGATGCCCGGCGAGCCGATGCCGCATGGTGGCGCCGTCCCGGACGAACCCGTTGCGGCGGTAGAACGCCCGCGCCCGCGGATTGGGATCGGCCACTCACAGGAACGCCGGGGCGTCCCCTGATCAGGGCATCCAGCATGGCCTGACCGATTCCCGTGCCGTGGTGCTCGGCGAGGACGTAGCAGCCCTCCAGTTCCCGGGGCCGCGGCGAGTCCGCGTCGCGGCCGGGGCCGGTGGTCGTTGGCGGGCGTGGCGGGTGGGCGGCGCGTGGTCAGCCGAGCCAGGTGCCCGCGCGCATCACCCGGGTCGCGGCGAAGCCGGCGTCGGAGCCGGATCCCGGGCCGCCGCCCGGATCGATGCCCGAGCCACGGTCGAGGCCGGTGCCGAGGACGACGAGGTCCGCCCGGGCGCCGGGGACCAGCCGGCCCAGGTCGGCGCGGCCGAGCAGGTCCGCCGGTGTCGTCGTCGCCGCGCGGACCGCGCTCAGCAGGTCGATCCCGGCCTCCCGGACCACGAAGGCCACCGCCCGGTCCAGGGTCAGGGTGCTGCCCGCGATCGTGTCCGTACCGGCGACGCGGGCGACGCGATCGGTCACCTCCACGTCGAGCGGGCCGAGCCGGTAGGCACCGTCCGGGCCGCCCGCCGCCGCCATCGCGTCGGTGACCAGAGCGAAGCCACCGGCCGCGGCGGCCGCCGCGTGGGCGAGCATCGCCGGATGCACGTGCACGCCGTCGGCGATCAGCTCGACCACCGCCTCGGGCCGGTCCAGCAGCGCCAGGATCACACCGGGCTCCCGGTGGTGCAGGGGCCGTTCGCCGTTGAACAGGTGGGTACCCACGCGAGCCCCCGCGTCTACGGCGGCGTGCGCCTGCGCGAGGGTGGCGTCGGTGTGCCCCACGGCGGACAGCACCCCCGCCGCCGCGATGGTCCGGACGGCGTCGAGCCCGCCGGGCAGCTCGGGGGCCACCGTCACCATCCGCACGGCACCCTCCCGGCCGGTCGTGGGTCCCGCAGGGATCGTCAGCAGCCGGCGCACGTCCTCGAGGCGCGGCGCGGCCAGCAGGGCGGCGTCGTGGGCGCCGCGATGAGCAGGGGAGAGCCACGGCCCCTCCAGGTGCACGCCCAGCAGCTCCCCGGTCTCGACCAGGGCAGTGAGGGCGCGGATCTGTCGTTCCAGCCGGTCGACCGTGTCCGTGACCAGGCTCGCCAGCATCGACGTGGTGCCGTGCGCCCGGTGCGCCGCGATGGCGGTGCGGGCGGCGTCGGCGCCGTCGGTGTAGGCCGCGCCCCCGCCCCCGTGCTGGTGCAGGTCGACGAAGCCGGGAGCGAGGACGACGTCGCCGAGATCGTTTGCCCCACCGCCCGTCGCGGCGGGCGCCGGCCCCTCGTCCACGGCCGTGAGGAGGCCGTCCTCGACCCGGACCCACCCGGGAGTGAGCACGTCCGCACCGGTGACGACGCGGGCGGCGGCGAGGATCTGCGTCGCGGGAGCGGGGGTCGTCGTGCTCATCGCTGCCAGGCGGGCTTGCCGGCTCGGGTCTGCCGGTAGTACTCGGCCAGTTGCAGGCGGGAGGCGGAGGCGGAGTCGAGGATGACGGTCACGGCCGGGTGCATCTGCAGGACGGTAGCGGGCCACATCGCCGAGATCGAACCCTCGACCAGGTGGTGGACGGCCTCGGCCTTGGCCTGACCCGTGGCCACCAGGACGATCCGGCGGGCGGCCATGATGGTGGCGATGCCCTGGGTCAGGCAGTGCTGCGGCACGGCGTCGACGTCCCCGTCGAAGAAGCGGGCGTTGTCCTGCCGGGTCTGCCGGGTCAGGGTCTTGATCCGGGTGCGGGACCCGAGGGAGGAGCCGGGCTCGTTGAAGCCGATGTGCCCGTCGACCCCGATGCCGAGGATCTGCAGGTCCACGCCACCGGCATCGTCAATGGCGTCCTCGTAGGCGGCGCACGCGGCGGGGATGTCCTCGGCCAGGCCGTCGGGGCCATGCACCAGGGTCGGGTCCAGGTCGGTGCAGGCGACCAGGTCGCGGTCGATGACGTTGCGGTACCGCTGGGGGTGGTCGGCGGGCAGCCCGACGTACTCGTCCAGCATGAAGCCACGGACGCGGGCCAGGCTCAGGGTGCCGGCGGCGACCCGGTCGGCCAGGTCGGCGTAGATGCTCAGCGGGCTGGAGCCGGTGGCCAGACCGAGCACCGCCTCGGGGTTGCGGTGCACGAGTCGAGCGATCGCGTCGGCCGCGATCCGCCCGGGGTTCTCCTGCTCGGTGGTGATGATGACGTCCATGGCCTGCCTCGGTTCGGTCGTGACTGATCGTAGTGTGCGGCTCGGCGCTCGGCGGGAGCCGGGGTCGCCGCGGGCCGGGTTGTCTCGGGCCGGGCTCTCAGAGCGCGGCCGCGAACCAGCCCGTGATGGTGGTCGGGTGGGTGATGGCGGTGCCGACGACGACGGCGTGGGCGCCGGCGTCGCGGGCGGCCGTGGCCTGGGCGGGCGTGTGGATGCGGCCCTCCGCGATCAGCGGCACATCGGGCAGCCGGTCGGCGATCCGGGTGAGCAGGTCCAGGTCCGGTCCGTCGGTCTTCGGCCGGTCGCCGGTGTACCCGGCCAGGGTGGTGCCGATCAGGTCGGCCCCGGCGTCGGCGGCGGCGAGCGCATCGTCGACGCTGCCGCAGTCGGCCATCACCAGCGCCGGCTCGGCGCCGGTGTCGCCTGCGCCGGTGTCGCCGGCGTGCAGGGCCGCCACGGTGCCGGCCAGCGTCAACCCGTCCGGTCGGGTGCGGCGGGTGCCGTCGATCGCCACGATGCCGGCGCCGGCGGCGTGAACGGCCCGGGCGTGCCGCAGGGTGGGGGTGATGAAGACGCCGTCGGCGCCGACCTTCCACAGCCCGATCAGCGGCACGTCCGGCAGCCGTTCGGCGATCAGGGCGATGTCGGCCAGGCCCTGGGCGCGGATCCCGGCGGCACCGCCCTCGACCGCCGCCTGCGCGATCTGGGCCATCGTCTCCGGGTGGCGCATCGGCTCCCCGGGGTAGGCCTGGCACGAGACGATCAGGCGCCCGCGCAGCGCATCGATGACGGGGTGGGTGGGGGTGCTCATGGTCTCCTCAGGGGGTGGGCGCGGTCAGCAGGCTCGCGGCGCCGATCAGCGCGGCGCGCGGCCCGAGGGTGGCGGGGACGACGGGGCAGCCGGCGGCTGCGGGGATGGTCTCGGTGGCGACCGCGTCGCGCAGCCGGTCCCACCAGCGCGTTCCGGCCCGGGCGAGACCGCCGGTGACGACGACGACGTCGGGGTCCAGGGTGTTGATCCAGCCGCCGATCGCCCGGCCGAGCGCGACGGCGGAGGTCTCGAGGCAGGTGAGCGCCCACGGGTCTCCGGCTTCGGCGAGGCGGGCGACGTCGGCGCCCGAGCGCGGTCCCGGTGTCGGCGGCCGTCCCGCCGCACCGGCCCGGTAGCGATCGGCCAGGCCGGTGCCGGAGGCGACGCTCTCCAGGTGCCCGGTGCGGCCGCAGGAGCAGGGCAGGCCGGCGGCCTCGGGGGAGGGGACGTGGCCGAGGTGCCCGGCGACACCGCGGCCGCCGGTCAGCACGCGGCCGTCGAGGACCAGCGCGCCGCCGAGTCCGGTGCCGGCGGCGACGAGCAGGACCGCGGAGCCGCCGAGCCCGGCACCGTTCCTCGCCTCACCGAGGGCGTGGGCGTGCACGTCGTTGACGACGCGCACGGGCAGGCCGGTCGCGGCGGCGAGCCGGTCCGCCACGGGCGTGCCGGCCCAGCCGCGCACGTGATCCGTCGCGGCGGTCACGACGCCGGTGGCCGGGTCGATCACGCCGGCCGCACCGACGCCCAGGCCCACGGCGGGACTGCCCTCCGCCGCTGCGGCGGTCACGATCGGGGCGACGAGGGCGGACATGGCGGCCAGGATCGCCTCCGGTCCGGCGGTGGCCGGTGTCCCCACCGACGCCTCGTGCCGGATGCCGCCGTCGGGCCCGACCAGACCGGCGGCGATCTTGGTCCCGCCGAGGTCGAGCCCGATCACGGGACCGGGTCGGGCACCCTTCGTCATGCGCGCGGCCCCACCTCGTCGAGGATCTCCTTCACCCGCGCCACATCGGCGTCGCTGAACGCGTCGAACGGCTCGGGCAGCTGCCGGCTGCCGATCACACCGAGCAGTTCCAGGGCGGTCTTGAACGCGCCGACCCCGGCGCCCCAGCCGGTGGTGTCCCGGGCGACCAGGCAGATCTCCATCAGCCGGGCGAGCCGGTCCTGCTCCGTGCGCACCGCCTCCCAGTCGCCGGCCGTCGCCGCGCGGTGCAGCCGCACGTAGCCGGCCGGGTCGACGTTGCCCAGGCCCGGCACCACGCCGTCGGCGCCGGAGAGGTAGGCACCGTCGACGACGAACTCGTGACCGGTGAACACCGCCAGCGGGGAGCCGGCATCCCGGTTGAGCAGGGCCAGGCGGCGGAAGGAGATGTCGTCGCCCGAGGAGTCCTTCACGCCGGCGATCGCCCCCGCTGCGCCGAGCTCCACCAGCATCCGCGGGTCCAGTTTGGTGTGCACGCACACGGGAATGTCGTAGGCGAACACGGGCACCGCACTGTGTTCACCGAGGAGCTCGAAGTGCCGCCGCACCTGGGCGGGCGCGGTCACCGCGTAGAAGGGGGCGGTCGCCACCACGGCGTCGGCCCCGGCGTCGACCGCGGCGGCCACGTGCTCGAGCACCCGCGGGGTCTGCATGTCGATCACGCCGGCGATCACCGGCACCCGGCCGTCGACGATCCGCACCGCCTCGGCGAGGATCTGCGCCCGCATCGTGTCGGTGTGGAACGCCACCTCGCTGGTGGAGCCCAGCGGGAAGACCCCGTCCACGCCGGCCGCCAGCATCCGCTCGATCAACCGTTCGAACGAGGACACGTCCAGCGCGCGCTCGGGCGTCAGGGGGGTGACGAGCGGGGGGACGACGCCGGAGAGGCGGAGAGGGGTGTCGGTCACGATGGATACTCCTTCGGTACTGATGGTGTTGACGGTAGTGCTCACGTGCGCGCGGTGGTGCTGGTCGCGGTCGGGACGGCCTTGGGCACCACGTCCTGACTGTCCGAGCCCCACACGTGCTCGGGCCGGATCGCCCGCTGGGCCCGCAGCGGGGCGTTGATCGCCAGCAGGACGATGACGACGGCGGTGAGCCCGAAGGACAGCACCGCCAGGGCGGTGCCCAACGGCATCGTGCTGGCCAGCCCGGCACCGAGGACGGGGGCGACCGCACCACCGAGGGCACCGACGTTGTAGGTGAAGCCGAGGCCGGCGGCCCGCTTGTCCACGGAGAAGTAACCGCCGATCCACTTGGGCAGCAGCCCGGCGATCCCCTGGCCGAACACCTGCTGCAGGAAGAGCAGGGCGCCCAGGAGCAGGAGTTGGTTGCCGCCCATCAGGAAGACGGGGAAGACGAGCAGCTCGGAGATGATCAGGCTGGCCCAGTAGGCGCGGCGGGTACCGAAGCGGTCACCGGTGAACCCGGCGACGATGCAGCCGACCGCGGCGCCGAAGCCGGCGAAGAACAGCACGTCGGCCACCCGGCCCGGGTCCAGTCCCAGGTCGGTCTTCAGGTAGGTGGGCAGCAGTGCCTGGATGGGCCAGGAGTACAGGAACGCGGTGAACACCACGACCATCAGCGTGACGCCGGTGGGCCAGCGCGGGCCCTCGAACTGGATCATGAACCAGACGAACACGGCGGCACAGGCCAGGGCGCCGATGACGACGACGGCCGTGGGTGTGCCGGAGACGGAGAAGATCAGCAACAGCGCGATGATCGCGATCACGGTGACCGCGATGTTCAGAGGTGCGCGAGGACCCCGGTAGAGGGTGCTGAACATGTTCGCGGGTCGGACGCCGGAGGCCACGACCCGCTGCTGGGCAGCCGTCCAGTCCTCGGACTCGGGCAGCGACCGGCGCAGCCACAGCGCCACGGCGATGGGGATCAGACCGATCGCGAACAGCGCCCGCCAACCGAACTCGGGCACGATCACCCGGTAGACCTGCGCCGAGACGACGGTGCCGACGGAGAAGCCGCTGATCAGGAAGCCGGAGGCCTTGTTGCGCAGGTGTTCGGGCCAGGACTCGATCACGTACGTCGAGCTCGAACTGTACTCGCCGGCCATCCCCAGACCGATCAGCAGACGGGCCCCGAAGAGCACCCAGTAGGCCGGGGCGATGGCGCAGAGCACGGATCCGACGGAGAACAACACGATGCTGAGCACCATGGCGTTCCTGCGCCCGAACCGGTCCGCGAAGGCGCCGAGGGCGAGACCGCCGAACCAGCGGGAGATGAAGGCGGCGGACACCAGGGTGGCGCCCTGCACCGTGGAGAGTTGGAACTCCTTGATCACCTCGGTCAGCACGAGCGTGATGATCACGAAGTCGAACCCGTCGAGCAGGTAGCCCAGCCAGGCGGCGACGAACGCCTTCCACTGCCGGGGGGAGATGGCGCGATACCAGGCTCCGGAGGTCGCCGTTGAACTCATGAGGTCTCCTGAAGGAAAGGATGGATATCGGACATCAGACATCCGATGTCCGGTAGACTAGCCGAGCGGGCCGACCGAGGCAACAGGGAGTCGGCGCCCGGCGGTGCTCACCGGCCTGGTGTGCTCGCCCGGGACGGCGCGGCCGCGTCGATAGGGTGAAGGGCAGTGATGGCTCGACAGGGTCGGCCGGAGACGAGTTGGCTGGAGACGAGGGGACCGCGGATGGTGACGCAGTGGCCGACGGCCGACGACGACGCCGAGCGCGTCCCGTTGACGGTGGTGGACCGGATCAAGCGGTACATCCTGATCAACCGGCTCTCTCCGGGCGATCCGATGCCGACCGAGAACGAGCTCAGCGACCAGCTCGCCGTCAGCCGCTCCCGGATCCGGGAGGCGATGAAGACGCTCTCGGCGCTGGACATCGTCGAAGTCCGGCACGGGTACGGCACGTTCGTCGGTGCCATGTCACTGACGGGCCTGGCCGAGTCCCTCGCGTTCCGCGGCATGCTCACCTCTCACCGGGACAAGCACTTCCTGGCCGACCTGATCGACCTGCGCGAACTGCTCGAGGTCAACTGGGCCCCGCTCGTCGTCGAACGGCTCGACGCGGACACCGTCGCCGCGATGCGCGCCCTGGCCACCACCATGGTGGACCTCGCCGCGCAGGGGCGCGAGTTCCCCGTCGAGGATCGGCAGTTCCACCAGCTGCTCGTCGCGACCAGCGGGAACGCCCTGGTCGGGCAGTTGTTGGACGTGTTCTGGCAGGTGCACTCCCTGGTCAGCGAGACGCTCGGCCCGGCGAGCCTGCTGCCCGAGACAGCCCAGGCGCACCACGCGATCCTCGACGCCATCGAGTCCCGCTCCGCGGAGTCGCTCGAGGCGGCGATCCGCCGGCACTACGCGCCGATCCGGGAACGGATGCGCCGCGCCACCGACGGCCTGTGACGCCGCAAGGAACACCGCGGGCCGGTCCCGTGTTGGCCCCGACATGAGCACCGGAACCGTCAGCACCCAGATCCACCTCGCCTCCCGGCCCACCGGCTGGCCCACGGCGGAGAACTTCCGCACCGTCCGGGTCGACCTGCCGAACCTGGCACCCGGCCAGGTGCGGGTGGAGAACTCGCACATCTCCGTCGACCCCTACATGCGCGGCCGGATGAACGACGTGCGCAGCTACGTGCCGCCGTTCGCGGTCGGCGAGGTGATGACCGGGGGAGCGGTCGGCGAGGTGGTCGCCTCGGCCGCCGAGGAACTGCCGGTCGGAACCACGGTCCTGCACCAGCAGGGCTGGCGCGACGTCGCCCAGGGCGACGCCTCCGACTTCACCGCCGTCCAGCCCGTACCGGGCGTGCCCGCCTCGGCCTTCCTCGGTGTCCTGGGCATGACCGGCCTGACCGCGTGGGTGGGGCTGACCACCATCGCGTCGTTCCGGCCGGGGGACACGGTCTTCGTCTCCGGTGCCGCCGGCGCCGTCGGCTCCGTCGTCGGGCAGATCGCCCGGCTGCTGGGAGCGAAGCGGGTGATCGGCTCGGCCGGCTCGGCGGAGAAGGTCCGGCTGCTCACCGAGCGCTACGGTTTCGACGCGGCGTTCAACTACAAGGACGCTCCCGTTCGTGAGCAGCTGCCCGCCCACGCCCCGGACGGCGTCGACGTCTACTTCGACAACGTCGGCGGCGACCACCTCGAGGCCGCCCTGGACGTGATGAACGACGACGGTCGTGCCGCCCTCTGCGGGGCGATCTCCCAGTACAACGCCACCGGCGCGGCCCCGGGTCCGGACAACCTGGGCAATCTCGTCACCCGGCGGCTCACCCTGCGCGGATTCATCGTCGGCCATCACCTCGACCACGCCACCGAATACCGGGAGCGGATGGGCGCGTGGCTGCGGGACGGCGCCGTCGCCACGGACGAGACCGTGATCGAGGGCATCGACCACGCCGTCGACGGATTCCTGGCCATGATGCGCGGGGAGAACGTCGGGAAGATGCTGATCCGCACCCGTTAGCATCGGCCTATGGCACTGATCTACGACGCGGAACTGAAGCCCGGCAAGCTCGAGGCGGTGGCGCAGTGGCTGCCCCTGCAGGCGTGGTTCGACGGGGACACGGTTCCCGAGCTGCGCAAGGTGGCCGCCTACCGGTTCGACGACCCGGACGGGCAGGTGGGCATCGAGACGCTGCTGGTCAGCGCCGACCAGAGGCCGGTGCTGCAGGTACCCCTGACCTACCGAGCGGAGCCGCTGCCCGAGGGCGGCCCTGCGAGCCTGATCACCACCATGGAGCACTCGGTGTTGGGCACCCGGTACGTCTACGACGCCACCGGCGACCCGGTGTACGTGCGGGCCCTGGTCGCGGCGATCGTGCACGGCACCGGGCAGGCCGACCAGATCAAGGACGGCACCGACACCCCGCTGCCGCCGACCATGACCGTCCGCAGCGACGGCACCCTGCCCGGGCACACCGCGGCGGAGACCGACGACGCCGCGCAGACCCTCGACGTGCAGGCGGCCGAGATCGCCGGCGAGACCACCGTGATCGATGCGGGCGTCTTCAGCGTGACCGTGCAGCACGTGCTCGACGAGATCGCCGACGCGGATGTCACCGCCGGTCAGGCCCGGCTGCTCGGCTCCTGGCCGGGCCACGACGAGCCGGTCGTGCTCGCCGCTCTGGCGTGAGCACCGAATCCGGGCGGGTCGCCGGTTCTGGGCCGACGGCCTCTCGCCCGGCTGGTTCTCGGCCGGCGGCCCGTGCGTGCCCCTGCGGGTCCGGGGCCGGTTACACCGAATGCTGCGGGCCGCTGCACGACGGCGGCAGCGCCCCCACCGCGGAGGCGCTGATGCGGTCCCGGTACAGCGCGTACGCCCTCGGGCTGGACGCGTACCTGCGTGACTCGTGGCATCCCAGCACCCGACCCCTGGCGATCGAACTGGACGACGGCACCCAGTGGCGCCGCCTGCAGATCGTCGACGTCGACCGGGGCGGCGCGGACGACGACGTCGGCGTCGTCGAGTACCGCGCCGGATACCGCAACCCCCGGGGCGCGGCCGTACTGCACGAGCGGTCCCGCTTCCGCCGCGAGAACGGCCGCTGGCTCTACGTCGACGGCGACATGCTCACCTGATCACCCGCCCACCGGCCGAAGCCTTCGGCTGAACCCCTCGGCCGACGCTCACCATCCGACATCGGCTTCGGCACCTACGCGCTGCGTGGCCAGAGCGGTGCTGACGCCGTCGGCACGGCCCTGGACACCGGGTACCGGCTGCTCGACTCGGCGTTCAACTACGAGAACCTGGCCCGCCCCGGCGGTCGGCTCGAGGACCAGGACCCGGCCGTCTACGAGAAGTTCTGAGCCCGAGCGGATCCGTGACTTAGCGGTTCCCTCCCGAGCGGATCCGTGACTTAGCGGTTCCCTCCCGAGCGGATCCGTGACTTAGCGGCTCCCTCCCGAGCGGATCCGTGACTTAGCGGTTCCCTCCCGAGCGGATCCGTGACTTAGCGGTTCCCTCCCGAGACCGTTGCTCTTTGAGCACCCTTTTCGGGCGCACACCGCTAGGTCAGCGCACGGGGCGTCAGCGCCACCTGCGACGCTGGCCTAAAAGCCGCCGGACGCCGGAGCGTCACGCCCCGGCCTCGGGCCTGACTTAGCGGTTCCCTCCCGAGCTCGCCCCTGACTTAGCGGTTCCCTCCCGAATCAGGGGCTCTTTGAGCAGGGATTTCGACCGGAACCCGCTGACTCAGCATTCAGGCGGCCCAGGCCACGCCTCTCGTTCGTCGGCCTCTGACGCAGCGGCGGGCCGTCTGACGCCGGAACCGTCACGCGCCGACGTACGCCGCCAAGTGCTTGCCGGTCAGCGTCGTCCGCTCGGCGACGAGGTCCGCCGGGGTGCCCTCGAACACCACCCGACCGCCGTCGTGCCCGGCGCCCGGACCGAGGTCGATGATCCAGTCCGCGTGCGCCATCACCGCCTGGTGGTGCTCGATCACGATCACCGACTTCCCGGCGTCGACCAGGCGGTCCAGCAGGCCGAGCAGGTTCTCGACGTCGGCCAGGTGCAGGCCCGTGGTGGGCTCGTCCAGGACGTACACCTCGCCCTTGTCGCCCATCTGGACGGCCAGCTTGAGGCGCTGTCGCTCGCCACCGGAGAGCGTGGACAGGGCCTGGCCGAGCTTGACATACCCGAGCCCGACGTCGGCGAGCCGGGCCAGGATCTTCTCGGCCGCCGGGATCCGGGCGTCCCCGGCGCCGAAGAAGGCCAGCGCCTCGTCCACCGACATGTCGAGCACCTCGACGATGTTGGCCCCGCCGAGGGTGTACTCCAGCACGGCATCCTGGAAGCGGCGGCCCTCGCACTCCTCGCACGGGGTCTCGACGGTGTCCATCACCCCGAGCTCGGTGAAGATCACGCCGGCGCCCTTGCAGGAGGGGCAGGCGCCCTCGGAGTTCGCACTGAACAGCGCCGGCTTGACCCCGTTGGCCTTGGCGAAGGCCTTGCGGATCGGCTCGAGCAGTCCCGTGTAGGTCGCGGGGTTGCTCCGCCGCGACCCCTTGATGGCGCCCTGATCGACGACCACGACGTCGTCGCGATCGGCCAGCGCCCCGTGGATCAGCGAACTCTTCCCCGAGCCGGCGACGCCGGTGACCACACACAGCACGCCCAGCGGGACGTCCACGTCGACGTCCTTGAGGTTGTGGGTGGTGGCTCCGCGGATCTCGATGGCGCCGGTGGACGGCCTGGTGTTCTCCACGAGACCTGCCCGGTCGTCGAGGTGTCGCCCGGTGACCGTGTCGCTGGCGCGCAGCCCCTCGACGTCACCCTCGAAGCACACGGTGCCGCCCTGCGCCCCGGCGCCCGGGCCGAGGTCGACGACGTGGTCGGCGATGGCGATCGTCTCCGGCTTGTGCTCGACGACCAGCACGGTGTTGCCCTTGTCCCGCAGCTGACGCAGCAGCGCGTTCATCCGCTCGATGTCGTGCGGGTGCAAGCCGATGGTCGGCTCGTCGAAGACGTAGGTGACGTCGGTCAACGAGCTGCCGAGATGGCGGATCATCTTGGTCCGCTGGGCCTCACCACCGCTCAGTGTCCCCGCGGGCCGGTCCAGGCTGAGGTAGCCGAGGCCGATCTCCACGAAGCTGTCGAGCAGGTGCTGCAACCCCGCCAGCAGCGGCGCCACGGACGGCGCCCTGAGATCGCGCACCCAGCCCGCGAGGTCGCTGATCTGCAGGGCGCACACGTCGGCGATGCTCCTCCCGGCGATCTTCGAGGACCGGGCTTCGGCCGTGAGGCGAGTGCCGTCGCAACTGGTGCAGGTGCCGAAGGTGACGGCCCGCTCGACGAAGCGGCGTACGTGCGGCTGCATCGCTTCCACGTCCTTGGACAGCATCGACTTCTGGATCCGCGGGATCACACCCTCGAAGGTCAGGTTCACCCCCTCGACCTTGAGCTTGGTCGGCTCGGCGTACAGCATCGTGTCGAGTTGCTTCTTCGTGAACGAGCCGATCGGCTTGTCCATGGGCAGGCCCATCCCCTCGAAGAGCCGGCCGTACCACCCGTCCATGCTGTAGCCGGGCACGGTGAGGCCACCGTCGGAGAGCGATTTCTCCGCGTCGTACAACGCCGTCAGCTCGAAGGCGGAGACCTGGCCCATGCCCTCGCAGGCGGGGCACATGCCCCCGAGGTAGACGGCGTCCTTGACCACCTTCTTCTCCACCCGGCCGCCCTTCTCGGTGCTCATGACGCCACCGGCGCGTCGGGTCGGCACGTTGAAGGAGTACGCCGTGGGCGGGCCGACGTGCGGCGTCCCGAGCCGGCTGAACAGGATCCGCAGCAGGGCGTTGGCGTCGGTGGCGGTGCCGACCGTCGAGCGCGGGTTGGCACCCATCCGCTCCTGGTCGACGATGATCGCGGTGGTCAGCCCCTCCAGTCGGTCCACCTCGGGCCGGGCGAGGTTGGGCATGAAGCCCTGGACGAAGGCGCTGTACGTCTCGTTGATCAGGCGCTGGGACTCGGCCGCGATGGTCGCGAACACGAGCGAGCTCTTGCCGGAGCCGGAGACACCGGTGAACACGGTGAGGCGCCGCTTGGGCAGGTCGAGGCTGACATCCTTGAGGTTGTTCTCCCGAGCGCCACGAACCCGGATGGTGTCATGCGTGTCGGCTGCGTGTGGGCCGGCGTCCGTGCTCGTCGTGGTGGCGCTGGTCATCGTCTCTCCTTGGTCGGGGAACGCCGGGTGGGGTCGGGTCCAGTATTGCCGCCCGCCGCCGGACCGTCACCGTGCAGCCGAAGCGTGCGTATTCGCGTGAGTCCGTCAGTTGCGCCCGCCGCCCCGCGTGAGCCCGCCGGTTGCGCCCGCCGCCATACCGCTGAGTTAGCGGTTCCCGCTCGAACCCAATACTCAAAGAGCCTCGAGCTCGGGCGGAACCAACTAACTCGGCGGGGGGTGGGGGGTTCGGGCGTGAGTCCGTCAGTTGCCCGCCAAGGGATTGTCGAGGACCGGGGCGCGAGGAGGAACTGGTGGACTCAGCGAGTCACCTCGCGTACGTCCACGCCTCCGGACCGCAGCAGCGCCGTCATGCGACGATGCGCGTCATCATTCGTCCGCTGCCACTCGACGACGGGGATGCCCTGTCCTCCGGTCAGCCGACGCTGACCGATCATCCCTTTCCGTACGGGGCGTTCGACGGCGTCCTTTCCTGGTACTCGACCATTCATACCCCGGACGCCGAGCTGCCACGGGTGCTGGCACAGGTGCGCCGCATCGTGAAGCCGGGCGGCCACGTCCTGCTCGCCTTCCAGGCCGGGTCGGGCGTGGTGGAGGTGTCGGGCGCCTACCGGCAGCGTGGCCTCGACATCACCCTGTACCGGCACGATCGCAGCGTTGACGCCGTGGCTGCTGCGATGGGCGCCGCCGGACTGGTCGAGGTTGGCCGGCTGGAGCGAGCCGCTGTCTCGCACGAGAGGACGGCGCAGGCCGTCGTCATCGCGCGGCGCCCGGTCGAGTCAGCGAGCTCGGCAGAAGCCGAACGTCTCGACCTGCAGCACTGAGTTAGCCGTTCACGCCCGCGCAGGGTACTCAAAGAGCCCTCATTTCGGGCGGAACCGGCTAACTCAGCGTGGGGCCGTGCGCCTTGCACGGCACGAGCGCACGGCGCAGACGAACCTCACTCCTCGTCACGGATGGCGGCGCCCGACGCCGGCGAGGAGCGCCCGGTAGCCCTCCCGGTACGACGGGTACGCCGGCGACCAGCCGGTGGAGCGGAGCTGGGCGTTGGAGAGGCGCTTGCCGGTGTCGGCCATCGGTGGCGGCGCGGTGTCGACGTCGCCGGAGGGCGCAACGGCGCCGAACCGCGAGTTCGGCTTCACGTCGCCGGGGCGACCGGACCCAACAGGACCGGTCAGCGAAGGATCCGCGTCGTCGCTCGTGTGGGAGACCCCGAGCTCCCCGGCGAGGAAGTCGAGCACGTCGCTCTCCCGGGCGGGCTCGTCGTCCACGCCGTGGTAGATCGGCGCCGGAGCTGCGAGCGTGGCCAGCCGGACGATGGCGGCCGCGGCGTCGTCCCGGTGGATCCGGTTCGTCCAGTGCGACGCCCGGCCGGTGTCCCCGGCCCGCACACGATCGATCAGCCGGGTCCGACCCGGACCGTAGATCCCCGCCAGCCGGAGCACGACGCCGTCGGGCCGGGCCAGGACCAGCCGCTCCGCCTCCGCGAGCGCCGACGCGGTTTCGCTCGTCGGCTCCGCAGGGGCGGACTCGTCCAGCTCGGCCCCGTGGTCCGATCCGAGCACCGACGTCGACGACACGAACACCACCCGTGGACGCGCGCCCGCACGATCCACCGCGGCCAGTGCCGCCCGCGTCCCATCGACGTACGTGGCCCGGTACCCCGCGGCGTCGCGGGAACTCGGGGTGAGGCTGACGACGACGACGCCGGTCCCCGGGTCCACGACAGGAAGAACGCCCGGTCCGCTGCCGAACGGACCGCCAGCTGAGTCAGCGGACGGACCGACGACGCCGGTCCCCGGATCCAGCGCAGGCAGACCGCCCGCCGATTCCGAGGACAGGCGGGCGGCCGCGACGACGTCCGCCGCCACCCCGTGCAGGGCGGCGGGCAGCGCCTCGGGGCGGCGTCGCCACCCGGTCACCCGGTGCCCGGCCGCGGCGAACCGCAGCCCGGCCTCCGTACCGAGGTCACCGCACCCGACGATCAGCACGGGCACCGGGTGAGCGCTCGTGGACGCGTTGCCCGAGGAGACGGCCGCAGGGAGTGTCATGCCCCCGATCATGCCAGCGGGAACCGCCGCACCGTGCCGGGAGGCCGGCCCGCCGTTGCTACGCTGGACGACGGCGGGTTGCGGCGTCGTGTGTCGTGAACCGTGACGCCGACAATCGCAAGGAGAACCCGTGGCCCAGCACAACCCGTCCGCCCTCGAGTCGCAGCACACCGAGGAGGTCGTGGTCACCACGGACACCACCGGGACGGAGCTGTTCGCCGACCGGCGTGACGTCGTCGTCATGCGCGTCAACGGGGAACTGACGGACCTCGCCACCCCCGTGAAGAACGGCGACGTCGTCATCCCCGTCACCATCGACTCCCCGGACGGCCTGAACGTGCTGCGCCACTCCACCGCCCACGTGATGGCTCAGGCCGTGCAGCAGCTGCGGCCCGACGCCGAGCTCGGCATCGGCCCGCACATCACCGACGGCTTCTACTTCGACTTCGACGTCGTCGAGCCCTTCACCCCCGAGGATCTGAAGACCCTCGAGAAGATGATGCTCAAGATCGTCAACGCGAGCCAGCTGTTCGTGCGCCGGGAGGTCGACGACGACGACGCTCGCGCCGAGATGGCCGACGAGCCGTACAAGCTCGAGCTGATCGGGCTGAAGTCCAACGCGGAGGGAGCCGCGGAGGGTGCCGCGCAGGAGGTCGGTGCCGGTGGGCTGACCATCTACGACAACGTGGACCGCAAGTCCGGCGATACCGTCTGGAAGGACTTGTGCCGCGGCCCGCACCTGCCGAACACGAAGCTGATCGGCAACGCCTACGCCCTGACCCGTAGCGCCGCCGCGTACTGGCGGGGCAACGAGAACAACAAGCAGCTGCAGCGCATCTACGGGACCGCGTGGGCGTCCAAGGACGAGCTGAAGGCCTATCAGGAGCGGCTCGCCGAGGCCGAGCGGCGGGATCACCGCAAGCTCGGCCGTGAACTGGACCTGTTCTCCTTCCCGGACGAGCTCGGCTCCGGCCTGCCGGTGTTCCACCCGCGCGGCGGCATCATCAAGCGCGAGATGGAGGACTACGTCCGGGACCGGCACGTCGCGGCCGGTTTCGAGTACGTGGGCACCCCGCACATCTCCAAGGAGGGGCTCTTCCACACCTCGGGTCACCTGCCGTACTACGCGGAGACCATGTTCCCGCCGCTGCACGTGGACGAGGAGCGCGACGCGGACGGCAACGTCACCAAGCCGGGCCAGGAGTACCGGCTCAAGGCGATGAACTGCCCGATGCACAACCTCATCTACCGGTCCCGCGGCCGGTCCTACCGGGAGCTGCCGCTGCGCCTGTTCGAGTTCGGCCACGTCTACCGGTACGAGAAGTCCGGTGTGGTGCACGGCCTGACCCGCGTCCGCGGCTTCGCCCAGGACGACTCCCATTCCTACGTCACCGAGGAGCAGGCCCCGGACGAGATCCGCCACCTGCTCGACTTCGTCCTCGGCCTGCTGCGGGACTTCGGCCTGAACGACTTCCACCTCGAGCTCTCCACCCGGGACCCGGAGTCGAGCAAGTTCATCGGCTCGGACGAGCAGTGGGAGCAGGCCACCCAGGTGCTCGCCGACGTGTGCGCCGAGACCGGCCTGGAACTGGTGCCGGATCCGGGCGGGGCCGCCTACTACGGTCCGAAGGTCTCGGTCCAGGCCCGCGACGCCATCGGCCGCACCTGGCAGATGTCGACCATCCAGTACGACTTCAACCAGCCCGAGCGGTTCGGTCTCGAGTACCAGGCCGCCGACGGCACCCGCAAGCAGCCGGTGATGATCCACTCGGCGAAGTTCGGCTCCATCGAACGGTTCCTGGGCGTGCTGACCGAGCACTACGCCGGGGCGTTCCCCGCGTGGCTGGCCCCGGTGCAGGTGATCGCCATCCCCGTCGCCGAGGCGTTCGCCGACTACCTGGCCGACGTCGTCGGCCGCCTGAAGAAGCAGGGCATCCGGGCCCGGCTCGACGACGGCACCGACCGGTTCCCCAAGAAGATCCGCACCGCCGCCAAGGAGAAGGTGCCCTTCGTGCTGATCGCCGGCGGGGAGGACGCCGAGGCCGGCGCCGTGTCGTTCCGGTATCGGGACGGCAGCCAGGAGAACGGGGTGCCGATCGAGGAGGCGATCGAGAAGATCGTCGCGACCGTGCGCGACCGGGTCAACGCATGAACGGTCACGACGTCGACGCCGCCGCCGAGGCCGCCGGGGTCACCGACGACTTCGAGCTGGCCGGGGTGCCCGACGCGTTCCAGCGCCTGTGGACCCCGCACCGGCTCGCCTACATCACGGGAGAGGAGAAGCCGGCGGACACGGGCTGCCCGTTCTGCAACGGTCCGGCCCGCAGCGACGAGGAGTCCCTGATCGTGCACCGCGGGCAGACCTGTTACGTGGTGCTCAACCTCTACCCGTACAACCCGGGTCACGTGCTCGTGAACCCGTACCGGCACGTGGCGGACCTGTCGGAACTGACCGGTGACGAGCTCGTCGAGCTGATGACCCTGACCCGGACCGCCGTCGAGGTGATCCGGCACGTAGCGCATCCGTCGGCGTTCAACGTAGGGCTGAACCTCGGAGAGGTGGCCGGGGGCAGCCTCGCTGCGCACCTGCACCAGCACGTCGTCCCACGCTGGGCCGGCGACGGGAACTTCATGCCGATCATCGCCCAGACCAAAGCCATCACGCAGACCCTCGGGGAGCAGTGGGCGCAGTTGCACGGGGCGTGGGACGACGTCGTGGCGGCCGCGTCCGCGACGGCCGGCGCACCTGCCCGCGCGACCGGCGACGCTGTCCCCGGTGACGCGGCACGCAACACAGCGGCACCCGACAACAGCCGAGTCTGACCGTGCTGAACAAGTACGCCCGGTCCTTCTTCGCGCGGCTGTTCATGCCGCTGGCGCAGTTCCTGCTCCGCCGGAACGTCTCCCCGGACACGGTCACGGTCGTCGGGGCGGCCGGTGTCAGCGCCGCAGCGCTCGTGTTCTACCCGATGGGACAGCTGTTCTGGGGCTCGATCGCGGTCACCGCGTTCGTCTTCTCCGACATCGTCGACGGGCTGATGGCCCGCGCCCTGGACCGGCGCAGCGAGTGGGGCGCTTTCCTCGACTCCACCCTGGACCGGGTGGCCGACGCGGCGGTCTTCGCCGGCGTCGTGATCTGGTACTTCACCGGTGGAGCGAACCCGGCGATCGCCGTCGCGGCCCTGTTCTGCCTGATCCTGGGCAGCCTCGTCCCCTATGCCCGGGCCCGCGCTGAGGCGATCGGCGCGACCGCCGACGTCGGGATCGCCGAGCGCAGTGAGCGGCTCGTCGCCGTGCTGGTGTTCACCGGTTTCACCGGGCTGGGCCTGCCGCCGGTGTTCCTGCTGGTCGTGCTGGTGCTGTTGGGGCTCGCCTCCGCGGCCACGGTGGGCCAGCGCATCCTCGCCGTCCGGCGCCAGACCGTCGGGTGACGGATTACGGCGCACGGAGGAAGCGCGAGCCGGAGCGGGCCACCGATATGACCGTGGACCGGTGCCCGGCGCGCATCGCGGGGGCCCGGTGCCCTACGCTCGTTCCGGCGTCCGGGGTGACCACCGGCGGCCATCAGCCAGTACCGAGCCAGTGATCGAGTCGAAGGAACGAACCGTCGTGACGAGTGAGACCACTTCCACCCCCGTGACCGGATCCGACCGCGTCAAGCGCGGCATGGCCGAGATGCTCAAGGGCGGCGTCATCATGGACGTCGTCACCGCCGAGCAGGCCCGGATCGCCGAGGACGCCGGCGCGGTGGCCGTGATGGCGCTCGAGAGGGTGCCCGCCGACATCCGTGCCCAGGGCGGCGTGTCCCGGATGAGCGACCCGGACATGATCGACTCCATCGTCGCGGCCGTCTCCATCCCCGTGATGGCCAAGGCGCGGATCGGCCACTTCGTCGAGGCGCAGGTGCTGCAGTCCCTCGGTGTCGACTACATCGACGAGTCCGAGGTCCTCACCCCGGCGGACTACACGAACCACATCGACAAATGGAAGTTCACCGTTCCCTTCGTCTGCGGTGCCACCAACCTGGGCGAGGCCCTGCGCCGGATCACCGAAGGCGCGGCCATGATCCGTTCCAAGGGCGAGGCCGGTACCGGCGACGTCTCCAATGCCACCACCCACATGCGCGCCATCCG
Organism: Tersicoccus phoenicis; assembly: GCF_001968835.1. Taxonomy (GTDB): domain Bacteria; phylum Actinomycetota; class Actinomycetes; order Actinomycetales; family Micrococcaceae; genus Tersicoccus; species Tersicoccus phoenicis. The sequence goes on from NZ_MRDE01000049.1 coordinate 19,185, forward strand.
CGCGGAGATCAACCGGCTGCGCACGATGGCGCCGGATGAGTTGTACGTCGCCGCCAAGGAACTGCAGGCTCCGTACGACCTGGTCAAGGAGATCGCCGAGACCGGCAAGCTCCCGGTGGTGCTCTTCACCGCGGGCGGCATCGCCACGCCGGCCGACGCGGCCATGATGATGCAGCTCGGCGCCGACGGCGTGTTCGTCGGGTCCGGGATCTTCAAGTCCGGCAATCCCGAGCAGCGGGCCCGGGCGATCGTCAAGGCCACCACCTTCCACGACGACCCGGCCGTCATCGCCGACGTCTCCCGTGGCCTCGGCGAGGCGATGGTCGGCATCAACGTCGCCGACGTCCCGCAGCCGCACCGGCTGGCCGAGCGCGGCTGGTAGAGGCGATTCGCGGTCGCGCCGTCTGTGTCGGTGGCGTGACTCCAGGTGCGCAGCGTCGTTGCCTGCAGAGTGCTTGTAGCATGCATGCATGACGCATCTGCAGATCCGTGACGTTCCGGATGACGTTCGGGTCGTCCTCGCCGAGCGCGCGCGGGAGCGTGGGCAGTCGCTGAACATGTACCTGCGGGAGGTCGTTGTCCGGGAGGCGTCGTTCGCAGCGAACCGTGTGCTGATCGATGACGTCGTCGCCCGTCGCGGTCGGTCAAGCTTCACGGCCGAAGACGTCCTCGCGGCGCGGGACGCCGGACGCGACCGACGATGATCGTTCTCGATGCTTCAGTCGCCGTCCTGTTGTTCGGTGACCCGATTCGGGACTCGCGTGTCACCGAAGCGATCGGAGTGCTGCGGAATGATCCGAACTGGTTGGTCCCAGAACACTGGAGGATCGAGTTTCTCAGTACCGTCCGTGGGTTGGCGATCGGTGGAAAGATCGATCCCGTCGATGCCGACGAGGCAGTGCGATGGCTCTCGGCGGCGACCGTCGCGGTTGCGCCGACGGGTCCGCACGTGTCTCGAATCTGGGAACTGCGCGCCAACCTCTCGGCTTATGACGCCGGCTACGTCGCGGTTGCCGAGTCACACGACCTGACGCTGGTCACCGCCGATGTGCGGATCGTGAAAGCTGGCGTCGCCCGGTCTCCCGTTCGCGTGATCCGGTGATGGCTCGGGGTTCCGCTTCGGTTGAAGGCGCTGGATCCGGGGTAGAAAGAGTTATACCATCGAGTCCATGAAGACAGCGATCAGCCTCCCGGACCACGCTGCAGAGCGCTTCGATCGCGTCGCACACAAGCACGGGATGACGCGGTCGGAGTTCTACCGGCGCGCTGCAGAGCAGTATGCGGACGAGTTGGCCGATGTAGATCTGACGGCGCAGATCGACGACGCCATCGACGCCGTCGGGCAGCCCGGCGAGGAGTCCACCGAGCTGCGTCGCACCGCGAACGCTCGTCTGGCCGAGGTGTCGGACGAGTGGTGATCCGGCGCGGAGAGGTGTGCTGGGTCGACTTCGGTAAACCCAGCGGCAGTGCTCCCGCCAAGCGGCGACCGGCCGTCATCGTGCAGTCCGACCGCTACAACTCGTCGCGAATATCCACGGTGGTCGTTCTGCCGATCACCTCCAACACTGCGCTGGCAAGGCACCCAGGCCACGTGTTCGTCCCAGCGCTGGTGTCCGGCTTGCCGAAGGACTCGGTCGTCAACGTCTCGCAGCCGATGACCGTCGACCGCTCCGACCTCGATGGCACTGGCGTAGAGCTGCCTGGCGGCCTGATGGACGCCGTCGACGCGGGGCTCAGGCGGGTGGTGGACCTGTGACGGCGACCGGATCCGTCACGGCCAGGCCCAGGTGCTCGGCGGCGGCCTTCATCGTCGAGTCGTGCGTCGCCACGGTGACCGGCTCCCCGATCAGGAGCGCCGTCGCCAGGTGCAGGGCGTCGAGGGTCTTCACGTGCCGCTCGATGGATTCGGCGACGGTGTACGTCTCCCGGCTGATCTCCAGCATGCCGACGCGGTCGAGCAGCGGCGTCCCGTCGACGAGCGGCCTGCCGTCACGCCGCAGCACTCGGATCACCTCGGCACGCAGGAGACGGGACGAGACGAAGGCTATCGTCTCCAGCGACATCCAGGCCTGCAGTCGTTCGCGCTCCGGGACGTCCACGATCGTGCGGAGAGCCACCGAGGAGTCGAGATAGACGACGCGTGACGACACGGCTCAGTGGTCCCCGCGCATCTCGTCGAGCAGAGTGTCGGCCTCGGCCGTCGTGTAGGTCGGGCCGCCGGGGTGACGGGGCCACGGCGCAGGCTCCCCGGCCGGAGGGGTGTACCGTCCCTCGCGCTGCAGCCGCTCCAGGGCGGTGTCCCGGTCTCCGAACGTGCTCACCCGCCAACGCGGCTTCCCTCGCTCTGTCACCACGACATCGTCAGCATCCGTGACCTGGTCCAGGACCGCGGCAGTGTGCTGAGGTCGCGCTTCGACACCGTCCGCATGCTCCAAGTGTAGTACCTCTGTCAGACATCGAAGCGAGGACTGACCGGTCATGGCGGCTCGCACGCTAGCCCGGACAACGGTCACGTTGTTCGGGCTCTGACGCTCTGGCCCGATCAGTGGCCGCCGTGTTCGAGCTCCCGTGCGAGCGGGAACGCGTGGGAAACAGGAGTGCCGCGTACCTCAGAACGTCTCGCTCCGGCGCCAGGCCATCTCCTGGAGCTCGAGGGTGTTCCCGTCCGGGTCGGCGAAGCCGGCGTACCGGACCCCTCCGCCGACGTCCGTGACCGGCCCGACGTCCACGCCCCGTGCCACCAGCTCGGTCCGGGCGACGTCGACGTCCTCGACCACCAGGTGCAGGGCCCGCACCGATCCCGGCTCGCCGGCATAGGCCTCCAGCCCGGTGCCGAAGCCGACCGAGCAGCCCGAACCCGGTGGCGTCACCTGCACGACGCGGACGCCGCCCGCGGGTGTCACGTCCACGTCGAGATGGAAGCCCAGCTTCTCGACGTAGAACGCCTTGGCGCGGTCCACGTCGGCCACGGGCAGCGGTACGAGTTCGAGCTTCATGTCCACGGCAGTCTCCTGTCGGAAGGGGTGGTCACCCCGGAGCCTGAACGACGATCTAAACGCTGTCGACATGGCGTGCACGGGCCGTACCGGTCAGGCCGGTGGGACGCCGTAGATGGCGGTGTGCCAGAGATGCAGCAGTGTGGGCACGACGGCGTCGCGGGCCACCGTCGCGGGCTCACCGGCCAGGTCCGCCTGGATCACCCGCTCATTGAGCAGCAGCAGCGCCGTCGCGAGGTCACGGGCGGGGATCCCGGCCGGCGCACTGCCGTGCCCGCGTTCCGCCTCGATCGCCCGCGCGGTGTTGTCCACCCAGTACTCCTGCACGCCGGCCCACACCGCGGACAGGCGCGGCGAGGTGTGGCGCGCCTCGATCAGGGTCGTCGTCAGCCGGCGGTGAGCGCCGAAGACGTCGTGGTAGCCCTGAATCACGCCGCGCCACCGCTGTGCCTGATCCGCCGGCGACCCGGCGAACAGGCGCCCGACCGTGGCCTCCGCCTCGTCCACCACGTTCTCGACGAGGGCGATCAGCACGTCCTCCTTCGAGCCGAAGTAGAAGTAGAACGACGGCCGGGAGATGCCGGCCCCGGCGGCGAGCTCGCCGATGGAGATGTCCCGCAACGGCCGATCCGCCAGCAGCCGCTCGGCGGTGGCCAGGATCGCGCTTTCCCGCGCGTCCCCGTGCGGCCGGGATCGACGGCGTCGGCCGACCGGCAGGTCGGTGGGGGAGGCGGCGGTCACCGGGTCAGTCTACGAGCCGGGCTCCGGCCGGCCCGTGAGGGCCGTCGATGCGCGGGCCGCCCCTTGGGGGCTGCGGCGACGGCCGTGCACATCCGCTGAGTTCGCCGGCTTCTCTCGAACGGGTGGTGAACAGCACCGCCCGTTCGTGGCGAACCGGCGAACTCAGCACGGATGAAGCGCCCGTTCGTGGCGAACCGGCGCACATCAGCAGCAGCGGCCCTCTACCGACTCTCGACAGGGTGTTGATAGCGTGGCCGGATGACGACGACGTCCCCCCGCACCACTCCCGCCAGCCCGACGCCGTCGGGCGCGCCGAGCACGGTGGACCAACAGGTCGACGAACAGGTCGGCGAAACCCGACACAGCACCGAGCACGTGGACCTGTTGATCATCGGCGCCGGTCTGTCCGGTATCGGGGCGGCCGTGACCCTGGGGGAGCGGTTCCCCGACCGGTCGATGGCGATCCTCGAAGCCCGCGAGCGGCTCGGCGGCACCTGGGACCTGTTCCGCTATCCGGGCGTGCGCTCCGACTCGGACATGCTCACGCTCGGCTACTCGTTCCGCCCGTGGACCGAGAGGAGCGCCCTGGCCTCGGGCCCGGAGATCCTGGACTACGTCCGGGACACCGCCCGCGAGCGCGGCGTGGACCGGCTGATCCGCTACCGGCACCGTGCCCTCGCAGCCGACTTCGACTCCGGCACCGGGCGGTGGACCGTCACGGTCGACCGCGACGGGCGGACCACGACGATGACCGCGGGATTCCTCTACGTCTGCGCCGGCTACTACCGCTACGACGCCGGGTACACCCCCGACTTCCCCGGCGTCGAGGACTTCACCGGCCACCTGGTGCACCCGCAGCAGTGGCCGGAGGACCTGGACGTCGCGGGCCGCCGCATCGTCGTCATCGGCAGCGGCGCGACCGCGGTGACCCTCGTCCCGGCCCTGGCGCAGTTGGGTGCGCACGTGACGATGCTGCAGCGCACTCCCACCTGGATCTTCAGTCTGCCCTCGACGGACCGGACCGCGATCAAGCTCCGCCGACGCCTGCCCGGGCCGGTCGTCGAGCCGGTGCTGCGCTGGCGCAACGTCCTGATCCAGATGGCCAGTTACCAGCTCAGCCGCCGTCGCCCGGAGCTGATGAAGAGCAAGTTGCTGACCGCGCTCACCCGCAAGCTGCCGCAGGACTACGACGTGAACACCCACTTCCTGCCCCCGTACAACCCGTGGGACCAGCGGCTGTGCGCGGTGCCCGACGGCGACCTGTTCCGCACCATCCGGGACGGGAAGGCCGAGGTCGTCACCGACACCATCGACCGGTTCACCGCCGACGGCGTGCACCTGGCGTCGGGCCGGACCCTGCCGGCGGACCTTATCGTGACCGCGACCGGATTGCGGCTGCAGCTGCTCGGCGGCATGCGGCTGGCCGTCGACGGGGAGGTGGTCGACCCGGCGGAGCGGCTGACCTACCAGGGGGCGATGCTCGACGGCGTGCCGAACCTGGCGCTGGCCATCGGGTACACGAACGCGTCCTGGACGTTGAAGATCGACCTGGTCAACCGCTTCCTCGTCCGGGTGCTGACCCGGATGCAGCGGCGGGGCGCGGACGTCGTGACGGCCGTCGCGCCGGACGTGCCGGCCGGGGAGCGGCGGCCGCTGCTGGACCTGAACTCCGGGTACATCAACCGCAGCCTCGATGTCCTGCCCCGGCAGGGCCCCCGCGCGCCGTGGCGGATCAACCAGAACTACCTGCTGGACCTGGCGATGTTCCGCTGGGGCCGGATCGCCGGCCGCGGTCTGCGGTTCAGCCGGTCCCCGGGCATCCCGAGCCGGCATCCCGGCACGGATCGGGCGGCTGGGCCCGCGACGGAAGGCGGCGGGCCCGCGCGTGACACCACGCCGGCCGCGAGTGAGAAAGTGGTCGCATGATGGGAAGAATGACGGTCGACGGCGCGGACCTGCGCTACCGGACGACCGGTGACGGGCCCGACGTCGTGCTCCTGCACGGCATCGCCCGCAGTCTGGAGGACTGGGACGAGCAGCACGAACTGCTCTCGACGCGGTTCCGCGTCACGAGTGTCGACCTGCCCGGTTTCGGCGAGTCCGGGCCCCCGACGGCGCCCAACACCATGGAGACGATGGCGCGCGCCGTGCTCGGGCTGATGACGGCGCTGGGCATCGGACGGGCGCACGTGGTGGGCAACTCGATGGGTGGAGCGGTCGCCATGCAGGTCGCCGCCCTGGCCCCGGAGCGGGTGCGCACCCTGGTGCTTGCCTCCAGCGCGGGCTTCGGGCGCACCGTTGCTCCCGCCCTGCGGCTGCTCGCGATCCGGCCGCTGGGGCGCTGGTTGCTCAGCCGCCCGACGACCAAGGCGATCTACAACGCCGAGCGCGGGCTCTACGTCAGTCGCGAGCTGGTGACGCCCGAGCGGCTCGATCGCGGCATGCGGTTCGCCAAGCGTGAGCACGGCGCCGAGGTGATGCTCAAGACCCTGGGCGGAATGGGCAACCTGTGGGGTGTCCGTGCCCGATGGCGCCGGCGTTTGCTCGCCCGGATGGTGGAGCTCGACATCCCCACTTTCGTGCTGTGGGGGCAGAAGGACCTGATCCTGCCGTTCGCCCACTTCGAGGCGGTCGCCACCGCGCTGCCGCACGCCCGGCTGCACGTGTTCCCGGACACCGGACACCTGCCGCAGGTCGAGCGGGCCGATGAGTTCGCGCGACTGGTGCAGGCGTTCTGGGCCGACCACGACGACGACGCCCGACCGAGTGGCCACGTCGACCACGACCTCACCGAATCGGGGGGCCATGCCGACCACAACCTCGCCGAGCACGCCGCCTCCCACCACAAGAGGACCAGCGACCGATGACCGCGCACCAGCCCGACCACCAGGCCGACCGGCAGGGGCGCCAGCCCGAGGACCGCGAGTTCGACATCGTCCTGTTCGGAGCCACCGGCTTCGTCGGACGGCTGACCGCCGCGTACCTGGCCACCCAGGCCGGCACCGCCCAGACCGGTGCGGCGCAGACTGGCACCACCCAGAGCGGTGCCACCCAGACCGGTGCGGTCGAGCCCGGTCCCGTCCTGCGGATCGGCCTGGCGGGGCGCAATCAGAAGAAGCTGGAAGAGGTGCGTGCCGGTCTGCCGGCCGCGGCGGCCGACTGGCCGATCGTCGTCGTCGACGCCGGGGACGAACCGGGTCTGCGGGCGATGGCCGAGCGGACTCGCGTGGTCGTCTCCACCGTCGGCCCTTATGCGAAGCACGGGCTGCCGTTGGTGCGCGCCTGTGCCGAGGCGGGCACGGACTACGCCGACCTGACCGGTGAAGTGTTGTTCGTCCGGCGCAGCATTGACGCGGCCGATGAGACGGCCCGGCGTACCGGCGCGCGGATCGTCCACTCCTGCGGGTTCGACTCCATCCCGTCGGACCTGGCCGTCGCCCGGGCCGCCGCTCACGCTCGCGACCACGGGGCGGGGGAGCTGACCGACGTGACGACCCACGTGCGCCGGATGCGCGGGGGAGCCAGCGGCGGCACCGTCGCGTCCGCGCGGAACCAGTTCACCGAGGCGCGCGCCGACCGGTCCGCCGCCCGCACGATGCTCAACCCCCACGCCCTGGATCCGGCGCAGCCGAAGGGAACCAGCACCGCCCGGACCGATGCTGACCACGCGGACCGGCGCAGCAGCCGTTCCCGGTTCGGCGTCGAGGAGGACGGCGTCTGGTTCGGGCCGTTCTTCATGGCCAGTTACAACGAGCCGCTGGTGCGCCGCAGCAACGCCCTGACCGGCGGCGCCTACGGGAAGCGGTTCCGCTACCGGGAGGTGACCGACACCGGGCGCGGACCGCGGGGAGCGCTGCGGGCCCGAGCGCTGCGCCGGCTTCTGCCCCTCGGCTTCGCGGCCCTCTCCCTGCCGGCGCTCGACCGCGTGTGGGATCGGCTGCTGCCGGCCGCCGGTGAAGGACCGAGCGAGCAGGTCAGGGCGAACGGGCGGTTCCTCCTCGAGGCCGTCGCCGAGACCACCACCGGTAGGACGGTGCACTCGCGTGTCGGCGCGAAGCTCGATCCCGGTTACGACGGCACCGCCGTCATGCTCGGGCAGACCGCCCTGGCGCTGGCCGCCGGTGAGGGCGACGCCGGGCACGGTGGGGTGCTCACCCCCGCGGTCGCGCTGGGGGAGAGTCTGGCGACCCGGCTGCAGGGCCAGGGCTTCGACGTCGCCGTGTGGATGGACTGACGCGGTCATTCCCACCCCGACGACGGCGGCCCTGCCGTCGGCGTCGCGCGCCGGTCGTCGTCAGTCGCGGGCGGGCAACGAGACCGGGTAGAAGTACAGCCCCTTGCTGTTCTCCTCGACGTCGACCGTCAGCACGTCATCGACCTGCAGGTGATCGTCCACGTCGATGCGGCTCTCGCTGCCGAGCAGCTCCTTGATCCGCACGGCCGGGATGAGGCCCTGCCGGCCCTCCCCGTCCACGGCGAGGGCGAACCGGGCGCCGGTGGTGCGCACGGTCACCGTGCGCCGGCCCCGGTGGGTGGCCGCCTCGCCGTCGATGACCACGGTCTCGCGTCGCTCCTCGTCGCCCTCGGTGCGGGCGTCCAGCTCGGTGGCCAGCTCGTCGGCGAGCAGATCGACCTCGGAGAGCAGCCCGGCCATGGCCCGCGCCACGGACGTGTGGAACCGGTCCGGTTTCAGGGCGCCGCCGGGCTTGTACATGTCCTCGTGGGTCAGTTCGCTCCAGGCGTCCTGCAGCCTGGTCTTGACCTGCACCTCGACACTGACGGCGTCGTCGCCGATGGCGTCCTCGATCGGCACCCGCAGCAGCAGGTGGAACGCCCGGTACCCGGAGTCCTTCGGCGCGCCGACGTAATCGCGCTCCTGCAGCAGCGACACGTCGGTGTCCGGGGAGGCGCAGTACGCCCGCAGCGCGGCGACGACGTCGGCCAGGTCCCGCGGCGTCTTGCACAGCACCTTCAGGCCGACGACGTCCGGCACGACCCGCTCGGGGTCCGTGGCCACGAAGGGCGCGAGCTCGGGTTCGTCCCGCAGTACCCGGCGCATCTTGTCGGAAGCGCGCCGCCGATCCTTGATCCGGAACTGAGTGACGTCCAGGCGACTCGTGTCCCCGCCCGCGGTGGTCGCCCGGGCGACCGCACCGAGGACCTGCTGGGCGCGGACGCGGGCCCGTTCCCAGTCCGGCAGACGCTGGGCGTACAAGCGATCGACGGCGCGATCGATCTCCGCCTCGCTCGGGAAAGCCGCCGGTTCGACCGGCTCCACCGAGGTCGCCGCTTCCGCCGTGGTCGCCGCTTCTCCGGTGGTGGCGCTGCCGGGCGGGGCGGCCGGTCCGGGTGGCGCGGTTCCCCGCTCGGGCCGGTCGCTCATCGGTCCAGGCCCCGCCGGGTCAGCAGCGGTGCGACCTCTGCGTCCCGACCGCGGAACGCCCGGAACGAGGCCAGCGGGTCCCGGCTGTTGCCGCGACCGAGCAGTTCCCGGCGGAACGTGTCCCCGTTCTGCCTGGTCAGCCCGCCGTTCTCCCGGAACCACTCGACCGTGTCGGCGTCGAGCACCTCGGACCAGATGTAGGAGTAGTAGCCGGCGGCGTACTCGCTGGCGAAGATGTGCTTGAAGTAGCCGGTGCGGTAGCGCGGCGGGATGGCGTCCACCGCCACCCCGGCCTGGGCGAGGGCCTGCTGTTCGAAGGCGAGGGGGTCCGTGACCGGCTCGGTCCCGGTCTGCTCGTGCCAGGCCAGGTCCAGCAGTGCCGCGCCGAGGTACTCGGTGGTGGCGAAGCCCTCGCCCCACTGCTGGGCGGCCAGCAGCTTCTCCACCGTCTCGGCGGGCAGCGGCTCCCCGGTCCGGTGGTGGCGGGCGTAGTTGGCCAGAACCTCGGGCCAGAGCATCCACATCTCGTTGACCTGAGACGGGTACTCGACGAAGTCGCGGGGCACGTCGGTGCCGCTGAGCCGGCGGTACTGCACGTCGGAGAGTAGCCCGTGCAGCGCGTGCCCGAACTCGTGGAAGCAGGTGGTGACCTCGTCGAGCGTCAGCAAGGTCGGCTCGTCCGGCGCGGGTTTGGAGATGTTGAGGTTGTTCACGACGACGGGCCGGTGGCCGAGCAGGCGGGACTGCTCGACGATCGGGTTCATCCAGGCGCCGCCGTTCTTGGTGGGCCGGGTCCAGTAGTCACCGAGGAACAGCCCGAGGCCGGAGCCGTCGGCGTCGTGGACCTCCCAGACCCGCACGTCCGGGTGGTAGCCGGTGAGGTCCTCCCGCTCGGTGAAGGTCAGCCCGTACAGCTGGTTGGCGGCGAAGAAGACGCCGTCGGTGAGCACGCGGTCCAGTTCGAACCACGGGCGCAGGGCGGCGCCGTCGACGCCGTACCGGTCGCGGCGCACCGCGTCAGACCAGTACGACCAGTCCCACGCCTCGACGGGAGCGCCGGCGGCCTCGGCCAGGGCGTCGCGTTCCGTGCCGGCGTTGCGAACGGCGGCGGGCGCGAGCCGCTCGAGCATGGCGCGGACGCTGGCGTAGTCCGGCGCGGTTTGGTCCTCGACGGCGTACTCGGCGTAGTTGACGTGGCCGAACAGCTGGGCCTTGGCGGCGCGCAGCGCGGCGATGCGGGCGGCGATCGGGGTGACGTCGGTGCGGGAGGATGTGCCGGCCTGCGCTCGCTCGCCGAGTCCCCGGTTGACGGACGCCGTGTGGATCCGGCGCCGGGCGTCGCTGCTGGTCAGGGTGGCGAGGACCGGCTGGTTGGACGGCAGGATCAGGGTGATCAGGTACTTGCCCGGATGCCCAGCGTCGGTGGCGGCCTGCGCGGCGGCGGCGAGGTCGTCCTCGCCGAGCCCGTCGAGTTCCTCGGCGTCCTCGAACAGCACGGCGGCGGCGTTGCCCTCCTGCTGCACGAGGGCGGAGAACTCGGTGGTCAGCTCGGCGAGCTGGGTGTTGATCTCGCGGACCCGCTGCTGGGCGGCGGCGTCGAGCTCGATGCCGCGGTGGGCGGCGTCCGTCAGATAGTCCTCGGCGAGGCGGCGGGTCTCGTCGTCGGCGTCGGTCAGATCGATGGCGCGGATCCGCTCATACAGGCCGCGGTTCAGCGCGACGTCGTCCTCGTGGGCCTGCAGGGCCGGCTTGAGCGCGGCGGCCAGGTCCATGATGTCCGGCGTCGCGTCCGCCAACTGGACGGTGAAGAAGGCCAACGCCGCGCGGCGCAGCAGCTGCCCCGAGGACTCCAGCCGTACCAGGGTGTTCTCCACGGTGGCCGGCTCCGGGTTGGCGACGATCAGCTCGATCTCCCCGCGGTGGGCCTCGATCCCGGCCTCGATCGCCTCCCGATAGTGCTCGGGCACGATGCCGACGAAATCGGGCAGGCCGTAAGGCAGAGCGGAGGTGGTCAGCAGCGGGTTGTGCTGCCCGACCGGGGTGGAGGTGGTCGAGGTCGTCGTCATCCTCTCACTGTGCCATAGGCCACTGACGAAACCCGGGGGGCGCGGGGAGCACGGCCAAGCGCGATCCCAACCATCAGCAAACTGATAGCTTTGGTCCACAGGAGCGGTCTGCGAGTCTGTGGCTGCACCGGGAACATCGGTGACCCAGCCCAGGAGGAGGGCAGATGCAGTCCGGCCCGTGCGACGCGCCCCCGACCGTCTCCGTCGTCATCCCCGTCAAGGACGACGCCGCCGAACTGGCCCGGTGCCTGCTCGCCCTGGCGCGCCAGACCCACCTTCCCGACGAGATCGTCGTCGTCGACAACGACTCGACCGACGCCTCCGCCGACGTTGCCCGACACGCGGGTGCCCGCGTGATCGCCTGCCCGCAGCCGGGGATCCCCGCGGCCAGCGCCGCCGGCTACGACGCCGCCGACGGTGACCTGATCCTGCGGCTGGACGCGGACTGCGTGCCGACTGCGACCTGGATCGCGACCGTGGTCTCGGCGTTCGAGCGGCACCCGGACGTCGCCGCGTTCACCGGATACGCCCGTTTCATCGACGGCCCCACCCTCGTCCGGACGCCCCTGGCCCTGGTCTACTTCGCCGCCTACCTGTTCGTCGCCGTCCCGGTGCTGGGCCACCTGCCCATCTTCGGCTCGAACGCGGCCCTGCGCGGGCGGGCCTGGCGCGACGTCAGCGCCACGGTGCATCGCGCCGACCCCCTGGTGCACGACGACTTCGACCTCGCCTTCCACGTCGGGGCCCGGTATCGCATCGGCTACCTGCCGGCGTCATCGATGGGGATGTCGATGCGCCCGTTCAGCAGTGGACGGGCCCTCGTCCTGCGCGTTCACCGGGGCCTGCGCACCATCACGGTGCACTGGCCGGACGATCTCCCGCCGCGGCGTTGGCAGCGGGTGATCCTGCACCGGTACTCCCGACCACGCCGGTGAGCGACGCCGACGACGGCGGAGTGTCCCGCCCCGGTCCCGGCTACGCGACCGTAGGGTAGCCGTGTGGCTGATGCGCTGATCGGGCCGACACTCCCGCCGGAGATGCACGTGATGACCTTCAACATCCGGCGCCGCATGGACATGACGCCCCGTCCGGCGGATCGATGGACGTGGCGGGTTCCTGCCGTGCGGACCCTGCTGCACACCGAGCGGCCGACCGTGCTGGGCGTCCAGGAGGCACTGCCGGACCAGGCGGCCGTCCTGCACGACGCCCTCGGTGAGGGGTACGGGGTGGTCGGCCACGGCCGCCGCGCCGATGGCCGTGGCGAGGGCTGTCCCCTGTTCTGGGACGGCACCCGGCTCGAGTTGGTCACGTGGCGACAGATCGCCCTGTCCGACCGCCCGGAGGTCCCCGGCTCGACGTCGTGGGGCAACATGATTCCGCGGGTCATGGTGGTCGCCACGCTGCGCGACCGGACGACGTCGGTGGAGTTCCTCGTCGTCAACACGCACCTGGACCACCTGTCGCGGCGGTCGCGGCTGCGCTCGGTCGAGGCGATCCGGCGGTGCGTGCTCGGTCAGCCGCTGCCCGGGATCGTGACGGGGGACCTGAACGCGGGTGAGGAGGCCGCCGCCATCCAGGCCTTGTTCGCCGGTGGCGCGCTCCGGGACGCCTGGCGGGCTGCGGGGGAGCGCCTGACCCCGGCCTGGGGCACGGTCCCGAACTACCGGCCGCCGCGAGCGGGTCAGCGCCGGATCGACTGGATCGGGGTGACGCCCGACGTCGACGTCGTCCGCACCGGGATCAACGACCGGCGGTTCGGTGGCCGGTGGGCGTCCGATCACCTGCCGGTGCAGGCCGTGGTCCGGCTGCCGGCGGCCATCGCCTCGGTCATGCCCCCGGTCACCGCGCCGTGATCGAGAACTTCCTGCGGCCGCCCCGCACGCCGGGCGAGGTCACCGCCGACCTGCTCCGCGTGGTCGGCGTCGTGGGGGTCGTCGTCGCCGGCGTCGGGTGGAGCCTCACGGACGCCGGCATCCTCGCCTTCCTGTTGCCCGGTCTGCTGGCTCCCCGGTTCCTGGGGATGCGGTCCGGGTTCGACGTCGTGCACGGGCTCGTTCTGCTGGTGGCGGGCTGGAGCAACGTCGCGGACCTGTACAGCCGGATCGGGTGGTGGGACGTGCCCGTCCACATCGCATGCACCGGTGTGGTGAGTGTTCTCGCCTATCTGCTGCTCGCCCGGCAGCGCGTCGTGGCCGCCCCCCGGGCGGACGGGGTTCCTCTGATCGTGCCGATCCTGCTCACCACGGTGATCGGGCTGGCGCTGAGCGCGGTGTGGGAGATGGTCGAATGGTTCGGCCGCACCGTCATCACCGCCGAGATCGTCGTCGCCTACGCCGACACCATCGGGGACATGGCGGCCGGCGGGCTGGGGGCGCTCATCGGCGGCATCGTGGTCGCGACGACGCGCTTGGTGCGCGCCCCGGCCCTTCTCGCCGCGTGACGACGACGACGTGATCGTGGTAGTCCTGAACAGAGCGAACCACTGACGGAACCGCCGAACAGGAGATCCCCATGCATCAGCCCCAGATCGTCGTCGTCACCGGAGCCAGCGGGGGGATCGGCCGAGCGTCGGCCATCGAGTTCGGCCGCCGCGGCGACACCGTGGTTCTGATCGCCCGCGGCGAGGCGGGGTTGCAGGCCGCCGCGCGCGACGTCGAGTCCGCCGGCGGGAAGACGCTGACCATCCAGGTCGACACCTCCGACGCGCAGGCCCTCGACGACGCCGCCGAGCGGGTGGAGCGCGAACTCGGGCCCATCGACGTGTGGGTGAACGTCGCCTTCACGGCCGTGTTCGCCCGCTTCTCCGACGTGCACCCGGACGAGTACAAGCGGGTCACCGAGGTCTCCTACCTCGGCTACGTCTACGGGACCATGGCCGCGCTGAAGCGGATGAAGCCGCGGAACCGGGGCACCATCGTCCACGTCGGGTCCGCGCTCGGTTACCGCGGGATCCCCCTGCAGAGCGCCTACTGCGGGGCCAAGCACGCCATCGAGGGTTTCAACGAGTCGCTGCGCTGTGAACTGCTCAACGAGAAGAGCGCGGTGCGCACCACCGTGTGCGTGATGCCGGCCGTGAACACCCCCCAGTTCTCCTGGGTGCTCTCACGCCTGCCCAACCAGGCGCAGCCGGTGCCGCCCATCTACCAGCCCGAGGTCGCCGCGCGCGCCGTCGTGTACGCCGCCGAACACCCCAAGCGGCGCGAGTACTGGGTCGGCGCCAGCACGGTGGCCACGATCATCGGCAACAAGTTGGCCCCGGCGTTGCTCGATCGGTACCTCGCCAAGAACGGGTTCTCCTCCCAGCAGACCTCCGACCCGAAGAACCCCGACCAGCCGGCGAACCTGTGGGAGCCGGCGGACGCGTCGAAGGACTTCGGCACGCACGGGATCTTCGACAACCGCTCCGCCTCGACCAGCGCCCAGGTGTGGGCGTCCCAGCACCACGGCACCGTGGCCGCCGCTGCCGTCGGCGTCGTCGGTGCGGTCACCGGTGCCCTCACCTGGCGGACGCTGAGCCGATGAATCCGCTGGAGGTGGCCCGCGCCGCTTACGGCATCACCGAGTTGGCGGCGCCGGCGGGCGTCGAGTTCGTGCTGACCCGCGTCCGCGCGGACGGCAGGACCCGGGCCGTGGCCCGCATCCTCGGCGGACGGCACGTCCTGCAGGCCCTGCTGCTCGCGAACGCCAGCTCCGGCGCGCACCGGCTCGGGGCGTTCGTGGACGCCACGCACGCGCTGAGCATGGTCGGTCTCGCCCTGGTCGACCGGTCGCGACGACGCACCGCACTGGCGAGCGCGGCCGTCGCCCTCGGCTTCGCCGTCGCCGAGTTCCGCCAGTGACGAAGGCACAGCACGAGCAGACCGCCGAGACTCCCTCGCTCAGTTCCGTGCAGACCCTGAGGAACTACGCACTGCTTGCCGACGGGGAGCGGGGGGCACTGGTCGGCCCCAACGGTGACATCGCCTGGCTGTGCGTACCGCGCTGGGACGACGCCGCCATCTTCTCCTCCTTGATCGGCGGGTCCGGGTTCTACACCGTGGCCCCGACCGGCGTCCGGTTCGTGCACGGTGGCCAGTACGAGGACGGCACCCTGATCTGGCGCAGCCGCTGGGTGACCGAGCAGGGAGTGGTGGAGTGCCGGCAGGCGCTCGCACTGCCCGCCGACCAGGACCGGGCCATTCTGCTGCGCCGGATCTACCTGCTCTCCGGCTCGGTGCCCGTGCGGGTCCTGCTGCAGGGCCGGCCGGACTTCGGCGCCCACACCATGCTCTGGTCCCGGACGGACGACGGGATGTGGACGGCGACCGGCGGTGGTCTGTCCCTGCGCGTGCGCGGTCTGGAGTCGGCGACCGTGGAGGACGGCAGTCTGCTGCAGGACTTCGATCCGGTGCCCGGTGCCTACTACGACGTCGTCGTCGAGATCGCCAAGGGGAAGCTGCCGCAGGTGGACCTGGACGCGTCAGCCCTGTGGCGCGCCACCGAACACGAATGGGCCGACTGCGTACCGGCGATGCACGGGAGCATCGCGCCCGACGACGCACGCCAGTCCTGGGCCATCCTGCAGGGGATGACCTCCTCCACCGGCGCCATGGTGGCGGCGGCGACCATGTCGCTGCCCGAACGCGCCGAAGCGAAACGCAACTACGACTACCGGTACGCCTGGATCCGCGACCAGTGCTTCGTGGGGCAGGCGGCCAGTGCCGCCGGCATGGTCGGCCTGCTCGACGACGCCATCCGGTTCACGTCCGAGCGGATCCTGACCGACGGGGACCGGCTCAAACCTGCCTACACCGTGCTCGGGGGTCGGGTTCCCGACGAGAGCAGCCTCGACCTGCCCGGCTACCCCGGCGGCTCCGATCTCCTCGGCAACTGGGTGAACGAGCAGTTCCAGCTGGACAACTTCGGCGAATGCCTGCTGTTGATGGCAGAAGGGGCGCGGCACGACCGGCTCGACGTGGAGCACTGGCGGGCCGTGGAGCAATCGGTGCGGGCCATCGAGAAGCGCTGGCAGGAACCCGACGCCGGCATCTGGGAGTTGCACAACGAGAAGTGGACCCACTCCCGGTTGATCTGCGTGGCGGGTCTGCGAGCCATCGCCCGGCACGCGCCGGGCCCGGACGCCGCCCGCTGGGAGGGGCTCGCGGACACGATCCTCGCGGCCACCGCCACCACCTCCGTCCACCCCAGTGGCCGCTGGCAGCGCAGCCCCGAGGACGAACGGGTCGACGCGGCGCTGCTGTTGGCCGCGATCCGCGGTGCGGTGCCCCCCGAGGACCCCCGCACGGTTGGCGACCGTCGCCGCCATCCGCGACGAACTCCAGGACCAGGGTTACGTCTACCGGTTCCGGCACGACAAGCGTCCCCTGGCCGAGGCGGAGGGCGCGTTCCTGCTGTCCGGTTTCAACATGGCGCTGGCCGTGCACCAGCAGAGCAACGACCTGGAGGCCTTCCGCCTGTTCGAGCGGAACCGGGCCGCGTGCGGCTCCCCGGGCCTGTTCACCGAGGAGTACGACGTCGAACAACGGCAACTGCGGGGGAACCTGCCGCAAGCGTTCGTCCACGCGGCCATGGTCGAGACCTCCTATCGGCTGGCCTCCACGGCCGAGGCGTACGGGATGTGACGACTCAGTCGCCGACCGCCTCCCGGCCGCGGCGGACGATCAGCGGGTCCGGCGCGAAGACGACCGACGTGTCCTTGTCCTCGTAGTCGAACTGGTTGAGGAAGAAGCGCATGGCGTTGACCCGCGCCCGCTTCTTGTCATTGGACCTGACCGTGGTCCACGGGCAGTGGTCCGTGTCGGTGCGCAGGAACGTCGCTTCCTTGGCTTCGGTGTAGTCGTCCCACCGATCCAGGGAGGCCAGGTCCATGGGGGAGAGCTTCCAGCGCCGCACGGGGTCGATCTGCCGGATGGCGAAACGGGTCCGCTGTTCGTGCCGGGTCACCGAGAACCAGAACTTGGTCAGGTGGATCCCGGAGTCCACCAGCATGCTCTCGAACAGGGGTGCCTGCCCCATGAACGTGCGGTACTCCTCGTCGGTGCAGAACCCCATGACGTGCTCGACGTTGGCGCGGTTGTACCAGGAGCGGTCGAACAGCACCATCTCCCCGGAGGTGGGCAGGTGCTGGACGTACCGCTGGAAGTACCACTGGCCCTGTTCCCGGTCGGACGGCCTGCTCAGGGCCACGGCCCGGGCAGAGCGGGGATTGAGGTGTTCACTGAAGCGTTTGATCGTGCCGCCCTTGCCCGCGGCGTCCCGGCCCTCGAACACGATCACGTACCTGCGGTCGTGATCCTGGCCCCAGTACTGGAACTTCAGCAGTTCGACCTGCAGCCGGTACTTCTCGAGCTCGTACTCCTCCCGGGACATCCGTTCGTCGTACGG
The DNA here is from genome assembly GCF_001968835.1 of Tersicoccus phoenicis. Taxonomy (GTDB): domain Bacteria; phylum Actinomycetota; class Actinomycetes; order Actinomycetales; family Micrococcaceae; genus Tersicoccus; species Tersicoccus phoenicis. The sequence goes on from NZ_MRDE01000049.1 coordinate 36,755, forward strand.
GTAGTCCTCCCGCCACGTCTCGACCGCCGACCCGCCCGGATGGATCAGCTCCGGGTCCTCGCCCTGCCCACCACGCACGGTGTATCCCAGTTCCACCAGATGGTCGATCGCCTCACGCAGGTTGTCCCGGACCCAGTCCTGGTTCTCCGGTGTCCACCGGTTGTCTTCCAGTGCCATGGATCCGCCTCCTTCTGGCTCGACGAGCGGGCGACGGCGGTGCCGGCGGCCAAGGCCGTACTCACCTCGGCCAGCCTGCGATCGGCGTCAGGTGTCCCGCTGAACCGGTACACACAGCAGGTTAGCCGTGGACGGCCGTGTTCGCGCCCCTCACCGCCAGCATTTACGGTTCTGGCCAGGCTCACGCCGGAACGATCAGTCCTCGGCGCAGTGCCCGACGTAGCGATACGGCTAGCCACGTGCAGGCCGGGCGGCAACGGGGTTGGTCAGGGCAACGGGGTTGGTCAGACGGCGTGGCGGTCGCCGCCCGCCGAGAGTGCGGGACCGGGGCGCCGACCCTTTATATTCCAGTAGGCTGCGATGCCGGCGCCGATCACCAGCCACAACACGCCGATCATCTTCGCATTGTCATTGGCGTTCCAGAGTGCGTAGCCAAGCACAATGATGCCGACGATCGGCGACATCCATTGCACGAACACCCGCTTGCTCCGCAGCTTCACGCCGAAGTGGGCGATCACCGCGACATGCAACAGGATGTACGCGGTGAGCGCACCGAACGTCACCAGCGTGGTGAGCAACTCCTGCTCAGCCGTTCCTGCGATGCCGATGACGAGAGAGACTCCGGCGATCAGCATCATCGCGTTGGTCGGAACCTGGCGCCTGGCGCTCACCTTGGCGAAGATACGCGGCAGTTGACCATCCCTCGCCATGCTGAAGACAAGCCGGCTCGAGGTCGCCTGCGATGCGATCGAGTTAGCGAAGATCGCAATGAGAGCAGAAGTCAACGTCACGACGATCTTGAACCACGGCCCGATCACCTGCCCGGCAATGTCATAGAAGGCGTTGTTCGTGGCGTCTCCCTCGGCGAAGGTGCTGCCCGTGGGCACGAAGATGGCGGCGAGGTAAACCTGCAGCACGAAGATCACGGTGATTGCTAGGAGGACAATCATTGTCGCCTTGGATACGGTACGGCCGCCGCCTTTCGCCTCTTCGTTCAGCGTGGAGATGGCGTCGAAACCGATGAAGCTCAGCGCCGCGATCGGGATGGCACCGAAGACGATCGCCCACGAGAACTGCGCTGGCTGAAAGATGGGGTCGAGGCTGAACGATGCCTTGCCCCGAGCAACGGCAATCAGCGCACCGACGACGAACACGGCGAAAACGATGAGCTGGATGGCGAGGAAGATCTTGTTCGCGTTAGCGGTGAGGTTAATCCCGCGCAGGTTGATCAGGGCGGCCAACATGACGAACACGATGATCCAAACGGGCTCATCCCAGATGAGGGTGTAGTTGGCGTTGGCGTGGCGGTCCCGGGATAGACGTCGAGGTCTCCCGAGGATGAAGGTTCCTATACGCTGCATCCGAGAGACCTCGACTTGTCTGACGCTACCGTCGGCGAGCGCTCTGGCGCGTTCGC
>NZ_MRDE01000050.1 GCF_001968835.1 Tersicoccus phoenicis
CGGCACCTGACCACCAGCAATCGACCACACGAGCAAGGAACTCCAGTGGAAAAGCCGGGCAGACCGGCGGCCACCACACGCCCAAACGGCCACGAAGCCAGCTCACCCGGAGCGGTCACCGTCACGAAGCTGATCGGTGGATCGAGGCTTAGCGGTTCCCGCCCGGATGCGGTGCTCCGCGTGTCTGACTTAGCGGTTCCCGCCCGGATGCGGTGCTCTTTGAGTACGTCATTCGGGCGGAACCGGCTGACTCACGCACGGGCGGGCCGCGTGCCTCGCTCGGCCGCATCGTCGCGTGTGTGACTTAGCGGTTCCCGCCCGACAGCGGTGCTCCGCGTGTGTGACTTAGCGGTTCCCGCCCGGATGCGGTGCTCTTTGAGTACGTCATTCGGGCGGAACCGGCTGACTCACGGTTCCGCGCGGTAGCGGTTCCGCACGGCGCCGAGTTCGCCGGGTTCCGACCTCCGCCGGTGTTCTGTGGCCACGGTCGCCGGGCAGAACTGGCGGACTTCCGGAGAGGAAGCCCGGCGATAGGCTGACGTGGACCCGTCGCCCTGTCGCCGACCACCCCGACGGCGGCACCGCGACGACACGAGAACGAGCCACCAGAAGACGGAGCACACCCGCATGCGCGTCCACATCGCGACCGACCACGCCGGCATGGAGCTGAGCGCCCACCTCGTCACCCGCCTGACCGAGCTCGGTCACGACGTCGTCGACCACGGCCCCCGCGATTACGACGCCCTGGACGACTACCCCGGCTTCTGCATCCGTGCGGCGCAGGGCGTGGTCGCCGATCAGGCGGCCGGTGTCGAAGCGCTCGGCATCGTCCTCGGTGGATCGGGCAACGGCGAGCAGATCGCGGCGAACAAGGTGCTCGGCGTCCGGGCGGCACTGGTCTGGAACGAGGAGACCGCCCGCCTCGCCCGGCAGCACAATGATGCGAACGTCGTTGCCGTCGGCGGTCGGCAGCACACCGTCGACGACGCCACGCGACTGGTCGAGGTCTTCCTCGCCGAACCGTTCACCGGGGAGGAGCGGCACGTGCGCCGGATCGGTCAGATCGCCGAGTTCGAGCGCACCGGCGCCGTCGTCGGTTCCGGCGCCGCGGCGGATGCCTCGCGACTGACCAACGACGAGACCGCGTGACCGTCATCCGGATTCCGAGTGCGGCGTCGGACCGCGTGACGTCGGACCGTGCGTCGCGCTGATGCCCGAGGGCCACTCCATCCATCGGCTCGCTCGGCAGCTGACCGATGTCTTCGCCGGTCAGCGCGTTCGGGTATCGAGTCCGCAGGGCCGTTTCGCCGCCGGTGCGGCGCTGCTCGACGGGCACGTCCTGACCGGGGCCGAGGCGATCGGCAAACAGTTGCTGATCCATTTCAAGAACCACGACGGCGAGGGTCCGGGCCGCGGCGAGTACGGCGACGGCGACCGGCAGGGCCCCGACGGTGACGAGAACGGCGAACACCGCGTCCTGCGGATCCATCTGGGCCTGTACGGCGCGTTCAGCTTCGGCGGCGACGCGTCGTTCCGGGGCGCCTCGAGCATCGGCGCACCCCGCCGGATCGGCGAGACCGAGAGCGGTGCGCAACCGGGCGGGGAGTACCTCGGCCCGCCCGCCCCGGTCGGCGCCGTGCGGGTCCGACTGGTCAGCGAGCACGGCTGGGCCGACCTGCGTGGTCCCTCGGCGTGTGAGGTCCTCACGTCCGACGATGTGCGCGCCCTGCGGGCCGCGGCCGGGCCGGACCCGCTCCGCAGCGGTGCACCCGCCGCTGCCGACGACGCCGGCGGTGCACCCGCCGCTGCCGACGACGCCGGGGAGTTCAGCGGGCGGTTGCGCCGACGGCACGTGGCCTGCGGTCAGCTGCTGATGGATCAAGGCGTCATCGCCGGCATCGGCAACGTCTACCGGGCCGAACTGCTCTTCCGCGCCGGGATCGACCCGTACCGCCCCGGCAAGCGCGTGACGGAGCAGGAGGCCGTGGACCTCTGGGCCGACGCGGTGTTCCTGATGCGCGACGGCGTGCGGCTCGGCCGGATCGTCACCACCCAGCGGGACCCGGCCCACGCGGTCGCGGTACAGGACCTCACGCTCGACGTCGACGCCGCGGACATTCCCGAGGAGCACGGGCGTTTCGTGTACAAGCGCACCGGGCAGCCATGCCCCCGGTGCGGCACCCCCGTCGCGTCCGCCGTCATGGCCGGCCGCAACCTCTACTGGTGCCCCGGCTGTCAGCACTGAACAAGGCCGAGGCGCCCGACCCGGAACGTGGAACGACCCCGCCCGGGTGGTCCGGACGGGGTCGAGGTGAGGGGATGACGGGAATCGAACCCGCGTAATCAGTTTGGAAGACTGAGGCTCTACCATTGAGCTACATCCCCGCGGTGCCGCGCCGCAGAGCGGAACCAACGCGAGCGCGCTACCACTACAGCATAAGGGGAAGCAGCCGGCCAAACCGCGCACGTGGGTCGGTCCTGGACCGGTTCCGGGGGTCGCCGATGTGCGCCCCGGCCGCCCTTGCCCATAGACTGGCCGATGCCTTACGGGGCGTAGCGTAGTGGCTAGCGCGCCTGCTTTGGGAGCAGGAGATCGCAGGTTCGAGTCCTGTCGCCCCGACCCGTGACAAGGGGCCTTCGGCCGCCCGGTCACGCTTCCGTACCTGCCCCAACACGTTCAGGAGTACACGTCCAGTGAAGAGTGCCGTCGAGAAACTCGACCCGACCCGCGTCAAGCTGACCGTCGAGGTCCCCGCCGAGGAGCTCAAGCCGAGCATCGACGAGGCGTACAAGACCATCTCCGGCCAGATCCAGGTCCCGGGTTTCCGCAAGGGCAAGGTCCCGAACCGGCTGATCGACCAGCGTGTCGGCCGGGGCTACGTGATCGAGACCGCGATCAACGAGGGACTCAACGGCTGGTACCAGCAGGCCGTGCAGGAGGCCGAGCTCCGGCCGCTGAGCCGTCCCGAGGTCGAGATCACCGAGGTACCGGACCCCTCCGCCGCCGCCGGTGACCTGAAGTTCCAGGTCGAGGTCGACGTCATGCCCGAGATCGAGCTGCCCGACTACGCGGGCATCGAGGTCACCGTGGACGCGACCGAGGTCGCCGACGACGACGTCGTCGCGGCCCTGGACGAGTTGCGCGGCCGCTTCGGCACCCTCGTCACCGTGGACCGGCCCGCCGCCGACGGCGATTTCGTCACCATCGATCTGACCGCGACCGTCGACGAGGAGCAGGTCGACGCCGCGCAGGGCCTGTCCTACCAGATCGGCGCCGGCACCATGCTCGACGGCATGGACGAGGCGCTCACCGGCCTGTCCGCCGGCGAGGAGACCGTGTTCGCGACGAAGCTCGCCGGTGGGGATCACGCCGGTGAGGACGCGCAGGTCACGGTCGTGCTGACCGCCGTGAAGGACCGGGAGCTGCCCGAGGCGGACGACGAGTTCGCGCAGCTGGCGAGCGAGTTCGACACCATCGACGAGCTCAGGGCGGACCTGCGGGGCAAGGCCGGCGAGGACAAGCTGGCCGAGCAGGGCGTGCAGGCCCGCGACAAGGTCCTCGAGAAGCTGATGGAACTCGTCGAGGTGCCGGTCCCGGCCAACGTCGTGCAGGAGCAGGTCGAGCAGCACTTCTCGCAGAGCGCCGAGGCCGATCACGACACCGAGGAGCACCGGACCGAGGTCGCGAAGAACACCGAGGAGGCCTTCCGCAACGAGGTCGTCCTCGACGCGATCGCCGAGAAGGAAGAGGTCGGCGTCGAGCAGGCCGAGCTGATCGAGTACATCGTGACCACGGCCGGCCAGTACGGCATGGACCCGAACCAGTTCGCCCAGATGCTGGACCAGGGCGGCCAGGTGCCGATGATGATCGGTGAGGTTCGCCGCCGCAAGGCTCTCGCCGTCGTGCTCGAGAAGGCGAAGGTCACCGACACCAACGGGGCGGCCGTCGACCTGAGCGCGTTCGTCCGGCCGACCGGAGCGGGGGAGACCATCGACGCCGGCGACGCCGCCGACCAGGCGACCGACCCCGCGGAGGGCGCGACGGTCGAGACCGACGCTGTCGAGACCGGCGCCGTGCAGACCGACGCCACGCAGGACGACGCCGACAGCACGACCGAGACGACCGTGGGTCAGGACGCCGCAGCCGCCGACGCCGGCGCGGACGAGAAGCCGGCAGCGAAGTCGACCACCCGGAAGAAGCCCGCCGCGAAGACGGCGGCACGCAAGCCCGCCGCGAAGAAGCCGGCTGCCGAGACCGACGCCGAGAGCTGACCCCGGCGACCGGTCCGGGCATCACCCGGACCCCGCACCACGCGAGCGCACTGAGCCGCCCGGCCGTCAAGGCCGGGCGGCTCGGTACGTCGAGAGGCGCCCCGGTACCGGCGTTTCCGCCAACCTGCGCCGTCAGCGAAAAGTGCGCTCCCGCGGAAGGGCGGCCCCGGCCAACGCATTAGTGTCCTGTAGAGAAACCGACCGATCTGAGAGGTGAGGCACCCGTGAGCAGTGAGAACACCAGCCCGTCGATGGCGACCCAGGACGTCGCCTCCCGGGACGACTTCATCTACAACCGGCTCCTGCGCGAGCGGATCATCTGGCTCGGCTCCGAGGTGCGCGACGACAATGCGAATCTGATCTGCTCCCAGCTGCTGCTGCTGTCGGCGGAGGACCCGGTCAAGGACATCTTCCTCTACATCAACTCCCCGGGCGGCTCGGTGACCGCGGGCATGGCCATCTACGACACGATGAAGTTCATCCCGAACGACGTCGTCACCGTCGCGACCGGCCTGGCCGCCTCGATGGGCCAGTTCCTGCTCTCCTCCGGGACCAAGGGCAAGCGCTACGCCACCCCGCACGCGCGCATCCTGATGCACCAGCCCTCCGGCGGCATCGGCGGCACCGCCTCGGACATCAAGATCCAGGCCGAGCTGATCCTGAACATGAAGCGCACGATGGCGGAGCTGACGGCCGAGCAGACCGGGCAGACCGTCGAGCAGATCCTCATCGACAACGACCGCGACAAGTGGTTCTCCGCGCAGGAGGCCCTCGACTACGGCTTCTTCGACCACATCGCCGCGCACGCGGCCACCGTCGCCGGCGGTGGAGGCACGGACCAGAACAGCGACACGGACGACGACGAGCGCGGCTGACCCGGTACCGCCCACCACCAGCCCACCGGACGCAGACCACAGGAGAGACCCATGAGCTACACCTTCGGTTCCACGGCCGGCAGCCTGCCGACCAGCCGGTACGTGCTGCCCCAGTTCGAGGAGCGCACGCCCTACGGCTTCAAGCGCCAGGATCCGTACACCAAGCTGTTCGAGGACCGCATCATCTTCCTCGGCGTGCAGGTGGACGACGCCTCGGCCGATGACATCATGGCCCAGCTGCTCGTGCTCGAGGCCACCGACCCGGAGCGGGACATCACCCTCTACATCAACTCCCCGGGTGGATCCTTCACGGCGATGACGGCGATCTACGACACCATGCAGTTCGTCCGGCCCGAGATCCAGACCGTGTGCCTGGGCCAGGCGGCCAGCGCCGCGGCCGTGCTGCTCGCCGCGGGTACACCGGGCAAGCGGCTCGCGCTGCCCAACGCTCGCGTGCTGATCCACCAGCCGGCCCTGGCCGGAGGCGAGGGTGGGCAGGCGTCGGACCTGGAGATCCAGGCCAATGAGGTGATGCGGATGCGCACCTGGCTGGAGGACACGCTGGCGCTGCACAGCAACCGGACCTCGGAGCAGGTCAACATCGACATCGAGCGGGACAAGATTCTCACCGCCGAGCAGTCCAAGGAGTACGGCCTGGTCGACGAGGTGCTCGGCTCCCGCAAGGTGCACAAGCCGAAGATCAACACCTGATCCCTCCGTGTGACCCAGGGGCGCCCGCGTCGTCGATGACGATGCGGGCGCTACCTGTTCCACGAGTGTGGGTGCCGTGCCCTAAGCTGGAAACAGCTGCCGGCGTTCCGGTCCCCGTTCCCCGTCCGTCGCCCGGACGGGTCGGCCGTGCGTAGAAACGGCAGCAGTCCATCGCACCAGGGTGAAGGGTTCGACGCACATGGCTCGCATCGGTGAGAGCACAGACCTGTTGAAGTGTTCTTTCTGTGGCAAGAGCCAGAAGCAGGTCCGCAAGCTGATCGCGGGCCCGGGCGTCTATATCTGCGACGAGTGCATCGAGCTGTGCAACGAGATCATCGAGGAGGAGCTGGCCGAGGTCGCGGACCTGGGCAGCTTCGAACTGCCGAAGCCGAAGGAGATCTTCGACTTCCTGCAGGAGTACGTGATCGGTCAGGAGCCCGCGAAGCGCTCCCTCGCCGTCGCCGTCTACAACCACTACAAGCGGATCCAGTCCGGCAGTGCCTCCCGGTTCGGTGAGGCCCCCGAGGACGTGGTCATCGCCAAGTCCAACATCCTGCTGATCGGCCCCACCGGATGCGGCAAGACGTATCTGGCGCAGACCCTCGCGAAGCGGCTGAACGTGCCGTTCGCCGCGGCGGACGCGACGGCGCTGACCGAGGCCGGGTACGTCGGCGAGGACGTCGAGAACATCCTGCTCAAGTTGATTCAGGCCGCGGACTACGACGTCAAGAAGGCCGAGCAGGGCATCATCTACATCGACGAGATCGACAAGATCTCCCGCAAGAGTGAGAACCCCTCCATCACCCGGGACGTCTCCGGTGAGGGCGTGCAGCAGGCGCTGTTGAAGATCCTGGAGGGCACCGTCGCGTCCGTACCGCCGCAGGGCGGCCGGAAGCACCCGCACCAGGAATTCATCCAGATCGACACGACCAACGTGCTGTTCATCGTCGCCGGGGCGTTCGCCGGGCTCGAGGACATCATCGGCAATCGGTCCGGCCGCAAGGGCATCGGCTTCGGCGCCCCCCTCCAGGAGATCACCGCCAAGCCGGACGCCTTCGCCGACGTGATGCCCGAGGACCTGCTCAAGTTCGGTCTGATCCCCGAGTTCATCGGACGGCTGCCCGTCATCACGACCGTGTCCAACCTGGACAAGCCGGCGCTGATCCAGATCCTCACCGAGCCGAAGAACGCCCTGATCAAGCAGTACCAGAAGATGTTCCAGCTCGACGGCGTGGAACTGGTGGTCGACGACGGGGCGATGGATGCCATCGCGGACCTGGCCCTGGACCGGGGCACCGGGGCTCGCGGGCTCCGGGCCATCATGGAGGAGATCCTGCTGCCCGTCATGTTCGACCTGCCCAGCCGGGAGGACATCGCCAGCGCCGTCATCACCGCCGAGGTCGTGCAGAAGAAGGCCGAGCCGACGCTCGTGCCGCACGCGGCGACCAAACGGCGCAAGTCCGCCTGACCGCACGCCGGTCGCGGCGTGACCCCCCGCAGAGGGGACACCACAGAGGGGGTACCGTGAGCACGCCGACCACCGGGAACGGCAACGATCCGTGGCGCAGGTCGACCGAATCGCAGGGGCCCGGGCAGCCGGGCGGCTACCCGCCGCAGCCCGGACCCTACGGCTACCCGCCGCAGCCGGGCCCGGGTTACGGCTACCCGCAGGGCGGCTACCGTCCCCGGAACCCGTATCCGGGAGTCGAAGGCGCCGAGCCGACCAGCGCCGGTCGGCAGATCCTGGCCGCGCTCGTCGACAACCTCATCATCGGTGTGGTGTTCAGCGTTCTGGGGCTGCTGGCCTTCACCCCGTTGTTCGCCACGCTGGGCAGCCTGCCCAGCAGCGCCTACACGCCCAGCTATGACCAGTACGGGGCCCCGACGACCCGGCTCAGCCCGGATCAGGCGGGTGCGCTGGCGGGCAGCATCGCGGCATCCCTCGCCATCATGGCCGTGCTGTTCCTCATCGTCGGCATCGTCCTGTGGTGGTGGCTGGCGACCCGAGGCAAGTCCATCGGCAACGCCGTCTTCGGACTGCGGCTGGTCGGTCAGGAGACGGGACGGCCGCTGGGCTGGGGACCGACCTTCCTGCGTGGCCTGCTGATGTGGGGCGCCAACGCGCTGACCGGCGGCATCATGGGTCTGCTGTTCTGGCTCTCCCCGCTGTTCGACAGCACGAGCGGCTGGTACCAGTCGTGGCAGGAGAAGCTCTTCAAGGGCGTCGTGATCGACCACAAGCAGGGCCGCGACACGTTCGGCCCCGGCCAGAACCACCGCTGACGGCGAGGGCCCGTCGGCGGCGCCGCCAGCGGCCCGACCTCACCGGGCCGTGGGCCAGGCGTAGCGGCGTTCGGGCCGGCCCGCTCCGTATCGCAGCTGCACCGTGACGGTGCCCTGCTCGACGAGGTGCTCGAGGTAGCGGCGCGCGCTGACCCGGGAGATGCCCACCCGCTCGGCCGTGCCCATGGCGGAGAGGTCGCCGTCGGCGGCCCGCAGCGCCTCCTCCACTGCGTGCAGTGTCTCGTCGCTCAATCCCTTGCGGGGCACCGATCTCGCCGCCGGGACGTGCCCGAAGAGGCGGTCCACGACGGTCTGGTCGGCGGTACCGCCGTCGGCCGCTCCGGACTGGTCGCGGTACTGCGTAAGCCGACGGCTCAGATCCTCCCGCTGGAACGGCTTCATCAGGTAGCTCGTCACGCCACCGCGGCGTGCCCTTACCACGGTCGCCTGCTCGCGGGCCGCGGTGATGACGATGGCGTCCAGGTTCGGCTGCTCACGCCGCAGCCGGTGCAGCAGGTCCAGCCCGTTACCGTCGGGCAGATGGATGTCCAGCAGCACCAGGTCGGGGGCGTGCGCCCGGGTCAGGGCCAGCGCCTCGGCCGCCGAGTGGGCGACACCGCACACCCGGAAGCCCGGGTTCTGGGCCACGAAACCCGCGTGGATGCGAGCGACCATGAAATCGTCGTCGACCACCAGGACGTCAAACATCGACCCGGTCCTTCCCCGTGCCGGAACGCCGGTCGGACTGCCCGGGCCGGCCGGTGTCGGGCGGGAGCGGCTCACGTCGCAGCGTGGCGGTGAAGACCGCGCCGTCGACGGTGGTGACGGCCACGTCGCCACCGCGCCGCCGGCACACGTACCGGGTCAGCGTCAAACCGAAACCACGCCCTCCCGCCGCCTCCGACGTCTTGGTGCTGAAACCCTGATCGAAGATCCGGTCGGGGTCGGCGGTGGCCACCCCGGGGCCGGTGTCCTGCACCGTGATCAGGACACGGACGCCGTCGTCCTGCACGTCCACGCCGACCATGGCGTCCGGGGTGCCGGAGACGGCGTCGAGGGCGTTGTCGATCAGGTTGCCCACCACCGTGATCAGGTCGCGGGACAGACCCTCGTCCACCGGCCCGAGCCCCGCGTCGAGGTCCAGGTCCAGAGCCACGCCGCGTTCCCCCGCGACCGAGGACTTGGCGATCAGCAGGGCGGCCAGCGGGGGGTCGGCGATGCGCTCGGTCACGGCGTCGACCAGCAGGGACCGGTCGGTGCTCACCCCGTTGACGAAGCGGAGCGCGCTGTCCGTCTCCCCGAGTTGGATCAGCCCGGCGACGGTGTGCAACTGGTTGGCGAACTCGTGGGTCTGGGCCCGCAACAGTCCCGTGGCGGTGCGCGTGGCGCCGAGCTGGTCCTCCAGTTCGAACAGCTCGGTCCGGTCGCGCAGGGTGGTGACCGTGCCGATCACCCGGCCGTGGGAGGTGATGGGACGCCGGTTCGCCACGAGCAGGCGGTCCCCGACGACGATGGTCCGGTCGGCGGCGTCGTCCGGTCCGAGCAGGACGTCGACGACGGCGTCGTCGGCCGTCGTCTCCCGGGCCGGGGCGCCGAGCGGCACGGCGGCCCAGCCGAGCAGCTCACGGGCGGCGTCGTTGAGCACGGTGATCCGTTCGGCCAGGTCGACGGCGACGACGCCCTCCTTGACGCCGTGCAGCAGGGCCTCTCGGTGCTCCACCAGGGCCGCGATCTCGCCCGGTTCCATGCCCAGGGTCTGGCGCTTGAGCCGGCGGGAGAGCAGCCAGGAGCCGCTCAACCCGATCACGCCGCACACGGTCAGCGCCAGCGCGAGGTCGGGAGCGGCGGCGGACAGGCGCTCGCTCCACCCCGGGTACTCACGGGCGGCGATCGCGAGCCCGGCGCGCCGGCCGGCGTCGTCGAACACCGGCACCCGCGCCACCAGCAACTGCCGGCCCGCGACGGTGGCGGTGCCGGTCCACTGCCGCCGCGCATCGCCCCGGACGAACTCGGCCGGGGCGGGGTGGCCGCGCAGGGTCGCATCGGAGGAGGCGATCACCACCCCGGCGTCGTCGACGAGCGTGGCCTCCGTCAGACCGGAGACCGACCGCACCGACTCCAGCACCGCCGGCAGGGCCGCCCCCTCACCCGGCCGGGCCTCGGGCAACCTGCTGCGCACCAGCGGCGTCGCGGCAAGGGATTCGGCGGCGGACAGCGCCCGCCGGCCCTCGAGCGCCTCGAACGACTGCAGGGACTGGCCGATCGAGAGCCACAGCACACCGGCGAGCACGCCGAGCAGGACGAGCAGCTGCAGGACGAGCAGCTGTCCGGCCAGCGAGACGCGGCGCTGACGAGAGGCGTGGTCGGCCACGGTCAGACCTTCCGGGAGGGACGATGGGGACGGGACGACGGACGGGGGTGTCGGGGACCACAACGACCACAAGATTTCTTGCGATCGCAAGCTATGAGCCGGGTCACACCGCCGTCATGCTGGTCACGTTCATCATTCCATCTCGAAGGGGAGATCATGCGATCGTCTCGATTCGTTCGCATCGCGGCCGCGGCCGTCGGTGCCGCCCTGGCGCTCTCGGCCTGCGGTGTCACGTCCAACTCCGCGACTCAGGCCACCGGCTCGGGCAACGCCGGCTCGGCCACGGACCTGCGCATCATGGTGCCGAACACGGCCGGCGGTGGCTACGACACGACCGCCCGGGTCGCCGCCAAGGTGATGGCCTCGGAGAAGGTCACGCAGAAGCAGCCGGAGGTGTACAACCTCGCCGGTGCGGGCGGCACCGTCGGGCTGGCCCGGCTGGTCAACGAGAAGGGCAACGCCGACCTGTCGATGCTGATGGGCCTCGGCGTGGTGGGCGCCAGCTACACCAACAAGTCGCAGGCCAAGCTCACCGACACCACGCCGCTGGCCAAGCTGATCGAGGAGCCCGGCGCGATCATGGTGCCGAAGAACTCCCCGTACAAGACCATCGACGACCTGGTGAAGGCGTGGAAGGCGGACCCGGCGAAGGTGTCCGTCGGCGGCGGCTCGTCCCCGGGAGGTCCCGACCACCTGCTGCCCATGCAGCTGGCCCAGACGGTGGGCATCGACCCGACCAAGGTCAACTTCGTCTCCTACGACGGCGGTGGCGACCTGCTGCCCGCCATCCTGGGCAACAAGGTCAGCTTCGCCGCCTCCGGCACCGGTGAGTACGTGAAGCAGATCGAGTCCGGTGAGGTGCGGGTGCTGGCGACCTCCGGCGCCGAGCGACTGGCCGGGATCGACGCGCCGACCCTCAAGGAGTCCGGCATCGACCTGGAGTTCACCAACTGGCGCGGCATCGTCGCCCCACCGGGGATCGACGACGCGGCCCGGACCAAGTGGATCGACGCCCTGTCCAAGATGCGCGACTCCCAGGGCTGGAAGGACGCCTTGAAGACCAACGGCTGGACCGACGCGTTCGTCAGCGGTGACGAGTTCGGCACCTTCCTGAAGAACCAGGATCAGGCGGTGGCGGACGTGCTCAAGAAGCTGGGCCTGGCGTGAGTTCTGCGCTGACCGAACGGCTGCGTGGCCGCTCCGAGCTGGGCCTGGCGGCCCTGCTCGGGGTGGTCGGCGTCGTCGTCCTCGTCGATGCCGCCGGCCTGCGATCGCTGCAGACCACCGCGGACCCGGTGGGTCCGCGCGCCATGCCGTACGCGGTGGGGGCCCTGCTGCTCGTGTGCGCGGTCGTGCTGACTGTCCAGGTGCTCCGTGGCGGGCACGCCGAACCGGACGCGGGCGAGGACATCGACCCTGCGTCGGCCTTCGACTGGAAGACCCTGGTCCTGCTGATCGGCTTCTTCCTGCTCAACGCCGCCACCATCAACGTGCTCGGCTGGGTGATCTCCGGCGCCGTCATGTTCTGGGGCTCCTGCTGGGCCCTCGGTTCCCGGCGTTGGCTGCTGAACGTCGTCATCTCGCTGGTCCTGTCGGTGGCGTCCTTCTACGGCTTCTACCTCGGCCTGGGCATCCAGCTGCCCGCCGGCCTGCTCTCGGGAGTGCTCTGACGTGGATACCCTCAACCTGTTGATGGAGGGTTTCGGCCAGGCGCTGACCCCCGTGAATCTGCTGTTCGCCCTGGTCGGGGTGATCCTCGGCACCGCCGTCGGCGTGCTGCCCGGCATCGGGCCGGCCATGGCCGTGGCGCTGCTGCTGCCGGTCACCTCGGGTCTGGGCCCGTCGACCGCGCTGATCATGTTCGCCGGCATCTATTACGGCGGCATGTACGGCGGGTCGACGACGTCGATCCTGCTGAACACCCCGGGCGAGTCGGCCACCGTGATCACCGCCATCGAGGGCCACAAGATGGCCAAGGCCGGGCGTGCCTCCCAGGCCCTGGCCACGGCGGCCATCGGCTCGTTCGTCGCCGGTTCGATCGGCACCGCGCTGCTGGTGGCGGTCGCACCCCTGGTGGTCAGTTTCGCCGTCTCCCTCGGCGCGCCGAGTTACCTGGGCATCATGCTGCTCGCCCTGGTGGCCGTCACGGCCGTCCTGGGCAGTTCCAAGGTGCGCGGTTTCGCCTCCCTCGGGCTCGGCCTGGCCGTCGGCCTGGTCGGCGCGGACATCGTCTCCGGGCAGCGGCGGCTCACCTTCGGCCAGCCGCTGCTGGCCGACGGGATCGACATCGTCGTCGTCGCGGTCGGCATCTTCGCCGTCGGCGAGGCGCTGTGGATCGCCGCGCACCTGTCCCGGGCCCGGACGACCACCATCCCGGTGGGGCGGGCGTGGATGGGCCGGCAGGACTGGAAGCGGTCGTGGAAGCCGTGGCTGCGGGGTACGGCGCTGGGCTACCCGTTCGGTGCCCTGCCGGCCGGCGGCGCGGAGATCCCGACCTTCCTCTCCTACGTCACCGAGAAGCGCCTGTCCAAGCACAAGGAGGAGTTCGGTCACGGCGCGATCGAAGGGGTGGCCGGTCCGGAGGCGGCGAACAACGCGTCCGCCGCCGGCTCGCTGACGCCGATGCTGGCGCTCGGGCTGCCGGTGAACGCCACCGCCGCCGTCATGCTCGCGGCGCTGACCAGTTACGGGATCCAGCCGGGGCCGCTGCTGTTCGAGGAGGAGCCGCAACTGGTCTGGGGTCTGATCGCGTCCCTGTTCATCGGCAACCTGCTGCTGCTGGTGATCAACCTGCCGCTGGCGCCGCTGTGGGCCCGGCTGCTGCAGATTCCGCGACCGTACCTGTACGCCGGGATCCTGTTCTTCGCCACCCTCGGCGCGTACGCCGTGAACCTGCAGGCGTTCGACCTGATCCTGCTGCTGCTGCTCGGTCTGCTCGGGCTCGTCATGCGCCGTTACGGGCTGCCGGTGCTGCCGATGATCATCGGTGTCATCCTGGCCCCGCGGGCCGAGAAGTCCCTGCGCCAGGCGCTGCAACTCTCCGCCGGCGACCCCGCTGGCCTGGTCAGCGAGCCGGTCGCAGTGGTCTGCTACGTGCTCATCATCGCCGTGCTGTGCCTGCCGCTGGTGACCTGGTGGTGGAAGCGGCGGCACCCGGCGGACGCGGACCTCGCGTTCTCCGGGGCCGATTCGACGGTCGCCCTGGCCGAGCGGATGGAGGACCACGACGAGCAGGTCTCCGGCCACGCGTCGTCGGGCTCGTCGTCGGGCTCGGACCGCCGCTGAGCGGAACAATTCGTCGGTGCTTCCGGTTGCGCCTCACGTGATTCGGAACACCGACGTAAGGAGATGACCGTGCCTGAGGAGAACACCGCGACGAACACCGCCGACTTCTGGTTCGACCCGCTGTGCCCCTTCGCCTGGGCCACCTCGCGCTGGATCGAGGAGGTGGAGAAGGTCCGGGACGTCACCGTCGACTGGCACGTGATGAGCCTGGTGATGCTGAACGAGGAGGACGCCGGCAACCAGCACTACGGGCGCAAGGACGAGCTGGCTCCGCTGCGCGTGATCACGGCCGCCAAGCACCAGCACGGTGACCGGGCGGTCAAGGCCCTGTACGACGCGATGGGCACGGAGATCCACGTCAACGCGAACCAGGACCTGCCCGACGTCGTGGTCAAGGCGATCGCCGCGGCTGGACTGCCGGCCGACCTGGCCGCCGCGGGGGAGTCGGACGAGTACGACGACGAGATCCGAGCCAGCCACGACGCCGCCATCGAGAAGGTCGGCCAGGACGTGGGCACCCCGGTGGTCGCGTTCAACGGCGCGGCGTTCTTCGGCCCCGTGATCACCCGGATCCCGCGCGGCGAGGAGGCCGGAACACTGTGGGACGCCACGGTCGCCATCGCCGGGTTCCCGTACTTCTTCGAGCTCAAGCGCTCCCGCACGGAGGCCCCGCAGGCCTCCTGACCCCCCAACCTCCTCACCCTCTCGCCGCAGCCGGTCCCTCACCGCCAGCTCGCGGAGATTGGCTGCATCGAAGCCCGAAGCGGTTCGTGATGCAGCAGAACTCCGCGAGCTGCGGGCGGGAAACACCCCGCCGCGTTCGGGCGCGGCTCAGCCGGGGATGTTCTCGCTCGGGGCGAGGACGATGTCGTCGACGGTGAGTTCGGTGCCGTTGACGCGCTCGGCCACGGTCAGCGTCAGGTCGCTGACGTTGCCGGCGGCCTTCAGGTCGCCCAGGCCCGCGCGGAGCCGCTCGATGGCGCCCGCCGTGCCGGAGATCGAGGCGGAAAGCACCTCGGTCCGCTGTTTGACCTTGGCCTCGGACTTCGCCTTTCGCACCCCCGAGAGGGCGACGCCGAGGGCCGGCAGGATACCGGTGTCGCCGTCGAACCCGGTCACCGTAGGCCACTGCGCGCGGTGCACCGAGCCGGACCGCCACCAGGACCAGACCTCCTCGGTGGCGAACGGGATGAACGGGGCGAACAGGCGCAGCAGGGCGTCGAGGGTCGTGGCCAGCGCCACGAGCACGGACGCCTGTTCGGCCTCGCCCGCGGTGCCGTACGCCCGGTCCTTGATCAACTCGACGTAGTCGTCCGTGAACGTCCAGAAGAACGTCTCCGTGATCTGCAGGGCCCGCGCATAGTCGTACGCCTCGAACGCCTCACTGGCCTGCCCGATGACGGCGTCCAGCGACGCGAGCAGCGCCGCGTCCAGCGGTTGGCTGAGCAGGTGGGCGTTGTCGTCGTCGAGCACGGACTCCTCGGTCGCTCCGAGATTGAGCACGAACTTCGACGCGTTGAGCAGTTTGATGGCCAGGCGTCGGCCGATCTTCATCTGCCCGACGTCGTACGCGGTGTCGCCGCCCAGCCGCGCCGAGGCCGCCCAGTACCGCACCGCGTCGGACCCGAACTGCTCCAGCACGTCGGTGGGGACGACGACGTTGCCCTTGGACTTGGACATCTTCTTCCGGTCCGGGTCCAGGATCCAGCCGGACAGCGCGGCGTGCTTCCACGGGGCGGTGTCGTTGAGGGCGTCGGCCCGCACCACGGAGGAGAACAGCCAGGTCCGGATGATGTCGTGCCCCTGCGGGCGGAGGTCGAACGGGAACACCGTGGCGAACAGGTCCTCGTCCCGGCTCCAGCCGCCCACGATCTGGGGCGTCAACGACGACGTCGCCCACGTGTCCAGCACGTCCGGGTCCCCGGTGAACCCGCCGGGCGTGTCCCGCGCCGACTCCTCGTACCCGGGCGCCGGCTCCGCGGCCGGGTCCACCGGCAGGGCGGCGTCGTCGGGCAGGATGGGGTGCTCGTGATCCGGCTCACCGGACTCGTCGAGGCGGTACCAGACGGGGATCGGCACCCCGAAGTAGCGTTGCCGGGAGACCAGCCAGTCCCCGTTCAGACCGTCGATCCAGTTCTCGTAACGCGCCCGCATGAACGCCGGGTGCCAGGCCAGCTGCCGGCCGCGTTCGATCAGCCGCTCTCGCCGGTCGGCGTCCCGGCCACCGTTGCGCAGGTACCACTGTCGGCTGGTGACGACCTCGAGCGGCTTGTCGCCCTTCTCGTAGAAGTTCACCGGATGCGTGATCGTCCGCGGTTCGCCGTCCAGGTCACCGGACTCGGCCAGCTGGGCCGCGACCAGTTCCCGGGCGCTGAACGTCGTCTTGCCGGCCAGTTGCGCGTACGCCTCGGCGCCCGCCGTCTCGGTGATCCACGCCGGGGTCTCGGCGATGATCCGGCCGTCGCGGCCCACGATCGGGCGGGTCGGCAGGTCCAGCTCGCGCCACCAGGTGACGTCCGTCAGGTCGCCGAACGTGCAGATCATGGCGATGCCCGAGCCCTTGTCCGGCTTGGCCAACTCGTGCGCGACGATCGGCACCTCGACGCCGAACAGGGGAGAGGTGACCGTGGTCCCGAAGAGGGGCTGATACCGCTCGTCGTCGGGATGGGCGACGAGGGCCACGCACGCCGGGATCAGCTCCGGACGCGTCGACTCGATGTACACCGGGCCGGAGCCGTCCGTGCGGTGGAACGCGATCCGGTGGTAGGCGCCGGGCCGCTCGCGGTCCTCGAGTTCGGCCTGGGCGACGGCGGTGCGGAACGTGACGTCCCAGAGGGTCGGCGCCTCGGCCAGGTAGGCGTCGTCGTTGGCGAGGTTGCGCAGGAACGCGCGCTGCGAGACTGCGCGGGAGGCGTCATCGATGGTGCGGTACGTGCGGGTCCAGTCCACCGACAGGCCGAGCCGGGTGAACAGGTCCTCGAACACCTTCTCGTCCTCGACGGCGAGGCGCTCGCACAGTTCGATGAACGTGCGGCGGGAGACCGCGACGAAGTCCCGCTCGTTCTTCGGCGGGGTGGCCGACGGCTCGAAGCCGGGGTCATACGGCAGGCTCGGGTCGCACCGGACACCGAAGTAGTTTTGCACCCGGCGCTCGGTCGGCAGGCCGTTGTCGTCCCAGCCCATCGGGTAGAAGACGTTCTTCCCGCGCATCCGCTGATACCGGGCCAGCACGTCGGTCTGCGTGTACGAGAACATGTGGCCCACGTGCAGGGAGCCGGAGGCCGTCGGCGGCGGGGTGTCGATGGAGTACACCTGTTCCCGGGTGCTGCCCTCGGCGAACCGGTAGGTGCCGTGCCGGCGCCACCGGGCGGCGTGCTTCTCCTCGAGTCCTTCCAGGGCCGGTTTGTCGGGGACGGAAACGGTCGCGGGCGCGTCTATGCCCTCACGGAGTTCAGCCATGGTGCCGATTGTTTCACGGCCACCGGCCCCGTCCGGGCCGGGCTCCTGATCCCGGCGGTTGGCCGGGATGGCGAGGTCTCCGACGATGGCGCCACTGGGTGTGGCGGCTGGGGCTGCTGTGACGACGTCGGTGGCACACGCATCACTTCTGCAACACTCGGTGGCGCCGTTGTCGTCGCTGGAGCGCTCGAGGATGAGTCGCCGGTCTGTCTGTCGCCGGGCTCTGTTCCGTGGCGGTTGGCCGGGTTGGCGAGGTCTCCGACGATGGCGCCACTGGGTGTGGCGGCTGGGGCTGGTGTGGCGCCGTTGGTGGCACACGCATCACTTCTGCAACACTCGGTGGCGCCGCTGTCGGTGCAGCGCCCGACACGTCAGCGTCGGCTTCGTCCTCCACGGGTGCCACTCGCGCTCCAGTCATCCACAGCAGCTTCTCAACGCCTGCGTCGTCCACCGAGGAGTGAGACGGTCACACCGTGCAGGACGTGGAACGAGCGCTTCGGTGGGGTGTCTGCCGGGCGCGAGACCTTCGAGCAGCCGGCTTGTCCCCCGACGGCATCGACCGCCTCGTGCGCGAGGGGTGGCTCGTGCGGGAAGCGCGTGGTGTGTACGCCCGTCCGGACGCCGACGCGGAACTGGTGCACGCGGCGCGACGTCACATGGTGCTGACCTGCCTCTCGGCGTGCCACGCGCATGGCCTCTGGGTCTGGCACCGTCCACATCCGCCGCACGTCGCCCGGTCGGACTCGACCCGAACGCCGGGCGTCATCATTCATCGGGTTCGCTGCGTTCCGCGTCAGCCGGTTGCGCCGGTTCTCGATGCGCTCGTGACGGCCTTCCGTTGTGCGCCGCCGCGGGAGGCGATCGCTGCAGCCGAGAGCGCCGTCAAATACGGTCGCATCACACACGACGAGCTCCTCGCCGCCTTCACCGGTCAGCGCGACCGCCGCATCCGGGCGTCGATCGGCCGCATCCGCACTGGCTCGGCGTCACTACCGGAGACGCTTGCCCGGCTCGCACTGGAAGACGCCGGCTTCGAGGTGCGCATGCAGGTGGAGATCGAGGGCGTCGGCCACGTGGACGGGATGGTCGACGGGGTCGCCTATGAGGTCGACGGGCGTGCGTTCCACTCGGGGCCGGTGGAGTTCGAGGAAGACCGTCGGCGATGGAACGCGTTGATGGCGCTCGGCATCCCGTCCGTGCGCATCCCGGCGCGGTGGGTCCTGGCGAATCCGGACGCCGCAATCACTGTCGTCCGCCGGGTCCTGGACGGGTGGCGGGCGTCCTGACGTCGACGACGAAGACGACGAGCGGCCTTCGGTGCTGGACGCCGCGAACGACGCCGGGCAGACTGCAGACGAGAGTCGAGGTGAATGATGTCGCGAGCAATGACGTGGGGTAGTGGCGTCACTCCCGGACGCCGGTCCCGTCTCGCTGCCCGACAACCCGTGGTGGCTCCGGTGAGGGCCGTCCGTGGTGCCGACGCGATGCCGGGCGCCGACAACCCGTTCCGGGCCAAGAGCCCAGCCAATCGGCGCGTCGCGGCACAGGTCTACATCATCGCTCGTGAGAAGGCCGGGCGGCCGGTGTCACCGTCCGTCCGCGCCATCGCGGAGAGTCGCGCTTGATCCAGCGCGCCGGGGCGTTGCAGGTACGCCTTCGCGTCGCCGCACCGATCGACGCGCACCCGATCACCGCGGTCTTCGGCGCCCCGACCGTCGGCGCCGCAATCGACGATCCTGATCGTCTGGTGATCCTTGCCGAGGACGACAGCGGCCGTCCCATTGGCTGGGCGAAGATTCACCGCTGTCCGCACGACGACGAGCAAGCTCCCGCCGGCCATTATCTCGGCGGCCTCGGTGTGATCGGTGCATGGCGCAGACGGGGCATCGGGACCGCCCTCACCGTGCCCCGGATGGCGTGGATACGTAAGCGCACCGACGAGATCTGGTGTGTCATCAACCCCCGGAACGAGGCTTCGCTCGCGTTGCACACCGGCCTAGGGTTCCGTGAAGTGGGTCGTGGCCCGCGGTTCCACACCACGACCTTCGACGGCGGCGTCGGCGTCCTGCTGTGCGCTCGCGAGGTCCCGCCGGTCGATACGCTGACGCCGTGACTACCGACACCACTAGTGCATGGACGACCACCGACGACGCCGTCGGTTACGACGACCGTCTCCTGCGCGGAGCGGGTCTCCGCCTCCGTGCGACGACCGATGCGGATTTGCCCGTCCTCGGCGCATGGAACACGGCGGACCACGCGGCGATGCAGCAGGACCGCGTGAAGCCCCGCCCCGGCGCCTCGGTCGAGGACATGTTCCGCACCTGGAGCAGCAACAGCGCGTCGTCGACGGACACCGGGTTCAGCATCGTCACCCTCGACTCCGACGAGCTGATCGGTCACACGAACCTGTACGCCACCGCGCCGCATACGAGGTCGGCGACCTTCACCATCATGCTCGGCCCGGGTCATGTCGGGCGCGGCCATGGCGTCGAGGCGACGCGGCTGATGCTCGGCTATGCCTTCGCCGAGCTCGGGCTGCACCCCGTCGAGCTGCAGACCACGGCGTTCAACGACCGCGCCATCCGTGCGTACGAGAAGGCCGGCTTCACGGTCGAGGGCCGGCGCCGCGAGGTGGTCTTCCATGCGGGCCGCTTCCACGATCACGTGCTCATGGGCGTCCTCGCCCGAGAGTTCTCGGCTGCCCCGTGACCGAACCGCTGACCTGGTTCGCCGGCCGCTGGGCGATGGAGCGCCGGCTCGACGACCGGCGCGCCGGCCGCGCCTGCACCGTGACCGGCACGGCCGACTTCACGGCCACGGACGACGACGACGTCCTCGCCTACGCCGAGGTCGGCACCCTCACCGGGGACGGCCAGCCCTCGGCCGCCGTCGAACGCCATCTGACGTTGCACGACGACGGCGCCCCTGGCGTGCTCGTGCGTTTCGCCGACGGACGCGAGTACGTCCGGCTCGAGCTGAGCGGTGGGTACGCCGAGGGCGTCCATCATTGCGCGCCGGACACCTATCGGATCACGGTCAGGGTCGACGACGACGACGCCTGGACCGAGACGTGGCACGTGACCGGTCCCGCCAAGGACTACACCGCCGTCACGCGCTACCGTCGGCGGACCTGAGCGGCCGAACGGATCAGGCGGTCGAGCCGCCCCCGCACGCGCCGCGCCACCGGCAGGGAACAGGGGGCGACGCCCCACGCCCCGCGCCACGCCGTAACCCTCCGCGCGACGCACAGGGAACTCGTTGACTATTGAATTTTGGGGCTCTGGACCCAAGCCGGAGCCCCAAAATTCAATAGTCGACGGCGGGCGTGGGCGGGGGTCGACGGCGGGCGTGGCCCGGGGGTCAACGGCGGGCGTGGCCCGGGGGTCGACGAGGACGCCAGTGGCCGGAGCCCCTTGTCATCCGTCCGCGAGAGGAGAAAGCTGCGGAGGAGGCCCTGCACGGAGCATCTCGCGAGGAGGAACGATGTCGACCACCGACGACCAGGCCAGCCCCACAGAACACAAGCTCAAGAGACACGTCGGACCCATCGGTCTGCTGTTCGCCGGCATCGGCTCCATCATCGGCTCCGGCTGGCTGTTCGGAGCGTTCAACGCGTCGGTCATCGCCGGGCCGGCGGGCATCTTCTCCTGGCTGGTGGCCGGCCTGATGATCATGCTGATCGGTCTGTGCTACGCCGAGCTGGGACCGATGTTCCCCATCTCCGGTGGCGTGGTCCGCTACCCCCACCTCGTCTGGGGCTCCTTCGGCAGCTACTCGCTGGGCTTCATCACGTGGATCTCCTCCGCCGCGGTGCCGGCCATCGAAGTGGAGGGCGCGCTGACCTACGCCACCGCCTACGGCCCGTTCACCACCCCGCACACGGTCAACGGGGACAAGGTCTACACGCTGACCGGGGTGGGTCTGGTGGTCGCGATCATCCTGATGGCCATCTTCGTGGTCATCAACTACTACGGCGTCAGACTGTTCGCGCAGATCAACAACGTGCTGGTCTGGTGGAAGCTGGCCATCATCATCCTGGTCATCGTGGTCTTCCTGGTCACCGCCTTCGCCACCACCACCATGGGATCGCCGGCGAACTTCACCTCCCGTGGTTTCGCCCCGGCCGGTCCTGCGGCCATCTTCACGGCCATCTCGACGGCGGGGATCACCTTCTCCTACTTGGGTTTCCGGCAGGGCATCGAACTGGCCGGTGAGACGTCGAACCCGAAGCGCAACATCCCGCTGGCCATCATCGGTTCCGTCGGGATCACGGCCATCATCTACGCGCTGCTGCAGGTGGCCTTCACCATGGCCGTGCCGGAGGATCTGCTGGCCCAGTCGGGCAGCTGGGCGAACCTGAGCTTCGCCGACGACTTCGGTCCGCTGGCGGCGTTGTCCACCCTGGCAGGGTTGACCTGGTTGGCCTACCTGCTCTACGCCGACGCGATCATCTCCCCGGCGGACACGGGTCTGGTGTACACCACCATCGCCTCCCGGGTGTCCTACGCGATGGGCCGGAACGGCAACTCCCCGCGCTGGCTGGCGAAGAACAACAAGCGCGGCGTCCCGTACTGGTCGCTGGTCGTGACGTTCGTGGTGGGTCTGATCCTGTTCCTGCCCTTCCCCAGCTGGCAGCAACTGGTCGGCTTCATCACCAGCGCCACGGTCATCTCCTTCGGATCCGGCCCGCTGGTGATGGCCACCATGCGCCGCGAGATGCCCGACCGCGAACGCCCCTTCCGGCTGCCGTTCGGCGATGCCATCCCGCTGCTGGCGTTCTACAGCGCGAACATGATCGTGTACTGGGGCGGCTGGACCACCAACGCGAAGCTCTTCATCACCATCGCGCTCGGCTACATCCTGCTGGTGATCTTCCAGTTCGTCGGCGACCGGAAGCGCAAGCCGCCGCTCGATTTCCGGGCCGGCGCCATCTGGGTGATCCCGTGGTTCGCGCTGATGGCACTGGTCAGCTGGCTATTCGACCCGAAGTCCCGCCCCGACATGTTCGGCTGGATGTTCCTCATCAACGCCGTGATCAGCGTCGTCATCTTCTACCTGGCCCTCTACGCGGCGCTGCCCGTGTACAAGGTCAAGCACTACATTGCCGAGGCCGAGCACGAGTCGGAGGAGGAAGAAGAGGTGCTGGCCGGCGGCCACGTCGGTTGAGCACGGGAACGACGACGACGACGTCGACCTCGCGTAGACTGGCCGCACCAGCGACGACCCGGCCATCACCGGTGAGCTTCCGGAAGAACAGCCCGACCACGCGGGCCCAGTAGAACCGGACGGGTGCGCCCGTCACAGCGACACACGAGAGGCCGACGGCCCCGGGCCACCGGGGCGGCCGGCAAGTGAGGTGGTACCGCGCTCGCGGCACCGGCGACGAGCCGGCACGGGCGTCCTCGCACGCAGAGACGACAGACGTGCGAGCGCAGATGAGGATGTCACCCGTGTACCCCAAGGCCTCCGTCCGCGGCAACAGCGGCACCAGCGGCGAGAACGCCGGCCCCAGCTTCCCGGCCATCGAGGAGCTGGTCCTGCAGTACTGGGAGGCGGACGGCACCTTCGCCGCGTCCATCGAGAACCGGCCCGCCGGCGACGACGGGGAGAACGAGTTCGTCTTCTACGACGGGCCGCCTTTCGCCAACGGCCTGCCGCACTACGGGCACCTGCTCACCGGCTACGTCAAGGACCTGGTCGGGCGCTACCAGACGCAGCGCGGCAAGCGGGTGGAGCGCCGGTTCGGCTGGGACACCCACGGTCTGCCCGCCGAGCTGGAGGCGATGAAGCAGCTCGGCATGACGGACAAGGCCGAGATCGAGGCCATGGGCATCGACCGGTTCAACGACGCCTGCCGCGCCTCGGTGCTCAAGTACACCCGGGAGTGGCGCGACTACGTCACCCGGCAGGCCCGCTGGGTCGACTTCGACCACGACTACAAGACCCTCAACGTCGAGTACATGGAGTCGGTCCTGTGGGCGTTCAAGACGCTGCACGAGCGGGGCCTGACCTACTCCGGTTTCCGTGTGCTGCCCTACTGCTGGCATGACGAGACGCCCCTGTCCAATCACGAGCTGCGGATGGACGACGACGTCTACCAGATGCGTCAGGACCCGTCCGTCACGGTCGCGTTCCCCGTCGTCCCGTCGGGCCACGCGCTCGACGACGCGCTCGCCGGGGTGCGGCTGCTCGCCTGGACGACGACGCCGTGGACCCTGCCCACCAACTTCTCCATCGCCGTCGGGCCGCAGATCCGCTACGCCGTCGTCACCTCCCCGGAGGGGACAGCGCAGGAGGGGACAGCGCAGGAGGGGACAGCGCAGGAGGGGACAGCGCAGGCGGGGACAGCGCAGGCGAGGACGCGCAGCCTGCTGGCCGAGTCCCTCGTCGGCGCCTACGCGAAGGACCTGGGGTTCGCCGACGCCGACGCCGCGACCGCCGCGATCGAGGCCACCTTCGACGGTCCCGAGCTGGCCGGACTGCGCTACGCGCCGCTCTGGGACTACTACACCGACGTCGAGACCTGGGGCACGCAGCACGCCTGGCAGGTGCTCGTCGAGGAGTACGTGACGACGACGGACGGCACCGGGCTCGTCCACCAGGCCTCCGCCTACGGTGAAGAGGACCAGCGCTCCAGCGAGGAGGCCGGCATCCCGGTGATCCTCTCCGTCGACGAGGGCGCGAAGTTCCTGCCCATGTTCGGGGACGCGCGATATGCGGAGGGCGACGACGCCGAGGCGCCGCTGGCCGCGATCGCCGGCCTGCAGGTGTTCGAAGCGAACCGGCCGATCATCCGCAATCTGGCCGCGTCCGGCCGGCTGGTCCGCGAGGCCAGCTACGAGCACTCCTACCCGCACTGCTGGCGGTGCCGAAACCCGCTGATCTACAAGGCCGTCTCCTCCTGGTTCGTGGAGGTGACGAAGATCAAGCAGCGGATGGTCGAGCTGAACCAGCAGATCACCTGGATCCCGGAGAACGTCAAGGACGGCCAGTTCGGCACGTGGCTGGCCAACGCCCGGGACTGGTCGATCTCCCGGAACCGGTACTGGGGCAGCCCGATCCCGGTGTGGCAGTCGACCGACCCGGCGTACCCGCGCACCGACGTATACGGCTCCCTCGCCGAGCTGGAGGCCGACTTCGGCGTCCTGCCCCGCAACCACGACGGCGAGGTGGACCTGCACCGCCCGTTCATCGACGAGCTGACCCGGCCCAACCCGGACGACCCGCGCACCCCGGAGCAGGGCCAGTCGGTGATGCGGCGGGTCGAGGACGTGCTCGACGTGTGGTTCGACTCCGGGTCCATGCCGTACGCCCAGGTGCACTACCCGTTCGAGAACGAGGACTGGTTCGAGCACCACAACCCGGCCGACTTCATCGTCGAGTACATCGGGCAGACCCGCGGCTGGTTCTACACGCTGCACATCCTCGCCACCGCCCTGTTCGACCGGCCGACGTTCCGCAACGTGATCAGCCACGGCATCGTGCTCGGCTCGGACGGGCAGAAGATGTCCAAGTCGCTGCGGAACTACCCGGACGTCTCCGAGGTGCTGGACCGGGACGGCTCCGACGCGATGCGCTGGTTCCTGATGTCCTCGCCGATCCTGCGTGGCGGCAACTTGGTCGTCACCGAGCAGGGCATCCGCGACGGCGTCCGGGCCGTGCTGCTGCCGCTGTGGAACGCGTGGCACTTCTTCGCCCTGTACGCCAACGCGGCTGGAAAAGGTGCGGGCTACGACGCGGTCCGTCGCACCGAGGCCACTGACGTGCTGGACCGGTACCTGCTGGCCACCACCGGCACCCTGGTCCGGGACATGACCACGGCGCTGGACGCGTACGAGGTCTCCGACGCGTGCGACGCGCTGCGGGACTACCTGGACGTGCTGACCAACTGGTACATCCGCCGGTCCCGGGAGCGGTTCTTCGCGGAGGACACCGACGCGTTCGACGTGCTGTACACCTGCCTGGAGACGGTGACCCGGGTCGCCGCCCCGCTGCTGCCCCTGGTCGGCGAGGAGATCTGGCGCGGCCTGACCGGCGGCCGGTCCGTGCACCTGACGGACTGGCCCGACGCCGGTCAGTTCCCCGCCGACGAGGCGCTGCTCGCCGCGATGGACGCCACCCGGCGGATCTGCTCCACCGGCTCCAGCCTGCGCAAGGCCAACAACCTGCGGGTGCGGCTGCCGCTGGCGTCGATGACCGTCGTCACCCCGCACGCGGCCGCGCTGGAGGGCACCTTCGCCCGGATCATCGCCGACGAACTGAACCTCAAGGACGTGCGCCTGGTCGACGCCGGCACCGCCGACGCGGCCCAGTTCGGGGTCAGCCAGCAGCTGTCCGTCAACGCCCGCGCCGCCGGGCCGCGCCTGGGCAAGGGCGTGCAGGCGGTGATCAAGGCCGCCAAGGCCGGCGACTGGTCGGTGACCGACGCGGCCGGTGCGGGTGACGCGGCCGGTGCGGGTGACGCGGACGGAGCGGGCGACGGCGAGCCGACGGTGGTGGCCGGCGGCGTCGAACTGCGGCCCGGCGAGTACACGCTGCAGACGGTGGTGGCCGACGACGGCGACGGTGCCGGCGGCGGCAGGAGCGCCGCGGTCGCGGTGCTGCCCGGCGGCGGCTTCGTCGTCCTGGACACGGCGCTGACCCCGGAGCTGGAGGCCGAGGGCGTCGCCCGCGACACCGTCCGCACGGTCCAGCAGGCCCGCCGCGAGGCCGGCCTGGACATCAGCGACCGGATCCGCACCCGCATCACCGGCCCGGCCGCGCTGCTGGCCGCCCTGAGGGACAACGAGGAACTGGTCACGGGGGAGACGCTGATGGCGGAGCTGACGCTGGTCGAGGGCGCGGACACCGGCGTCACGGTCGAAAAGATCGACGTGGAGAAGACGGAGCAGGTTCAGGAGGCCCAGCGATGAGCGATCACGACGACCGCAACCGCGGCCGCGACGAGAACGACGCGAGCGACGACATGGGCGACGACGAGCTGACGCCCGAGGAGCGGGACGCCGGTCAGATGCGGGACCTGCTGGGATTGGAGGACGCCGACGTCGTCGGGGACCCCTTCGCCGTGGACGACTCGGACACCGGGTCGGCGCTGCCGACCGATCAGGACACCACGGCCGCGGACGAGTTCTCCGTGGCCAGCGTCTACGCCGAGCTGCTCGCCCGGGCGCCGGAGAACAAAATGGAGCCGCGGCTGGACCCGCTGCGTCGGGCCGTCGAGATCCTGGGCGACCCGCACCGCGTGGCCCCGGTCATCCACGTCACCGGCACCAACGGCAAGACGTCGACCGCCCGGATCATCGAGTCGGTGCTGCTGGCGCACGACCTGCGCACCGGCCGGTACACCAGCCCCCACCTGACCTCGGTCACCGAGCGGATCAGTATCGACGGGGCGCCCGTCTCCGATGAGACGTTCGTGCGGGTCTGGGACGAGGTGCGGCCGTACCTGCAGATCGTCGACGGGGAGCTGACCGACG
The DNA here is from genome assembly GCF_001968835.1 of Tersicoccus phoenicis. Classification (GTDB taxonomy): domain Bacteria; phylum Actinomycetota; class Actinomycetes; order Actinomycetales; family Micrococcaceae; genus Tersicoccus; species Tersicoccus phoenicis. Next base: position 26,733 of record NZ_MRDE01000050.1, read on the forward strand.
CCGGCCAGCCCCGGCTGACGTACTTCGAGTGTCTGACGATCCTGGCGTTCGCGGTGTTCGCCGACACGCCGGTCGACGTCGTCGTGCTCGAGGTCGGCATCGGCGGCAGCTGGGACGCGACGAACGTGGCCGACGGCGTGGTCAGCGTCATCACCCCCATCTCCCTGGACCACACCGACGTCCTCGGCGACACGATCGAGGAGATCGCGGACACGAAGGCGGGCATCATCAAACGCGGTGGCTTCCTGGTCAGCGCGGCCCAGCCGGTCGAGGCGGCCGAGATCCTGCTGGCCCGGGCGCAGGACGTCGGCGCCCAGTACCGGTTCGAGGGCATCGAGTTCGGCGTCGAGTCCCGGAACGTGGCCGTCGGCGGCCAGCAGCTGACCATCAACGGCCTGGCGGCACGGTACGAGGATCTCGTCCTGCCGCTGCACGGCGAGCACCAGGCGGAGAACGCGGCGGTCGCCGTCGCCGCCGTCGAGGCGTTCCTCGGCGCGGGGGAGAAGGAACTGAACGTCGAGCTCGTGCGGGAGGGCTTCGCCGCCGTCCGCTCCCCGGGCCGACTGGAGACCGTCCGCACCGACCCGCCCGTCGTCGTCGACGCCGCCCACAACCCGGCCGGCATCGCCGCGACCGTCACGGCCCTGCGGGAGGCGTTCGCGTTCTCCCGCGCCGTCGTCGTGCTCGGGGTGCTGGTGGAGAAGGACGCCGAGGGTATCCTGGCCGCGCTGCGGGACGCGTTCGCGGACATGCCGGTCACCGTGGTGGTGACCCGGTCGTCCTCGCCGCGCGCCATCGAACCGACCGAGCTGGCCGAGCTGGCGCAGACCTGGTTCGCGGAGGAAGCGGTAGTGGTCGAGGAGTCCCTGGACAACGCGCTCGCCACGGGCATCCAGCTCGCCGACGACCCGCAGCAGTTCGACGGGCTGGTCCTGGTCACCGGGTCCATCACCCTGATCGCCGAGGCCCGCATCCTGCTGGGCGCCCGAGGAGACGAGAGATGAGCACCGCGTCGCAGCCCGGCGAGCCCCGGCCCGGATCGGCGGGGCGGTCGACGAAGGAACGCTCCACGAAGGTGATGTTCGCTTCCGTCGTGCTGGTCACCGAGGCGTTCATCGTGTTCTTCGCGACCCTGGTCGGATACGGCCTGCTCCGGAACCTGCCGACCGCCGCGGTGCTGGGCGTCGGCGTCGTGCTCGCCGTCCTGCTGCTGGCCACCTGCGCGGTGCTCACCCGCCGTGGCGGCTTCGCCGTGGGCTGGGTGCTGCAGGTGCTCGTGCTCGCCACCGGGTTCTTCGTGCCGATGATGTTCGTCGTCGGTGTCCTGTGTGTGGCCGCGTGGTGGTACGGGCTGCGGGCCGGCGGTCGGGTGGACCGGGAGAACCGGCAGCGAGCGCGGGAGCAACAGGAGTGGGAACGGCAGCACCCGCTGCCGGAGTGAGGACGCGAACGGCGGCGTTCCCGCTCCCGATGAAGCCTCCTCAGGCCGGGAAGCGCCGCCGAAGGGCCGCATGCACCGCGCCCGGCGTGGGGCCGGCACTACTCGACACGGCACCGGCGTCGTCCGCTGAAACACCGCTTGCCTCCCCCCTGCCCGCGGCGGCGACGGCGTCGTCCGCCAGGTGCAGGATCGCGCGGGCGCCCGCACCGATCCGGGGGAGCGGCCCGGTGAGGGTCAGCACGTCCCGGGCGAGGAGCACCTCGATGGCGAGGAGGTCGTCGAGCAGGCTCAGGGCGTCCTCGGTCTTGTCCACGGACAGCGGCGCCGACGTCGCGTGGTCCTCCACGCCGAGGTCGAGGGGCGGGGAATCGAGGGTGGCCGGGGCGGCGAGCAGCTTGAGCTCAGCGAGGGCCGCGGCCGCCGCGTAACGCAACTGCAGGCCGGGCGCGGGCTCGTCCGACGGCGGGCCGCCGGAAGCCACGGCCGTCATGGCCGCCTCCCACAGGTGACTCATCCGCCGGTCGCTGAGCTGCCCCACGTGGGCGATGGCGATCCGCAGCGCGTCCAGCCCGATCGCCATCACCATCGGGTGGAAGTTGCCGGTGCTGATCATCGTCCGGCTCTGCAGATCGACCAGCGGATTGTCGCTGGCGGCGTTCAGCTCCACCTCCACCGCGGCCGCAACCACCGCGAGCTGGTCCCGCAGCGCTCCGTGCACCTGGGGCACGACCCGGAAGGACAGCGCGTCCTGGACGGAGTGCGGCCCGTCCGGATCGAGCAACCGGCTGCCGGTCAGCTCGGTGCGCAGGTGATCGGCCGCCGCGATCTGCCCGGGGTAGGGCTTGGCCGCGGCCACGACGGGCAAGGTGATGGAGGGGTTGGCGTCGGTGGCCTCCATGGACAGCGCGACGGCGGTGTCAGCCGCCGGGACGGTGCGCTCGGCGTGCTCGATCACGAGGGCGGCGGCGCCCACGGACACGGCGTTGGAAGAGATCAGCGCGAGCCCGTCCTTGCCCTCGAGCCGGAGCGGGGCGATGCCGGCTCGGCGCAGCGCCTCTGCGCCGGGCAGCTCGACGCCGTCGTGCTCGGCGCGTCCGCTCCCGACGGCGACCTGCGCCACCCAGGCGAGCTGACCCAGGTCGCCGGCGCCGACGGAGGCGATGCGGGGCAGCACCGGGTGGACCCCGGCGTTGAGCATGGCGGTCAGCGTGTCCGCGACCGCCGGGCTCGCACCGGACCCGCCGCGGGCGATGCCGTTGAGCCGGACGGCGAGCGCGGCCCGGACATGGCTGGTGCTCAGCGGAGGACCGAAGCCGCCGGCGTGGGAGCGGATCAACCACTCCTGCTGCCGGGTGACCTGCTCGGCCGAGACGCGGGTGTCCTTGCCGTGGCCGACCTGGGTGGTCAGCCCGTACACCGCCTCCCCGGTGTCGAGCACGTGGTCCACCACCGCGCGGGCGGCGGCGATCCGCCCACGTGCGTCGGGAGCAAGGTGCACCCGCTCGCCGTGCACCACGGCCAGGAGCTCGCGCAGGGACATCGGTGCGGCCGAGATGGTGACTGCCATGGCTTCTCTCCCGGAACTGGGGTGAACAGGAGAAGACTGATGCTGGTGTCAGCATCTCACGCTGCAGCGATGGCGTTCCGGCTTCGATGGCGCCAGAATGGCGTTGTGCCTAGCGTGCAGATCAAGGACGTTCCCGAGGCGACTCACGCGGTTCTCCGCCAACGAGCCGCGGCCGCGCATCAGTCCCTCCAGGAATACCTCCGGTCGCGGCTGATCGACGAGGCCAGTCGACCAACCCTGGAGGATGTTCTGGCTCGGGCCGGGGGCCGCGCCGGTGGTTCAGCTCCGTTCTCCGACACGGTCCGCGCTGTGCGGGATGACCGTGATCGTCGTTGACGCCAGTGTGCTCGCACCGCGCTCGCCGATGACGATACGGACGGCGATCGCGCACGTGCCAGGTTGGTCGGGCCCGCGCTGCGGGATCGAGACCATCGGCGCCGTGTGATCGCGCTCGCATTCCGGCCGCCGTCGGCCCACGTAGAGTTAGGGCCGGAATTCCACCGGGCACGTGTCCGGTGGCACGCGGCACGGAATGGAGTGAATGTGGCTGTCGAACGCACCCTCGTCCTGGTCAAGCCCGACGGCGTCTCGCGCGGTCTGAGCGGGGCCATCCTGGCCCGGGTGGAGGCGAAGGGCTACACGCTCACCGACCTCAGGCTCGTGACCGCCGACCGGGCGATGCTCGAGCAGCACTACGAGGAACACGTCGGCAAGCCGTTCTACGAGCCGCTGGTCGAGTTCATGCTCTCCGGCCCGATCGTCGCCGCGGTCTTCGAGGGGCAGGGCGTCATCGCCGGCTTCCGGTCGCTGGCCGGGACCACGGACCCGACGACGGCGGCACCGGGCACCATCCGCGGCGACCTCGGGCGCGACTGGGGCCTGAAGGTGCAGCAGAACCTGGTGCACGGCTCCGACTCGCCCGAGTCCGCCGAACGCGAACTCGGCATCTGGTTCGGCTGAGCCGCCGCAGCCGCCGTCGCTGAGCCGCCGCACCCGCCGTCGCTGAGCCGCCGTCGCTGAGCCGCCGGGCCAGCGGTCTGTCGCGTGAGTCTGGGCCCGGCGCCCGTCAGCGGACGAACAGTCCCGCGAAGCGCAGGAAGATCGAGGCGATCACCCCGATGGCGAGCAGAACGGCGATCGGCCACGCGGCGTCCTGCGCGATCGCCGCGACGCGCGGGGAGGCCGGGATGACCCCGTGACTGAGGTTGCGCACCGTCGTGTGCACGAACAGCACGATCATCACGGCCCACACGATCATGCAGTAGATACACAGGGCGCCGATCACGTAGACCGCCTGGAACCACAGCCACACGCAGAAGATGAAACCGAGCGCGACCGCGGCGTTCAGCGTCAACCAGTACCAGCGGGCGAACCGGGCGCCGGAGAGCAGCGACGCGCCGACCGTGATGATGATCGCGAACGAGACGATCCCGATCAGCGGGTTCGGGAACCCGAACAGTTGGGCCTGCCAGGACTTCATCACGGTGCCGCAGGAGATCAGCGGGTTGATGTCGCAGCTGGTGACGCGGTTCGGGTCCTTCAGGAGAGCGAACTCCTCGAGCACCAACTCGCCCGCCGCGAGGAACCCGATGACGCCGCCGACGATGTACATCCAGCCGAACTGGACCCGCCGGCAGAGCCGGGGCATCGCCCGGTCGACGTCGTCGCGCACACCGTCGTCGCGCTCGTCGTCGTGCGCGCCGTTGCGATCGCTGCCGGCGGAGTGCCGCGTGTGAGAGTCTGACTTCACGGAAGGGATCCTGACTGATCGGTGACGGCCGGCGGGCTGCTGCCGGTGCGTCCGCGCTCGTGCACGGCGGTGCGGTGCTGATTCTAGCGAAGGCGTCTGTTCACCGCCCGACGGGCGTCGCGCGTGCCGCCGGTCCCGCCCGGACCGGATGTGAGAGAATGACCGGGATCGGCTCGCGGTCCACAACGGCGGGTCGGTCCGGCAACAATCGGTGTGGAGGCCGACGCTGGTGTCCTGGACACCGGCGTCGACGTCGCCAGAACGCGACCGACCCGACGGCGAGGCGAGCGGTACCCGCCCTTCGCCCGTCGGGTACACGCGCCGCCACCCGGACGTTGACGGCCTGAGCGTGCGGCAGCGCCCCTTTCGCGGCGCCACCGCTCAGGTGAGCAACTCAAGTTTCCGGCCGCCGGGGAACCGCCCGGTGAGGCCGGTCAAGTCGCCTCGGGGCGCCGGTTGTGGACGGAGTGCCGGGGCTGGAGTACAGCTGAATATGACTATGGACAACACTGGTTCCGTCACGGAACCGGAGCAGACGCCCGAATCGTCGACCACCGCCGCCGGTGAGACCACCGACGACACCTCGACCGGATCCGTCGCCGAGGAGCCGGCCACGAAGCCCGCCCGCCGGCGCAGCAGTCGGCGCACCACGCCGACCACCGCCACGGACGGCGCGACGGCGGAGGAGGTCACCACCGCGGAGACGGCGAGTCCGGCGCAGACCACGGTCGACGGGCCCGTTCCCTCCACCGCTGAGGATCGGGCCGAGGCCGCCACGAGCACCGCCGAGGGCGGGGACGTTTCCGCGGCCGCGGAGGACACGGACGACCACGTCGCGCAGAAGGCGGCCTCCCGGAGCACGGGTGCCCGTGCCCGCACCACTGGCACCCGGACTACTGGCAGCCGGACGAGCAGCACCCGAACGAGCAGCCGGAAGAAGGCGGCCGAGGCAGGCGAGGCTCCCGCCGAGGCGGCTGCGCCGAACGAGGCCGACGCGGCTGCAGCTCCGGCCGGGGACGAGACGCCCACGGTCGGCGAACAGAGTGCCGTCGAGGCCCCCGCGGAGACCGCCGAGGATCGGGCGGAGGCCGCATCGGCGGCAGCCGAAACCCCCGCGGCCGCCGAGCCGGAGGCTGTGGAGGAGACCCCGACCGAGGACGCCGCTACCGCCGCGGAGGCCGTCGAGCCCGATGCCGCGGCACAGACCCCGACCGGGAACGGCGCGTCTGAGGACACCGGCCCCGAAGCCGCCGAGCCCGCGCCGTCGCCGATGTCGCTGCTGTTCCAGGCGCCGGACCTGGACCAGCTGCAGGAACAGGTGCGGGCCCGGGCGCAGAGCCGCAAGGCCCAGACCGCCGAGGCCCACGAGATCGAGGAAACCGAGGACACCGACGACGACGGCGAGGGCGATGACGGCGACGGCCGCGGTCGGAGCCGTCGGGGTGGTCGCCGGGGCCGCGGTCGCGGCCGCAGCAGCTCTGGCGGGTCCGACTCGACGGACGAGGCGAGCACGGCCGCCGACGCGGACAGCACGACCGAGAACGAGACCGGGGCCGAGACCGCCGAGCGGACCGGCGACCGGAGCGCCGCGAAGGACGAGGACACCGGCGAGACGTCGTCGAGGCGTCGTCGTCGTCGCCGTCGTGGCGACGCCGACCTCGAGCTGACCGGTGGCGAGGACGACGACCCGCCGAACACCGTCACCCGCGTCCGCGCGCCGCGGTCCCGGGCGGAGGCACCCAGCAACAAGGTCACCTCCGTCAAGGGATCGACCCGGCTGGAGGCCAAGCGGCAGCGTCGCCGGGAGTCCCGCGAGACCGGGCGCCGTCGGCACGGCATCACCGAGGCGGAGTTCCTGGCCCGCCGGGAGTCGGTCGACCGGCAGATGATCGTCCGGCAGGTCGAGGAGCGGATCCAGATCGGCGTGCTGGAGGACGGCGTGCTGGCCGAGCACTTCGTGTCCAAGACGCAGCAGGACTCCCTGATCGGCAACGTCTACCTCGGCAAGGTGCAGAACGTGCTGCCCTCGATGGAGGCGGCGTTCATCGACATCGGGCGCGGCCGCAACGCCGTGCTGTACGCCGGCGAGGTCAACTGGAACGCGCCCGGGCTGGAGGGCCAGCCGCGCCGCATCGAGGTGGCCCTGAAGTCCGGCGACCCGGTGCTCGTGCAGGTCACGAAGGACCCGATCGGCCACAAGGGCGCCCGGCTGACCAGCCAGATCTCCCTGCCCGGCCGGTTCCTGGTCTACGTGCCGGGCGGGTCGATGACCGGCATCTCCCGCAAGCTGCCGGACAACGAGCGCCAGCGGCTGAAGAAGATCCTCAAGGACCGGCTGCCCGAAGGTGCCGGCGTCATCGTGCGCACCGCGGCGGAAGGGGCCAGCGAGGAGGAGCTGACCAACGACATCAACCGGCTGCGCGCCCAGTGGGAAGGCATCCAGCAGACCGCGCAGGCGCCGAAGACCCTCGCCCCCCAGATGCTCTACGCGGAGCCGGACCTGACCATCAAGGTGGTCCGGGACGTGTTCAACGAGGATTTCTCCAAGCTGATCGTCTCCGGCGAGCACGCCTGGGACACCATCGAGGCCTACGTCACCTACGTCGCGCCGGACCTGCTCTCCCGGCTGGAGAAGTGGGAGAAGGACGAGGACCTGTTCACCGCGTCGCGCATCGACGAGCAGATCGCCAAGGCGCTGGACCGCAAGGTCTTCCTGCCCTCCGGCGGCTCCCTGGTGATCGACCGCACCGAGGCGATGACCGTCGTCGACGTCAACACCGGCCGGTTCACCGGTTCGGGGGGCAACCTCGAGGAGACCGTCACCAAGAACAACCTCGAGGCGGCCGAGGAGATCGTCCGGCAGCTGCGGCTGCGCGACATCGGCGGGATCATCGTCATCGACTTCATCGACATGGTGCTCGAGGCGAACCGGGACCTCGTGCTGCGCCGGCTGGTCGAATGCCTCGGCCGGGACCGGACGAAGCACCAGGTCGCCGAGGTCACCTCGCTCGGACTCGTGCAGATGACCCGGAAGCGGATGGGTACCGGCCTGCTCGAGGTGTTCTCCGAGAGTTGCGAGGCCTGTGGCGGACGCGGCATCATCACGCACGGCGAGCCGGTCGAGCACCGTCGACACGCCGGCGGCGGCAATGGCGGCGGTGGCAACGGAAACGGCGGGTCCGGCAACGGCTCGGGTAACGGGCCCGGCAGGAGCGAGAAGAAGCGGAACCGCCGGTCCTCCTCCGAGGGGGCGGCCGAGCCGGCCGCGCCGGCGCCGACGCAGGACCCTGAGGCCGCCGAGCGAGCGGCCAAGGCCCGCGCCGCGATGGGGAACATCGCCAAGGCGCTGCACCCGACGGACGAGCACGGTGAGCACGGTGAGACGGCGGAGGCCGCTCCGGCGGCGTCCGCCGAGATGATCCCGGCCGAGGCGTCAACCGCGGGACCGTCGGCCGGGCCTGGGGAGCACGTCTCCGGGGCCGAGGGGGAAGCGCGACCGAGCCGCCGGGACCGCCGTCGTCGTGGCCGGGGCCGGAAGCGGCGCGAGATCGCGGAGAACGCCCCGGCGGAGACTCCGTCGGACGACGGGAGCGCCGCAGGTCACGCAGAGCCCGGCGGCGACGTCGAGTTGACCCTCAACGGTGAGCGGGTGACCGTCCCGCACGGACACCGGGCTTCCAGTGGTGACGGCGATCTCACGCTCGATTCGCTCAGTCGCGCGTTCGACGCGGCCGGGTCCGGCCGGGGAGCACGGCAGCCGGATGACGCCGTCGCCTCGGCCGTGCGGAACGCCCTGCTCGCCGCCGACGCCGCCGACGACGGTGAGGTCGGCGACGACGTCGTCGCCGTCGAGGATGTCGCGGTCCGGGCGATCGACGCGGCCGCTGCCGGCGCCGACGCGACCGACCCCGGTGCCGACGTCGACCCGGCCGGTACCGGTCGAGCCGACGCCGTGGCCGCCGCGGCCTTCCCCGCCGAGACGCCCACCGGTGCCCCGGCCGAGGAGCCCGCCCGGCCGCGCCGACGGTCGCGGCGCGCCGCGAGCAGCGGGGTGGGGGACGCGTCGACCATCACGGTCGTGGACACCGCCACCCGCGCCGACACCGAGCCGGCCGCCGTGTTCTCCTCCGCAGACGCCGCGACCCGGGGCCGTGCCGACCAGCACGGACAGGAGCCGAGCCGCGAACCGGCGGCCGCGCCCACCGTGCTCGGCGTCGGTGTCTCCGCGGCGGACCTCGCACGGCCGGACGAGGAACCGGCCAGCGGCGCGGGCGAATCCAGCGGCCAGAACAAGTCCCATGGTGAGGACGGGTCGAACGGCGCGGACGGAACGGAACAGACGCACGGCCCGGCGACGGACGGCGGGGAGGTCGCCAGCGTCGAGTGAGCCGGCGCTGATACGCTGCCACCAGTGACACGGGGTGCCCCCAGCGGGCTGAGATGACACCCGTCGAACCTGATCTAGTTAGAACTAGCGAAGGGATGTCGCCGTGAACGACGTCGAACCGTCCTCTACCGGTCTGCCCTCTGACCTGCCCGCGCACGCCGCTCGGCTGCTGCACGCCGTCCGGCAGGAGCAGCCGCTGATCCAGTGCCTGACCAACAGCGTGGTCACCAACTACACGGCCAACGTGCTGCTCGCGGTCGGCGCATCCCCGGCGATGACCGACATCGGCGGCGAAGCGGGTCCGTTCGCGCGGATCGCGTCCGGACTGTTGGTCAACCTCGGCACCCCGACCCCCGAGCAGCGCCTGGCGATGCGGGAGGCGGTCGCGGCCCGCCGGTCCGTCGGCGGGCGCTGGGTGCTGGACCCGGTCGCGGTCGGAGCCCTGCCGGTCCGCACCGCGCTGGCCGCCGACCTGCTCGACGTCGGGCCCACCGTCATCCGCGGCAACGCCTCCGAGATCCGCGCGCTGGCCGGGCAGGCCGGCGGCGGCCGCGGTGTCGACAGCACCGACAGTGCCGCCGACGCCGTTCCCGCCGCGATCGACCTCGCCGCGCGGACCGGGGGAGCGGTCGCCGTCTCCGGCGCCGTCGACGAGGTCGTCGGGGCTCCGGCGCGGGTTGGGGGGGATACCGGCGGCGCCGTCGAGCGGTACCGGAACCACCACGACGCCGCCCTGTTGACCAAGGTCACCGGCGGCGGCTGCGCGCTCGGCGCCGTGATCGCGGCGTTCCTGGCCGTCGGGCCGGACGACAGCCCCGCGATCTGCGCGGCGCTGGCCACCGGCTACTACACGCTCGCTGCCCGGCAGGCCACGGAGGTCAGCACCGGGCCGGGATCGTTCGCCGTCGCCCTCCTGGACCGGCTCGCCGCGATCAGTCCCGACGAGTTCGCCGCCGACACCGGGCTGAGCGTCGTCCCCGCGACCGCCACCGACGACGACGCAAACGCGTCCGCCGCGACCGCCGCGACCGCCGTCGACACCGCCGCGACCGCCGTCGCCGCGTCCGCCGCGACCGTCGAGACCGCCGTCGACACCGCCGCGACCACCGAATCCGCCGCCGTCCGGACCGGGGCGACCCGATGAGGCCCGACGCCCTGACGCTGTACCTGGTCACCGACTCCCGGCTCTCCGGTCCGCGGGGTGTGCTCGACGTCGTCACCGCCGCGGTCGCCGGAGGGGTCACCTGCGTGCAGGTCCGCGACAAGAACGCCTCCGGGCGTGCCCTGCTCGAGCTGGTCACGGCGGTCGCCGACCGGGTCGGTGACCGGGTTCCGGTGCTCGTCAACGACCGGGTCGACGTCTACCTCGCCGCGCGCGACGTCGGGGTCGCCGTCGCCGGCGTCCACGTCGGTCAGCAGGACCTGCCGGTCACGGCGGTCCGCCGGCTGATCGGCCCGGACGCGGTCCTCGGCCTGAGCGCGGCCACGACGGACGAGCTCGACGCGGTCGCGGCGCAGCCGGACGGCACCGTCGACTACCTCGGCATCGGCGCCGTGCACGCCACCGCGACCAAGCCCGACGCCCCCGCACCGCTGGGCGTCGACGGGTTCGCCCGGGCCGTCGCGCACGCGCTCGACGGCAGCGGCCTGCCCGCCGTGGCGATCGGTGGGGTCGGCCCGGAGGACGCCGCGGCCCTGCGCGGAGCCGGCGCCACCGGCATCGCCGTCGTCTCCGCGATCTGCGCCGCCCCCGACCCGCGGACCGCGGCGTGGACGCTGCGCACGGCGTTCGGACCGGTCCCGACCGACGCCGGGGTGTCCGACGACGGGGTGCCCGACGACGGTGCCGCCCCCGGTGGTGACTGGTGACCGTCCGGGTGCTGAGCATCGCCGGCACCGATCCCACGGGCGGGGCGGGCGTGCAGGCGGACCTGAAGTCCATCGCCGCGCTCGGCGGCTACGGCATGGCCGTCGTCACCTGCCTCGTCGCACAGAACACTCACGGCGTGCGCAGCGTGCACACTCCACCTGTCGCGTTCCTGCGCGAGCAGTTGGACGCGGTCTCGGACGACGTCACCATCGACGCCGTCAAGATCGGCATGCTCGGAACCGCCGACGTCGCCGCCACCGTGCACGCCTGGCTGAGCGACCAGCGCGCGGCCGGTCACCGGTTCCCCGTCGTCCTCGACCCCGTGATGGTCGCCAGCAGCGGGGACCGGCTGCTCGACCCGACCGCCGAGGACGCCGTCCGGGCGCTCGCCTGCGCCCACGCGGACCTGCTCACCCCCAACCTGGCCGAGCTGGCCGTCCTCGACGGCGCCGCGGACGAACTCGGCGAGCGGGCCTCCGAGCTGTCGGGCTCCAGCCCGTCCGGCGGACCAGGGCGAGATCGGTCCGAGTCCGGCGAGCAGCTGTCCACCTGGGATGCCGCCCTGGCGGCGGGCCGCCGGGTGGCCTCGGCGACCGACAGCATCGTCCTGGTCAAGGGTGGTCACCTGTCGGGGAATCGGACACCGGACGCCCTCGTCGCCCCTGACGGCGATGTGCTCGCGGAGGTCGCCGAGCCCCGGGTGCCCACCCGGAACACCCACGGCACCGGCTGCTCGCTGTCCTCGGCGATGGCCACCCTGTACGCCCGCACCGGCGCGTGGCCGGCGTCGCTCGCGGCGGCGAAGCGGTGGCTGACCGGTGCGCTGGCCGCGGCGGACGGGCTCGACGTCGGATCCGGCAACGGACCGGTCCACCACGGCCACCATCTGGATGCTGCCGTCGACGACTACCTGGCGGAGCCGGTCCCGTTCACGGACCCAGTCAGCGCAGGATCGGGAACTGCATCGGGTAGACGTAGAGTTCGCCGCGGTTGGCCTTGATGGCGCCGGAGATGTGGAAGATGATCGCGAGGACGAAGGCGGCGATCCAGAGCAGGATGGCCAGCGGGATCAGGATGATCGTGAACAGGCTGATCCACGCCGCGAGGTTCACCAGCCACACCGTCACGGAGAAGTTGAAGGCGCCTGCGGCGGTCCGACGCACGAACGGGCTGCCCTGCCGGTAGATGAACCAGATGACGAGCGGACCGACGAAGCCGAGCCAGCCGACGCTGATGAACATCGCCACCAGCGGGATGACGTGCGTGACGACGGCCATCGTGCGGTCCTGCGGTGCGGCACCGTAACCCTGCAGGCCCGGACCGTGACCGCCGTCCGGCGAAGGACCGCCGTCGGGGGAGGGACCGCTCTGCGAAGGCCGCGACCCTTCCGGCGGCGTGGAAGGGAACGGAGGCGTGCTGCTCATCTCCCCAGTATCCCGGTGAACGGGCCGCCAGGCGAGAGGACCTGGCGCCCGATGGGGCGGCGCGTGCTCGTTCCCGTGAGTTGGTGACTTCCGCCCGCCCGTCCTCACCGACCCACGCCCTGCTGCATTTGCAGGCGTCACTGCCGGTGACGTATCCTGAGGAGTCGGTGCCGGGCCTGAAGTCGGTGCACTGCGATCTCGAGCGATGAACCCGGGTCGTGGTCCGCTCGCCCCACCGCACACCGGCCGACCCGTTGAGGGAAACGCCGCAAGACTTTTGTCCGAGACTGTCGAGAGAAGTGAGTTCCCAAGTGGTGTACGCGATTGTCCGCGCTGGCGGCCGCCAGGAGAAGGTCGCGGTCGGCGACCTCGTCACCCTCGATCGCCTGCCCGGGGACGCCGGCAGCACCATCGAGCTGCCCGCGCTCCTTCTGGTCGACGGCGACAAGGTGACCTCGGCCGCCCAGGAGCTGGCCAACGTCACGGTCACCGCCGAGGTGCTCGGCGACCTCCGTGGCCCGAAGATCTCCATCCAGAAGTTCAAGAACAAGACCGGCTACAAGAAGCGGCAGGGCTTCCGTGCGGATCTCACGCGCGTGAAGATCACCTCGATCGCCTGAGTCACCGACACCTGAAGGCAGGCACAAGCTATGGCACACAAGAAGGGCGCAAGCTCCACTCGCAACGGTCGTGACTCGAACGCCCAGTACCTGGGCGTGAAGCGCTTCGGCGGCCAGACCGTCAACGCCGGCGAGATCCTGGTCCGCCAGCGCGGCACCCACTTCCACCCGGGCCTGAACGTCGGCCGCGGCAAGGACGACACCCTGTTCGCCCTCTCCGCCGGCGCCGTCGCGTTCGGCAGCCGGCGCGGTCGCCGGGTCGTGGACATCGTCACCGCCGACACCGTCGCGGTCTAAGTCACCACGCAACTGACGTCAGGGCAGGCCGCTCGCGGCCTGCCCTGACGCGTATCCGGGTACACGTCTGCGAAGACGACAGCACGGACCCTCACACCAGCACCACCCCACGAAAGGAACACGCGTGGCCAGCTTCGTCGACCGTGTCGTCCTGCACGTCTCCGGCGGCGACGGCGGCCACGGCTGCGTCTCCATCCACCGGGAGAAGTTCAAGCCCCTCGGCGGTCCCGACGGCGGCGACGGCGGCAACGGCGGCGACGTCGTCCTGCGCGTCGACCCGCAGACGACGACGTTGCTCGGCTACCACCGGGCCCCGCACCAGCACGCCGGCAACGGCGGCCCCGGCAAAGGCGATCACCGTGACGGCACCGCCGGGCAGAGCCTGGTGCTCTCCGTGCCGGACGGCACCGTGGTCAAGTCGCTCGACGGCGAGGTCCTCGCCGACCTCGTCGGGGAGGGCTCCGAGTACGTCGCCGCGTCCGGCGGCCAGGGCGGCCTCGGCAACGCGGCGCTCTCCTCCCCGAAGCGCAGGGCCCCCGGCTTCGCGCTGCTGGGCATCGAGGGACAGGCCCGCGACCTCGTGCTCGAGGTCAAGTCCATCGCCGACATCGCCTTCGTCGGCTTTCCCTCGGCCGGCAAGTCCAGCCTGATCGCCGCGCTCTCGGCCGCCCGCCCCAAGATCGCCGACTACCCGTTCACCACCCTGGTCCCGAACCTCGGCGTCGTGCAGGCCGGCTCGACCCGGTACACCGTCGCCGACGTGCCCGGGTTGATCCCCGGGGCGAGCGAGGGCCGGGGCCTGGGCCTGGAGTTCCTGCGCCACGTCGAACGCTGCGCCGCGCTCGTGCACGTGCTCGACTGCGCGACCCTCGAACCCGGCCGGGACCCGATCAGCGACCTCGAGGCGCTCGAGACCGAGCTGGACGCCTACGCCGTCGACGCCAGCTTCGCCGGGCCCGGCGGCGACGTCGTCCCGCTGAACGAGCGGCCCCGGCTGGTGGCGCTGAACAAGATCGACGTCCCCGAGGCCCGGGAGCTCGCCGACTTCATCCGGCCCGACCTCGAGGCCCGCGGCTACCGCGTGTTCGAGATCTCCACCGCCAGCCACGAGGGACTGCGCGAGCTCTCCTTCGCGATGGCGCAAATCGTCGAGGACGCCCGCGCCGCGCGCGCCGAGACGCCGGCCGCCCCGCGCATCGTGCTCCGGCCGCGGCCCGTCGACCGCGGCGGCCGGGGCGGCCGGGGCGACTACGTCATCACCCGCGAGGAGCGCAGCCTCAAGCCGCTGTTCCGCATCCGCGGCGACAAGCCCGAGCGCTGGGTCGCGCAGACCGACTTCGCCAACGAGGAGGCCATCGGCTACCTCGCGGACCGGCTCGCCAAGCTCGGCGTCGAGGACGGGCTTTTCAAGTCCGGCGCCAAGCCGGGCGACACCGTCGTGATCGGCGGCGAGGACGGCGTGATCTTCGACTGGGAGCCGACCATGGTCGCCGGCGCGGAGCTGCTGGCAGGCCCGCGCGGCACCGACCTGCGCCTGCTCGAGGCGGAGTCCCGACCCACCCGCAGCCAGAAGCGGCAGGACTTCCACGACCGGATGGACGCCAAACAGGCCGCGCGCGACGAGCTGGAGGCGGAGCGCCGGGCCGGGATCTGGACGAGCGGCGCCGGCGCTGAGTCGTCGAGTACCCCGCCGCCGGGTAGGGCGTCGAAGGTCACCGAGTCGAAGGCCACCGAGTCGAAGGCCACCGAGCGGACGGGTACGGAGGACACCGGCGACGAGGACGGCGCGTGAGCGTCAGCCGGCGTCGCAGCCCGATCACCGCCCGCACCGAGGTCCCCACCGCCGGCCGCGTCGTCGTCAAGGTCGGATCGTCGTCGTTGACGTCCCTCGGCGGCGGGCTGGACGAGGATGCCCTCAGCCGGCTGTCCGAGGTGCTGGCCGCCACCCGGCTGAGCGGGCAGGAGATCATTTTGGTCAGCTCGGGGGCCATCGCCGCCGGGTTGGCCCCGCTCGGGCTGACCCGCCGCCCCAAGGATCTGGCCAGCCAGCAGGCCGCCGCCGGCGTCGGGCAGGGCCTGCTGATGGCCCGCTACACCCGCGCTTTCGGCGAGCACGGCATCGTCACCGGCCAGGTGCTGCTGACCGCGGACGACCTGATCCGCCGCACCCAGTACCAGAACGCGCACCGTGCCCTCACCCGGCTGCTCGCCCTCGGGGTGCTGCCCATCGTGAACGAGAACGACGCCGTCGCCACCCACGAGATCCGGTTCGGCGACAACGACCGGCTCGCCTCCCTCGTCGCGCACCTCGCTCACGCCGACCTGATGATCCTGCTCTCCGACGTCGACGCCCTCTACGACGGACCGCCCGCGCACGGGGCGCAGCGGATCGCCGAGGTGAGCGGTCCGGAGGATCTCGCGGCGCTGACCATCGGCAGCACCGGTCGCGCCGGCGTCGGCACCGGCGGGATGGCCACCAAGGTGGAGGCGGCGACCATGGCCGCCGCCAACGGCATCCCGGCCCTGGTCACCTCGACCGGGTACGCGGCCGCGGCCCTCGGCGGGGACCCCGTCGGCACCTGGTTCCACACCACCGGCAACCGGCACCCGATCCGGCTGATGTGGCTGGCGCACCTGGCCACCATCCGGGGCCGGCTCGTGCTCGACGACGGCGCCGTCAAGGCCGTCCGCGACCGGCGCCGCTCGCTGCTGCCCGCCGGCATCGTCGCCGTCACCGGCAGCTTCGCCGCGGGCGACCCCGTCGAGCTGGCCGACCGCAGCGGCGAGGTGATCGCCCGCGGGCTGGTCAACTACGGCTCCGACGAACTGCCGCAGATGCTCGGCCGCACCACGTACGACCTGGGGGAGCAGCTGGGCCAGGACTACGAGCGGGAGGTCGTGCACGTCAACGACCTCGTCCTCGCCTGACCGCCCCACTCTCCGCCCCCGCTCTTCCGTCGCCGTCGCCCTCCGCCACCCCCGCCCTCCTCCTTCGATCGACTGGTCAATAGGTGGCCGTTTGGTCGCGCCGACAGCGGAGAAACGCGCGTCCATTGACCAGTCGATGAGGGGGACCCGCCAACGCCTCCGGCCGCCACCCCGCTCTTTGATCGACTGGTCACTTGTTGGGTGTTAGATCGCCGCGGCGGCGTGAAAACCCGCATCTATCGACCAGTCGACGAGGGGGCCGGCGGCCGGGGACCCGTGGTTCGATGGGGTATGAGCGAACTGCGGAACATCACCGGCCCGATCGCCTTCCACGCCGAGGGGCCCGTCTGGTCACCGGTCTGGGGCGGGCTGCGGTACGTCGACATGTTCGCCGGCGACCTGCTGACCCTGACCGGCGACGGTGACGGCGGCGTCACCCGCCGGCACGTCGGCAAGCTCGCGGCGTTCGTCCGGCCCCGGCGCAGCGGTGGCTTCGTCGTCGGGCTGTGGAACCAGTTGGCGCTGACCGACACCGACGACGACGGCACCGACGAGTACACCGGTGACCTGCGGCTCCTGCCACCGGTGTGGGAGGACCCCGACATCCGGTTCAACGAGTGCGGCGTCTCCCCGGCGGGCACGCTGTACGCGGGGTCGATGCACGTGGACCAGGTGAAGGGCGCGGGCACCCTGTACCGGTTCGGCGCGGACGGCAGCATCGAGGTCACGGCCGACCACGTCACCGTCTCCAACGGCCTCGGCTTCACCCCCAACGGCGCCCTGGCCTACTACGCCGACACGCCGACCGGCCGGATCGACGTGTTCGACAACGTGGATGACCGGCTGGTCAACCGGCGGCCCTTCGTCGAGGTCGACGGCGGCGACGGGCCCGGCAGCGGCCGCCCGGACGGGCTGTGCGTCGACGCCGAGGGGGCGGTCTGGACCGCCGTCAACGGCAGCGGGGTGGTGCACCGGTACGACGCCGACGGCGTCCTGACCGACCGGGTCGAGGTGCCGCCCAGCCAGCCCACCGCGTGCCGGCTCGGCGGGGACGACCTGCGCACCCTCTACATCACGACGTCGCGGGAGAACCTGCCCGACGACGCCGAGCCCGAGGCGGGCAGCGTGTTCGCCATCCGGGTCGCCGTCCCCGGCCTGCCGGTCGAGCCCGTCGCCCACTGAGGGCCGTTGTTGCGAGGACGGCGCGGCGAGCCCGCGCGGCTGCCTCACGCGGCGTCGTCGTGAACCGACTGCGCCAGCGGCCCCGCCTCACGGGTCGGCCTCCACCCCGTTGACTATGCGATTTCTGGGGTTCTGACGCCGTCGACACCCCAGAAATCGCATATTCAACGAGGGCAGGTCAGGCCTGGGCCCCGCCATCCACCGCCTCACCTGTCGCCGGGACCGAAGCCGGACGACGGTCAGGTGCGGGTACGCCGCTTCCAGTGCGGGCACCCGATCGCGGTACTTCCGCCGCGTGGAGATCGCCCACCTCACGACATGCTCACGGTCGGTGAAGAAGGTGCGCAGCGGGGGCTCGACATTGCCGTTCCACAGCACCTCACGCCGGAGTCGACGTCGGAGGGTGCGCCGGCGCGAGGCAGCACCGTCGTCCAGAACGGCAGGTCGAGCCACACCACCAGGTCGGCGCGCTCGGCCAGGAGGGGCCGAGCGATCCGGTACCGCAACTCGGTGGTCCAGGAGTCGCCTGCCACCAGCTCGCGGACGTCGTCGACGAACGACGCGCGGGGCGTCCAGTCGGCGCCGTGGTAGAGGCCATCGATCTCCACGTGTCGGCCCCGAACGACGTCGGCCACGCGGCCAGCGAGGGTCGTCTTGCCGGCGCCGGACACGCCCGCGACGGCCACGCGGCGCGGTCGGTGGGGCAGTGGGTGGTCGTACGGCAACACCAGGTCTGCCCCCGGTCGGACTCGTCGTCCACGGCCCGATCTTCTCAGCGAGCGACTACGCTGCGAGCGCCGTCTCTTTCCCGTGGCATGCTCCACTGGTGTGGGACGACAGGCATGACGGCCGTTCCCGAGCACCCGCGATTCTTCCAGTCCGCCGATCCCCGACAGAAGGAGCCCCCACCATGGTCGCCTCGATCGCCCTCCCACGCGTCATGCGCATCGGCGCCGGTGCCATCGAAGAGCTGGGCACCGTCGTCGCCGACCTGGGCCTGCACCGGCCGCTGATCGTCACCGATGCCTTCATGACGAGCACCGGTGCGGCCGAGCGGATGAGCGGCATCCTCACCAGGGCCGGCCTCACCCCGGGCCTGTTCTCCGGGGCCGTGCCGGACCCCACCACGGACAGCCTCCACGCCGGGCTCGAGGCCCTTCGCGAGCACGACGCCGACGTCGTCGTCGGCTTCGGCGGCGGCAGCCCCATGGACACCGCCAAGGCCCTGGGTCTGCTCGGTCGCCAGGGCGGCAGCATGGGCGACTACAAGGCGCCCCACAACAACACCGGGCCGGCCCTTCCGGTGGTCGTCGTGCCCACCACCGCAGGAAGCGGCTCCGAGGCCACCCAGTTCGCGATCATCACGGACAGCGCCACCGACGAGAAGATGCTCTGTCCCGGCATCGCCTTCCTCCCCACCGCCGCCATCATCGACTACGAGCTCACGCTCTCCATGCCGCAACGGCTGACCGCGGACACCGGGGTGGACGCCCTCACTCACGCCATCGAGGCCTACGTCAGCCGCAGGGCGAACCCCTTTGCCGACAGCATGGCGCTCACGGCGATCACGACCATCAGCACCGCGCTGCCCCGCGCCTACGCCGACGGCACCGACGCCCGAGCGCGGGAGCAGATGATGCTCGCCGCGACCCAGGCCGGTATCGCCTTCTCCAACTCCAGCGTCGCGCTCGTCCACGGCATGAGCCGGCCCATCGGGGCGCACTTCCACATCGCCCACGGCCTCTCGAACGCCATGCTGCTGCCGGCCGTGACCGCGTTCTCCCTTTCCGCGGCGGAGTCCCGCTACGCGGACTGCGCCCGGGCTTACGGCGCGGCTGCCGAGGCCGACGACGACGCCACCGCGGCCCGCAAGCTGCTCGACGCCTTGACCGGGCTGTGCCGCGACGTCGACGTGCCTACGCCCGAGTCGTACGGGATCGACCGCGAACGCTGGCAGAATCTTGTTCCGCTGATGGCCGAGCAGGCCGTGGCCTCCGGTTCCCCGGCCAACAATCCCAGGGTCCCCACCGAGGCCGAGATCCAGGACCTCTACGCGCAGATCTACCCCTGACGGGCGCTCGATAGACTTGCCCGATGACGACAGTCACCCAGCATTCCGGCAAACCCGCGGACGGTCGGCGTGGGGACATCGGGACCACCACCGGCGGCCGCCAGGACGCGGCCGGCAACGCCCCGGCCGAGAGTGCCGACAACGAGAACGCCGGCGCCGTCGTCGACGACGCCACCGCAACCGCCGTCGAGCGTATCGCCGACGCCGCGAAGGCCGCCGCGAAGGTCCTCGCCCGCGCCAACCGGGCCACCAAGGACGCCGCCCTGCGCGCCATCGGGACCGCGCTGGTCGAGCACCAGGACCGCATCCTCGCCGCCAACCAGCGCGACCTCGCCGACGCGGACGTCAACGGGGTGACCGCGAGCCTCAAGGACCGGCTGCGGTTGACTCCCGAGCGGATCGCCGGCCTCGCCGCGGCGCTGGAGAACCTCGCGTCCCAACCCGACCCGGTCGGCACCGTCGTGCGCGGCCAGACCCTGCCCAACGGGTTGCGACTGCGGCAGGTGCACGTGCCCCTCGGTGTCGTCGGCGCCATCTACGAGGCGCGGCCCAACGTCACCGTCGACATCGCCGGCTTGGCGCTGAAGAGCGGCAACGCCGTCATCCTGCGGGGTGGGACCGCCGCGGCACACTCCAACGCCGCCTTGGTCGAGCTGATCGGCGAGGCGCTGACCGGGCAGGGCCTGCCCGCCACCGCCGTGCAGACCATCGACGCGTACGGCCGGGCCGGAGCGAACGCGCTGATGCGTGCCCGCGGCCGGGTCGACGTCCTGATCCCGCGCGGCGGGCGGTCCCTGATCCAGACCGTGGTCCGCAACGCCCAGGTCCCCGTGATCGAGACCGGGGAGGGCAACGTGCACATCTACGTGGACGCCTCCGCGGACCCGGAGACGGTCACCCCCATCGTCCTGAACGCCAAGACGCAGCGGCCCAGTGTCTGCAACACCGTGGAGACGCTGCTCGTGCACCGCGACTTCGCCGGTCTGGAGTCGGTGCTGCGGGCCGCCGCCGATGCCGGGGTGCGGCTGCACGTCGACGAGCGGATCGCCGCCGCACTGCCCGCCGACGTGCCCACCCAGGCGGCCACCGCGGAGGACTGGGCCACCGAGTACATGGACCTGGACCTCGCCGTCGCAGCCGTCGACTCGATGGACGCCGCGATCGAGCACATCGACCGGTACACCACCCGGCACACCGAGGCGATACTGACCAACGACCTGGCCAACGCCGAGCGGTTCATCGCCGAGGTCGACGCCGCGGCGGTCCTGGTGAACGCGTCCACCCGGTTCACCGACGGCGGCGAGTTCGGCCTCGGCGCCGAGGTGGGCATCTCGACGCAGAAGATGCATGCCCGCGGTCCGATGGGCCTGACCGAGCTCACGACCACCAAGTGGATCGTGCAGGGCGACGGACAGGTCCGCGCATGACGGCGACCGCCTCGCCCGGCGCGGCATGAGCGCCCCGCCCCAGCGAGCGCATCGTTCCACGCAGCCCGCCGGCCACCCGCGGCCCCGGCCGGCCACCTGGCTGCTGCTCGCGGGCATCCTTGCCGTCGCCGCGAATCTGCGGCCCATTTTCACCTCTCTCGGCCCGCTGATCGACCAGGTCGGCGCGTCCACGGGCCTGGGTCCGTCCGCGCTCGGCCTGCTCGCCGCGATGCCGTTGCTGGCGTTCGCGCTGATCTCGCCGGTCGCGGCGGCGGTGGGCAATCGGTTCGGGGCGGTGCCGACTCTGCTCGGCGCCCTCGTCGTCCTGCTGATCGGGGCGCTGCTGCGGATCATCCCGGGGACGCCGATCGGGCTGTGGGTCGGCTCCTTCACCGTGGGCGCGGCGATCGCGGTGGGCAACGTCCTGCTGCCGTCCGTCGTCAAGGCTGAGTTCCCGCAGCGGGTGGCGCTGATGACCGGCGTCTACACCGCGGTGCTCGGTGCGTCCGCCTCGGCCGGCGTCGGGCTGGCGGTGCCGCTGTCCCACCTTGACGTCGGCGGCGGCCCGCTGGGGTGGCCGTTCGCCCTGACCGTCTGGGCGCTGCTGGTACTGCCGGCCATCGCCCTGTGGCTGCCGCAACTGCGCTATGCGAGAGCCGAACGCCGGGAACAGCGGCCTTCCGCGCCGGTCCCTTCCACGCCACGTGCCCGGGGCCGGAGCCGTTCGACGGTGTGGACGTCGGCGTTGGCGTGGCAGGTCACCGCGTACATGGGGCTGCAGTCGGCCGTGTTCTACATCCTCATCACGTGGTTGCCGACCATCGAACGGTCCCAGGGGATCGGCGATGTCGAGTCCGGCTGGCACCTGTTCGCGTTCCAGTTCGTCGGGGTGGCCGCCAGCTTCACGACGTCGTTCCTGCTGCGCGGACCGCGGCAACGCCTGGTCGCCGCGGTCGCTCCCGCGGTGACCGTGGTCGGCGTCGTCGGCATGCTGACCGCGCCGACGGTGGCCCTGCTGTGGGCGCTGGTGGCCGGCGTCGGCTCCGGCGCGTCCCTGGTGACCGCACTGAGCCTGATCGCCCTGCGCACTCGTGACCACGTCGATGCCTCATCCCTGTCGGGGATGTCCCAGTCGCTCGGTTACCTGTTCGCGGCGATCGGCCCGCCGGTGCTGGGCGCCCTGTTCGCTGCGACCGGCTCCTGGGTGGCACCGCTGGTCGTGATCGGCGCCGTCGCGTTCGCCCAGCTGGTGGCCGGGCTGCTGGCCGGCCGGGACCGCGTCGTCGGCGGCCCGACCGGTCTATGAATGCGAGCGGAGGTATTCGCGGAGCCCGGGGATGGCGAAGTCGACCTTTCCGTATCCCGTGGGATCGATGAGCCCGGCTGCGAGGAGTCTGGCGCGGTAGTTTCCGACCAGATTGGTCCGGGCTCCGATCCGGCGGCCGATGTCGGCAGCGGACGAGGGCCGCCGTCTTCCGCCATGGCTCGGAGGAATGCCATGTCCTTGCGTGACGCGCTGGCCAGGGCTGCTTCGATGACGGTGCGGGCATGGCGCCGCCGCGCTGCATCGACGGCCCGCCGCACGTGGTCTGCCGTCACGATTCCCTGGCTGAGCTCGGCCTCCCTCCAGAGGAAGTAGCCGACGAGCTGGATGAGGAACGGGTAGCCTTTGGTGGCTTCCGCTGCCGCTCGAACGTGGTCAGGGGAGATGCTGAAACCTGCTGCGGTGAACGTAGTGGTGAAGGATTCCTCCACTTCCCGGACCGCGGCGGCGTGGAGGTCGACCTTGTCGGCGCGCCGCAGGAAGGTGGCTACTCCCTCGTTGATCGCCACGCGACCTGCCGCTCGGGCGGCAGTTGAGTCGGATGCCGAAGCCCGCCGCCGCCACCGCCGTGATTCGCCTGCCATGACGGCCGCTGCCGAGTTCTTCGGCCAGTTGGTGCATCGACTCCCCGATGCGTCCCATGAATCCGCCCGTGGCTGTCTCGGAGATCACGGCCCAGCCGTGCTCGCGCGCGACATCATGGGCCGCGCCGAGCATGACGGTCTTGCCGATGCCTCTGGCGCCAGTGAAGATGGTCAGAAGTCCCGGCGCACCGGAGCCTATGCGCGGGCCGTAGTCGAATTCGTCCAGCAGCCCGGCACGTCCGAGGATCTCGGGCGGCGTTGCGCCAGCGGACGGCCGGAACGGATTCTCCAACTGAAGCTCCTTGTGAGGACCTATGTATCTTGTGAGTCTTGTGTAATTGCGCGAGTTCCGTAGGTTCGGCGGCTTTGCCGGAGCGTGCGACGTTGTGGCTCCCAGCTGATCAGTGCAGACACTGTCTGCACGACGACGTGCTGAGCCCCGTGCTGCGCATCGCGCACCTGACCCTTCAGGGTGGCGAGGGCGTCGGTGTAGCCAGCGGGAAGATCACGGTCGAGGTCGCTCATGGTCGCAGGCTCTGCGCCGCCACCGACGGAACTGCCGCCCGCCACCGGCCGAACCGCACCACCTGACCGATCCCCACGTCGTAGGATGAAGTCAGTCCAGACCGCCGACCCGAAGCAGGGGAGAAGATGCTCACCCAGATGGCCGCCGCCGTCCTGTCCGCCGCAGAGGATAAGGCTCCGGTGATCGCGCCGCCCGCCGTCGTCATGCTGGTGATCTTCGGCGTCTTCCTCGTGCTGCTCTTCGTGACCGTCTCGTTCACCAACGTGGGCATGCGGCACGAGGCGCACGACGAGCACGTGGACCCGCAACGCACCCTGCCGGCGGAGCACCACCGGGAGCAGGGCCATTAACTCCCCGGTCCCCACACCGGGTCACATCGCCCTGCCGGGGCGACGCACCCGGGTCGGCGTCATGGGCGGCACGTTCGACCCGATCCACCACGGGCACCTCGTGGCCGCGTCCGAGGTGGCCTCGGTGTTCGGGCTGGACGAGGTGGTCTTCGTCCCCACCGGCCAGCCCTGGCAGAAGGCCAAGCAGGAGGTCTCGCCCGCCGAGCACCGCTACCTGATGACGGTGATCGCGACGGCGTCCAACCCGCGGTTCAGCGTCTCCCGCGTGGACGTGGACCGGCCCGGCCGCACCTACACGATCGACACCCTCCGCGAGCTGCACGCGCTGCGCCCGGACGCCGACCTGTTCTTCATCACCGGGGCGGACGCGCTGGCGCAGATCCTGTCCTGGAAGGACGTCGACGAGCTGTGGTCGCTCGCCCACTTCGTCGGGGTGACCCGGCCCGGGCACGAACTGAGCAACATCGGCCGCGACGACATCTCCCTGATGGAGATCCCCGCGATGGCGATCTCCTCCACCGACTGCCGCGAGCGGGTGCACGCCGGCCACCCCGTCTGGTACCTCGTGCCCGACGGCGTCGTCCAGTACATCGCCAAGTACGGGTTGTACACGCCCGACGTGGCGGCGGTCGAGTCCGGCGTCGGCCGGCCCGTCGCCGCAACCGACGCCGCGAGCCGTACCGCGACCGCCCTGGTGACCCCATGAGCGACCGGTTCCCCGCCGAGAATCCCGGGCCGTCGGACCAGCCCGGTCCCGTCCAGTACGCGACCCGCCGGGAGCGGCGTGCGGCCGAGCGTGCCGCCGAGGAAGCGGCCCGCCAGGATGGTCCGGATCAGGACGCTCTCGAGGCCGACGACGACGGCGTCGCGTTCGGTGCCGGGGCGGCGCTGACCCGCGAGGAGTACGAAGCCCGGATGGCCGAGCTCACCGAGCAGGCGGGTGAGCACGCCGTCAGCCTGTCCCGGCACGGCTCCAGCGCCGTCGACTCCGGCGGTCCGCACGGGCCCGCGCATGGGGAACACCTGGGCGCCGAGCACGCGGGGCCCGAGCATGTCGACCCGGCGATCCGCGCCGAGCAGGAGGCCCTGGCGGCCCGCGCCGCGGCGCTGAACGCCGCCCAGCGGGGGACGCCGGCCGGCCCGGCCATCACCGACTCCCCGGTCAGCTTCGTGCCCGGGCCCGCGGTTCCGGTGGCCGAGCCGCACGAGGCGCACAACCTCGGTGCCGTCACCCCGCTGCGCTACGAGCACGACCCCGCCTTCGACTTCCCGGTGATCGCCCCGCCGACCACCAGCCAGGTGTTCCTCACGTGGGACCCGGCGACCGGAACCGTGCAGCCGCTGCAGGGCACGCGGCTGGAGGACGGCGCATCGGCCGGCGACATCGGCGCCTCGACCGAGCCCGGACCCGCGACCGGCTGGGTGCCGACCGCGGCCCTGCTCGAGGCCGGTGCAACGTCGACGACAACGACCCCCGGTGCTGCCGCTGCCGAGCCCGCGCCTGTTCCGGTCGGCGCGGCCGACGCCGCGGGCCTGGACCCACTCGACGCGCGGACCGCCCGGAAGGGACGGCGTTCCTGGGTGGGGGTCCTGATCGGTGCCGCCGTCGTCGTGGTCGTCGGCCTGGCCGTGCTCGCCGTGCTGCTGCTCGCCGTGCCCCGCTGATTCCCCATCCAATCCGCTGAGTTCTTCTCCCACCCGTCCCCGTCAAGGAGTTCCGTGACCGCAACCGACACGTCCATCGCCCTCGTCCGGGCCGCCGCCCGGGCCGCCGCCGACAAGCAGGCGCACGACGTCGTCGCGCTCGACGTCAGCGAGCGGCTCGCCATCACCGACGCCTTCCTGATCGCGTCCGCGACCAGCGAGCGGCAGGTGAACGCCGTCGTCGACGCGATCGAGGAGGCCCTCGCCGAGCTGGGGGAGAAGCCCGTCCGGCGCGAGGGCCGGTCCCAGGGCCGGTGGGTGCTGCTGGACTACGCGCAGGTGATCGTGCACGTGCAGCACCAGGAGGACCGGGTGTTCTACGCGCTGGAGCGGCTGTGGAACGACAGCCCCGTCATCGACATCACCGCCGAACTGAACGCACCGGCGAACGTGCCGGCAGGTGAGGAGCGGGCCGCTACGCCCGACCAAGGGCAGGGCGATGCGCTCGACGGGTCCGACGCCGCCGCGGAGGACGTGACAGCGCCCGCGAGCGACGTCGACGAGCCGCGCACGTGATTGCAGCCGGTCCTACGGAGTCTGGCGACACCGCGGCTTCCGATACCCCGCCTGCCGACACCGCTTTTGTCACCCACGCGTCTCCCGGTCCGGCGGTGGCGGGGCTTGCCGGTGCGCCGGCCGACGGCGTCGCCCAGTACCGTCGGGTGGTCGTGTGGCGGCACGGCCAGACGTCGTGGAACGCGGCCGGCCGATTCCAGGGGCAGACCGACATCGAGCTCGACGAGGTCGGTCGGGCGCAGGCCGAGGCGTCGGCGCGGCTGCTGGCGGCGCTGAGCCCGGGCCGGGTCGTCGCCTCGGACCTGACACGGGCCCGGGACACCGGGGAGGCCCTCGGCCGACTGGCCGGTCTGCCGGTGACGGTGGACCTTCGGCTGCGGGAGACCTACGCGGGCCGCTGGCAGGGGCTGACGTTCGCGCAGATCGACGAGCAGTTCCCCGAGGAGGCGGCCGGCTGGGCGACCGGTGACGTGACGGTCGTACCCGGGGGAGGGGAGTGCCGGCTGGACGTGGCGGCCCGCGTGTGCGCCGCCGTCGAGGAACACCTGCGGGGGCTGCCCGAGAACGGTCTGCTGGTGCTGGCCACGCACGGCGGGGCGGCCCGGGTGGCGATCGCGTCGTTGCTCGGACTGCCGCACGACCGGTGGGCGGTGATGTCCGGCCTGGCCAACTGCAACTGGTCGATGCTGGAGGAGATGGGTCCCGAGAAGGCGACCCGGGGGCTGCGCTGGCGGTTGGCCGCGCACAACGCCGGGAGCCTCCCGGAGCCGGTCACCGTGCAGGAGGGGTGATTTGGTTTCCTCGGCGACCCTTGGCTAGACTCTAGGGGTTGCCGCGGCACGGATAAAGGTCTCGACCGGTGCTGTGTACGGCGACAACGGGGCTGTGGCGCAGCTGGTAGCGCACCTGCATGGCATGCAGGGGGTCAGGGGTTCGAGTCCCCTCAGCTCCACAAATATTAGAAAGCCCGCTCGTATTTGAGCGGGCTTTCGTGTTGCTGAAAGGTGAACACCGTCTATCGCTGCCTCTCCGTTGATGAGCATGTATGTCGCGCTCCAGAATTGCCTGTACTCGCCAGTATGGTGAGATTGGGTCTGACACCTACGGCAAGCGCTGTGAAGGCGAGTCCGGCGGCGAGGCAATTGCTTCGGCTACACGATGTTTGGGGGTGACAATGCGGTGGAGCTAGGTCACATCCAGCTCGCTGACTTGCGTGTGGGTCAGCGACTTACCGGCATCCTGCCTCAGCAGACTGTCACGCTCATCGCGGTAGATGCAATCGATACCGGACTGTATGAGGTCGTCTATCGAGACGGTCGCGGGAGCATGTCGGCTCGCACACTAGCCGATCACGACGCAGTTCGGCTCGCAATAGCGAGTGATGCCGAGTCGGCGCCGGCCTACGATGCGGACCCGAACGAGTTCCGGCTTGCTGCCGAGGCGCTGCGGATCAAGTACGCGGCGCTGTATGACCCGATGGTCGCGGTCAACAGTTCGGACGTTGACCCGCTGCCACACCAGATTCGCGCCGTCTACGAGGAACTGCTGCCGCGCATCCCGCTGCGGTTCCTGCTGGCCGACGACCCCGGCGCGGGCAAGACGATCATGGCCGGGCTATATCTGAAGGAGCTGATTTTGCGCTCGGACTGCGAGCGCGCAATCATCGTCGCCCCGGGTGGGCTCGTGGAGCAGTGGCGCGAGGAACTCAGCCAGAAGTTCGACCTGCGGTTCGAAATCTTCAGCCGCCAGATGGTCGATGACGCCCAGGGCCGCAACGTCTTCGCCGAGCACCCATTCCTGATCGCCCGCATGGACCAGCTCTCCCGCAGCGAAGACCTGACCGAGCAGCTCGGCGAGGTCACCTGGGATGTCGCCGTCGTTGACGAGGCCCACCGCATGTCGGCCCACTACTCGTCCTGGGCGGGCGAGGTCGATGAGACCAAGCGCTTCAAGCTCGGACGCCTGCTGTCGGAAACCGCGCACAACTTCCTGCTGATGACAGCGACCCCGCACGCGGGCAAGGAAGAGGACTTCCAGCTCTTCATGTCGCTGCTGGATCGCGACCGCTTCGAGGGCCAGTACCGGCAAGGCGTGCACCGCACCGACACCGACGGTCTGATGCGCCGCATGGTGAAGGAAGACCTGCTCACCTTCGAGGGCAAGCCGCTGTTCCCCGAACGCAAGGCCTACACCGTCGAGTACGAGCTGAGCCCGGCCGAGCGAGACCTCTACGAACAGGTCACCGACTACGTCCGCACCGAGATGGGACGGGCCGAGCGGATCGCCCAGGCCGGGGACAAGAAGCGCGGCAACAACGTCGGGTTCGCGCTCACCGTGCTGCAACGCCGCCTGGCCTCCAGCCCCGAAGCGATCCTGCGATCTCTGGAACGACGCCAGCAGCGGCTCGACACGAAACTGCGCGACATGCAGCGCATCACCGACGACGCCCGCTTCAGCACCTCCATCTCCTCACACATCGACGAATGGACCACCGGCAAGACCACGCTCGACTTCGGGAGCGACGCAGTGCCCGCGTTCTCAGTCGAGGACTTCGAGGACTTCGACGAAGAGACAACCGACGAGGAACGCGCCCAGTTCGAGGAACAGGCAGACCAGGTTGTCGATCTCGCCACGGCCGCGCAGACGATCCCCGAGCTGCGGGCTGAGATCGCGATCCTCGAAGACCTCATCAAGGTCGCCCGGCGCGTCAGGCTGCAAGACGATGACAAGAAGTGGGTGCAGCTGCGCACCATCCTCGACGAGCAGCTCCTGACCCACGATGGCTCGGGCGATGCCCGCAAGATCATCATCTTCACCGAGCACCGCGACACCCTCGACTACCTGCAAGCCAAGATCACCGCCCAGTTCGGCCGCGCCGATTCGGTCATCACGATCCACGGCGGAACCCGCCGCGAAGACCGCAAGCTCGCCCGCGAACGCTTCACCCACAACCCCGACACCGTGGTCCTCCTCGCCACCGATGCCGCCGGGGAAGGTCTGAACCTTCAGCGTGCGCACCTGATGGTGAACTACGACCTGCCGTGGAACCCGAACCGCATCGAGCAGCGATTCGGCCGCATCCACCGCATCGGCCAACGCGAGGTCTGCCACCTGTGGAACATGGTCGCCCGCGACACCCGCGAGGGCGACGTGTTCACGCGGCTGCTGGCGAAGATCGACCAGATGTCGATCGCCTACAACGGCAACCTGTTCAACGTGCTCGGCGACGCCGACGCCTTCCAAGAGCGGTCACTGCGTGACCTGCTGATTGAGGCCATCCGCTACGGTGACCAGCCCGAGGTCAAGGCCAAACTCGACCGCATCATTGACGCCGGCGTCTCCCACGGCCTCGACGAAGTGCTCGCCGAACGCGCCCTCCACCCCGAGATGTTCTCCGCCCTCAACCTCGACGAAGTCCGGGCACGCATGGAGAAGGCCCGCGAACGCCGACTCCAGCCCGGCTACATCGCCGCCTTCTTCCTCCCCGCGCTCACACGGCTCGGCGGACGCATCCGCAAACGAGAGAACGGACGCTACGAGATCACCCGCGTCCCCGCCCGGGTGATCGACACTGCGCGTCGCCTCAACCGGTGGGCACCCGTCGCCGAGCAGTACGAGCGCATCACCTTCAAACTCTCACGCATGCACCCCGACGGCCTCGCCGACGCCTCCCTCATCGCACCGGGCCACCCCCTACTGCATGCCGTGATCGAGGCAACCATCGACGACCTCGGCCCCACACTCAAGCAAGGCACCGTGCTGGTCGATCGCCGCTCCAAGCAGACAGACGCGCCGATGCTGATGTTCAGCGTCGAGCAGCACATCGAGAACACCGCAGCCGACGCCGACACCGTCTCTCACCACTTCGACTACCCGCTCCTCGAACAAGACGGCACCGTCACCGTTTCCGCAGCACCTCCGTACCTCGACTACGACCGACCCGACTCGACCGAGGCCGAAGCCATCGCCGAGATCACCGGCAGCGACTGGGCGCGACAGAACCACGAGAAGCTCGTGCGCGCCTGGGCCTACCGTGAAGGGCTCCAGCCCCGCATGGACGAGATCAAGACCCGCCTCGACATCGAGACCGCGCGGACCCGCGCACAGGTGAAGGATCGCCTGCTGGCCGAGATCAACCACTGGGATCGAGAACACAACCGCCTCGAAGCACTCGAACGAGGAGGCACCGTCTGCCGGCTCCGCGCCGAGACCGCACTCGTTCGTGCCCGGCAGCTCGATGAACGGCTGAGCCACCGGCTCGAACAGCTCGACGAGGCCACCAACCTTGTTGCCGTACCTGCCGTCATCCGCGGCGTTGCTCTCGTCGTCCCCAGCGCACTCCTCGCCACCGATGCTGAGCCTGAAGCGCAGACCTTCGCACGCCAGACCGAGGAAGTCGAACGTCGAGCAGTCGAAGCCGTGCTCGCCGCCGAACGAGCACTCGGACGCGAACCCGTCGAGATGCCGCGCAACAACCCCGGCTACGACATCCAGTCCACCGACCAGAACGGCTTCGTCCACTACATCGAGGTCAAGGGCCGCATCGAAGGCTCCGACACCTTCACCATCACCACCAACGAGATCACCTTCGCCCAGACCCAAGGCGACCGTCACCGGCTCGCCCTCGTCGAGGTCTCGACCAGGGGTGCCGCCAACGACCAGTTGCGCTACGTCAGCGACGCCTTCACCCACCTGGAACCATCCGCGACCACCCGTTCCTACAACGAGGTCTGGCGCGACTACTGGGAACGCGGAGAACCACCGCGATGACCCACCCCACCGACACCAATCAGCCCGACACCAGCGAGAGAAGCCCCGTGACCACCGCACCCAAAAAGAAGCTCATCGAAGTCTCGCTGCCACTCGAAGCAATCAACGCGGAGGCGGGGCGAGAGAAGAACATCCGCCACGGACACCCGTCGACACTCCACCTCTACTGGGCTCGGCGCCCCCTCGCGGCTGCTCGTGCTGTGCTGTTCTCGCAGTTCGGAATTTGTCAAGGCGGATGAGGCCGGTGGGTGTTAGGCGGCGAGTTGCATCTCGTCGGCTGATGGCTGGTTGATCCACGTGGCAGGCTGCCGGTCGAGGATCTTGGGTCGGGCCTCGGCGCGGGCGGTGAACCGCTCGGGGTGGGCTTT
>NZ_MRDE01000051.1 GCF_001968835.1 Tersicoccus phoenicis
CCATCAAATTACCGAAAATGAAGCCTATAACGGCTAACATTCATCGTGAAATAGTCGGAAAGGTCAAAAGCATCACGCTCAGTCTAAGCAAGACGGGCAAGTTTTATGCGTCAATACTGGTCGATGATGGAACAGAAGCGCCAGCACTTGTTCACACCGTCAATACAGTGACGGGAATTGATTTGGGCTTGACACATTTTGCGATTGAATCCAACGGTAAAAAGACAGCAAATCCAAAATTTGTAATACGCGCAGAGAAAAACCTCAGACGTAAACAGCGTCAGTTATCTCGCAAGAAAAAAGGCAGTGCAAACCGTGCAAAGGCGCGATTGATTGTGGCTAAATGTCATGAGAAAACAGCGAATGCACGCGCTGATTTTCAACATAAACTCTCTCGAACTCTCGTTGACGAAAACCAAGCGGTGATAGTTGAGACATTAAAATC
>NZ_MRDE01000052.1 GCF_001968835.1 Tersicoccus phoenicis
CGGCACCTGACCACCAGCAATCGACCACACGAGCAAGGAACTCCAGTGGAAAAGCCGGGCAGACCGGCGGCCACCACACGCCCAAACGGCCACGAAGCCAGCTCACCCGGAGCGGTCACCGTCACGAAGCTGATCGGTGGATCGAGGCTTAGGGCGGGGCGTGTGCGGGCAGGTCGGCCCGCACACGCCGTACTGACCAGGCGGGAGGCTAGGGCAGCATCCAGCCGAGGAGGTGGGTGGACTGGAGGTAGGAGAGGGTGCAGAGCACCAGCAACAGCGCTACGCTCCATCCGACTACTTTACGCAGGATCACCGATTCCTTTCCTTCAAGGTTGACCGCAGACGCGGCGATGGCCAGGTTTTGCGGGCTAATCAGTTTCCCGACGACGCCGCCGGAGGTGTTTCCGGCGACGAGGAGGTTCGGGTCGATGCCTGCTTTCAGGCCGGCTGTCTGCTGGAGTTTGGCGAAGAGCGCGTTGGCGGACGTGTCGGAGCCCGTGACGGCGGTGCCAATCCAGCCCAGGACGGGTGAGAGGAACGCGAAGAAGGTGCCAGTGCCGGCGAGCCAGGTGCCGATGGATACTGTCTGCCCGGAGAAGTTCATCACGTAGGCGAGTGCGAGGACGGTGATGATGGTCAGTCCGGCCCAGCGCATCCTGTAGATGGTGCGGCCGATCTCCTTCACCGCGTTAGCCACCGTGATGGGGTAGCGGCCGCCGTCGTTGTACTTCGAGTACACGAAGGCGACGATCAGGCCGGTGATTAGCAGCAGGGTTCCGGGGGTGGAGAGCCATTGGAAGGAGTAGATGGTGGAGGAGACGGGTTTGCCTTCGGCATTGACCAGAGCGTCGTGCAGGATCGGCCAGGGGATTCTGACGTCGGTCGAGGCGAGGAATGCGGGCACGTCCGCACCGAGTTTCCATAGCTTGGCGATGCCGAAGACGACGATCACGAGGAAGTACGGGAACAGGGCGAGCCACGTCCGGGTCGGGGTCAACCGGTCTGCAGCGGCCTCGCTGACGGCGACAGCCGTAGCCCGCCGGGAGCCGCCGCCGGCGGTGGTGGTGGAGGCTGTGTTCTTCGAGGCTGCATCAAAGGCTGCTCCGAGACGCTCGCGTGCTTCGACGCTTCCCTTGGGCGTCCAGACGCGGAAGAACAGCACGGCCGCGCCGAGGCCTACGAGGGAGGCGACGATATCGGTGAGTTCGTAGGAGAAGAAGTTGGAGCACAGGAACTGTGCCGTGGCGAACGAAAAGCCAACCACCAGCGCTGCGGGCCAGCAGTCTTTCAGGCCCTTGCGGCCATCGAGGATGAAGAGCAGGATCAGCGGCACGATGGTGGCCAGTAGCGGAGCCTGACGTCCAACGACGGAGGCAATGTCCGTGGCATGCAGTCCGGTGAGGCCGGCCGCGGTGGTGATCGGGATGGCCATGGCACCAAAGGCAACAGGTGCCGTGTTGGCAACCAGCACCGCGGCGGCAGCGCGCAGCGGCGGCAGTCCGAGCGCCAGCAGCATGGTGGCCGTGATAGCCACCGGCGCACCGAAACCGGCGAGGGCTTCGAGCAGCCCGCCGAAGCAGAAGGCAATCAGGACCGCCTGGAGGCGCACGTCGCCTTTGCCGATTACATCGAAGACGCGGCGGAGGTCCTCAAAGCGTCCGCTGAGGACCGTGACCTGATAGAGCCAGACGGCCATGATGACGATCCACAAGACAGGGAAGGCGCCGAAAACCCCGCCCTGGGTAGCGGAGAGCAGCGCCAGCCCGGCCGGCATCTGGAACGCGAATATTCCGACCAGGAGGGCAGCCAGGAGCGCAAAGGCACCGGCGACATGGGCGCGGGTTTTGACGACGGCAAGCAGGATGAAGAACGTCAGCAGCGGCAGCAGGGCGACGATGGCCGACCACATGACGCTGTTGAGCACCGGGTCGGTGCTGGGTGTGAACTGATCCACGGAGTTCCTCCACATTGAGGGGGACGGCAGGGGGGTATGGTCAGACCTTTGTGGTCGGACCATCAGAGTGTAGCGTAGATTTTTCTGAAAGTGTGAGCAGCTTCACTTGGAGCCGCCGGTTGCCAGTGGCGTCGGTCACGTGATCTACTATGGTCAGACCACAACCCCTTAGCCCGAAAGGCTGCCATGCGAATCGCTTTGTTCGCTACGTGCATCGTGGATGCGATGTACCCCGCCACAGCGCGGGCCACCGTGAAAATCCTGGAACGGCTGGGGCACGAAGTTGTGTTCCCGTCCGGCCAGGCCTGCTGCGGGCAGATGCACGTCAACAGCGGCTACCTCAAGGAAGCTGTCCCCGTGATCGCCAACCACGTCGCCGCCTTTGATACCGAGGACTACGACGTCGCGGTTGCCCCGTCCGGCTCCTGCGTCGCCTCCGTGAAGCACCAGCACCCTATGGTCGCCCGCTCGTGCGGCGACAAGGATCTGGAAACACGTGCAACCGCAGTCGGCGCCAAAACTTACGAGCTCTCCGAATTGCTGGTGGACGTGCTCGGCGTGACCGATGCTGGCGCGCAGCTCGGTTCCTACTTCCCGCACCGCGTCACCTACCACCCGAGCTGCCATGGCATGCGCCTGCTCCGGCTCGGGGACCGGCAGGCGCGGTTGCTGGGCAGTGTCGCAGGGATCGACATGGCCGAACTGCCGGAAGCTGACCAATGCTGTGGCTTCGGCGGCACGTTCTCGATGAAGAACGCCGACGTCTCCTCCGCCATGCTCGAGGACAAGACGGCGAATATCACGGCAACAGGGGCAAGCCTGTGCGCCGGAGGGGACGCCTCCTGCCTCATGCACATCGGCGGCGGCCTCTCCCGCCAGGGCAGCGACGTCACCACCCTGCACCTGGCCGAAATCCTCGCCAGCACCCTGGAAGAACCGGCCTCTGTCACCGGCGAAGTCCGCGTCACCACCGGAAAGGCCACACGATGAGCACCTACCTGGGCATGCCCTCCCTCCCCGTTCATGGCACGGGCAACCTGCACGCCTCCGAATCCTTCCCCCAGGCCGCGCACCGCGAACTCGGCAACACCCAGCTCCGGGCCAACCTCGGCCACGCCACCCACACCATCCGAGACAAACGCATCCAAGTGGTCTCCGAACTGCCGGACTGGGAACAACTGCGCGACGCCGGATCCGCAATCAAGGAATCCGTGATGGCCCGCCTTCCCGAACTCCTCGAACAGTTCGAGAAAAACTTCACCGCCCGAGGCGGCGTGATCCACTGGGCCCGCGACGCCGATGAGGCCAACGGGATCGTCGCCGGTCTGATCCGGGAAACCGGGGAAACCGAAGCGGTCAAGATCAAATCCATGGCCACCCAGGAAATCGGCCTCAACGAATACCTTGAAGAGCAGGGCATCGCGGCCTACGAAACCGATCTGGCCGAGCTGATCGTCCAGCTGGACCACGACAAGCCCAGCCACATCCTCGTCCCGGCGATCCATAAGAACCGGACCCAGGTCAGGGACATCTTCCTGCGCGAAATGGAGGGCGTCGACCGGGAGCTGACCGACGAACCGGCCCGCCTCGCCGCGGCAGCCCGGGCACACCTGCGCCGTAAATTCCTCACTGCCAAAGTCGCTGTCTCCGGGGCCAACTTCGCCCTTGCTGACTCGGGCACCCTGGCCGTCGTCGAATCCGAGGGCAACGGCCGCATGTGCCTGACCCTGCCGGAGACACTAATCACCGTCATGGGCATCGAAAAGCTCCTGCCGACCTGGCAGGACCTTGAAGTCTTTATGCAGCTGCTGCCCCGCTCCTCCACGGGGGAACGGATGAACCCTTATACCTCGCTGTGGACCGGTGTCACCGCCGGCGACGGGCCCCAAAACGTGCACCTGGTGTTGCTTGATAACGGACGCAGCGCCGCCCTGGCCGACGAAATGGGCCGCTCGGCCCTGCACTGCATCCGTTGCAGCGCCTGCATGAACGTCTGCCCGGTCTATGAACGGACCGGCGGCCACGCCTACGGATCGACCTACCCCGGACCGATCGGGGCGATCCTTTCGCCGCTGATGACCGGCATTCAGGCCGAGGAGAACAGTTCGCTGCCGTACGCGTCCTCGCTGTGCGGGGCCTGCTACGACGCCTGCCCGGTCAAGATCAACATCCCGGACATCCTGGTGCACCTGCGCAGCGTGGACGTGGACAGCAAACGCGGGAAGAAGAAAATCCCCAGCCAAATGGACGTTGGGATGAACGCCGCGTCCTGGGCCCTGTCGTCGGGCAAACGACTGGGATTGATCGAGAAGGGACTGCCCCTGGGACGTCTGGCCGCGGGCCCGGACAAGAAGATCACCAAACTGCCCGGAATCGCCGCCGGCTGGACCCAAAGCAGGGATATCCCCGCGCCGCCGTCGCAGTCTTTCCGCGACTGGTGGAAGAAGGAACACCGGCCCCCGGCCACCGGCGCTGCCCCCGCGGCGTCAGATAACCAGCCCTCAGAACACCAGGAAGACCAGACATGAGCGCACGCAATGAGATCCTTGAACGGATCCGCACCGCCCTGAAAGACAGCCCCAAAGTACCGGAAGTTCCCCGCGGGTACCGGTCCTCATCCGATCTGGACGAGGATGCCCTGATCCACCTGCTGGTGGACCGCCTGATCGATTACAAAGCCCAGGTCTCCGTCGTGGACGCCGAAGAGGTGCCCGCACGGATTGCTGAACTGCTCGCGGCAGCGCGCAGCTACGTCCTGCCTGCGGGGCTGGACGCCGGCTGGCTCAGCGACCTCAAACTCGACCACGACAACCGTCGCCACACCGATTCGGCCGCGGCTCCACTGAGCGTCCTCGAGCTCGATGGTATCGACGCGGTCGTGACCGGCAGTGCTGTCGCTGTCGCCGAGACAGGGACCATCATCCTGGACGGCAGTCCCAACCAGGGCCGCCGGGCAATCACCCTCGTCCCTGACCACCACATCTGCGTCGTGAAAGTCGCCGACATTGCCGGGATCCTGCCGGAGGCGCTGCGCCGGATTGACGGCACCCGGCCGCTGACCATGATCAGCGGGCCGAGTGCCACCAGCGACATTGAACTCGAACGTGTCGAGGGAGTCCACGGGCCCCGCAAGCTCGACGTCATCATCGCCCGCTAAATCCGGCAGTCAAGTCCGGGCCATCACCCTGGCCGTGCCCGCAAGCACCGCCGCGCATCCCGAACCCTCACCGCTGAACGAAAGGCACCCTCATGACCTCCTACCGCCATGACGCCTGGGAGCACCTCCGCGGTGCCCTCGTGCAGGTCCGGAAGAACGGCACCGTCCTTCGCGAAGGACTCGTCGAGGACGTCATGCCTGACTCGTCGGCCCTCTGGATCGCCGCCGACGGGCTCGCCGGCCGGGTGCTGATCGAAGCTGCCGAAGGCCACGAGGTGTGGGTCGAGCCGCGGCAACTCGAGGGTAAACGCGCGTACCGCATGACATTGTCCGCACTCCAGCACCGAGAAGGAGATCAGGTCCGCGGGATGCACCTCAACCGTCAGGCTGCGGATGAATCCTTGTTCCGCGGCGGCCGCAGATGGCCGAGGACCGCGTAGGCAAAGTCCACCAGGTAGTCGTTCAGGGCCAGGGAGGCAGCCCTGGCCGCTGAATCATCTCTGGCGAGAATCGCTTCCAGAATTCTTCCGTGAAGCGTCGATCCCCGTGAGATCTGGTCTGCCTCCTCCCGCATGTGGGCGATCCAGAAGCGCCGGGAAAGAGCCTGGGCGGGGGCCAGTGCATCCGCGAGGTATTCATTGGCTGCGGCATCGACAATCAGATGATGGGTCTCCTTCACCGTCTCCAGGTAAGTGCCCAAGGTGAATTCCTCGTGTTTGAGCCGGTCCACCATGGCAGCCATTTCCCTTCGGTGCTCTCCAGCTGCCCGGCCGCAGGCAAGCTCCACTGCCAAGGCCTCCAGAACCCGGCGCAGCTCAAGGAGACGCAGCTGAGTGTCGACCGAAGCGGCCGGGACGAGGACCCCCTTGCTGGGGTGGATCTGGACCATGCCCTCCCGGGCGAGCCGCTGCAGGGCCTCACGAACCGGGGTGCGGCCGAACCCGGTTGAGGCTGTGAGCATCGACTCGGAGACCAAAGACCCCGGTGTGATTTCCTGGAAGATGATCATCCGCTCGATCTCGTCATAAGCGCCGTCGGCCTTACCTTTTTCCGCCACCTGGCCACTCCTCCCCCAGCCGGGCCACCCCGGCTACCGCGTCTCCCGATTCACCGGGCGATGGAAAGCCCACGAGGTGCCTCACTGAGAAGTGAGCGCGAGAGCTGACCTGGTGCCTCACGCGTGGTGAGCGCGAGGCTTGGGGTCATCTGGTTGTCTGGAGTCGACGGATCGACGGTTCCAAGGATGCCATGTCGAGGTGCCGGCTGGCGGTCATGGCCTCGGTCCGGTCGCGGGAGAGGTCGATGAGCCGGAGCTGTATCTGGTTGATGCGCCGGGTCAGATCGGCCGGGTTGACGCTCTCGATACGGGTCTGGACGGCGCGGGCCTGCTGGGCGCTGAGCAGCCCCGATGCGAGCACTCGCTGCCATGGGGTCCTCGGCTTGTCGTAGAGGCGTCTGCGGCGCCCGTCGGCGGCGGTGGCGTAGCCGGTGGGCTTCTTCGTCGGGGTGAAGAAGTTCAGCCGCATCGATACCAGCGGCCAGAGCTCGCCCAGCAGTGCGAGCTCTTCGGGCGTGTCGTAGCGCCAGTGGAACGCGTGCTTGCGGACGACGTGGTTGTTCTTCGACTCGACGGTGGCCTGGTCGTTCTTCTTGTACGGCCGCGACCGGGTCTGCGCGATGTCGCGCTGCTGGAGCCAGTCGGCGACGTCATGGTTGATGAACTCGGAGCCGTTGTCGGAGTCGAACACGCGCAGCGGGAACGGGAACATGCCCTGCAGATCGGCGACGGCCTGCACGATCCACTTGGCTGCGTTGTTGCGGATCGACGCGTTCTCGGTCCAGCCGGTGACCAGGTCCGTCATCGTCAGCGTCCGCGCGAACTCGCCCTGGAACGTCGGCCCGCAGTGCGCGACGGTGTCCGCCTCGATCACCCCCGGCACGGTCGCGGGCTCGTCGCCGACCTTGCTCAGCCCGATCGAGTTGCGCAGCAACGGAGAGGGCTTCGTGGTCGAGATGCCGCGCAGCTGCATCGACCGGCGTGCCGGCGCCAGGTACCGGTCGATCGTGGCCGCGCTCATCGCCTCCAGCTCCGCGATCGTCGACGCCGTCGCGAACGGCTTGTCGAGATCACCGGCCGCCGCCAGCAGCGGCAGCCAGAGCTCCTGAGTTGGGTCACTTGCTGTGGTCTCGACAAGCTAGAGGGGGCTGACGTGGGGTGATGGTCGGGGTTAGTGTGTTGTTAAGGCACTAAGCGGGGGTCGGTAGGATCGGCTGGTGGCCTGGGTTCGCAGAGTCCGCACGGCCTCGGGGGC
>NZ_MRDE01000053.1 GCF_001968835.1 Tersicoccus phoenicis
CCATCCCGAACCCGGAAGCTAAGACCCACTGCGCCGATGGTACTGCACTCGTGAGGGTGTGGGAGAGTAGGACACCGCCGGACAACCAGTAACCGGACGACCCGGGCCACCCGCAACGACGCGGAAACGGCCCGGGTCATCCGACGTTAACGGCACTATCGTGGGCACGGTGAGAGAACAGTTACGGCCCGAGGGACCGTTCGACACCCAGGCCGAGATCTCATCCGATTTCGTACCGCGACCGGCGCGAGCTGACATCCGGTTCGGGTTGGCGGCGGGGTCGGACTCGCAGCGACGCCGGAGCGTCGTCGTCGGGGTGCTGCTCTTGGTGATCATCCTGCTCGCCGGTCTGGCGTGGGCGAAGTGGGTGCCGTACACGAGCCGAGCACAGACGCTGGTCGGCACGCGCGCCTGGTCCGGTGGAGCCGTCTTCTCCGCGGCCGGTGTACCGGGCTCCAGCCCGTCGTTCGGCGGAGCGCTGGCCTTCACCGGTTCCTATCTCGCCGCCGTCTGGCCGGCGGCCCTGGTCGGGATCACGGTGGGCGCCGCGCTCGAGACGCTGGTGCCGCGGCACTGGCTCGTCCGGTTGCTCTCACGGCGCACGCGCTGGGGTCAGGGCGTGGCGGGCGGTCTGCTGTCCTTACCGACGATGATGTGCACGTGCTGCACCGCGCCGGTGGCTTCGAGCCTGCGTCGCCGCGGCGTTCCCCTCGGTGCGAGCGTCGCCTACTGGCTCGGCAACCCCCTGCTCAACCCCGCGGTCCTGCTCTTCATCGCCCTGACGCTGCCCTGGCGGTTCGTGGTCGTCCGTGCCGGCGTCGGCGCCGCCGTGGTCCTGATTGCCGCCATGCTGGCCGCCCGGTGGGCGCGCGGCGCAACGGAGCGGCCGTCCGTGGTGGTCGTCGACGACGACCCGGCGTCCATCCCGCAACTGCTTCGCCGCTTCGCGGTCACCCTCGCCCGATACGTGGCCATCATCGCCCCCGAGTACGTGCTCCTGGTCTTCCTCACCGGGCTGCTGAGCGGCTGGCTCTCCGACTGGGCCGGCCTCGGCGACGCCGCCGGTCCGCTCGCGCTGCTCGTCGTCGGCGTCGTCGGGGCCGTTCTGGTGATCCCCACCGGTGGGGAGATCCCCGTCGTCGTGGGGCTGGTCGTGGCGGGCGCCAGCATGGGGGTGGCCGGAGTCCTGCTCATCACGCTACCGGCCCTGAGCCTACCGTCGGTGATCATGGTCGCCCGCAGCTTCGGCTGGCGTGCGCTGCTGGCGACCGGCGTCGTCGTGATCGCCGGCGGTGTCACCGCGGGCGGTCTGCTCCTGGCGCTCG
Source organism: Tersicoccus phoenicis (assembly GCF_001968835.1). Taxonomy (GTDB): domain Bacteria; phylum Actinomycetota; class Actinomycetes; order Actinomycetales; family Micrococcaceae; genus Tersicoccus; species Tersicoccus phoenicis. The sequence goes on from NZ_MRDE01000053.1 coordinate 1,326, forward strand.
GCTGAGGGCCGCTCCGTCGATCGCCGCGTCGGGCACACAGCCGGCGGCCGCCCGCCGGAAGGTGAACGGCCGCCGTGCGGGGAGTACCGGGCCTCAGCCGGTACCGGCCGTCGCCTGGTTGCGCCCGCGACGCTCCACCTTGAAGTCGGTCGTCATGTCCTCGAGCTCCTTGCCCTTCGTCTCCGGGATCCGGAACCACACGAAGAAGAAGGAGAGCAGGGCGAAGAACGCGTACAGCCCATAGGTGAACGACAGGGACATGTCCCGCAGGATCGGGAAGCTCAGGGTGACCAGCCAGTTCGCGATCCAGTTGGCTGCGGTGGCGATCGCCATGGCGTAACCGCGGATGCTGTTCGGGAACATCTCGCCCAGCAGTACCCACATCACCGGCCCCCATGTGGCGCCGAAGAACACCACGAAGGCGTTGGCCCCGATCAGGGTGAGCTGGCCCCAGCCCGGTGCGAGCTGCAGCGAGCCGTCCACCATCGACGCCGTACCGAAGCCCATCGCCATCACCGCCAGGCACACCGCCATGCCGAGGGAGCCGACCAGCAGCAGCAGCCGACGCCCGATCCGGTCGACGAGGGCGATCGCGATGATGGTGACCAGGACGTTCACCACAGAAGTGATCACCGAGGCGGTGAACGAGAAGCTCTGGTCGAAGCCCACCGAACTCCACAACGAGGTGGAGTAGTAGAAGATGACGTTGATGCCGACGAACTGCTGGAAGGCGGCGAGCAGGATCCCGGTCCACACGATCGGCAGCAACAGGTACTTCCTGTGCCGCACGTCCTGGTAGGACGGCTTGCTCTCCCGGCGCACCGACTCGCGGATCGCGGCCACCCGCTGCTCGACCTGCGGCCCGGTCTCCCCGAGCACCTCCTCGAGCACCTGGGCTGCCTTCTTGTCCCGTCCCCGACCGACCAAGAACCGCGGCGACTCCGGGATGCTCAACGCCATGATGCCGTAGACCACCGAGGGCACGACGCCGACGAGGAACATCCAGCGCCAGGCGGCGATGCCGGCCCAGAAGGTGCTGCCCGCGCCGCCGGCGGAGGCTGCCAGCCAGGCGTCCGAGAGCAACGCGACGAAGATGCCGAGCACGATGGCCATCTGCTGCAGGGACGCCAACCGGCCGCGGAGTCGGGACGGGGCGATCTCGGAGATGTAGGTGGGTCCGATCACGGAGGCGATGCCGATGCCGATGCCGCCGACCAGCCGCCAGATCGCCAGGTCCCAAGCGGCGAAAGCGAAACCGGAGCCCAGCGAGGAGATGAAGAACAGGATGGCGCCGACGAACATCACGCGCAGCCGGCCCCAGCGGTCCGCCGCCGGGCCCGCGAACCACGCCCCGATCGCCGAACCGATCAGGGCGATGGCCACGACGACGCCGGTGAGCGCCGGGGCGAGGGAGAAGTCCGTCGCCAGAGCGTCGACGGCGCCGTTGATGACGGAACTGTCGAACCCGAAGAGGAAGCCGCCGACGGCGGCGGCGACCGAGATGATGACGGCCCGACCGGCGTGGGACTCCGGTTGGTAGCCGTACCTCGAATGGTCCGGGGACACCCCGTCTGCACTGGTCGAATCGCTCACCGTTCCGCCTCCGTCGCTACGTCGTCGTCGTTGGTTGGCTGGCCTCCAACCTACTCCTGAGGCCGCAGCCGCGCGATGCCCGCCGAGTCCGCGCTGACCTGCGGTCGTACCCGCCGCACATGGCAGCTGAGGGACCGGTTGAGCGCCGCCGAGCGGATGGTCGGGACCGACCCCTACGCGGTGGTAGGATCGACGACGGCCGGCACCTCTGGGGGGTGCCGGCCGCATGCATTCCCGGGCGGCCCGACCCGCGCTGGAGGGCGGTCAGTCGTCCTCGGTACTCAGTACCGCCAGGGTGCGGGTGTCCGGGTTGAGCAGGATGTTCGCCTCGTCCCGCCGGTGCCGCAGGATGTCCTCCAGGTAGGAGGTCACCGCCTCGGAGAGCGGGACGAACCGCTGTTGCTGCTCCGACATGTACCAGCGATGCTCCAGCACCTCGTGCACCACTTCGGGCGGCTCCAGTTTGCCCGCGAGGTCCCGCGGGATGGACCGCACGATCGGTTCGAACACCTGTTGCAGCCAGGTGTGCGCGGCATAGTCCTCGTCCAGGCCCGGGCAGGTGGCGGCCCGAAAGCTGTCCATGTCGTTGAGCAGCCGCCGCGCCTGGTTCTCCTGCACGTCCAGGCCGGTCAGCCGCAGCAGGCGCCGGGTGTGATGACCCGCGTCCACGACCTTCGGCTGCAGCTCGAAGGTGGTGCCCTCGGGGCTGGTGGTGATCGAGTACTCCTCGACGTCGAACCCGAGGTCGTTCAGCCGCCGGATCCGCTCGGCGACCCGCCACTTGTCGGTGGCCCGGAACGACTCGATGTCCAGCAGTTCCGACCAGAGCCGCCGGTAGGAGTCCATGATCCGCTCACTGGTGTCGATCGGGTCGATCGCGTCGACCAGACCACCCTCCATCAGGTCCATCAGTTCCCCGGCGATGTTGACCCGGGCGATCTCCAGGTCGTACTCGCGCTGGCCTGCGGACAGCTCCGGGTGGATCTCCCCGGTCTCCGCGTCCACCAGGTACGCCGCGAAGGAGCCCGCGTCCCGCCGGAACAAGGTGTTCGACAGTGAGACGTCCCCCCAGTAGAAGCCGACGAGGTGCAGCCGGACGAGCAGCAGCGCCAGCGCGTCGATCAGCCGGGTCAGCGTGTCCGGCCGCAACTGCTGGGAGAACAGCGCCCGGTAGGGCAGGGAGAACTTCAGGTGCCGGGTGACCAGGGCGGTGGCCAGGTCCGCCCCGTCGGTACCGCGGCGGTTGCTCACGATCGCGACGGGCTCGACGCACGGGACGTCGAGGCGCTGCAGCCGGCGCAGCACGTGGAACTCATGCCGGGCGATGTGGTCGCTGGTCTCCTTGACGGCGACGACGGCGCCGGCGAGGTGAGCGAACCGGACCACGTGCCGGGAGATGCCTCGCGGCAGTGACGCCAGGGTGCGTTCGGGCCACTGCTCCAGCGGCACGTCCCAGGGCAGGTCCAGCAGTTCGGGCACGGTCGCGGCCGCCGTGATGTTCAGCGATGCCGGTCTCCGGTCCTCCGGCCGGGATCGGTCACCGCCGTCGGACCGGGGCAACCGCCCTCCGGCGGACCACTCCTGGGGCGGCTCCCAGTCCGCCGCCTCGGGCGCGGTGGCACCGGTCGCCGTCGTCCCGGACGTCGTGCCGTCCGGGACGCGGCCCGACGCAGCGGACCCGCCGGCGCCCTCGGCGGGTGCGGGGGTTCCGGCGGGTCCGTTCATGCGTGCGCCTCCTGACGGAACTGTCTGCCGACTCGCGGAGCTGTCGTCCGAGGATCGGTTCGGTCGGTGCGGCCGGGAGGAGGATCCCGGCCGCACCGACCGACTCACTCGACGACGTCGGAGAGGTTCGCCTGGGGAGTACCCGCGGCCGGGCCGCCGTCACCCAGGCGCAGGCCGGTCCTGGTGTCGAACAGGTGCACGTTGCCCTGCTTCGGGAGCACGTGCACGGTCTGCCCGGCCCGCGGTGGGCGGCGCCCGTCGACCCGGGTCACGATCTCGTGGTCCCGATCGCCGATCGTCGTGTGACCGTAGATGTAGGCGTCCGCCCCGAGCTCCTCGACCACGTCCACGATCACCGGGAGACCGTCATTCGCCGAGGTCATCTCGAGGGCCTCCGGGCGCACCCCGAGGGTGACCGTGCTGCCGGCCGCGTTGCTGAGGATGTCCCGCGGCACCGGGTAAATCGTGTCGCCGAACTTCACCCCTTCGTCGACGACGGGCAGTTCCAGCAGATTCATGGCGGGGGAGCCGATGAACCCGGCGACGAAGACGTTGTTCGGGTGGTCGTACAGGTTCCGGGGGGTGTCCACCTGCTGCAGCAGGCCGTCCTTGAGCACCGCGACCCGGTCACCCATGGTCATGGCCTCGACCTGGTCGTGGGTCACGTACACCGTGGTGACGCCGAGCCGACGCGTCAGCGACGCGATCTGGGTGCGGGTCTGCACGCGAAGCTTGGCGTCCAGGTTGGACAGCGGCTCGTCCATCAGGAACACCTGCGGGCTGCGCACGATCGCGCGGCCCATGGCGACGCGCTGACGCTGACCGCCGGAGAGCGCCTTGGGCTTGCGCTCCAGGTAATCCTGCAGGTCGAGCAGCTTGGCCGCCTCCTGGACGCGGCGCATCCGCTCCTCCTTGCCCACCCCGGCGATCTTCAGGGCGAAGCCCATGTTGTCCGCCACGGTCATGTGGGGGTAGAGGGCGTAGTTCTGGAACACCATGGCGATGTCCCGGTCCTTCGGGGGTACGTCCGTGACGTCCTTGTCGCCGATCCAGATCTTGCCGTAGTTGATGTCCTCGAGGCCGGCGAGCATGCGCAGCGACGTCGATTTGCCGCAGCCGGACGGGCCGACGAGGACGAGGAACTCGCCGTCGGCGATGTCCAGGTCGAGTTTGTCCACCGAGGGCTTGTCGGAGCCCGGGTAGATGCGGGTGGTGTTTTCGAATCTGACCGTAGCCATGGTCGTGTCTTCCCTTCACCGGCAGGTACGTGCCGGACGATCCGTCGTGAGCGGGGTTCGGGCACGCTGGCCGGTCGCGACGCCGGCTCCTGCACCGTGTTGTGACCTGGTTCACGCACCCGCAGCCATTATGGCACAGTGGACGTAAACGCTTGCGGCACGGTAGCGGGAAGAACTCATTCGTCCATGCTGGGCCCGAGGCCGTCCCGGTCCAGGAGCGGCATCTCCAGCGCCTCCCGGCGCAACCGCAGCACCTCGCCGAGCAGGTCCGCCACATCCTCCGGGTCCGGGACCCGGTAGTCGGCGCAGGTCCGCCCGTCGCCGACCTTCACGCCGACGTCGCCGGGGGTCAGGGCGGTGAACGCGGTCTCGTCGGTGACGTCGTCCCCGGCGAACAGGACGCCGGTGGCGCCCGTGACGTCGCGCAGGGTCGCCAGGCCGTCCCCCTTGGACGCGGTCACGACCGACGCCTCGACGACCATCTTGCCGCGCATCACGTGCACGCCGTCGATCGCCTCCAGCGCGCGCAGGGCCGCGACGGTCGCTGTCCCGGCGACGTCGGGTGCGGCGCGACGGGTGTGCAGCACGACGCCGGCCGGCTTGCGCTCCAGACCGGTGCCCGGGTGCTCCTCGACGACGCGGGAGATCGTCTCGGTGACGACGGTGAGCAGGCCCCGCTGCTGCTCGTCCAGTTCCAGCGGTCTCGCGTCGGGGCCCAACCAGGTCTCGGCGCCGTGGCTGGCCACCAGCAGCGTCCGTTCGTCGGGGCCGGCGACGTTCCGGAGGGAGGCGAGGGCCCGGCCCGACACCAGGGCGGTGCGGGTCTGCGGCAGGTCGTTCAGCCCCGCCAGCGCCGCGCCGGCCGCCGGCAGCGCACGCGCGTCCTCGGCCCGGTCGGTCAGCGGGGCCATGGTGCCGTCGAAGTCCATGCAGACCAGCAGCACCGGCGAGAAGGCCAGCCGCTCCAGGGCATGCTGCAGGCGTGGATCGGCCGGCATGTCAGCGCTGCTCCTGCAACGCGGAGAGGAAGTCCGTGGACCAGCGCTGGACGTCGTGGTCGAGCACCTGCTTGCGCATCGCGCGCATCCGCCGCGCCGCCTCCCGCGGCTCCATGTGAATGGCGCGCACGATCGCGTTCTTCACGCCGTCGATGTCGTGCGTGTTCACCAGCAGGGCCTGGCGCAGCTGCTCGGCCGCACCGGTGAACTCGCTGAGCACCAGCACGCCGCTGTTGCGGGTGCGTGCCGCGACGTACTCCTTGGCCACGAGGTTCATCCCGTCCCGCAGCGCCGTGACCAGCAGGACGTCGGCCGCCAGGTACAGCGCCACCATCTCCTCGACCGGGTAGCTCTGGTGCAGGTAGCGGATCGCGGTCTTCTCCAGGGTGTCGAAGGTGCCGTTGATCCGTCCGACGGTGGACTCGACCTCCTCCCGCAGCGTCTTGTAGTGCTCGACGCGTTCGCGGCTCGGGCTGGCCACCTGCACCAGGGTGCAGTCCTCCACGCTGACCCGCTGGTCCTCCAGCAGTTCGCCGAAGGCCTTCAGCCGGTGCGGGATGCCCTTCGTGTAGTCCAACCGGTCGACGCCGAGCAGCACCGTGGTGGGGTCGCCGAGCTCGTGCCGGATCTGCCGGGCGCGCTCGATCACGTCGGGGTCGGCGGCGAGTTCGGCGATGTGCTGGGCGTCGATGGCGATGGGGAAGGAACGTGCCTCCACCCGGCGCTCGCTGCCGTCCTCGTCGGTGACGGTGAAGATGCCCTGCCGGCTCGCGGTGCCGAGGAACCGCCGCACGCAGCGGGTGAAGTTCTGCGCGTCGCCGGGCCGCTGGAACCCGATCAGGTCGGCGCCGACCAGTCCTTCCAGCACCTGCTGGCGCCAGGGCAGTTGCGCGTAGATCTCCAGGGGCGGGAACGGGATGTGGTTGAAGAACCCGATCCGCAGGTCGGGGCGCAGTTGGCGCAGCATCGCCGGCACCAGCTGCAGCTGGTAGTCCTGCACCCACACCGTCGCGCCCTCGGCGGCGGCCTTCGCGGACGCCTCGGCGAAACGGCGGTTCACGCGCCGGTAGGCGTCCCACCAGGTGCGGTGGAACTCCGGGGGGGCGATGACGTCGTGGTAGAGCGGCCAGAGGGTCGCGTTGGCGAAGCCCTCGTAGTAGAGCTCGACCTCCTGCTGGGACAGGTCGACGGGGACCAGGTGCATGCCGCTGTGGTCGAACTCGTCGAGCGGTTCGTCGACGGCGCCGTTCCAGCCGACCCAGGCCCCGTCGGCCTGCGCCATCACGGGGGCGAGGGCGGTGACCAGGCCGCCGGGGGAGCGCCGCCAGTCGGACTCGCCGTCGACCACCACCCGGTCGACCGACAGCCGGTTGGAGACGACGATGAAGTCGTAGTCCCCGGTGGGCGTCGCCCCGGGCTGGGGCTGGGATTCGGTGACGGCCATGGCGCGAGCACGTCCTTTCCCGTGCCGCGAGGGGCACGGTTGCGCGGGGGAGTGGTCCTGTTCCTCAGCTTACTTGCCGTCGGCGGGCACTCAGGGTGGCTGCCTAGAATGAGGTGTCCACCGGTCGCCGCGCCGTGTCGCCGTTCCCATTGTCGAGGATGCATGAGTCCGCAGAACGAACCACGCCTGACCAAAGCCCAGCGCCAGGCCGCCGCCCGGGAGCGGGCACGGGTGCAGCGGGAACAGCAGCGCAGACGGGAACGCCGGACCCGGGTGCTCACCATCTGGGGCATCGTGGCGGCGGTCGCCGTGATCGCCGTGGTGATCGGATTGGTCGTGGCGAACGGGATCCGCGGTCAGGTCGCCGATTCCGGCCCGCGGCCGGCCAACGCCAACGCCTTCGGCGGGGTGACGCTGACCAAGCCGAATCAGCTGGCGACGTCGCCGGCCGCGGGCGATGTGAACGTGGCGGACACGCAGTCGCCGACCGCCAGCGCCAGCGCGAGCGGGTCGGTCCTGCCCCTGCCGCACGGAGTCGGGAAGGCTCCGGCCGGTCAGCCGGCTCAGATCATCGTGTTCGTCGATCTCGCCTGCCCCGTCTGCAAGAACTTCGAGGCGACCTACGCCAACCAGCTGGACAGCTGGATGAAGGAGGGGAAGGCCACCGTCGAGTACCGGGTGATCGGGCTGCTCGACGGCACCGCATCGACGACGAACTACTCGTCCCGTGGCGCGAACGCCGCGTACTGCGTGGCCAACACGGCGCCGACGAAGTTCCAGCGCTTCCTCACCAGCGCTTACGAGCAGCAGCCGCAGGAGGGCGGGCGGGGACTGTCCGACGACAAGCTCAACGAGATCGCCACCAGCGCCGGCGCGCCGGACCTGTCCAGCTGCATCAACAACGGGACCTACCGTCCGTTCGTGAAGTACGTGACGGACCAGAGCCGGCTCGACGGCGTGAGCGGAACCCCGACGGTGTTCGTCGACGGGCAGCGTTGGTCCAACTCCGGCGACTTCACCGCGTTCGCGCAGAAGATCATTACCGCCCGCAAGTGACCCCGGTGTAGCGCACGGCCGTCGGCCGTGGGCTACCCTTGGGTGGCTTCATCTGTGCGGCTCTGCCGGTTCGCGCCCGCGGGCGCGCCGGCATCCCGCCCCCTTAGCTCAGTCGGCCAGAGCATCTGTCTTGTAAACAGAGGGTCGCCGGTTCGAATCCGGCAGGGGGCTCGATGAGACGGTCGACGTAGCTTTCGGACCTCGCGCGATACATTGTCCAGGTGCAGCACGTGATCGTCACCATGTCCCGCGGGGATGCGCCCCGGCTCGCAGAGTGGGTGAACTACCACCAGAACCTCGGGTTCGATGAGTTCTACGTGGTGCTGGACAATCCCGTCGATAACTCGGCCGACATCCTCAGCGCTCTGCCAGGCGACATCGTCGTCGATGAGCGCCCGCCGTACGACGTCTACTGGAGCGGGGAGGAGTATGTCGACCAACCACGGCGCTGGGATTTGATGAAGGCGTGGAGGGCGGAGCGAAGTGCTGGTCTCGAGCGGTGGAACCTTCCGATCGGTGACCCTCAAACGTTGCGGCAGACGCTCTACCTTGCAGGCGTCCTCAACCTCTATGCGGTTCGTGGTGACTGCTGGGTGACCGTCCTTGACGTGGATGAATTTCTGGTAGTTCCTTCGGGCGGATCAATCCGTGATCTGACCGGCGTCGCCACTGCGCCCCGGCTTCGCTTCAAGAACTACAACGTCGACACCCGTGAGTGGCAGATCGGCACTCCACTCCTAGCCTCCTGCGTTAATCGCTGGCACCAGGACGACATCGATGCTTACGGGAAGGGGTGGCAGCACCGCGTCAAGTCTCTGGTTCGGCACGATGCTCTGCTGCCGTTCGTGTCGGTGCATGCTGTCAGCCGTGGCCCATACGCCGTTGTGGACCCGGGCGTCGGGCGGTTGCATCACTATCGGGTCCCTGACCAGGCGATCCCCGAGCTGCCGTACCGAGTGGTTGACACGGCAGCAGCGAACATCACAAGGCGTTCGACGGAGTCGACGCGCTGATATAGACGTCCGAACAGGAACATTTCGTCCGTGCGGAACCCGTTCAGGGTCCTCGACCGCGCCGACAGCCCATGCACAAGCTGACCGGCGCGCAGTCGTCGCATAGCTGGGTTCGAGGTCCATCGACGGTACTCTGACGTGGTGGAACACGTGATCGTCACCATGTCCCGCGGGGACGCCCCCCGGCTCGCCGAGTGGGTGACCTACCACCAAGACCTCGGCTTCGATGAGTTCTACGTGGTGCTGGACCACCCAGTGGACGACTCGGCGGAGATCCTGCGCGGGCTGCCCGGTGACATCACCGTCGACGAGCGCGGACCGTACCGCGAGTACTGGGATGACAATCCACCGGCGAATCAGGCCGATCGCCAGGCTTTGGAGAGCGCTTGGCGCGACGAGAACGGCGAGGACATCGTTCGATGGAAGCTGCCGATCGTCGACGCACTGTCGTACCGGCAGCTTCTCTACCTTGCCGGCGTCTTGAATCTGTATGCGGTTCGTGGTGACTGCTGGGTGTCCGTTCTCGACGTCGACGAGTTCTTGGTGCTCCCCGGGGGCGGGTCCATCCAGGACTTGACCGCGGGATCCGACGCTCCTCGCCTCCGGTTCAAGAACTACAACTTCGATACCAGTGCATGGCGTCCGGGTGCTTCAGTTCTGGGTTCCAGCGTCAAGCGCTGGCACCAGGAGGACATCGATGCCTACGGCCATGGATGGGATCGCCGGGTCAAGGCCATCGTTCGCCACGACGCGCTGCTTCCCTTCGCCTCGGTGCATGCGATCAGCCGCGGCCAATTCATCGTGGTGGATCCGGAGGTCGGCCGCCTCCACCACTACCGAGTCCCGGATCAGGCGCTCGAAGGGCTTCCGTACCGGGTGACGGACACTGCTGCCGCGGAAAGGGCGCAGCGGCTGGCCAGCGCGGCAGGCTGAGGTCGGCCACCTGACCGTCGGCGTCTGCCTGCCGATGGTTGTCGATAGCGTGGTGATGAGCACTGTGCTGGTTCGGAAGTGGGACAACAAGCTGTGAATCTCGAGAGCGATCTGCTGGATCGACCGTCCGACGATGCCGCCGGTCCGCCCCGGCATTCCCGTCGGAAACTGTGGTGGAGCATCGGTCTGGTCATCGTCGCGCTGTTCGCCGTCGTCGCCCTCGTCGTCGGTCTGTATGTCGGCAACCTCGGCCGGTCCTTCGACACCAGGACCCAGAAGATCGAACGTGCGTTCCCGGCCGAGACCACGCGGCCGTCAGCCTCCGCCAACGGCGCCATGAACATCCTGCTGCTCGGCAGCGACAGCCGCGGTGCGGCCCCGTCCGAGGCGGCTGGCGGCAACGCCTCCGACCAACGTTCCGACAGCATGATCTGGGTGAACATCCCCGCCGACCGCAAACGCGTCTACCTGATGTCCGTCATGCGCGACACCTGGGTGGACATTCCCGGGCGCGGCCCGGCGAAGATCAATGCCGCCATGTCCTACGGGGGGATCCCGCTGGCCGCCCAGACGCTCGAAGGACTCTTCGGCGCCCGGCTCGACCACATCGCGCTCATCGACTTCGCCGGTTTCAAGGCCGTCACCGACGCCCTCGGTGGCGTACCGGTCAACGTCCCCATCGCGTTCTCCACCAAGGATCGCGCGTTCCCGCAGGGTATGCAGACGCTCGACGGCGACGCCGCGCTCGCCTTCGTGCGGGAGCGGAAGGCCTTCCCTGATGGTGACTACCAGCGGGTGAAGGACCAGCAGATCTTCGTCAAGGCCGTGCTCGGCCAGATCCTCAGCGCCGGCACGTTGACCAACCCCGGCAAGGTCACCGACCTCGTCGACAAGGTCTCGCCCTACCTGAGCGTGGATACGACGTTCGACTCGGCGGCCGTCGGCGCCCTCGCCGTCTCCCTGAACGGACTCCGATCCAGCGACGTGCAGTCCTTCACGCTTCCGACCAAGGGGATCGGCACCTCCGCCGACGGCCAGTCGATCGTCCTACCCGACACCGCCGCCATCAGCGCGGTGGGGAAGGCGCTGCGGGACGACACCCTCGGGCAGTGGCTGAGCTCGCGGAGTTCCGGTGAGTGACCGGCGCGCGGCCGCGCTCCTGGCCCGGGTGACGCCGGCGGTGCTCGCGGTCGGGTTGCTCCTGCCGTTCGGCTCGGCCGCGGCAACGGCGGCGCCAACAGATCCCGCCGCGCCGACCGTGCCCATGACGGACCCGGCGGCCGACCCGGCCACCCAACCCGTGCAGCCGGCACCGGTCCAGCCGGCGCCGGTCCAGCCGGCACCGGTCCACCAGGCACCGGTGCAGCCGGCACCGGCCCTGCAGGCACCGGCCCTGCAGGCACCGGCCCTGCAGGCACCGGCCCAGCCGGAGCCACAGCCGGCTCCGGCCGAGCAACCGCCCGCGCAGGAGAATCTCCCGCAGGTCGATCCCGTCACCGGCAGGCAGATCGACCCCGCCACGGGGTACCAGATCGACCCGGCAACCGGGTATCTGATCGATCCGGCCACGGGATACCTCATCGACCCGACCACGGGTCTGCTGATCGACCCGGCCACCGGACAGCTCATCGAGCCGGTGCCACCGACGCCGACCGCCATCCCGACGCCGACGGCCACTCCGGCACCGACGAAGGAGCCGACACCGACGAAGAAGCCGACCCCGACTCCGACCGTCACTCCTTCCGCCGCACAGACACCGACGGCAACAGCGACGCCGCAGTCAGCGACCTCGATGCCTACGGCGGATGTCGCGAAGGCGCGGACCACGACCAACACGAGCACCGTCGCGACGCAGACGATCACTGTCGCCGGTCTCCTGGTCCTCGGATTTCTGTATTTTCGACTTCTGCGTCGTGGTAGCCGTCGCACGGCGGGCGAGCGGAAGTAACGGATGACGAGAGATTCAGTCAGACTGACGGAACCGGATGCGCCGCTGCGCCTGCAGCTTTTGTGCCACTCCTACTGGCCGGAGCACAGCCCGCCTCAGCGGCGGTGGAGCACCCTGATCCAGGCGTTCCGGGGTCGCGGCTGGGACGTCGACGTCATTGCACCGGTCGCTCATTTCCCCGAGGGACGGCGCAGCCTTCCTCGGTCACTTGCCGGGCGCGCGTTTCGCATCCAGCCGGGCCCGCACGGTGAGCGCGTCCACCGTGTCCCGTTCGTCCCGCACGCGGGCACCGCTCACTTGGCCCGTCTGCTGGACCAGGTGGTCTCTGCCGTTCTCTCGATTCCCGTGGCCCTGGCCAGTCGCCGCCCTGACGTCCTCGTAGTGACGGTTCCCAGCCTGCCCATCCTGCTGGCCGGTCATGTGGTGTCCCGGCTGCGCCGTGTGCCGCTCGTAGTCGAGATGCGCGACGCCTGGCCGGACCTCGCCCGAGACGCACGCCTGGTTCAGGGCACGGCCAAGAGTCTCGTCGAGCGCGTCGTCGAGTTCATCCAGCAACGATCGGACCTCGTCGTCGCGGTCACCGATGGCTTCGCCCGCACTCTGCGCGAGCGAGGAGTCGACCCCGTCGTGACCATCAGCAACGGGGTAGACCTTGCCCGTGTGCCCGAACTGCCCCCGGTTGATTCGGGTCCGGGGCCGCTGCGCGCCCTCTATCTCGGCAATCATGGGCAGAGCCAACGCCTGGACGTGCTCGTCCGTGCGAGTGCCATCGTGGGGAAGGACATGGAACTGCGCCTGGTGGGCCACGGAGTTCAGCGGCCCGCGCTGATCGACCTGGCCAACGAACTCGACGCGCCGGTCGTCTTCCACGAGGCGCAGCACGGGCCTTCCGTGCTCGAGCAGTACACCGCAGCGGACACCTGCATCGTCTCTCTCCGGGACGACTGGAAGTCGTTCGACACCACAATCCCTTCCAAGACGTACGAAGTGCTCGCCGTCGGACGCCACGTGACCGCCGTGGTTCGCGGGGAGGCGGAGCGGATCATCCGCGACGCCGGCGCTGGCGACGTCGTCCCCGCGGACCCCGACGCAATCGCGAACCTCTGGCGTGAACTGGCCGCCGACCGTGATCGCCTGCGGGTAACCGGTGATGGACGACGGTGGGTGGCGGAGAACGCCGACTACGGCGCGTTGGCGGTCCGCTACGCCGAGGTGCTCACAGCACTGACGAAGGAAGCTCAGGCGGCCCACCGATGACGTTGGCCTCGCGTGGTCGTCGTCTGGCCTGCAATCTGGCACTGGCGGCGGACACGACGGTCCGCCGTCTACGAGAGGATCCTGCCCTCTTCGTGTTACTCCTGTCGCGTAGGCTGCCGTCGTCCGTAGCAGGGAAGGTGGCCCACGCTGTGCTCAACGGCGCTCCGATCCCTGCCGGGAGCCGACTCGCGCTGACAGCGAGCCTCATTGCCGGCGATCACCGGGGTCTCGAAAGTCGGCTCCGCGCATCCGCGGCTCGACGGTCTCACGGCGGTCGTCGTCGGTGGGCTGCGGAGGTCGCTGTCGTGGCAGGCCGGCCCGATCTGGCCGATCCCCTCCTCGGCGCTGCAGCTCCGGCTCACGGCGCGCTTGCGCGAACGCTGGCCCGCCGACTCTGGTACGACGGAGACGTGACCGGCGCGATCTCGGCGCTGGACGGAGAAGGCCGGGCGGCACGTGCACTGCAGCAGCGCTTGATCTCCGAGCGTCAGGTCCTCTCCGGTTGGGCCCCGCGGCTGCCATCGGCACCCGTTGACCCGATCGGTAGCCGGGTACTGCACTTGCTGACCAACTCCCTGCCCCATACCGGCAGCGGCTACGCGCAACGCTCCCACTCGATTCTGCTGGCGCAGCAGCACATCGGCCTGGATCCTCTCGCTGTCACGCGCATCGGGTACCCAGTGCTGGTCGGGCGCGCCCTCGCGAGTGACCGCGATGTCGTGGACGGCGTTCCGTATCAGCGTCTGCTGGAGGGGCGGCTCCCGGCCACCACGGAGCAACGCCTGCAACGACAGGCCGAGGCGGTCCTGCGTCTCGGCGAGCAGTTCCGCCCCGCCGTGGTACACACCACAACCGATTTCACGAACGCCCTGGTCGGCGGCGCGGTCGCGCGGTCGCTCGGAGTGCCCTGGGTCTACGAGGTCCGCGGGATGCTCGCTGATACCTGGGCCTCGACCCGCGGGGAGGTGGCCCGCCACAGCGAAAGGTACCGTCTGTCCAACGCTCGGGAAGCGGAGGCGATGTGCGCCGCCGATCTCGTCATCACTCTGGGCGAGGAGATGCGCGCACGCATCATGGAGGCAGGCGTGGACCCCGCGCGCATCCTGCTCGCTCCCAACGGCGTCGGCGGGCCCTTCCTGGAGGAGCCGCTCGAACCTCGCGAAGCGAGGAAGCAGCTCGGCTTGGACCTTCCTGGGCCGGTGATCGGCACCGTCAGCAGCCTGGTCGACTACGAAGGTCTCGACACGCTCATCGACGCGACGGCGGTCCTGGCGCCGTCCTGGCCGACGCTACACTTGATGATCGTCGGGTCCGGCGCGGCGGAAGCCGCGTTGCGCCAGCGGGCGGCCCGGGCAGGGTTGACCGATCGGATCACCTTCGTCGGGCGTGTACCGCGCGCCGAAGCGGCGGCCTACCATCAGGCGTTGGACATCTTCGTGGTTCCCCGTCGTGACCTGTCGGTGACGAGGACCGTCACGCCGCTCAAGCCCGTTGAGGCATCTGCGAGCGCTCGACCGGTGGTGGCCAGTGACCTGCCGGCGCTCCGTGAGGTGGTCCAGGACGGTCGATCCGGTCTACTGGTCACGCCCGAGGATGCTGCGGCGCTCGCCATGGGACTGCGCCGCCTTCTGAGCGACGCTGCGGAGCGGGTCCGGATGGGTCGCGCAGGTCGGGCGCACGTGTTGGCCCATCGCACCTGGGAGGCGAACGCGAGGTCGTGTGCCGACGCGTACGAAAAAGTGAGAGGCAGAGGGCAGGGCAACGATGGACGACGCGATGGCATCGACTGAAGTCGCCCCTTCCCGAGACCAGCAGGACACCGTCGTGGAGATCGACGGTGACCGACTACATCGGGTCGGCGCTCGCCCGGGCCTCCGCGAATATCTGGTACGGCTGTGGGACTACCGGCAGTTCGTGTTCTACGACTCTCGCGCTCGCGTGGTCACCGGGACGCGACGCGACCGGTTGGGCAGCGCTTGGCTGATCCTGAACCCCGTGTTCAACGCCCTGACCTTCTACCTCATCTTCGGTCTGCTGCTGCGGACGAGCCGAGGCATCGACAACTTCGTCGGATACCTCATCATCGGCGTCTTCATCTTCCAGGTCAGCGCCGGCTCCATCACCACGGGGGCGCGGTCCGTACAGAGCAATCGGGCCCTGCTGCAGTCGTTCGCGTTCCCTCGGATCACCATGCCCGTCGCGGCCAGCGTGCGCGAGGCGCTCACGGCCGTGCCGCTGGTACTCGCCATGCTGCTGATGATCGTGGTCATTCCGCCCTTCGAACAACCGACCTGGCGCTGGCTCCTCATCCTTCCGGCGCTCGCGCTGCAGTGGATGTTCAACTTCGGCGTCGGGCTGGTCCTGGCCCGGGTCATCACCCGTGTCCACGACATCTCCCATGTCATCCCGTTCGCGCTGCGCGGGTGGATGTACGCCTCGGCCGTGTTCTACTCCTTCGACCGTATGGTGGATGATCCCGCGCTCCTCGCGGTGCTCAAGGCGAACCCGCTGTACTGCGTCCTGGACATTCTGCGGGACAGCATCCTGTACGCCCGTACCCCACCGCTCACGAGTTGGGCCAACCTGACGATCTGGTCCCTGGCCGCCCTGCTCATCGGCGTCCTGTTCTTCTGGCACGGGGAGGAGAGCTATGGACGCGACTGACCCGGCGGAGACCGATCCGACGGCGGCCCGGCCGTGCGTCGTCGTGGACCGGGCCACCGTGAGCTACCGGGTTCCGACCACCAGCAAACGTGCGGACGAAGGCCATCAGGGATCGGGTCTGTACGACCGCCTGCGCAGACGGACCACCAAGGTCACAGTGAGTGCTCTCAACGAGATCTCGCTCGTGGTCAATCACGGTGAATCCGTCGGGGTCATCGGGCGGAACGGTTCCGGCAAGAGCACCCTGGTCAAGTTGATCAGCGGCCAGGCCAGGCCGTCGTCCGGAGCCATCTACGCGTCCAGCACCCCCGCCATGCTCGGGGTCAACGCCGCTCTGGTCCCCTCCCTCTCCGGAGACCAGAACATCACGCTTGGCTGCCTGGCGATGGGGATGACGCCGCAGCAGGTCGATGAGAAGTTCGAGCAGATCGTCGAACTCACGGGTCTGGGCGACACGATCAATCTGCCCATGGCCACCTACTCGTCGGGCATGGCGTCGCGTCTGCAGTTCGCTATCGCGACCAGCATCGATCCCGAGATCCTGCTGATCGACGAGGCGTTGAACACCGGTGACGCTCAGTTCGTGGATCGGACGAAGGCCCGTATGGACGAACTGCGGGACCAGGCGGGTTGCGTTGTCCTGGTGAGCCACTCGCTCCCGACCATCCGGAGCATGTGCTCCCGCGTACTCTGGCTCGACCGCGGTGACCTGGTGATGGACGGCGATCCGACCGAGGTCGCCCTGCAGTACGAAAACTTCGCTGTCCGGCTGAGCGCAGGCGACACCACCGGAGCCGACCAGATGAAGAGCGAGGCCATGGACGCTCTTGGCCGCGTTCATATCCGGATGGCGGGCCGCGAGAGCCGACGGCGCGCTCGATGAGCCTCCGTCTTCGCGTCCGCCACGTGCGCACGGGCCTGTGGCACCTCCGCCGGGGTGGACCGACGGCACTGCGTCGCTGGCGACGGCGCCGACGCGCGGAGGCCGGTGGCCGCGGAAGGAGCTTCGACTTTGCCGGCGCGGAGGGCCGGTGGACCGGCCACGGTCGTCGGCGCAGACTCACGTTCGCGCCGTTCACTGCCATCACCGGGGCCGTCCGTCGCCCTGACGTGCGCGTCGGCGTCATCCTCGACGAGTTCTCCATGCGCGCGTTCGCTCCCGAGTGGACGCTCATCGCCCTGGACCCGCAGCGGTGGCGGGAACAACTGCGTCTCCAGACGGTCGATTTTCTCTTCGTGGAAGCGGCGTGGGCCGGTAACGGCGGAGCCTGGCGGCATCTGCTCGCCGGTCCCGGGGAACCAGGGCGAGAACTGCGGGACCTCGTCGCGTGGTGCAGGGAAGCAGGGACCCCTACCGTCTTCTGGAACAAGGAAGATCCCGCGCACTACGCCGACTTCCGCTCGACCGCTCACTTGTTCGACGTCGTCTTGACCACCGATGCGTCGATGGTCGACCGTTACCGACAGGACGCGCCGGCTCAGCAGGTTGGGGTTCTCCCGTTCGCCGCGCAGCCGACGATCCACAACCCGGTACGTCCGATGGCGGGCCACCGGAGTCGCGGCATCGCCTTTGCCGGGATGTACTTCGGGCACAAATTCCCGCAGCGGCGTCGGCATCTCGACGCCCTGCTGGCCGGGGCCATGAAATCAGCCGAGGCGACCGGTGACCAGTTGGAGATCTTTGCACGTCACGCGGACGTGGATGATCGTTACCGCTTTCCCGAGCCGTTCAACCGGTTCGTGGTGGGATCGCTCGACTACGCTCGGATGCTCACCGCCTACCGGGCCTACCGTGTCTTCCTCAACGTCAACACGATCGCGGACTCGCCGACGATGTGCGCGCGGCGGATGTTCGAACTGCCGGCCTCTGGGGTGCCCATGGTCACGGCTCCGAGCGACGCGATCGATACCTTCTTCGCAGGCACCGGACTGGCCCCCGTCACGACAGCGGGCGAAGCCGCGTCCGCCGTTACCGACATTCTGCGGCGGCCGGCGGACGCCGACCGGGTTCTCCACCGGATCCAGCGCCGGATCTGGGACCACCACACGTACGCCCACCGCGCCGAAGAGGTGGTGCGCATCGCACTGCCGGGCCGACACAGACCCGTGACCTCACCCACTGTGAGTGCGGTCGTGAGTTGCTTCCGACCGCACCGGGTGGAGGATGTGCTTCGCGTGCTCGGCGCCCAGCGCGACGTCGATATGCAGGTCGTCCTGCTCACCCACGGTTTCGAGATCGACCGTGCTCACTGGACGGCCATTGCCGAGAATCACGGCCTCCGACATATCACCGTCCTGAGCGCTTCGCGAGATGTCAGCCTGGGTGAGTGCCTGAACCGGTGCGTCGAAGCTGCCGACGGGACGGTGATCGCCAAGATTGACGACGACGACGGTTACGGCCCGGACTACCTGCACGACGCGCTGCACGCCCTCGCCTACTCCCACGCGAACGTCGTCGGGAAGCAGGCCCACTATTTGTACCTGCCGAATCGCGAGATGACCGTGCTGCGATCCCCTGAGGCCGAACACCGGTTCACTGCGCTGGTTCCGGGACCCACCATGGTGGGGGCTCGTGACATCTTCCGGCAGCATCCCTTCGCGGCGGTGACGCGAGGCGAGGACACCGGATTCCTGACCGACGTCTCGCGCGCGGGCGGTGTGATCTACTCAGCCGACAGATTCAACTACTATCGATATCGCGGTAGTACCGATCACACGTGGCAGGTCTCAGAAGAATCGTTGCTGATCGGGAGCGAGAACGTGTTGATCGGTCATGCCGAGCAGCACTCACAGGTATAGGGGGGAATGTGAATCAGACCGTAGACGTGGCCGTGGTGGGACTCGGATACATCGGGTTGCCGACGGCCGCGATCCTGGCCAGCAACGGTGTGAACGTCGTGGGCGTCGATGTGGACGCCGACACCGTTCGCGCCGTCAACGACGGGCGCGTGCCGTTCGTCGAACCCGACCTGGCGACCTATGTCGCCGGGGCGGTGACCAGCGGAATGCTGTCGGCCACGACCGAGATGCCGCCGGCCTCCGCCTACATTCTGGCGGTTCCGACACCGTTCACGACCGATCACACGGCCGATCTGAGCTTCATCGAGGCGGCAGCGCGGGAGGTCGCTCCGCGGCTCATCGGTGGGGAATTGGTCGTGCTCGAGTCGACGTCTCCGCCCGGAGCAACGAAGCACCTCGGCGACTACCTGATCGGGCTGCGCCCGGACCTCAGCCTCGATGGTGCCGACGGCCGACCAACCCTCCTCCTGGCCCATTGTCCCGAACGGGTGCTGCCGGGTCGCGTGATGATCGAACTCGTCACGAACGACCGGATCGTCGGAGGACTCACACGCGAGGCCGCCGAACGCGCCGCCGAGCTGTATGCGACATTCTGCCAGGGCGAGATACACACAACCGACGCCACCACGGCGGAAATGAGCAAGCTCGTCGAGAACTCCTTTCGCGACGTCAACATCGCCTTCGCCAACGAACTCTCGGTGATCAGCGAGCGACTGGGCATCGACGTGTGGGAATTGATTCGATTGGCCAATCGCCACCCGCGCGTGAACATTCTGCAGCCCGGCCCAGGCGTCGGCGGGCACTGCATCGCCGTCGACCCGTGGTTCATCGTGGCGGAAGCGCCGGAGGATGCTCGTCTGATAAGGACCGCGCGCGAGGTGAACGACGCGAAGCCCGGCTGGGTGGTCGACCGGGTTCTCCATGAGATCCAGCAGCTCCCGGCCGATGCCGAGATCGCGCTGCTCGGTCTCGCCTTCAAGGCCAACATCGACGATCTGCGCGAGTCACCGTCGGTGGACATCACCGTCAGCGTGGCAAGGCGGCTTCCGGGCCGGCGCATCAATGTCGCCGAGCCCAACATCGATGCGCTGCCCCAGGCATTGTCGGGCTTTGACAATGTTCACCTCACGCCGGTCGACGACGCGATCACGCGCTCGGCTCTTGTCGTGGTCCTCGTCGATCACGATGAGGTACGACAGGTGAGGAGCGAGTCGTTGGTGGACAAGACAGTCGTCGACACCAAGGGTGTTCTGATCTCATGAGCATCGAGACCATGAGCGGCGCGACGACGCCGCGGGTGGCTCGCGGCATCCAGGTGACGGCGGACGTCGTTCTTCCCGATGCGCCCGTGCTGGTGCTCTGCGGCGGCGAGCCCAGCCCTGTTGCGTTCGCGTTGGCGTCCGAGCGCGACCTTCTGCTGGTGGACAGTGTCGCTCGGTGGGACAGCCTGGTCAGCCGCGATTTCGCGGTCCTGGTCACGACGGGCGGGCGCGACCTGGCTGCGGAGCTGATCCGGACGCGCCGATTCAACGATGTGCCCGCCGTACTGTGGAGCGTCGACGGCGGACTCGGTGACGCGTTCGACCTGGTCAGCGCGGTACAGCTCCCCACCGGGCATGCGGTCGTCGGCCTCATTGCGGGGCAGCGCGGTTGTGCTGCCGTCAGCGGGCCGTATGACGGGCCGATCGTCGACCCCGGAAGTTTCCGCGACGGCCTGAGCGTGCAGCACGACGTCACGCTCGCCGGTGCGGTCGCTCAGCAGGCGCGGCTGGCCCGGGAACTCGCAGACCTCCAGGGTCGGCACCTCTCTCTACTCCGTGCCCTCGACACTCGGCCGGTGGCGTCCACCGCGGCGGCGGGACCCGATCCGCGACTGGAGGCGGAACTCGGCATACTTCGCCGTCGCTATGACGCGCTGTCCTCGTCCCGGCTGGGGCGCCTGACCCTGCGGTACTGGAGGTACAAGCGTGGGCACTGAATCGGAGTTCTCACTTGGCTCGGAGTCGGGCCGGTCCGCGATCGATGACCGTGACGAGCGCGCGGCACAGATTCGGCGCCTCGTGGGGGAGCTGGGCCAAGCTGGCCCCGGTGAGGAGCCAGTGTCCGGACCCGAACTGCTTTCAGGCGTGTCGGTCGTCATCCCGTCCGCACGGGATGCGGCCGATATCGCCGGCTGCCTCGCGTCGCTCGCGGACCAGGACCTTTCCTCGGCCCAGTTCGAGGTCATCGTGGTCATCAACGGAACGTCCCCGGCCACCTTCGAGCACGTGCAGCAGTATCGCTCCGTATACCCGGATCTGCGGCTCAAGCTGATCTATCAGGAACGAGGGAGCGCGGGGGCGGCCCGAAACACCGGCATCGCGGCGGCACGGCACCAGTACCTCACCTTCGTGGACGACGACGACCGCGTGGGACCGCGCTTCCTGTCCACCCTCATGAGCCGTGCCGCTGTGGACACGGTCGTCATCGCGCCGATCATCAACGTCGATCCCAGTGGGGGCGAGGATGCGAACAACCCGCTGAACCTCCAGATCACGGCGCGAGCGGCGAGGCCGTTCCCCCTCGTCTCGGCGGTCACGCTCTTGGGCTTCAACGCCTGCAAGCTGATCCCCACCGCCGTCGCCCGGCAGCATCGCTATGCGGAACACCTGCGAAGCGGTGAGGACATCTGCTACATGGCGGCCGTGGCCCTCAGCCGGGAGTTCACCGGCGTCGTCGGTGACATTGCGAGCGAGTCCGCCTACTTCCGGCAGCTCAGCGCCGGCTCCGTCTCGCGCCAGCACCAGGACTTCGACTTCGCGGTGCGCCAGCGGCTCGACGTCATCATCGACCTGGAACAGCGGCGTACGTGGACCGGGGCGGGAGCCGACGCCATGCTTCTCTCGCTCATCCGCGCCCAGGTGGGTTTTATCAGGCGGTTCCTGCAGGCAAATCCCGGGGAACGGAGGCATGTCGTCGACGCCGTGGTCGCGACGGGCATCCGGGACTTCCCTTGGGGCGAGGTGAACGCTGGTCTGGCGAAGCACCTGGCCATCAGCTACTGCTTCGTTCCGTTCGAGGACACGAGCGCCACTGTCGCCGCCAAGGCAATCGCTGAACGCGGCAGAGTGGTGGACGTCATCCTCAACGACATGAGCTCGGTGCGGCGCACCGATCCGAGCCTGCGGACGATCGCGGGCCGTTACATCGCCACGGAGACCGTCATCGACGCTCCGGCCTCTTTCGCCGGATGGCCGGCGATTCGGCAGTTCGTGGAGAAAGGGCTAGCAGAAGCGAATCGCCTCGCCAGCAAGGCGGGCGGCTACGAGACGCTCTACAGCCGGGTGCTGTGGGCAGGATCGCACTTCTTGGCGGGCCTGTTCAAGGCCGAGCACCCCGACGTCGTATGGACGGCGGAGTTCTCCGATCCGCTGTCCTTCGGCGCCGATGGGGCGCCGCGACCCGGCACGATGCCCAAGGACGTTCTGCGGAAGCGGTTCTCCTCAGCGATCAAGGCAGCGGGATTCACGCCCCCCCGCGAAGACAGTCTGTTCACGTGGTGTGAGTACCTGGCCTATGCGCTGGCCGACGAGCTGATCTTCACGAACGAGAACCAGCTCGACTTCATGGTCTCGTACATCGAGGATCCGTCGCTGCGCACACGAGTGCGGGAACGGGCGGTCGTCAGGCCCCACCCGACACCGCCGGCTCACGGGTATACGGTCACCGAGTCCTCGTACGTGCTGTCCCCACGAGTGGTGAACATCGGGTACTTCGGTGCGTTCTACGACAATCGCGGCCTCGGCGAAGTGCTCACCGCTCTGGCCAACTCCTCCGCATCCGTCCGGAGGCACACCCGCCTGCATGTCTTCAGCAAGCAACCGGATCAACTGCGGACCGCGGCAGCGGCGAT
The DNA here is from genome assembly GCF_001968835.1 of Tersicoccus phoenicis. Classification (GTDB taxonomy): domain Bacteria; phylum Actinomycetota; class Actinomycetes; order Actinomycetales; family Micrococcaceae; genus Tersicoccus; species Tersicoccus phoenicis. The sequence continues at coordinate 23,886 of NZ_MRDE01000053.1, forward strand.
GGGCATCGACGATGTCGTGATCAGCAACTCTTACCGACCGTACTTGGAGTTCCTCAATCTCTGCCGACGGTTCGACGTGCTTCTGGTCAATGACGTGACGACCGGCGCGGAATTGCCCATCAACCCGTTCCTGCCGTCCAAGTACTCGGACTACGCAGGGTCCGGCCGGCCCGTGTGGGGACTTGTGGACGAGGGCAGCCCCCTCAGTCGAAAGCCGCTGGCCTTCCGTTCGGAGTCCGGGAACGCGGTGGCTGCACGCGCAGTTCTCGCGGAAATCACTCGGTCCTTCTTGGCGGGAGAACTCCGGCACGCGGAGGACCCGGCCGGCGACGGTACCGACCACGATGGCCACTCCGGTCTGCTCGTTTCGACGGCCGGACCCTGAATTGACGACATCTCCATCCGACCCGATCCGAAAGGCAGCGGTGAAACACAGCGCATCCTCTCCCGTCCGTACCGAGTCTGGTTTCGTCTTCCACTGGGATGTGCCACGACAGGCGGTTGACCTCGTGCTCGACTACCGGCGACCGGTGCAGCTGAAGTCGGCGGTGCTGATCGTGCATGTCCAGGCACCGAGTGGAGATGACATCACTGCCTCGTGCCCGCAGGTGTTCTGGTCGGCGGCACTCGACGAGCACTACGTCTACGCGCCTCCGGCCAGTGGCGTGGGTCCGGTCACCGTAGGTCGCCTCCATTCCGATGAGCCGGTCAGTGGCCTGCAGATCACCCCGCTGTCCTGGCCGGGCCGGGAACCGCTGCACGGCGACGTCTTCGGCCGGGCATGGCTGCGGCTCGGCCCCGCTCTCGGCCGCTCGGACGGGCCGCAGATCCACGTGATGTCGGCACTGCCCGAAGGAGGAGAACGATGACGTCATCCATCGACATGTCCGTGGTGATCGGCTTCCGCGACTGGGGGATCCGTCGCCTCGAACTGGCCGTGCGGTCGATCCAGCGCTCCTTCGGTCCGCTCTCCGGTGAGGTGATCGTCTCGGACTACGGGTCGACCGAACACGCGGAGACCCAGCGGCGTCTGGAGTCTCTCGGTGCGCGCTACGTGTACACCGACGTCGACGGCCCGTGGTCACGATCACGCGCTCTCAACGCGGGATTCGCCGTGTCCCGGGGACGGGTTCTCGTGTCCACCGACGCCGACATGATCTTCAGTCCTGAGGCCATGGCGGTCATCGGACAGATGTCCCTCGCTGACCCGACTCTCGCCCTGCTGCTGCAGTGTCGAGACTTGCCCGAGCACTGGTCTGACACGGACGTACCGGACGACGACCAGCCCTGGCAGGTCTTCGAACGGGAATCGCGACTCCGTCCGCGGTGGGGTATGGGCGGGATGATGGCCGCAACCAGAGAGGCCTTCGCGCGCGTCCGCGGCTTCGACGAGCGGATGCACACGTATGGCGGGGAGGACATCGATTTCGCCAATCGGGTCAAACGATCCGGCCACCGCCTGTTGTGGATCGATGATCCCCGAGTGCGGATGTATCACATGTGGCACGCTCCCACCCGGGCGGGCGTCGTCCAGACCCCCGAAGGCGCCGCGGCCGTCGAAGCGAACAAGAAGATCGTGTACGAGGACAAGACGTTCGCCCGGAATGTGCCGGTGTGGCAGTACCGGTTACCGGACGCGCCCCCGCTGGTCACCGTCGCGATCTGCACCTACAACCGAGCGGAGTTCTTGCGCGAAAGCATCCAGTCGGTGCTGGCACAGACCCTGCAGGATTTCGAGATCATCGTCGTGGACGACGGTTCCACCGACCACACCCGCGAGGTGGTCGAGCAATTCGGTGACCCACGGATCCGCTACTTCTACCAGCAACAAGGTGGCATATCGGCTGCCCGCAACAAGGCCGCCGATGAAGCGCGAGGGTTCTACACCGCGGTGCACGACGACGACGACCTGATGACGCCGTGGCGGCTCGAACGCCACTTCCAGGCAATTCATTCGGGTGCCCACGGGTCCTTCGGCTCGTTCGTCAATTTCGATGACCACACCGGTGCGATGGAGATCGTCGCCTCGAAGAAGCTGAACAGTGGAACCATCTTCGAGACTGGCGGAGCACCCGGCCACGGCACCTGGCTGGTGCAGACCGACATCGTCCGCCGACTGAGGTACGACGAATCGCTGACGAGCGGTGTCGACAACAACCTCGCCCTGCGCATGATCCGGTCAGGCGTCGTGATGAACCACGCTGGCGAGATCATGATGCTCCGGCGCACCCATGCCGGCCGCATCACCGTTACGGACGGTGCTGCTCAGGGGAACGCCGCCAGGCAGACGAACTTGATGTTCACCTACCGCACCACGAAGTGGGGCGGCGACAAGATGTTGGCGGAGCGCAAAGACGACTACGTGCCGGTACGTGGCATGGACGACCTGGAGGCCCTTCTTCCTTACCTACCTGATCACCTCGTGCGACGGACCGTCAGTGTGATGGTGACCGGAGAGGGCGAGCTGCCGTGGGATTTCATCGACCGGATGAGCTCCTGGTTGATCGAACGCGATGAGAACGGGACCCAACGGAGGCTATGGGGAGAGCTGGAGGACGCCACGCTCGCCGACATGCTCGTGCTACGAGCCAGCGGCGCTCAGTGTGTGATCAGCACGACACGCCGTCTCCCGGTCAGTCCGGCGGACCAGTCGGCCCTCGCCCAGGAATCCGCGATCCGGACCTCTGCAGTCGCACCCGAAGTCACCGCGCTCCAGAACGTCCTTGAGGAATATGCGACGGAGGTGGGTGCGACGAAGAGGCAGGTGCTCGGTTGGATCGAACTGGAGAGCGTCGTTGACCGACCCGCGCAGACGATCGACCACCGCGTCCTGCGGTTCGACAGCGATGGGAGGGAACGCATCTTCTGCCTGATGCGATTCGCGGACCTACGAGAAGCCGATCGACTGCAGGCGGAGCAGGGGTGGGCCGTGGTCAACCTGTTGCTCGCCGAAGAGCTGGAAACCGCGTTGCACGACATGACCACCGAACGCGAATTCGATCTGCAGGAGCTGGCACGATGATCATCACGTGGGGAAGCGAGTACATCGGGCACGTCGGCTTCACTGCCAATCCCGAGGACTACGACGCGGAGCCGCCGATCCGTTCCCTGTGGTTCGACGCCGGTCCCGTCGCTATGAATGCCGACCGCGAAGCGGTGGCGCTCGCGCTGACCTTCGGGCGATACGCCAGTGGCCGGTTCCAGGTCGTGCACAAGTTCTCCCCCGTGGTGGCGCACGCGATCGAGGCGTCCATGCAACCCGTGTGGACAACGCCGTCACCGATCGAGTACTACCCCAAGGCACTTCCAATCGGTTCGCGCACCTTGGACGTGCACTGGACGGACGAACCAGCCCCGTCGCTGAACTTGGGAAACGAAGCGCAGCTGGCCATCCAGCGATCCGACCGCAGCGCCGGATCGATGCGCGGACTCAACCGCATGACCCTGTCGTCCAACGCGTGGCTGCACGCGGACACGCGGGGGTCGGAGCTGGTGCAGATCTTCCCGCTGATCGCCGTGGCGGTGCTCTTCGCGGAGGACTTGAACGCTGACGTCCTGCGCATCCGCGGCCAGTTCGACGAGTCCAGCGACGAGTGGATCAACTTGGTCCGGCTTCTCGCCACGGCACGTCTGGGGATCACCCAGGTGCCCGCCTGACCCTTGCGCTCGCCGGGAGATGAGATCTCGGCGAGCACGGTGGCCTCAGGCCGTCGTCGACATGACCGCGCAGGTGTCTCGCGCCCAGGTGGAGGAGCCGGCGTTCCGGGCTCCTGACCACACGACCGCGCCATCCATCGTCTGCGCCACTGCCTCCACCTCGCTTCGCCACATAGCCCGGGGAAGCAGGGCTTTGGTGGGGGAAGCGGCGGCGTGGAACTGCGGCCAGATGAACGGATAAATCCGCTTGGCCGGATCCACCCGTTGGGCCTCGGCGCGTACGGAGTCGAGATGTGCCCGCCAAGCGGTGAACGAGCTGCGGGTGGTGTACAGGGTCGGGAAGAAGGCATCCTGCAGCGGAGCCAGCGCCTTCGCGAGATCCCGATGCGCCGGGTCGGTGTTGCCCAGGACGCCGTAGACGCCCACGATGCGATTGGGGAAGACCTGCCGGGTCCAGGTCAGGAAGCGCTTCAGCTTGTCGTACCGGCGCTCGGCCACGTGCCTCGCGCCCTTCAGATAGAGTGTCTCGAAGTCGAGGATCACCGGGCCGCCACGGTCGACGGCACGACGCAGCATGGATTGGTAAGCGGCGCGATCGGGCAGTGCCAACTCCTGCTTCGCTGATGTCTGGCCCGTCAACGCCATGACCCTACTCTCGTACACCGTGTACGACGTCGAGGTGCGGCAGGCGCTCAGGTCGCTGTCTCGGTAGTACGTGTTGTCGAACAGCCGGAAGTGCGCGCCGGCCGAACGCGGCCCTCGTGAAGAATCCCCGGGGCGGCCCGTGGAGGCGGAACAACCGCTCAGGGCGACTCCCGTGACCAGCAGGATCACGGCCAGCGATCGGGGTGCGGTCACGACGCGGCCAACAGTCCCGATCCGTCATCGAGGGCGGCGCCCGGCGCGAGAACCAGGGAATCGGACGCCATGGTGGCCGCTGACGCGCCTACCAGGGCGGCCTTCGGCTGGAAGTCGGGCACCCGGGTACCTCGGCCGAGCAGGTGCAGCAACGCAGCCACGGACCGCTCGGCTGCCATGCCGTCGCCGTAAGGGTTCACCGCCTGCGCCATGGCCGTATAGTGCACCGGGTCGTGGAGGAGAAGCGACACCTCGTTGACGATGGCTCGCTCATCGGTCCCGATCAGACGCACGGTCCCCGCGGTGACCGCCTCGGGACGTTCAGTGTTCTCCCGCATCACCAGGACCGGCTTGCCCAAGCTCGGTGCCTCCTCCTGGACGCCCCCCGAGTCAGTGAGGACCAGGTGGGCCACAGAAAGCATGCGGGTGAACTCCGCGTAGCCCAACGGCTCCGTGATGATGACATTGTCGAGGCCGGTGACGTGAGGACGAATAGCCTGCCGGACAGCGGGGTTCTTGTGCATGGGTAGAACGATGACGACGTCCGGTTCGGTGCGCGCAATCCTGGCCAGTGCACGGCCGATGCCGCGCATCGTCTCCCCGTGGTTCTCCCGGCGGTGCGTGGTGACGAGGATGCCGCGGCGACCGGACGCAGCGAGCTGTTCCAGCCTCGGCTCCGTGAAGGCCACCTGGTGGCCGGCCGTGCTCAGGAGTGCGTCGATGACGGTGTTGCCGGTGACGGCGATCTGCCGAGGGTCGACGCCCTCCCGGATGAGATTCTCCCGGCTGGTATACGTGGGGGCGAGGTGCAGGGACGAGATCTGTCCGGTGATCCGGCGGTTCGCTTCCTCCGGAAAGGGCGAGGCCAGGTCGCCGCTGCGAAGCCCGGCTTCGACGTGTACTACGGGGATCTGCCGCTGGAATGCAGCCAGGGCTGCTGCCGTGGACGTCGTCGTGTCACCGTGCACGAGGACCACGTCGGGCCGCGCGGTAGCGAACAGGAGATCCAGACCGGTCAGAGTCCGCGCCATGATGCCCGCCAGGGTCTGGCTGGGCTGGATAATATTCAGGTCGTGCGCGGGCGTGATGGAGAACAACTTGAGGACCTGATCAAGCATCTCGCGATGTTGACCGGTCACCGTGACTACGCACTCGAGGTCGTCAGCAGCCTCGATCGCCTTGATGATCGGAGCCATCTTGATGGCCTCCGGACGCGTGCCAAAGACGGGCATGACCGTGAACATGGTTCCCCCAGAAACCGAGAAAATTTTCGTCGATTTCAACGTAGTGCACTCTTCCCGTTTTCGCCACCTGACCTGCCATGATGGTCTCAGGAGCAAGGCGGTGCGAGGACGGCTTCGACCAGCCCTCCGCTCTCGGAGACGAATCGCTCGAACCACTGCCACGGATTCAGCTGCGGTTCGCTGACCACCATGCTGATCCGCGCGTCGGTGCAGGAACCGATCAGCATCCGCGCGCGCGTCGCGTGGTATCGGGATGTCACCACGGTGACCGAGGTCCAGTGGTGCTGAGCGATCAGCTTGCCGATCGCTCGCGCCTCGCCGCCAGTGTCATCGGTAACGGGTCGGAAGCAGATCTCCCCGGTGGGCTGAGGACTGCGCCGACATCGCGCGTCGGCGCTTGCGTTGCCGAGAGTGTCCGTGTGCGAAAGGACGAGGATCGGCATGCCGGTCGCGGCGCGGACGTCATCGGCGACAGGCAACCGCTCCCGGCTGGCGCCACCCAACATGACCACGGCATCGGTATGCGGAGCGAAACCCGACTCGACGCCGACGAAGAGCGCGAGACAGGCCACCAGCCACACCAGGAAGGTGACCACCACAACGCAGGTGCCCCGAAGCACGAGCCGACGGGGACGACAGTTGGCTGAGGGCATCCGATCAGTCTAAGGATTTTCGGCGCTGCAGCGCCCGGGTCCCGTGGGGTCCGTCTCGCCGTCACCGGGCGGTAGTGGACAGCGGACAATCGCGAAAATCTTGGCGAACCTTGGTGCAGGTCCGGTGATCAAGTGACAACAACCGGGTGGTAGGGAGCGAGCAGCGAACGAACCTGTTGAAACTCTACCCAGTCCAATTCGGTGTATGGACGCACACCGGCGCTCGCAAGATTCCGTGCCAGCCCAGCCGCGAGATCGGCAGGAAAATTCAGGTAGAGCGTCGTATCTGCGCGTTCGTAGAACGTGAGGTGCAACCTGCTGGAACTGGCCAAGATGTGATCTGGAATGCCTGAGACCAACTCGTCCGCCAAATCTGGGCCACCGTGGCGAGCAACATAGATAGAGAGGAAGTCGAGAGCGAAGTTCTGCCCGAAGGAAAAGTGTGGAGTAGAGGGTTTAGTGACGTCCGGAGTAGTGATATCCCATCCGAAGCGTGCAGAAACCACTCGAGCGAGGACCTTCTTTCGGTAGAGCTTTTCTTCACCGGGGCTCGCGAGGGATCGTAAAGATGGTGCGATGAGGTCGGGGTGGTAGTGCGCCAGGACGATCAGCGTGCCCACCTCAGTCAGGCCAGCCACGTATGGGGCGTTGGTCAGTCCAGCCATGTGAAAAGGGGGGAACGTCTTGTTGGCTGCGGCCGCCGGGGTCTGTCGAAGATTGTCCGGACTTGCCTCGAGGATGCTCCCGAATGTGTGGTACTTGGCACGTGAATGGGCAGCAGCGAGAATTGCTCCGCATCCCATGAAGGACCAGGAGTTGTTCTTGAGCGGCGTCTCCAACAGGTTTGTCGAGACAGTGAGCGTATCGAAATGCTGGAAGAATTCTCGCTCTCGACCGAACCTTCCCCCGAAGTCCATCGAAACGAGCCTTGTGTCACGAGGCATGAGAGAGTACGCTGCCAAGGAGTCGAAGCCTCCGCTGAAACTCAGAAGAATGCCTTTTCGCTTTGACGACTGCATTGCCCTTCGCCCGGAAGTCTTCACTTCGGCGAGGGTGAACTTTTCGATTGCTCTCGCGGTTTCGTCCGAGGGGCTGAGATCCAATTCGATCCGCTCGAACGCTCTTCCGCACAACGTTGAAAGTGCGATGGCGATCGAGTCTTGCGTGAGTCCTATCGGCTGGCTGAACTCAAACCAGAGAGGGTAGGATCCGTCCTGCGGGCCGCCACGGAGTTCGCAGTTCACATCAATCCGTGTTGCGTCCGTTACGCGAAGATCACCAAAACGTACGCTGGCTCTGTCCATGATCCCTCTTTTTTTGCTGTTCCGGATTGCTCCACCGTGACGAGGGCGAGCCAGCGCGGCCACGGGTGACAGAGCTGGCCGCCGAATGCAACGGTGTCTGAGGTTTGGCGAACACCGTTGCACCCGGGGATCTCGTCAGGGGCGGCCGAGTGCCCGGTAGGTCCAGCCGGCGGCCCGCCAGGTGGTGGGGTCGAGCACGTTGCGCCCGTCCAGGATCCGGCGGGCACGGACCAGGGTCGCCGTCTTCTCCGGGTCCAGGCCGGTGTAATCCCCCCATTCGGTCAGCAGGAGGACGGCGTCAGCGCCGGCGAGCGCGAACTGCAGGTCTGGCTCGTACCGCAGGTCGGGATATCGCTGTTCGGCGTTGGTGAGGGCTTGAGGGTCGGTGACGACGACGTTGCCGCCCTGGAGCTGGATCTGGGCGGCGACGTTCAGGGCGGGGGAGTCCCGCACGTCGTCGCTCTCGGGTTTGAAGGCGGCACCGAGAACGGTGATGGTCTTGCCCAGGAACGAGCCGTCGCACACCTCCCGGGCCAGTTCGACCATCCGGATCCGGCGGCGCATGTTGATGGAATCGACCTCCCGCAGGAACGTCAGGGCCTGGTCCGCGCCGAGCTCCCCGGCCCGGGCCATGAAGGCCCGGATGTCCTTGGGCAGGCACCCGCCGCCGAAGCCGAGCCCGGCGTTGAGGAACTTCCGGCCGATCCGGTCGTCCAGGCCGATCGCGTCGGCCAGCTCGGTGACGTCCGCGCCGGCCGCTTCGCACAGTTCGGCCATCGCGTTGATGAAGGAGATCTTCGTGGCCAGAAACGAGTTGGCGGCGGTCTTGACCAGCTCGGCGGTGGGGTAGTCGGTGACCAGCCGGGCGGACCCACCGGCCAGCGGCGCGGCGTAGATCTCGTCCAGCACGGCCGCGGTGGTCTCCCGGTGCTCGTCGTCGGGGATGCCGTAGACGAGCCGGTCGGGGTGCAGGGTGTCGGTGACGGCGTGGCCTTCGCGCAGGAACTCGGGGTTCCACACCAGCCGCGCTTCGGGCACGGTGCGGTGCAGGTCCTCGGCCAGGCGCCCGGCGGTGCCGACCGGGACCGTCGACTTGCCGATGATCAGGTCCCCGGGGGCCAGGTACGCGGCGGCGGACGCGAAGGCGGCGTCGACGTACCGCAGGTCGGCGGCGTTCTCACCCTTGCGCTGCGGGGTGCCCACGCACACGAAGTGCGCCCGGGCCCCGGCGATCTGCTCCAGGTCGGTGGTGAACCGCAGACTCCCGGCGCCGGCGCCGGTACCGGCACCGTGGGCGGTGCAGCCTGCCTGGATGTCGGCGAGCAGCTCGTTCAGTCCCGGCTCGTAGAACGGTGCCGCCGCGGACTGCAGGGCGGCGATCTTCCGCTCGTCCACGTCGACCCCGACCACGTCGTGTCCCAGCCGGGCCATGCACGCCGCGTGCACCACCCCCAGATACCCGCACCCGATCACCGAGATCTTCACAGCCTGTCCCCTCTCCTTCTGCAAGCACCACAGTAGAGGCGCCTCGCCTCCGTTCCCGAATCGGCGTGGCGCTCGGAGGCGCCTTCCATAGGAGGAAGGCAGTGCTACGGGGTCGCCGCACTCCTTCCAGGCAGGCGGCAGGGGCCGGACGCATCGTTGCGTCCGGCCCCTGCTGTCCCCCCTTGTTCCCCCGATTTCCCCCGTCCGACGCCGCGTCAGGCGGCGACGGACCCATGCGGGTCGATGACGTACTTCTTGGCCGCGCCCGAATCGAAGTCGGCGTAGGCCTGCGGCGCCTCGTCCAGGCTGATCACCGTGGCGTTGACCGCCTTGGCGATCTGCACCCGGTCGTGCAGGATCGCCTGCATCAGCCCGCGGTGGTATTTCATCACCGGGCACTGACCCGTGGTGAAGGACAGGGACTTCGCCCATCCGGTGCCCAGGGACAGGGACAGCGAGCCCTTCTGCGCCGCCTCGTCGATGCCGCCCGGGTCGCCGGTGACGTACAGGCCCGGGATGCCCAGCGCCCCGCCGGCGGCCGTGACGTCCATCAGCGTGTTCAGCACGGTGGCCGGCGCCTCCTGCGCGCCGCGACCGTGGCCCTTCGCCTCGAACCCGACGGCGTCGACGCCGCAGTCCACCTCGTTCACCCCGAGGATCTGCTCGATCTGGTCGACCGGATCACCCTCGGAGAGGTCGATCGTCTCGCAACCGAAGCTGCGGGCCTGTTCCAGCCGCTGCGCGTTCATGTCGCCGACGATGACGACGGCGGCCCCGAGCAGCTGCGCACTCGTGGCTGCGGCCAACCCGACCGGTCCGGCCCCGGCCACGTAGACGGTGGAGCCGACCCCGACGCCGGCGGTCACCGCGCCGTGGAACCCGGTGGGGAAGATGTCCGAGAGCATGGTCAGGTCCAGGATCTTCTCCATCGCCTGGTCCTTGTCCGGGAACTTCAGCAGGTTCCAGTCCGCGTAGGGCACCATCACGTAGTCGGCCTGGCCGCCGACCCAGCCGCCCATGTCCACGTACCCGTAGGCGCTGCCGGGCCGATCCGGGTTGACGTTCTGGCAGATGCCGGTCTTGCGTTCCTTGCAGTTGCGGCAGCGGCCGCACGCGATGTTGAACGGCACCGAGCAGAGGTCGCCGACCTTGATGTACTCGACGCCGGGCCCCGTCTCGATCACCTCACCGGTGATCTCGTGGCCGAGGACCAGGTTCGGCGGGGCGGTGGTCCGGCCGCGGACCATGTGCTGGTCCGAGCCGCAGATGTTGGTGGTCACGACCTTCAGGATCGCCCCGTGCGGCAGTTTCCTGCCCACGTTCGCCGGGTTGACGCCCGGACCGTCCTTCAGTTCCCACGTGGGGTAGTCGATGTCGTGGACCTCGACCTTCCCCGGGCTCATGTAGCTGACTCCGCGGTTGTCCGCCATGATGTCTCCTTCACCGTCGTCGTTGACTGGTACTGGAACGAGACGTCGGTTGCGGCCCAGCAACGCATCGGCGCCCGTCCTGCGAGCCTAGGCCGGAAACCGCCTTCTGTGAAGCGGTTCACAGTACGCAGGCCGGGGAAACCGGACCTGCTCGGCTCGTGACCGATGCGCTACGCTCGCGCACATGAGCACGGTCGCGGTCCAGGAGCTCCGCAATCACACGGCCGAGGTCCTGCGTCGGGTGTCCGACGGCAGCCGCATCACTGTCACCGTGCACGGCAGGCCGGTCGCCGAGATCAGTCCCGTGCGCGCCGCTCGTCCACAGTTCTTCACGAGGGCCGACCTGGCCGGCCTGCTCTCCCGGCATCAAGCGGATGCCGGACTTCGCGACGATCTCGACGATCTCGCCGGCGAGACCGCCGCCCGAACAGGAGACACCCATGGCGAAGGAGAAGGACGCGACCGTCCTGACGGTGCCCGGTCCGGAGGGTGACCGGCAGGTGCGGATCTCCAGCCCCACCCGGGTGCTGTGGCCCGACGCCGGGCTGACCAAGCTGGATCTGGCGCACTACCTGATCGCCGTCGCCGAGCCCTTCCTGGCCGCGAACGGCGGCCGGCCCGTCTCCCTGCAGCGGTTCTCCGGCGACGTGACGGGGGAGGAGTTCTTCTCCAAGAACCCGCCGCGCGGCGCCCCGGACTACGTCGACGCCGTCACCGTCACCTACCCGAGCGGCCGGTCCCACCCGCAGGTGGTGCTCACCGAGATCGCCGCCGCCGTCTGGGCCGCCCAGATGAACACCGTCGTCTTCCACCCGTGGGCCTCCCGCGCGGTCGACCCCGACCACCCGGACCAGCTGCGCATCGACCTCGACCCGCAACCGGGCACCGGGTTCGCCGACGCGGTCACCGCCGCACACGCGTTGCGCGCCGTGCTCACCGAGGCCGGCCTGACCGGGTACCTGAAGACCTCGGGCAACCGCGGCCTGCACGTCTACGCCCCGATCGAACCGGCGCACGAGTTCCTCGAGGTCCGGCACGCCGTCATCGCCATCGGCCGGGAACTCGAACGCCGGATGCCCGACGCGGTCACCACCAGCTGGTGGAAGGAGGAGCGCGGGACGAAGATCTTCGTCGACTTCAACCAGGCCAACCGCGACCGCACCATCGCCGGCGCGTACAGCCCCCGCGCCCTGCCGCACGCCTCCGTCTCGTGCCCGGTCACCTGGGACGAGCTCGACGACGTCGACCCGCGGGAGCTGACCATCGCCACCGTGCCGAACCGGGTCACCACCGTCGGCGACCCGTGGGCGGACATGCACGCCTCCCCGGGCCGGCTCGACACGGCACTGGGCTGGTGGCAGCGCGACCTCGACGCCGGACTGGGCGAGCTGGCGTTCCCACCGGACTTCCCGAAGATGCCGGGGGAGCCGCCGCGGGTCCAGCCGAGCAGGGCGAGGAAGCCGGCCCCGGTGCAGGACTGACGCTCAGAGCAGCACGTCGTTCAGGTCCCAGGCGACCGGGACCTCGAGCTGGTCGTAGGTGCAGGACGCCGGGTCCCGGTCCGGCCGCCATCGGGCGAACTGGGCGGTGTGCCGGAACCGCATCCCCTCCATCTGGTCGTACTGGACCTCGAGCACCCGCTCGGGCCGCAGCCGGACGAACGACGTGTCCTTGTTCGAGGAGAACCGGTTGCGCTCACCCTCGCCGGTGACCGGATCGCCGTGCACGTCCCGCTCGACGACGTCGTCGAGTTCGTCGATCAGCTCCAGTCGGCGCGCGTCGCTGAACGCGGACACCCCGCCCACACTCAGCAGCGTCCCGTCGTGGTAGAGGCCCACGAGGATCGACCCGACACCGCGCCCGCTCTTGTGGACGCGGTAGCCCAGCGCCACGACGTCGGCGGTGCGGTGGTGCTTGACCTTGAGCATGGTCCGCTTGTTCGGGGTGTACGGCGAGGCGAGCCCCTTGGCGACGACGCCGTCCAGGCCGGCCCCCTCGAACTCCTCCAGCCAGCGCCGAGCGGTCGCGACGTCGTCCGTGGTCTGACTCAGGTGCAGGGGAGCTTCCAGTGGGCCGACCAGCTTCTCCAACCGAGCGCGGCGCTCGGACAACGGTTCATCCAGCAGGCTCGTGCCCGATTCGGCCAGCAGGTCGAACGCCACGAACGACGCCGGCGTCTCCTCCGCCAGGCGGTTGACCCGGCTGGCGGCCGGGTGGATGCGCTGGCTCAGGGCCTCCCAGTCCAGCCGTTCGGAACCGCGCTCGCCGGTCCGCACGATCAGCTCGCCGTCGAGCACGCACGGCACGATGACCTGCGCGGCGATCTGGGCGACCACCTCCGGGAAGTACCGGGTCAGCATCTTCGACCCGCGGCTGCCGATCTGCACGTCGTTCCCGTCGGCGTAGATGATGGCCCGGAAGCCGTCCCACTTCGGTTCGTACTGCAGGCCGCCCGGCACGCTGTCCGGTTCGGGCACGGCCGCGACGGCCTTGGCGAGCATCGGGGCGACGGGGGACGCGGCGGTGACGGCGGTCATGGCTCGATTCTGTCCGGCGCCCGGCGACGGCGCCAGCGCACCGGCCCCGGGAGATCCACGTTCACGACGCCGGCGGCACGGGTTCCTGTTGACGGCCGGCCGTACGATGGACGTACAGGAGGAGACGATGGTTGACCCAGGTGACCGCCGTCGCAGTCGGCGGATGGAACTGCGGACGACCGGCGAGGAGCGAGCGCTGATCGACCGAGCAGTGGCGGTATCGGGCACCGATCTGACCGAATTCGTCGTCACGCACGCGTCGGAGGCCGCCCGCCGTGTCCTGGCCGACCGTCAGTCGTTCGGGCTCGACGCGACGGCGCTCGAGCAGTGGGAGGACCTCAACGCACGACCCGCGCGTGAGCTGCCCGGTCTGGCCGCCTTGTTCCGCCGGCCTTCGCCGTTCGGCGGATGAGCTACCGGGAGCCTGAGCCGTTGGGGCCGGCCCATGTCCTCGACGCCTTCGCATGCGGTTCAGCCGAACAGACCGAGTGGCTGCGGCGCAACGCTGCGCAGTCGACGTCGACGGGAACGACCAAGGTCTTCGTCGTCACCGAATCCGACTCGGACCGTGTGGTCGCGTACTACGCCTGGTGCATGGCTCACCTGGCGATCAGCGAAGCGCCGGAACGCCTGCGCAAGGGCGCCGGACGATATCCGCAGCCGGTTGCCCTGCTCGCGCGGCTCGGTGTGGACCTCGAGCACGAAGGGCGAGGCCTCGGTGCCGGGCTCCTGATCGACGTCATCTCCCGGCTGGCCACACTGTCGGACGGCATCGGTTGCCGTGGCCTCCTGGTGCATGCCGAGTCGCAGACCGCCCGTGACTTCTACCGTCACCTGGTGCCGGAGTTCGAGCAGAGTCCCACTGACGAGCTGCACCTGGTGCTGCTGCTCAAGGACATCAAACGCACGCTCCGCCTGTGACCGCGGGTCTGCCCGCATGTCGACCGGGGGCGCGGTGGACTGGTGACCGTTCCCTGGGACGCGGGCTACTGCAGTGTCTGCAGGGCCGTCAGGGCGGGTTCGACGGAGCCCGGGACGATCGAGTAGTAGCTCCAGGTTCCCCGGCGCTCCCGCCGCAGGACCCCCGCATCGACGAGCAGCTTGAGGTGGTGGCTGATGGTCGGCTGGCTGAGGTCGAACGGCTCGCTCAACTCACAGACGCAGCACTCCCGGGCGGACGACCGCACCATGGACACGAGCCGGAGCCGGGTCGGGTCGGCCAGTGCCTTCAGCACGGCGGCGGCCCGGGCAGCCGCCGCCTCGTCCAGCGCCTCCAGGCGGGTGGGCGTGCAGGGGAGGATCTCCTCGGTGGCGGCGAGCGTCTCGGCGGCGTGCATCTCCCCAGTATGGCTTGGATTGACATTCTTCGATACAGCACGGATGCTGAGCGTCGGGGCATCGATCCAGCCTGAGGCGCGCTCGCCGTCGCCGAGCCACCGCCCCGTTGATCGCGCCTGTCGCTTGAGATCCGCCTGCATCGAGAGAAGAGAGCATGAGTACCGACACCAGGCCCGCCGTCCTGTTCGTCTGCGTCCACAACGCGGGGCGCTCCCAGATGGCCGCCGCCTACCTGACCCGCCTCTCCGCGGGCGGTATCGAGGTCCGCTCCGCCGGCTCGGAGCCCGCCGATCAGGTCAACCCCGCGGCGGTGGAGGCGATGCTCGAGGAGGGCATCGACATTCGCCGCGAGACGCCCACGATCCTCACCACCGAGGCGGTCAAGGACGCGGACGTCGTCATCACCATGGGCTGCGGCGACACCTGTCCGATCTTCCCGGGCAAGCGGTACGAGGACTGGGAGCTGGAGGATCCTGCCGGCAAGGGCGTGGACGCCGTCCGGCCGATCCGCGACGACATCAAGCGCCGGGTCGAAGCCCTCATCGCCGAACTGCTGCCGACGGGCAACTGAGAGCGTCAGGAAGTCCCGACATCAACGACGTCGGCCCCGGCCGCGTTGATTGCGGCCCTTTCCCGTGCGGGGCCCGTCAGACCGGCGCGGCTGCGGCTTCCGCCCGGAATCGGATGCACCCCCGGCCAACGGCTGACGGGAACTGCTCGCCGTACGGCCGCGCAGCACGCCGATGAACTCCTCGATCACCGGGTCCTCGTCCGCGGCCCACCACGCGACGCCCACCCGGGTCGGTTCGGCGTCGATCACGGGTCGCAGCACCACCGCGCGGTTGTTGACGACGCGGGCCAGCGGGAGGGGCAGGACGGCGATCCCGGCTCCGGTGGCCACCACGTCCAGCAGCGCGGCGGTGCTCAGATCACCGGGGTCCAGCACGGTCTCCTGCGCCAGGTCGGCGAGGGTGAGGGCGTCGAAGGCGGCGATGACGTGGTCGCGGGCGGCGGCGACGGCCATGTCCTCGACGTAGAGGTCGATCACGTGCATCGCCTCGGTGCGCTGCAGGTCTCGGCCGAGCAGGAGCCGGACCCGGCCGTCGGTGAGGGCGGCCAGCTGGTCCCGCTGGGTGAGGGGGTGCTCGGTGAGGGGCAGCTCGGGATGGCGTTCACGCCAGCGGCGCAGCCACTTGCCCGGCGTCGTGCCCTCGACGAATCCGACGTCGAGGTTCTCGCTCATGGTCGTTCCTCCCGGCCCGGCGTTCGTCGTCCGGGCAGCAGGAGCCACCCTAGCCAACGCCGAGGGAGGACCCGGAGGGACGGGACGCGCGGCGGCCGTGCGTCCGGTGCCGGACATGAGGGAGGCGGTGAACGGGTACGACGTGCGTTCGCGTCATACCGGTTCACCGCCTGGCGGGTCCCCCTCGCCCGCACGAGCGACGACGACCCCTCGTCGCCACTCGTTGTCATATCCCCGTCGCACCATCGTGGCCGACGGGGCCCGCGACTCGGTAGAGGGAAAACCCTTGACTTCTCGCCGGCGCGGTCCGGGCGGTCGGCCGGGACCGTCGCTTCGGGACTGCGGCTCGGGGCCGGACCGCCGACGGGGCTCGGACCGCCGGCGGGGCCGACTCGGTGCCACCCTGACGGGATCCGTGCGCGCCCGTCGCTAGACTGTTCGGCGGCTCGGCTGCGGACGCCGTCCCGTCACCGTCACGATCCGAGGTTCTCCTTGCCCGCCTTCACCGCCCGATTCGCCTCCGACGGCGAGATCGCCCGCTGGGACGAGCTCGTGCTCGCCAACCCCGGCGGCGGCAATCTGTTGCAGTCCGAGGCCTTCATCGACGTCAAGAAGCGGTACGGCTGGACCCCGCGGTACCTGGTGCTCGAGTCCGGGGAGACCACCGTCGCCTGCCTCGCCCTGGAGAAGACGTTCCCGGTCCTCGGCACGCTCTGGTACCTGATCAAGGGGCCCGACGTCGGGGATGCCGCGGCGGTCATCGACGCGCTCGACGCCGTCAAGGAGCTGGTGCGCCGGGAGCGGCTGCGGGTCTTCGCCGTCAAGATCGAGCCGGACCTCGTCGACGACGAGCGCTCGCGGGCCTTGTTCTCCCGCGCCGGACTGGTCAAGACGTTCAACATCCAGCCGAACGACAGCACCGCCGTCCTCGACGTCGCCCCCGACGAGCGGCAGCTGCTGCGCACCCTGCATTCCCGTGGTCGCAACGCCATCCGACGCGCGCAGCGCGAGGGCGTCGAGGTGGTCCGGATGCCGGCGGACGAGGACACCTACCGGCAGATGTTCGCCATGATGGGGCAGGTGGGGCAGGGCAAGGCCAACGTGGCACTGCGCTCCTACGACTACTACCGCCGGTTCTGGCAGAACTTCGCCGACCGCGGGCAGGGCCGGATGTACTTCGTGTTCGAGGACGGAGCGCCGGCCGTCGGTGCCTTCGTGATCAACTACGGCCACAAGGGCACCTACAAGGACGGCGGCTCGATCCCGCGGCGCAAGGCCTACGGCGACTCCCACCTCGTGCAGTGGACCGCCATCAACGACCTGAAGGCCGAGGGCGTCACCTCCTACGACTTCTGCGGCACGCCGCCGTCGGACCGGCTCAAGGACACCAGCCACCCGCATCACGGGCTCGGCCTGTTCAAGACCAGCTTCACGAAGACCGTGGTCGACTACGTCGGCTGCTGGGATCTGGTGATCAACCCGGTGGCGTACCGGGCGTGGAGCAGCATCGGCGAGCGGGCGTTCCGGCAGCTCTGGTGGCGCCGGCATCGCCAGCCGTTCTACTGATCGACTGATCGGCCCGCCGCCGGGACGGCCCTGTGGTAGGCAAGCACGGATACTCGCGGGAGAGGACGAGGTGTCAGCGAACCAGCAAACCGGGCAGACCCGCCGGACCGAGAGCCGCGATCCGGCGACCCGGCGCACGACGCGCATCATGGCCGTCAAACCGGGGCCGGCCACCCGACCGATCACCCTGCCCGGCGCCGCGCAGTCGCGCTCGAACTACGCCGCCAAGAGAGTGCTGCGCCGGTTGATCCAGGGGGACGCCCCGCCCACCGCGCCGATGAGCCTGGTCGAACGGCTCGCCGGCAGCCCGTACGCCAACCCGACGATCCGCGTCGACGCCGTCGAGGACAGCGCCCGCAAGACGCTCGACTTCGCCCTCGAGCTCGCCGAGTCCCTGTTCCGGTACGGCGCGGGCGCCCTCGAGGTGGAGACCAGCGTCATCGCGGTCACCGCCTCCTTCGGGCTGCGCAACGTCGACGTGGACATCAACAACCAGTCCGTCACCATCAACTACGCCGGGCCCTACATCACCCCGATCACCGTGCTGCGCGTGGTCCGTTCCTGGTCGGACAACTACGCGGCGCTCGCCGACCTGCACCGCCTGGTCTCCGACATCATCGTCGGGGATCTGGACCGGGAGACCGCGGCGATCCGGATGGATCAGATCACCTCCCGGCACAAGCCCTTCCCGCGCTGGGCGGTCCGCCTCGCCGCCGGCGGGTTCACCACCATGCTGGTGCTGACCATGGGCGGGGGACTGGTCGCTGCGCTGCTGTCCTTCGTGACCACCGCGCTGGTCACCGTCGTCGAGCAGCGGCTGGGCAGTTGGCGGATTCCCGAGTTCTTCAGCCGGGCGGCCGCCTCCGCCCTGATCGCCGGCCTGGCCCAGGTGGCGTGGGTCTCCCACGTTCCGGTGACCCAGGGCGTCGTCATCGCCGGTGGCCTGGTGCTGCTGCTGCCGACCATGCGGCTGGTCTCCGCCACCCAGGACGCGGTCAACGGCTTCCCGGTCAGCGCGGCCGGACGGTACCTGTCGGCCATGCTCGTGTTCGCGGCGATCGCCGCGGGCATCGCGGTCTCCCTGGTGGTGGGGGTGAACCTGGGGGTGCCGCGGCTGGACATCAACGTGATGATCGCCAGCACCTTCCCCTGGCCGGTGATTCTCGTGCTGTCGGTGCTCTCGGCGGTGTTCATCGCGATCACCCTGCAGACCCGACCGGACCTACTCCTGCCCACGGCGGCCGTCACCGGGGTGGCCTACGTCGTGATGATGGGGGCCGGGTGGACGGGGCTCGGCGCCCGGCTCGCCCCCGCCGCCGCGAGCGTCTTCATCGGCATGGCCGCCCGCGTCGTCGCCCTCCGGATGCACGCCCCGTCCTCGGTGATCGCCATCCCGTCCATCATGTTCATGTTCCCCGGCATGAGCATCTTCCAGGCGGTGTACGGGATCGCTATCGAGGGATCCAATCTGGCGGCGGGTGCGACAGCGCTGTTCAACGCCCTGACCGTGATCCTCGCCCTGGCGGCGGGGGTGGTGCTGGGTGACAACCTGGCCCGGCCGTTCGCCAAGGGCCCGGGCGAACGACGACGGCGCAACCGTCGCCGGTAGCCGGCTCGCTGTGCCGAGTGTGCGGGTGGCGCGCTCATGCGGGCCGGATGACGGCGATTTCCGGCCACTCGACGAAGGCGGCACGTAGACATCGGCCGCCGCCGGTAGTGCTCGCTGCGTCGAGTGTGCGGGTGAGGCGTTCATTCGGGCCGGATGACGGCGATTTCCGGCCACTCGGCGACGGGGCCTGTCTGGCAGTCGGCGTCGTCACGCGTCTGCTGTGTCGAGTGTGCGGGTGAGGCGTTCATTCGGGCCGGATGACGGCGATTTCCGGCCACTCGGCGACGGGGGCACGTAGACATCGCGGGCGCCGGCGTCAGGACAGCGACCAGTCCACCTCCGGCGCGCCCAGCTCCGCCAGCAGCGCATTGCTGCGGGAGAACGGTCGTGATCCGAAGAAGCCGCGGGAGGCGGACAGGGGACTGGGATGTGCGGAGGCGATCCGCGGGGTGTCACCGAGCAGTGGGGCCAGATTCTGCGCATCCCGACCCCACAGGATCGCCACCAGGGGCCGGTCGCGCGCGACCAGGGCGCGGATCGCGGCCTCGGTGACCGTTTCCCAGCCCTTGCCGCGGTGGGAACCGGCCGCACCGGGCCGGACCGTCAGGACCCGGTTGAGCAGCATGATGCCCTGACTGTTCCAGGCGCTGAGGTCCCCGTGCTCGGCCGGCGCCTGGCCGAGGTCGTTCTGCAGTTCCCGGTAGATGTTGGCCAAGCTGCGGGGCAGCGGCCGGACGTCACGTTCGACGGCGAAGGACAGCCCGACCGCGTGACCGGGCGTCGGGTAGGGGTCCTGCCCGACGATCAGCACCCGGACGTCGGCGAGCGGCTGCTCGAAGGCCCGCAGCACGCGGTTGCCCGCGGGCAGGTAGCCGCGACCGGCGGCCAGCTCGTCGCGCAGGAAGTCACCCAGGGCGTGCACGGTCGGTTCGACGGGAGCGAGGGCTTCGGCCCAGTCCGGCGCGACGAGATCGGTGAGGGGTCTGGGCATGGTCACCATTGTGCCTGGAGCGCCGCCCGGTCGGTGGTCGACGCGGGCTCGGGCGCAGCCCCGCCGACGGTGTCGCCTCGACCGCGCCGACTGCGTCGAACGGGCGAATGACAGCGGTGTGATTCGTCGGTAGTCTGGGCCGGTGAGCCGGGCGTCGTCGTGCCCGGTGAGGGAAGGGGTGCGATGACCGCCGACGACCGCGCGCCGCGGGACGAGAGTGACGCGACCGCAGCGCTGTCCGAGCGCGACGCCGCGATGCTCACCCTGGAGCGTCAGTGGTGGAAGTACGCGGGGGCAAAGGAGCAGGTCATTCGCCAGACGTTCGACCTGTCCGCGACGCACTACTACCAGATCCTCAACTCCCTCATCGATACCGAGGCCGCGCTCGTGCACGATCCCATGCTGGTCAAGCGGCTGCGGCGGCAGCGCGCATCCCGGCAGCGCGCCCGCACCGAGCGCCGGCTCGGCGGCTCGGCCTGATCGACGCCGGGCTTCTCGCGCGTGACGCCGCATGTCCGGCCTCGCCTCCGTCCTCGCCGGGCGCCGTCGTCGCCGGGCGCCGTCCTCGCCGGGCGCCGCCGTCGCCTCCGGGATGATCAACTGCTTCCGAGATGATCAACCGCGTCGCGGCTCGCCGCCGTTGGCGGAACCTCGGGACGCTGCCGCCCCCGCGCTTGCACTCGACCATGCCGAGTGCTAATGATGGTGTTAGCACTCGGTCACGTCGACTGCCAGTCTCAAGTTCACTGGGGCGGGGTCGTCGTGGGTCGGGGAAAGGCTGCCCACGGTGAGATCGGGCGGGTCGCACTGAAGATGGTGCCGGCTCGCGAGATCGTCCGTCGCGGGCATCGGGGCAGCCACGTTCATCAACGACTCGACAGTGAACACTGTCCGGGAGGGACGACAGCCAGATGGCAAAGATCATCAGTTTTGACGAAGAGGCCCGCCGCGGTCTCGAGCGGGGCCTGAACACCCTCGCCGACGCGGTCAAGGTCACCCTCGGCCCGCGCGGTCGCAACGTCGTGCTGGAGAAGAAGTGGGGCGCTCCCACGATCACCAACGACGGTGTGTCCATCGCCAAGGAGATCGAGCTCGAGGATCCCTACGAGAAGATCGGCGCGGAGCTCGTCAAGGAGGTCGCCAAGAAGACCGACGACGTCGCCGGTGACGGCACCACCACGGCCACCGTGCTCGCGCAGGCGCTGGTCAAGGAGGGCCTGCGCAACGTCGCGGCCGGCGCCGACCCGCTGAGTCTCAAGCGCGGCATCGAGAAGGCCGTCGACGCGGTCACCGCCGAGTTGCTGGCCACCGCCAAGGAGGTGGAGACGAAGGAGCAGATCGCGGCCACCGCGTCCATCTCCGCCGGTGACACCCAGATCGGTGAGCTGATCTCCGAGGCCCTCGACAAGGTGGGCAAGGAAGGCGTCATCACCGTCGAGGAGTCCAACACCTTCGGCCTCGAGCTCGAGCTCACCGAGGGGATGCGCTTCGACAAGGGCTACATCTCCGGCTACTTCGTCACCGACGCGGACCGCCAGGAGGCCGTCCTCGAGGATCCCTACATCCTCATCGTCAACTCCAAGATCTCCAACGTGAAGGACCTCGTGTCCCTGCTGGAGAAGGTCATGCAGTCCGGCAAGCCGCTGCTGATCATCGCCGAGGACGTCGAGGGCGAGGCCCTGGCGACCCTGGTGGTCAACAAGATCCGCGGCACCTTCAAGTCCGTCGCCGTCAAGGCGCCGGGCTTCGGCGATCGCCGCAAGGCGCAGCTGGCCGACATCGCCACCCTCACCGGTGGTCAGGTCATCGCCGAGGAGGTGGGCCTGAAGCTGGAGAACGCGACGGTCGACCTGCTGGGCCGTGCCCGCAAGGTCGTCGTCACCAAGGACGAGACCACCATCGTCGAGGGTGCCGGTGACGCCGAGGCGATCGCGGGCCGGGTCAAGCAGATCCGCGCCGAGATCGAGAACTCGGACTCGGACTACGACCGCGAGAAGCTGCAGGAGCGCCTGGCGAAGCTCGCCGGCGGTGTTGCGGTGATCAAGGCCGGTGCCGCCACCGAGGTGGAGCTGAAGGAGCGCAAGCACCGCATCGAGGACGCCGTGCGCAACGCGAAGGCCGCCGTCGAGGAGGGCATCGTCGCCGGTGGTGGGGTCGCCCTCATCCAGGCCGGCGAGAAGGCTTTCGCCAACCTCTCCCTCGAGGGTGACGAAGCGACCGGCGCCAACATCGTCAAGGTCGCCATCTCCGCGCCGTTGAAGCAGATCGCCTTCAACGCCGGTGAAGAGCCCGGTGTCGTGGCCGCCAAGGTCTCCACCCTGCCCTCCGGTCACGGCCTGAACGCCGCGACCGGCGAGTACGAGGACCTGCTGGCCGCCGGCGTCAACGACCCGGTCAAGGTGACCCGCTCCGCGCTGCAGAATGCCGCGTCCATCGCGGGCCTGTTCCTCACCACGGAGGCCGTCGTCGCCGACAAGCCGGAGAAGGCCGCCCCGGCCGGCCCCGGTGCCGACGAGATGGGTGGGATGGGCGGCTTCTGAGCCGACCGCGTCACCAGGCCTCGCGAGCGGCGCAGTTGCGCAGGGTCTGATCGGCGCGGCGTCAGCAGCGGCGCAGTGTCTGATCGGACAAGCTGAACGGAGCCCCTGGACCCACGTGGTTCAGGGGCTCCGTCGCGTTCGGCAATCTTCCGACCGCATCACGTGTTCGTGGTGCCGGCCCATGATCGACCTCGGCTACGCTCGCACGCTAGCCCGGATAGTGCCCCTGTAGTTCGGGCTCTGGCGCTCTGGCCCGGACAGTGGGCTTGTTGTTCGGGCCCCCGTGCGAAGCCTGTCCGGGCTCTGGCGTTCTGGCCCGGACAGTGGGCTTGTTGTTCGGGCCCCCGTGCCCGGCGGCGTTCTGGGTCCACGACGGCCCCCTAGACTCGACCGGTGACCGTGTTGATCGATCCGCCTCGCTGGCCGGCCCACGGCACAGAGTTCTCCCATCTGGTCTCGGACACCGATTTGACCGAGTTGCACGCCGTCGCCCGTCGGCTGGGGCTCAGCGAGCGCGCCTTCGACGGCGACCATTACGACGTCCCGGCGCGGCTGCATGACCGCGCCGTCGCGCTCGGCGTTGTGCCGGTCGAGGCCAAGGAACTGACTCGGCGGTTGATCGCCAGCGGACTGCGGATCCGAGCCGTCGACCGGCCTCGCCGCCTGAACCTCGTCCTCACCCATCGCTGGAACGTTCTGCTGCCGGGCAACACGCAGCTGGGAGCCGGGCTGCTGGCCCGGTGGAGCGAACCGCATCGGCGTTACCACGACACCCGGCACTTGGTCGGATGCCTGAACGCCCTCGGAGCGCTGGAGTACGGCGGGGAGGAGTTCGGGCCCCAGCCGCGAGCCGTGTGGCTCGCCGCGTGGTTCCACGACGCCATGTACCGCGGGGTCGCCGGTGAGGACGAGGAGCAGTCCGCAGGTCTGGCCGAGCGGGAGCTGGCAAGGGCGGGACTCGTCGTCGGAGAGATCGCCGAGGTGGGCCGCCTGATTCGGGTGACCGCCGGACACGACCCGGCCGTGGACGACGCCGCGGGCCGGGTGTTGTGTGACGCGGATCTGGCGGTCCTCGGCCGCGACCCCGTGGGCTACCGCCGCTACCTGGCCGACGTGCGGGCCGAATACGCCCACCTGGACGACGCCACGTTCGCCGCCGGCCGCCGCGCCGTCGTCGAGCAGTTGCTCGCTCTCGACCCACTGTTCCGCACCCGCACCGGTGCCTCACGGTGGGCCGACGCCGCCCGACGGAACCTGAGCGCTGAGCTGCGCGGTTGATCGGCGGCCGCGGTTTCACCACCCGGCTCGCATCGTGTCGCGGACCTGTCGGTGTGCTCTGTCAGGATGGAGACCATGACGATCATTGCTGCCGCCGACGGGTCTGCCCTCGGTAATCCGGGTCCGGCGGGCTGGTCCTGGTATGTGGACGAGGACTGCTGGGCTGCGGGCGGGTGGCCGCACGGGACGAACAACATGGGCGAGCTCATGGCCGTGCTGGATCTGCTGGAGTCGACGTCGGGCGTACCCGAGCGGCTGCAGATCCTGTGCGACTCGCAGTACGTGATCAACTGCGTGACGAAGTGGACGCCGGGATGGAAGCGCCGCGGCTGGCGCAAGGCCGATGGCAAGCCGGTCCAGAACGTCGACCTGCTCAAGCGGATCGACGCTGCGATGGTGGGCCGTGACATCGCGTTCGACTGGGTCAAGGGCCACGCCGGTCATGACCTCAACGAGGCCGCCGACGAGCGTGCTCGCGCCGCCGCCACGGCGTACGCGCGATCCCTGCCCGTCGACACCGGTCCGGGCTTCCGTGCGCCCGTTGCCGCCGGAACCGTTCCGGCCGGCCCCGCCGATACGGTGACTGCCGTGCGCGACGTCGTGCCCGCCGGCGTCCCGGGCGTCGGGCCGGCCCCGCGCGCCGACGCGTCGCCGCGCCCCGAAGCGACCGGCCGGTTCTCCGCCTCGACCGACGAGTTGGAAGCGGATCTGTTCTCGGTCCTCGCCGACGACACCGACATCGCGCAGCTGGAGGATGAGGAACTGGTCGTCCAGTACGAGCAGGAACTGCTCGACCCGCGGGTTCGCTCCGACGTCGCCCGGCTCGCGGCCCTGTTGCACCCGGATTTCACCGAGGTGGGCGCCTCCGGCCGGGTCTGGGACCGGGACTCGATGATCGACCTGGTCAGCAACGCCGACAGTGGGCTGGTGCAGTTCGAGCAGCTGCAGCTCGACCGTATCGACCCGTCCACGATCCTGCTCCTGTGGCGGAGCACTCGCGACGGCGAGTCGGCGGTCCGCAGTTCCTGGTGGGTACGGGACGGGCAGCAGTGGCGTCTCCGGTTCCACCAGGGAACGCCCTCGACCTAGGGCCGCCCGGCACCGGGCCAGCACCCCTCGGTCAACCGTCGCCCGAACGCGACCCGCTGGCACCCACCGGTCGCCGAAACGCGACCCGTCGCACCGGTCACCCGCCGCCCGGACGCGAGCCGCCGTCACCTGCCGAGGAACAGCGCCGCGTTGCGGGCTTCGGCCTCCTCGTAGCCGACGGCCGCCGCGTTCAGCGCCGCCGTGATCGACTCCAGCGACGCCTCGACCGTTGCCTCGGTGGTTCGCCAGTCCGCCACGACCGTCTGGAACAGGGCAGCGGCCTGCCCGGTCCACGAGCCCTCGAGGGCCTGAAGGCCCGCGTGCATGGTGGCAACCTCGGCGCGGATCCGCTCGATCGTCCCGCGTACCGCCGTGCTTTTGGCCTGCAGGGCGGCGCTGTCGACCGTGAACACTGCCATCGTGATCCCGTCCTCTCCTGTGCTGTGTTGCGGGGATGATCCGAACATAGGAGCGACCGAGATCCGTGCTGGCCCGCGCGCCAACGGATGTGGACAACGGGAGGCGACCGGCGACCTGGGGAGGGAGACTGCGGCGTGTCCACCAGTGCCGAGCTCGCCGGTTTCTGACGAACAGCGGGTGAAAAACCACGACCACTCGGGGGAAAGCGGCGAGGTCACCGGGTGCGGTGTACCTCGAAGGGTTCAGCGGCCCCCGCGCCCCCGCAGCGCTCGCCGCAACCGGCCCGTGGTCGTGACCGCGGTGCTGCCGGCCGGGCGGCCACCGTGATCGCCGCCGCGGCCGACGTCCTGCCCGGCGGACGGAGCCTGCGGGCCCTCGTCCTCGGGCACCTCGTGGTCGGAGAACGGGAGCCGCACGCTGAACGTCGCACCCCCGTCGGGCGTCTCGGAGAGGCGCACCGACCCGTCGTGCTGGGCCACGATCGCCGCGACGATGGCCAGGCCGAGCCCGGTGCCACCGGTCTCCCGGGCGCGGGATGTGTCGGCCCGGAAGAAGCGCTCGAAGACGCGGGCGGCGTCGGCGTCGGAGATGCCCGGACCATGGTCGCGGATCTCGATCACGGAGTCCCGTGCCCCGCCGACGGTCTCGGCGGTGCCGACGGCGATGTCGATGGCCGAGCCCTCCGGTGTGTACCGCAGGGCGTTGGTCATCAGGTTGCCCACCACCTGGCGCAATCTGCTCTCGTCACCGAGCACCGGCGCCGGCTGCGGTCTGCCGCCATTGAGCCCGATCACCGTGACGCGTCGGTCTGGAGCGTTCACCCGCGCGTCGACGGCGGCGTCGTTGCCGAGCAGGTGCAGGTCGAACGGTCGTGCCCGGGTGGGCCGGGCGTCGTCGATCCGGGCCAGCACCAGCAGATCCTCGACCAGTTCGCTCATCCGGGTCGCCTCGCTCTCGATCCGGCTCATCGCGGTGCCGACCTCCTCCTCGGTACGCAGGCCACCGTGCCGGTAGAACTCCGAGAAGCCCCGGATGGTCACCAAGGGGGTGCGCAGTTCGTGGGAGGCGTCCGAGACGAACCGGCGCATCTTGACCTCGGAGGCCTTCTGTGCGGCGAAAGCGGTCTCGATGTGCGCCAGCATCGCGTTCAGGGACCGGCTGAGGCGCCCCATCTCGGTCTGCGGGCCGGCCGGGTCGAGCCGGCGGGAGAGGTCCCCGGCGGCGATCGCGGCGGCCGTCCGCTCGACCTTGACCAGCGGCCGGAACGCGCGCGTCACTGCCAGGTACGCCACCGCGGAGGAGAGGGTGACGAGGGCGATCCCGAGCAGCAGGATCAGCCACGCCGCCGACTCCACCACATCGTTGACTTGAGTCAGCGGGGTGGCGATAGCGACGGAGCCATCACCTGCCTGCAGCGCCCGGACCATCACCCGCCACCCTGCGCTGCCATTGGTGGACCCTGCCACGTTGAACCCGCCGCCGGTCTGCCGTACCTGGTCGATGGTCATGCGCGGGATCCGTGGCACATCGGCGGTGGCTGATGTCCTCGACGTCTGTGCGGTGGGATTGCCGTTGGCGTCCATCAGCACCCCGTAGAACCGGCTGAACACCAACTGGTTGAACGAGGGATCAGCGGTGCCCTGATTCACCTGGTAGAGGTACACCGACATCGGCTGCACATAGTTCACCAGGT
Source organism: Tersicoccus phoenicis (assembly GCF_001968835.1). Lineage (GTDB taxonomy): Bacteria > Actinomycetota > Actinomycetes > Actinomycetales > Micrococcaceae > Tersicoccus > Tersicoccus phoenicis. The sequence goes on from NZ_MRDE01000053.1 coordinate 50,821, forward strand.
CGGAGTCCGCCCGCTGGACGAGCACGTTCTTCAGGGTGGTGACCGTCAACGTGCCGAGCAGGGCGATGACGACGGCGATCAGCAGGGACGTCATCGCCACGAGCTGGCTGCGCAGCGACGCGTTCTTCCACCGGTTCAGCACCGAGCGGCCGTCCTACCGCCGGTCGGCGGTGCGCAACAGGTACCCGACGCCTCGCTTGGTCTGGATCAGGGCGGGCACGTCCGGGTTGCGGTCGATCTTGCGGCGCAGGTAGGAGATGTAGGACTCGACGATCGACGCGTCGCCGTTGAAGTCGTACTCCCACACGTGGTCGAGGATCTGCGCCTTGGACAGCACCCGGTTGGGATTGAGCATCAGGTAGCGCAGCAACTTGAACTCGGTGGGGGAGAGCTCGATGACCTCCCCACCGCGGCGCACCTCGTGGGCGTCGTCGTCCAGTTCCAAGTCGTCGACGCGGATGATCGCCTCGTCGTCGAGCAGCGGCTGGGTGCGGCGCAGCACGGCGCGGATGCGGGCGACCACCTCGTCCAGGCTGAACGGCTTGGTGACGTAGTCGTCCCCACCGACGGTCAGTCCGGTGACCTTGTCCTCCGTGTCGTCCCGGGCGGTCAGGAAGAGCACGGGGCAGTGCCGACCGGAGGCGCGCAGCTTCCGGGTGACGGTGAAGCCGTCCATGTCGGGCAGCATCACGTCGAGGACCACCAGATCCGGACCGTGGGTCTCGGCGGCGGTCAGCGCGTCCCGCCCGTTGCCGGCGGCGACGACGTCGAATCCGGCGAACCGCAGCGACGTGGACAGCAGTTCGCGAATATTGGGCTCGTCGTCGACGACGAGCAGCTTGGCTTCGGGCTGGGCGCTTTTCACGACACGATCTTCTCCGTTTTCTCTGGGAATGAGCTGGATGCCACTCGCGAGACGCCTGGAGGCATGGCGGGATTCAACGGTCGGCGGGCAGGTCGTCCGCGTCGAGGATGGAGTACGCGTAACCCTGTTCGGCGAGGAAACGCTGTCGGCGGGCGGCGTACTCCTGGTCGGTGGTGTCCCGAGCGACGACCGTGTAGAAGTGCGCGGCACGCCCGTCAGGCTTGGGGCGAAGCAGCCGGCCCAGCCGCTGGGCTTCCTCCTGCCGGGAGCCGAACGACCCGGAGACCTGGATGGCCACGGTCGCGTCCGGCAGGTCGAGGGAGAAGTTGGCCACCTTGGAGACGACGAGCGTCTGTTGTTCCCCGGCGCGGAACGCGTCGAACAGCCGCTGCCGGGCCGCGACCGACGTCGAGCCGGTGATGACGGGCGCCCCGAGCCGATCACCCAGTTCGTTCAGTTGATCCAGGTACTGGCCGATGACGAGGGTCTGCTCGCCGCGGTGGCGCTCGGCCAGCGCCTCGACCACCCCGAGCTTGGTCTCGCTGGTCGCGCACAGCCGGTACTTGTCGGCGTCGTCGGCCATCGCGTACGCCATCCGCTCGTCGCGCGGCAGGTCGACGCGGACCTCGATGCACTCCGCCGGAGCGATGTAGCCCTGCGCCTCGATGTCCTTCCACGGGGCGTCGTACCGCTTCGGCCCGATCAGGGAGAACACCTCGCCCTCGCGCCCGTCCTCGCGCACCAGGGTGGCGGTCAGGCCGAGCCGGCGCCGAGCCTGCAGATCGGCGGTCAGCTTGAACATGGGGGCCGGCAGCAGGTGCACCTCGTCGTAGATGATCAGGCCCCAGTCGTTGCCGTCGACCAGTTCGAGGTTCGGGTAGAGGCCCCCACGCCGGGTGGTCAACACCTGGTAGGTGGCGATGGTGACGGGTCGGACCTGCTTGACGGCGCCGGAGTACTCGCCGATCTCATCCTCGGTCAGCGTGGTGCGGCGCAGCAGTTCCGCGCGCCACTGCCGGGCGGAGACGGTGTTGGTGACCAGGATCAGGGTGGTGGTGCAGCCGACCGCCATCGCGCCGGCGCCGACGAGGGTCTTGCCGGCGCCGCAGGGCAGCACGACGACGCCGGAGCCGCCCGCCCAGAAGTTCTCGATCGCCTGCTGCTGGTACGGGCGCAGGGACCAGTTCGCCTGGTCGAGCCCGATCAGGTGCGGCGTGCCGTCCACGTAACCGGCCCGGTCCTCCGCGGGCCAGCCCAGCCGCAGCAGTGCCTGCTTCAGCGCCCCGCGTCCGGACGAGTGGACGACCACCGTCTCGCCGTCGATCCGGGGCCCGAGCAGCGGTTCGATCTTCGGGGCGTGCAGGATCTCCTCGAGCACCGGGTAGTCGTCGCTGCGCAGCACCAGCCCGTGCAGCTCGTCCTGCTCCAGCACGACGCGGCCGTACCGCGACATGGTGTCCTCGATGTCGACGAGCAGGGCGTGCGGGACCGGGAAGCGGGAGAAACGCAGCAGCGTGTCGAGGACCTGCTCGGCGTCCAGACCGGCGGACCGGGCGTTCCACAGGCCGATCGGGGTGAGCCGGTAGGTGTGCATGTGCTCGGGCGCCCGCTCCAGCTCGGCGAATGGCGCGATGGCGTGCCGGGCCTCGTCGGCCTGGTCGTGGTCCACCTCCAGCAGGATGGTCTTGTCGCTCTGGACGATCAGGGGGCCGGTGCTCACGGGCGGTACCTCGGGGTCGACGACGGGACGGGTCTGGCGGATGCGGGGCGCCTCACGCGGGCAGCACCTCGACGATGCGGGGCAGGCTGATCACTCGTTCGGCGTCCCGGTGCGGGTCGAACGCGCGCAGCCGGCCACCGGTGACCGAGAGGGGAACCAGGACGTCGCGGCGCTGATTCCCCCCGGCGTCGACGGTGACGATGGTCAGCGGCCGACCGGCACGACTCGCGGTGCGGATCAGGTGCAGGTCCAGCAGGGTCGCCGTCTCCGGATCCGGCCGGGCCGCCCGGGCCGGATCCGCGGCCCGCCGGCGCAGCGCGGCGACCGCCGCGACGGCCCGCGCCCCCGGATCCGTCCCAGGGTCCGGGTCCGAGTCCGTCCCCGCGTCCGGGCCGGTTCGCGGATCTGTTCCCCGGACTGGCTGGAGCGCGGCCCGCGCCTCGACGTCGGGCGTCGCGGCCGCCTCCGCCGTCAGGCGCTGCGCCCCGAGCGGCCGCTGCGCGTCGTCGCGGGTGGAGCGGACGCCGGCCCGGTCCAGCTCGGCGCGCAGCGCCTCCGGAGGCAGGGCACTGACGGCGACGGTCGGTGCGAGCCGGCGCAGCTGCAGGCGATCGGCGACGGGACCGTCGGCGAGGGAGAGCAGCGCGTCCAGGTCCGCCGGGTCGGTGACGCTCACGTATCCGGACGCCGTGCCGAGCCGGACCCGGCCGCTGCGCGCGGCCGTGTCCTCCACCAGGTACACCAGAGGCTGGGGGAGCGGGCCGGGGCTGAGCCGAGCCAGATCCGACAGCAGCGTCGCGGCGTCGTGCCCGGCGTCGAGCGCCCGCTGGACGGACGCAGCCGAGAACCGGTACTGCTCGGCGGGACCGTTGCCCTCCCGGTCTGCCATGCCCGCCAGCAGCCGCACCGCATCACGGCTGAGCGGACCCGGGGCGACGGCAGTGAGATCCGCCTGCAGCAGCACGGTCTCCACCGGCGCGGGCAGGACCGCCTCGAGCCGCGCCGTGGCGCCGGCGTCGTCCCCGACGGCGATCCGCTCCCCGGCGTCGGTCAGGGCAGCCGCCCCGGTCAGGCCGAGGATCCGTGCTTCGGCCAGGACGGCCGGCACCAGGGGCACCAGCCGGGCGGCGGACCGCGGCCACCGCCAGGTCACCCGTTCGCGGACGACGTCCTCGGTGAGCGCGATCCCCGGCTCGGCCGCGGACACGTCGGCGAGGGTGGCGAGCAGGCGCTCGCGGACCGCGCTCGCGTCCGGCCGTCCCGCTTCGGCGGACAGCGGCGCGACGGTGGTCCCGTCCGGGCGCGTGCTGCCGGCGAGCGCGGGCACCCGCCGGGAGGCCCGCCAGGCCGCCGCGAGCCGGGTCCACTGCTCTGCGCGGGCGGCCTCCAGCCAGGGGTGAGCCTCGACGGCGCGGTGCTCGGGGCGCGCCTCGTCGGGGACGAGCAGACCGATGACGGCGGCCAACTCGACCAGCACCCCCGCGGCGGGCTCGTCGACCCCCAGGCTGCGCGCGACCCGCCGCAGTTCGCGCACGCCGACCCCGCCGGCCCGCAGGGTGGCCAGCGGGCGGCGGGCGGTCTCCTCGTGCAGCACGGTGATCAGGCGCAGACACGCGGTGACCGCCGCCAGCGCGGCATTGTCGCGCACCGCGGCAGGGACCCGGGGGCCGTCGATGCGCGGGGGGTCGAGGGGCAGGTGCGGATGGACGGCACCGCCCCGCGCGGCGAGGCCGGCCTCCCGGGGCAGTTCCACGTGCTCGCCGTCGATCGGCAGGAGGACGCCGTGGTGCAGCAACCAGGCGACCGGGTCCGTCACTTCACCGTCGGACTCGTCAGCGGAGTCGAGGGCGGGCCGAGCATGTCGCAGTTCGGCGATCGGGGTGGTCCGGAACCGGTCGAGCAGCTCGGCGGTGCCCGGCGGTGCGGCGGTCAGCAGCGCGCGGGCCCGGGCCACGGAGCCCGGAGCCCCGTCCCGGCGGTTCGCCGGGACGCGCTGCAGCGCAGCGGCCGCGGTGGCCGAGACGGCCGCGAGCCGGGCGGTCCTGCGACCGAGGCCGGCGGGATGGTGGCCGAGCGCGTCGACGAGGGTGCCGGCCGGCCGGAGCGCACCGACGCCGCCGTCATCGGCATGGCTGTCGACCCGGCTCAGCAACCGGAGGGCACCCAGATCGGTGATCAGGACCGCCAAGGCATCGGCGGGTACTCCGGGCAGGGCGTCGGCCAGGACGTCGAGGGCGACCGGAGCGCCATCGTGCAGGTCGGAGAGGACGACGACGGCCTCGAGCACGCCCAGATGCGGCCGGTCCAGCGCTTCGACAGCGCGTTGCAGGGACAGGCGGGACAGGGCTCGCGCCGCTAGCGCAGCAACGTCAGTGGCTCCGGCGAGCAGATCGGGACGGGCTTCGAGCAGCCGGACCAACTCGGGGTCCGGGGAGGCCGCGAGGTCGGCGGCGAGGTCGGTGACCTCGTTCACGGCCGGTCGCGCCTCCCGGCGGTGCTGCCGCGCGCGGCGGTGCTGCGGCGACCGGCGACGGCGTCGACCACCAGGGCGACCCCGAGCAGGAAGGCAATCGGTAGTCCGATCATCGTGATCCAGGTGAGGCCGGCCCAGGGTTGGGCACCCGCCATCGTCGTGAAGAGGAGGGTGAGCAGGGCCGCGACGGAGACGAGAGCGACGACGGCCGCGCTGATTGCGACGGCGTGACGCGCCGGCCGGGGCGGTGCCGGGGTGGTGGCCGTGCTCGGCATCGTCCGGCGTGCAGAAGAACGCGAGGACATGCCGGTAACGCTATCAGTGGCCGGCTACGGTGCCGGCGGTCACAGCGGCTACTGTAGAAGCACAGACTTTATCCGGCGGGCCGCCGTCGGTGGACGGGCTGCGGGGGCTCCCGCAGCCAGCAGCGGGCTTCGGGTCCGCCATCCCGGACGCGCGGCCGCTACCGCCGGTGCGCGTGTGACGCGTACCGGCGTCGACGATCGGGTGTGCGGGGGACGTGCGCCGAAGGAGTGAGGTAGACGTGCCGTTCGGCAAGGTGAAGTGGTTCGACGCGGACCGCGGTTTCGGGTTCTTGGCCACGGACGACGGCCAGGAGGTGTTCCTGCACGCGTCGGCGCTGCCCGCGGACCGGAAGGACGTCAAGCCGGGCACCCGGATGGAGTTCGGGATCGCGGATGGCAAGCGGGGTGCGCAGGCGCTTTCCGTCCGGGTCCTGGACGCACCGCCCTCGGTGGTCCGCGCGTCGCGCAAGTCCGCCGAGGACATGGCGGTGATCATCGAGGACCTGATCAAGGTGCTCGACCAGGTCTCCAACGGGTTGCGTCGCGGCCGGTATCCCGAGAAGGGGTCCGCCACCAAGGTCGCCTCCCTGCTGCGCAAGGTCGCTGACGACCTCGATGCCTGAGCCGCACGAACCGGAGCGGCCGGACATCGCCGACGACCCGACCGGCGCCGCGGCCGTCGCCTCACCCGAACCGGTCGACACGCTCGCTCCCGTGGAGCCCGTGGACGACCTCATTGACGCCGCGCCCGTGGACGACGCCACCGGCACGCCGGCGGCCGCGTCGGTCCGGGTGGCCTCGCGCCGTCGTGCCCGTCCGGACGCCGTCCTGATGGAGGCGCGGGACGTCGCCCGCGCCGCGCTGGCCGACATCGCCCGGGACGAGCAGATCGGTGCGCACCGGGGCACGACGATCGACGGCGACCGCCTCGTGACCCACGCCTTCGCCTCCCTCCTGCCCGGCTACGTCGGCTGGAACTGGTTCGCGGTGCTCGCCCGGACGCCCCGGTCCCGGACGGTCACGGTCTGCGAGATCGGGCTGACGCCGGGGGAAGGCGCCTTATTGGCCCCGCCGTGGGTGCCGTGGGCCGACCGGCTACGCCCCGAGGACCAGGAAGCCGCAGCGGCTCCCGACGCCGAGCACACGACACCGGGAACTAGCGAAGCCGAGCAACCGGCATCGGACATCCCAGAAGCCGAGCACCCGCAGCCGGAGAGCACAGCGCCGGGTCACACCGGGGACCGGTCCGCGGACCAAGCGAATCCGGACGCGGCGACGCCGGGGGCCGGGGTGGACCGCACCGAGATCGTCGACGACGACGCCACCCTGCTGTCCCGGCCGGAGGTCGACCACCGGGAACTGCCGGGCGAGGAGGACGACGAGCCTGCCGCGGACCTCTCCGCCGAGGCCGAGGACGTCCGTGCCGAAGCGGACACCGAGGACGCCGTCGCCGATGCGGCCGCGGAGGCCACCGAAGCGTGAGGTCGACGTTCCGATCGTTCCAGTTCCTCAACTATCGGCTCTGGTTCGTCGGCGCACTCGTCTCGAACATCGGCACCTGGATGCAGCGGACCGCCCAGGACTGGCTGGTCTACAACGAGCTGACACACCAGGACGCCTCGGCCATGGGCGTCGTGATGGCCTTGCAGTTCGGCCCCCAGTTGGTGCTCGCGCCCGTCGCCGGTCTGCTCGCGGACCGGATGAACCGCCGGCACCTGCTCGTCGCGACGCAGACCGCGATGGCACTGCTCGCCGTCGGGCTCGGGGCGCTGGTGATCTCCGGCTCGGCCCAGCTGTGGCAGGTCTACGCGTTCGCTCTCGCTCTCGGGGTCGTCGCCACCGTCGACGGCCCGGCCCGGCAGACGGTCGTCTCCGAGCTGGTCCGCGACGAATTCGTGCCCAACGCGGTGGCGCTGAACAGCATGTCGTTCAACGTCGCCCGCATGATCGGTCCCGCGGTCGCCGGCGTCCTCGTCGCCGTCATCGGCTCCGGCTGGGTGTTCCTGCTCAACGCGCTCAGTTTCGCCGTCATGATCGCGGCTATCCGCGTGCTGCGCACGGACCAACTGCGGGTGCTGCCCCGGGCGGTGGCCGGACGCGGTCTGATCCGGGAGGGATTCCGCTACGTGCGGGGCCGCCCGGACATCATCGCGGTGCTCGTCGCGATCTTCCTGATCGGCACCTTCGGCATGAACTTCGCCGTCTTCATCGCCGCGATGGCCCGAACCCAGTTCGGTCTGGACGCCGACGGCTTCGGGGTGCTCTCCTCCGTGATGGCGATCGGGTCCGTGGCGGGCACGCTCGCCTCCGCCCGACGAGAACGACCTCGGCTGCGGTTCATCTTCGGTGCCGGTGGCCTGTTCGGGCTGACCTGCGTGCTCGCGGCGCTCTCGCCCACACCGGTACTGTTCGGCGGGGCCCTGATCCTGTGCGGGCTGACGGCCCTGACGGTGATGACCTCGGCCAACGCCTACGTGCAGACCAGCACCGAGCCGGTGATGCGCGGTCGGGTGATGGCCCTCTACTTCGCGATCTTCATGGGCGGCACGCCTGTCGGGGCACCCGTCGTCGGCTGGATCTCCGACCGCTTCGGTCCACCGTGGGCGCTGTCCGCCGCCGCCGCGTCCGGGGTCGCGGCGGCACTGGTGGGGCTGATCTGGTACTGGCGCAGTCAGCACCTGCGGATCGCCTTCGACCGCACGTCCCGGTTCCGCGTCTCCCTTCACCGTTGAGCCTCGCTGAGCCCGTCGGGCGTGCGCATGCACTCGGGCCTGCGGTCCGTCCCTCGGGCATTCCGGCGACTGGTCACTTGACGGCCGTTTCACGCCCGATTCGGAGCGAGAACACCCGGTAAGTGACCAGTCAGCGTGCAAGGGAGCGTGCGAGGGAGCGTGAGGGAGCGCGTGCGAGGGAGCGTGAGGGAGCCTGCGCGGGAGTCGGTGGGGGCTCGGGGAGCGCTGGCGCGCTCAGTCGAGGTGCTCGAGCACCCAGTCGATGCTGCGGATCAACGCCGAGACGTCGTCGGGGTCGACGGCGACGAAGGTGGCCACCCGGAGCTGGTTCCGTCCGAGCTTGCGGTACGGCTCCACGTCGACGACGCCGTTGGCTCGCAGCACGGCGGCGATCCGGGCCGCGTCCACCGACTCGTCGAAGTCGATGGTGACGATCACGGTGGAGCGATCCTCCGGCCGCTGCACGAAGGGCTGGGCGACGTCGCTCGCCTCCGCCCAGCGGTAGAGCCGGGAAGCGGAGTCCGCCGTCCGCTCCGCCGCCCAGGCCAGACCGCCGTTCGCGAGCATCCACTGCAGCTGGGCGTCCATGCTGACGAGCGTCATCAGGGCCGGCGTGTTGGAGGTCTGGTTCTTCCGCGAGTTCTCGATCGCTGTCGGCAGCGAGAAGAAGTCCGGCACCCAGCGGTCCGACGCGGCGATCCGCTCGGCCCGCTCCAGCGCGGCGGGGGAGAAGAGGCCGAACCACAGGCCGCCGTCGGAGCCGAAGTTCTTCTGCGGGGAGAAGTAGTACACGTCGCTCTGCGCGACGTCGACGGCCAGCCCGCCCGCCGCCGACGTGCCGTCGACCAGCACGAGGGAGCCCGCGTCCGCGCCGACCACGCGCTGCACCGGGGCGGCGACGCCGGTGGAGGTCTCGTTGTGCGCCCACGCGTAGACGTCAACGCCGGCTTCGGCGACCGGCTCCGGGCGGGTCCCCGCCGGGGAGGTGATGATGGAGGAGGACGCCAGGAACGGGGACCGGTCCGTGGCGGCGGCGAACTTCGCGCTGAACTCGCCGAAGCTGAGGTGCTGTGCACGGGATTGCACCAGGCCGAAGGCGGCGACGTCCCAGAAGGCGGTCGCGCCCCCGACGCCGAGGACGACCTCGTACCCGTCCGGCAGGGTGAAGAGGTCGGCCAGGCCCGCGCGGACCCGTCCCACGAGCTCCTTGACCGGACCCTGGCGGTGGGACGTGCCGATGACGCGCGGCTGTGCTGCGGCGATCGCCGCCAGTTGCTCGGACCGGACCTTGGACGGGCCGGCGCCGAACCGTCCGTCGGCGGGCAGCAGGTCGGCGGGAATGGTCAGATCAGTCACAGTGGCTCACTTCGCGTCGGTGGGCGGGCGGCAACGGGCGTCGGTCGAGGGCGGGTCGGGGATCGGGGGCCCGGGCCCGGGGGCGACGGCGCAGCTGCGGTCCGCCCCCCGACCCGGGTGCTCAGCACATTGTTCCGTAGATCCGGCTCGGCGCCCCAGCCGGGACCGTCATACGGTCGCCCGGAATCCTGACCGACCTCCGCGCCGGCGTCCCGAGTCCGGGGCCCACCGCCACCCCGGCGGCGTCGCGGGCCCCTGTGCCTAGAATGGCTAGCGTTCTCCTGGGCCCCTGCCTCATCGCCCGACTCGCACCATGGCGGGGCGCCCCCACGTCGCCTCGAGGAGCAGGAAGGAAGGTGGAACGGTGACCGATCTCATCGACACCACCGAGATGTACCTGCGCACCATCCTCGAACTGGAGGAGGAGGGCATCGTGCCCATGCGGGCGCGGATCGCGGAGCGGCTGGGCCATTCCGGTCCCACGGTGTCGCAGACCGTGGCACGGATGGAGCGGGACGGACTCGTGCACGTGACCGAGGAACGGCGGCTCGACCTGAGTGCGGTCGGGCGGCGCCGGGCGACCGGGGTGATGCGCAAACACCGGCTGGCCGAGCGGCTGCTGCACGACGTCATCGGGTTGGACTGGGCGTACGTGCACGAGGAGGCGTGCCGCTGGGAGCACGTCATGAGCGAGCGCGTCGAACGCCGGCTGCTCGGGCTGCTGCAGCAGCCGACCGAGTCCCCCTACGGCAACCCGATCCCCGGCCTGACCGAGATCGGCGGTCCCGACGTCGGCGCCTTCACCGACGGGGTCACCTCCCTGACCGCACGCGTCGCGACGTCGGGCGGAGAGACCACCGAGCAGATCGCCCGGCTGGCCGAGCCCGTGCAGTTCGACCCCGAGTTCCTCGCCCAGATGGCCGAGTACGGCATCCGCCCCGGGGCTCGGGTCCGGGTCAGCGCGGCCGGCCGGTATGTGCGCATCAGCAACGACGAGCACGGAACCCTCGAACTCGCCAACGACATGGCGAGCCATATCTTCGTCGCCGACCGCTGACTCGCGGGCCGGGTGCGACGGTCGCCAGGGGTCCGAGCACCGCCGAGTCGCCCTGGAGCCGGCGTTCTGCGGATCGCCAATGCGGGTAACGGATCGGTGACTCTCGACTTCTGCAGGAGCCGCTTTCCCGGGCTTCACGTGCAGTTACCGGCCGGTTGTGATCGGAACGTGACATTTCGATTTCACTACGGTACGGTCGTACCCGTGCCCGCTCCAATCTGCGGCAGGCACCCTGTCCCGGCTGTCGAGCCCTGCCACCGGAACCGGTCCGTTCACTTCATTTCACTGGCAGGGACGGGGGAACCAATTCCGGTCTCCTTCGAGGCCTTGGGGTCAAGCATCCGATCGCGGATGCCGGGTGCTCCCACCCGAACCCGACAGCTCACCCCGTAGACAAAGGGAGAGGTAGAACCATGTCGTCATCGACTGCCCGTCACCGCGCCTCCATGACCGCCCGGGCCCACCTGACCAACGCGTCGAAAGCCGCCGCCGCGAACCGCGGCGTCGTCCGGACCGGAGCCGTTGCGGCGGCCGCCGCCGGCATCCTGATGGCTTCCGTCGCACCGGCCAACGCCAGTGCGAGCGTCAACACCGGTGCGACCGGCGCACCGACGTCCAGCACCACCACCAGCACGTCGGCCGGGATCACAACCTGGACCGCGAACGGCATCACCTACACGTGGACCGGTCCGAACATCCAGGACGCGTACCGCTACTTCGGCCTGACCGGTGGTAACGGAGCGGCCACGACGAACGCTGCCCCGGCCGCCACCGGGAAGACCCCGACCGCGAGCTACAGCGGCGCCGCCACGGCCGCCCCCGCTGCTGCCCCGGACAAGGCCCCGCGGGCCACCGGCGGCAACCAGGCCATCGTCGACGCCGCCTACGCCGGCCTCGGACGCCAGTACGTCTGGGGCGGCACCAGCCCGACCACCGGCTGGGACTGCTCCGGCTTCGTGCAGTGGGCCTACGCCCAGGCGGGCAAGAAGCTGCCGCGGACGGAGCAGTGGACCGCCATGACCCGGACCGCCACACCGGCCCCCGGTGACCTCGTCGTGGGGAACGGTGGCTCGCACGTCGGCATCTACATCGGCAACGGCCAGGAGATCAGTGCGCTGAACCCGACTCAGGGCACCCTGAAGCACTCGGTCAGCGCCATCTCCGTCGACGGGTACTACACCCTGGGCTGATCCGCCCGTCCAACCACTCCGGTAAGCCCTCCGGCGGTTCGTTCCGCCGGGGGGCTGCGGTGAGCGGGGCGATCTGACGCCCGAGCGGATCCGCGCGTTTCGAAAGAGAGACGAATGTCCACTCCCACCCCTCCCCGGCACCGCTCGGCGGGTCCCCGCGCTGCCGCCGTGCTTGCCCAGGCGATCTCGCTGCAGTCCGGCAAGGTCGGCCGTCGGGCCGCTGTTGTCGCCGCCGCATCGAGCCTGGTCCTGGTCTCCAGCGTCGCCGCCCAGGCGGAGACCGCTCAGCAGTCGGCCGCCGCGCAGCAGCCGACCAGCCAGGCGGTCGCCGCCGGCAAGGTCGGCGCGGTGACCGCGCCCGTCACCGCCAAGGTGGACTTCACTCGCACCCCGGTCGCCGCCAAGCCGTCGCCGAAGGCGAAGCCGGTAGTCAAACCGACCGCTCCGACCCAGGCCCAGGTTCAGCAGCAGCTTCGCGCCGAGCGCGTCGCGGCTCAGCAGGCGCAGGCTCAGCAGGCGCAGGCCCAGCAGCTGGCGGCTCAGCGGGCGCAGGCCCAGCAGCTGGCGGCTCAGCGGGCGCAGGCCCAGCAGCTGGCGGCTCAGCGGGCGCAGGCCCAGCAGCTGGCGGCCCAGCAGCTGGCGGCCCAGCAGGCGCAGGCCCAGCAGCTGGCGGCTCAGCGGGCGCAGGCCCAGCAGGCGCAGGCCCAGCAGCGGGCGGCTCAGCAGGCGCAGGCCCAGCAGGCGCAGGCCCAGCGTGCGGCGGCTCAGCAGGCGCAGGCGCGCCAGGCCGCCGCTCCCCGGCCGGCCCCGGTCCAGCCCGCTGCGGCGCCGGCTCCGGCCCCCAAGCCGGCGGCCTCCGCCTCGGGCCGAGGCGCGGCGATCGTCAGTGCCGCGCTCGGCCAGATCGGCGTCACGCAGGACTGCACCATGCTGGTGACCAATTCACTGCGTGCCGTGGGCATCAACTTCCGCGGCTGGCCGGCCGACTACTTCAAGCTTGGATCGCGGATCTCGGCCGATCAAGCCCAGCCCGGAGACCTCGTCTACTATGCCGACGGCGGTGCCGGACGGCCGCACATCGGCGTCTTCATCGGCGGTGGCCAAGCGGTGCACGGCGGTTGGAACGGAAACCAGACCGTCAAGTTCAGTGTCAACGTCGGCTCCGGGCCGGTGTACATCCGGCTCCGCTGACCGCGTTCGCCCGACGACCCCCCGCCCTCGGCGGGGGGTCGTCGTCGTCTCCGGCGCCGACCCGGACCCGTGCCGTGAGTCCGGCCGGCTCCCTGCGCTAGGGTCGGAGCCAGGACCGGTGACCCTCGATGTCGCCGATTGGTGACGACGACTGACGGAGGGTGCTGTGCCCTATGCAGACCTGAACTGGCATCGCGCCCACGAGTTGGCTTACCAGAGTGTCCAGCCCCTCGTGGCCGAGACCGTGCCCGTGGACCGGGCCATCGGGCGGGTGCTCGCCGAGGACGTCGAGGCCATCGCGCCGGTGCCTCAGTTCGACTCCGCCGTCATGGAGGGGTGGGCCGTGGCGGGTTCCGGGCCCTGGACCGTGCTCGAGGTCGCGGCGGTACCCGAGCAGTCGCCCGAGGACGCGGCACTGCACCGGATGCGCTGGGTGCGCGATCTCGCCCTGCAGGATGGGCAGGCCGTCCGGGTGCGTGCGGGCGCCCTCGTGCCGGCCGGGACCGCCGGGGTGCTCGTGCTGGACCGTGGACGGGTGGACGACGACGGCCACCTCGACCGCGCACCGCACGCGCAGCAGGACGAGCCGCGGGCCGGCGACCACGTGCGCCGCGCGGGCGAGGAGGCCGAGACCGGCGAGACGGTGCTCACCGCGGGGACCGCACTCACCCCCGCGCACCTGGCCTGGGCCGCGTCCTGCGGGCTGGACATGGTCGCCTGTCTGCGTCGCCCGCGGGTCACCCTCGTCGTCACCGGGGCCGGCCTGCAGAGCCACGGCGTGCCCGAGCCCGGCACCGTGCGGGACGTGTTCGGCCCGCAGCTGGGCGCCTACGTCGCGGCTCTCGGCGGGACCGTCATCGGCACCCACCACGTGGGCCTCGACGACCGGAAGCTGCTCGCCCAGTTGGGCACCGACGCCCAGGATGAGCACCAGATCCGGGAGGCCACCGGCGACGTCGTCATCACCACCGGGGGGACCGGTACGCACTCCCGACGCGAGGTCCGCGGTGCGCTCGCTGCCGCGGGCGCGGAGGTGCTCGTCGACGGGGTCGCCGTCCAGCCCGGTCACCCGCTGTTGCTCGCCCGGCTCGCCGACGGGCGGATGCTCGTGGCGCTGCCCGGGCACCCGCTCGCCGCGATGACCGGCATGCTCACCCTCGTCGCGCCGCTGCTGGCCGGGCTCGCGGGCGCGTCCGTGCCGCGCCCGGGCCACGTCCGGCTCGGCGCCGACGTCCCGGCCGGGGTGCGGACCCGGCTGATTCCCTACACGCTCGATGACGGCGTCGCCGTCCCCACCCGCTGGCGCGCTGCCGGCATGCTGCGCGGCTTCGCCGAGGCCGACGGCGTGCTGATCTGTCCCCGCGAGGGCGGGGAGACCGGGGAGGTCATGGAGGAGCTCACGCTGCCATGGTGACCGGGGGCCGGGTAGCGGGCGGGGTTCGCCGCGTCGGCCGCGGAGGGTGAGAGCGTGCACGACGACCGGGTGATCACCGAGCGGCGGCTCTACCGTTTCCTGCGCCAGCGTCTCGAACCGGCCGTGTACGGCCGGCGTTGGCCGGTCCGGGTGACCGGCTGGGAGGTGCCGGGTGAACCGGTCCCCGCCGCGGAGGCGATCGCCGCGACCGACGCGTACACCGATCGCGGCCCCGGCGCGCCGTGGGGTGTGCCTTGGTCGACGACGTGGCTGCACCTGACCGCGGACCTGCCCGACGGTGAGCCGGTCGAGGAGCTCGTGTTGATCGTCGATCTCGGTTTCACCGCCGACGGCCCCGGCTTCCAGTGCGAGGGCCTGGCCTGGCGGCCGGACGGCACCGTCGTCACCGGCGTCAGCCCGCGCAGCAACACCATCCCGGGTCGCCTGCTCGGCACCAGCGTCGACCTCTACATCGAAGCGGCCGGGAACCCCGACCTCACCCAGGGCTGGACCTTCCAGCCCACGCCGCTCGGGGACCCGGCGACGGCGCCGTCGGGCCCGCGGTACGCGCTGGGCGAGATCGCGCTGGCCCGGGTGCACCGTGAGGTGGAGGAGCTCTACCGCGACTGCTGGGTGTTGAACGGCCTGATGGCCGAGCTGCCCGTCGACGCGCCCCGCCGGCACGAGATCCTCCGCGCCACCGAGGCGATGATGGACGCGATGGACCCGGACGACATCCCGGGCACCGCCGCGGTGGGCCGGGAGCTGCTCCGCGACGTCCTGTCCCGACCGGCGTCGGCCTCGGCGCACCACCTGGTCGCCACCGGTCACGCCCACATCGACTCGGCGTGGCTGTGGCCGGTCCGGGAGACCGTGCGCAAGTGCGCCCGCACCTTCGCGAACGCGTTGACCTTGATGGACGAGGACCCCGATTTCGTGTTCGTCGCCTCATCCGCGCAGCAGTACGCCTGGATCAAGGAGGCCTACCCGGACCTGTACGAGCGGATCCGGGCCCGGGTGGCCGAGGGCCGGTTCGTGCCCGTCGGCGGCATGTGGGTGGAGGCGGACTCCACCATGCCCGGCGGGGAGGCGATGGCTCGGCAGTTCATCGAGGGCACCCGGTTCTTCCTGGACGAGTTCGGGGTCGAATGCACGGAAGCCTGGCTGCCGGACTCCTTCGGGTACTCGGCGGCGATGCCGCAGATCGTCGCGGCCGCCGGGATGCGCTGGTTCCTCACCCAGAAGATCTCCTGGAACCAGACGAACGCGTTCCCGCACCACTCGTTCCTGTGGGAGGGCCTGGACGGCACCCGCCTGTTCACCCACTTCCCGCCCGTGGACATGTACAACGCGCAGCTGCTGGCCTCCGAAGTCACGCACGCGGAGCGGAACTTCAAGGAGAAGGGCCGGGCCAGCCTCTCCCTGGTCCCGTTCGGGTACGGCGACGGCGGCGGCGGCCCGAACCGGCTGATGCTCGCCGCCGCGGCTCGCTGGCGCTCGCTCGAGGGGGCGCCGACCCTGGAGGTCGGGACCCCGGCGTCGTTCTTCACCCGCGCCGAAGCGGAGTACCCGGATCCGCCGGTGTGGGTCGGGGAGCTGTACCTGGAGAAGCACCGGGCGACGTTCACTTCGCAGCACCGCACCAAGCGGGGGAACCGGCGCTGCGAGGCGCTGCTGTACGAGGCGGAACTGTGGTGCACGACGGCGACCGTGCGCACCGGCGTGACGTACCCGGCCGAGGACCTGGACCGGCTGTGGCGGATGGTGCTGCTGCTGCAGTTCCACGACATCCTGCCCGGCAGCGCGATCGCCTGGGTGCACCAGGACGCCGAACGCAACCACGACGCCGTCGCCCGCGTCTGCGAGGAGTTGATCGCGGCGGCCCTCGCCGCCCTCGGCGGTGACGCGGAAGCGGAGGTGTGGTTCAACGCGACCGGCTTCCCGGTCCGCGGCATTCCGGCGTTCGCGGCGGGCAGGCCCGAGCCGACGCCGGCCCCGGCGACCGTCACCGCGCACGACGGCGGTGCGGTGCTGGACAACGGACAGGTCCGCGCCGTCGTCGACGCCCGCGGACTGGTGGTCTCCCTGCGGGACACCGCGACCGGGCGGGAGGCGATCGCCCCGGGCGGACGCGGGAACCTGCTCAGCCTGCACCGGGACACCCCGAACGAGTGGGACGCGTGGGACCTGGACGGGTTCTACCGCAACACGGTGCGGGAACTGACGGAGGTGGAGTCGATCAGCGTGGAGGCGGACGGCACCGCGTCGGCGGCGGTCGTCGTCGAACGCGCATTCTCCGCCTCCCGGATCCGGCAGCGGATCGTCCTGGCCGCGGGGGAGCCGTTCGTGCGGATCGAGCACGAGATCGACTGGCAGGAGCACGAGAAGCTGCTCAAGCTCGGCTTCGACCTCGACCTGCGCGCCGACGTCTCCAGCGCCGAGACCCAGTTCGGGCACGTGCAGCGGCCCACCCACACCAACACGTCCTGGGACGCGGCCCGCTTCGAGATCTGCGCGCACCGCTGGCTGCACGTCGGCGAGCCCGGCTACGGGGTCGCGATCGGGAACGACTCCAGTTACGGGCACGACGTCAGCCGCACGGTCCGGCCCGACGGGGGCACGACGACCGTGCCCCGCGTCTCGCTGCTCACCTCCGCCGTGTTTCCCGACCCGTTCGGGGACCGGGGACCGCAGTCGATGACCGTGACCGTGGCTCCCGGTGCCGGCATCCCCGAGGCGGTGCGGTTGGGTCAGGCCACGGCGGGTCTGGTCCGCCCGGGCGCCGGGACGGTCTCCGACGGCGGGGCGCTCGGCGGCGGTGTCCGCGACGGCGGGGCGGTCGGCGGCGGTGTCCGCGACGGCGGGGCGGTCGGCGGCGGTGTCCGCGACGGCGGGGCGGTCGAGCCGCTGATCGCGCTCGATGGGGACGGATTGGTGGTCGACGCGGTCAAACTCGCGCTGGACGGCAGTGGCGACGTCATCGTCCGCCTGCACGAGGCGCACGGCGCCCGGTCCACCGGTGTGCTGAGGCCGGGCTTTCCCTGCCGTGCGGTGGAGGCGACCGACCTGCTCGAACGTCCCGTCGCTCCGCGTCGCGGCGTGACGGTCGAGGGCACCACGGTTACCGTCGTCGCGGATCCCTTCACGCTGCACACGTTCCGGTTCCGGCGCACCTGAGAACGCTATCGAGCGGGGTATCCGGGGTGCATTTATAGGAGTATATAAAGGTGGTGAGAGCCAGGGAGGTGACGTCGATGAGCATGATTTCCGTGGGGCAGGCGTACCGCGAAACGTCCCGGATGGACATTCACACGGTCGCGCGGGAACTGAACGAAGCTCTCGGCCCGACACTTGTTGCCGTGCTGGCCGGAGTACGTGATCGTAAGCTGCCGGGAAAGTGGGCAAAGCCGGACGGCGTCAGCCCCCGCCACGAGTCCGAACGTCGTTTGAAGACGGCGCACCGCGTCTGGAGATCTCTCTCGCAGAGTACGGATGCACACATCGCTCGGTCGTGGTTCATCTCGCTGAATCCCCTCCTTGATGAGACGGCACCGGTCGAGGCGCTGAACGCGGGGATGGATCGAGCCGTCCTCGAAGCAGCAGCGGCATATCTTGCGGACGCCCACGACATATGATCGGTGGCGCGGCTGACCGTTTGTGCGCGAGGACGGGACTTGCCCTCCTGAGGGCCACCGATCAGAGAACCTGGCGAGTGGCCTCACGGGAGTTCGGACCCCTGAATCCTCAACCACGAGCCACCGAGCGTCCGACCGCAGATCCCGACCGGTGGAAGCGCTGGTGGCGGTGGGACGTGCCAGGCAAACGCACGGTCTATTCGTCTTCCACTCCTGTGGTGGCCTTCGCGAAGGTGCTGTCCACTCACAAGATGACGTTCCCCGACGGTACGGGAGCTCTCGATTTGAGCAAGTATCTCGACGAGTTCGAGACGGCGGATGAGGCGACCGCCGCGGTGGAGGACGAGTGGCGGGGTCATGCGCACATGGTTCCCGGCACGCTGCCCGCTTCCTGGAGGGATTAAAAATTGCTCCACGAGATCACCGTGCCGGGTGCAGGTTGGTATGTGGACATCCCCGCCTTGGAATCCATGTCCGCTGTGCCAAGCATCTGGCGCAACCACTCGGTCTGCTCGATGTCACGGAGGTCGACCTGCCGCTGTTGGCAGGACCGCGGCGCGACATCACTTGCCTGGTCGCTGAATGGGTACATTCCGTGGTGCTGGACGACGGGTCGCTGCCGCACGGGATCGTCTATCCGTCCCGTCACGACGGAGGGACAACGTGCTTCGCGACCTGGCTTCGGAGAGTCGATGACGGCTATGACGCATCCACCGAGTTGACGATCGCTGATCAAGGACAGAGCATCGAGTTCGACAATCCGGACTTCGGCAGCGTCATCGACGCGTTCGGGATCATCGCCTTCTGACCATCGTCGGCCAAACATTCCGGTTCCGGCGCGCCTGAGCCCTGATCCACCGGTGAGGTTGGTGGGGTGAGCGTGGCGGAGAACGAGAATGCCCCCTTGAGCTGGGAAGATGTCGATTGCGACGTCTAATCCACCCAGTCAAGAGGGACACCTCGTAAGTGAAAGCTTCTCACACGATCCGGCCGGTTTT
>NZ_MRDE01000054.1 GCF_001968835.1 Tersicoccus phoenicis
TCAGGGATCGAGGAGGAGCTCACGACTCCATCCTCTGCCGCGACCAGCGCGACCGGGGAACTCATGCTCATCAGATTGGTGATCCTTCAACTCGCCCCGCGAGGCGGACTTGCTATGAACCGGTGGACTCACCCAACCCTGACACGCAGGGCAGCGGCATCGGGGGCGGTGAGGATGCGAATGAAGAGCACGACGAACACGGCGGCGCTCAGCGCTGTGGCGATCTTGGAGAATTTGTGGATATAGCGGTAGCCGAAGATGGCCAGGGTCGTGGAGAGCAGCGCGAAGATCGTGGCGCCGGCCTGGACCGGCACATGGAGGAGGTCACCGATGGCCTGGCCCCCCAGGACGAGCCCGGTGGCGTAGAACCCCAGGTAGATAATCAGGGAGAGTACGAGCGGGAGGATGGCGCCGTAGTAGCCGAACTGCGCCCGGCTCTGAATCATCTGCGGCACGCCCAGTTTGGGTCCCTGGGCGGAGTGAAGGGCGGTAACGAACCCGCCCAAGATGTTTCCGATGATGACGGCCGGGATGGCCCACAGGGCCGAGTTTCCCAGGATGACAAACAGCGCGCCGGTCACCACCGCAGTGATGGATGTGTTGGCGGCGAACCAGACAAAGAAGAGGCTTCGAGCCACGCCGTGGCGCTCGGTTTCCGGTATGTAGTCGATGGCGCGGTGCTCAATACGCGAGGATTTCATGGCTTCCTTCGTAGAAGAGGTGCAATGCAGCCTAAGGCCGGTACGGTCACCATTGACCGACATGCAACCGATATACCGGTAACATATGCTTTAGCCTCGATCTTTCACCGCGGCTGGTTGGCTGAGGGTCAGGGCTTACCGTCTGCCTGATGGGTGCGATTCTCGCATGTGGGTACGACAGTGCTGCCCGCTGACCTTGGCGGGTGTCCGGTGCGGGTCCACTCCCGCACGTGCCGGTGCTGCTGCTTCCTGTCTCGTCGTTGCGTTCGGAGGGGCTGTTATGGCAGGCCGAGGAGGGCGAGGCGGTCCAGGGCCTTCAGGAGCAGGGGCGTCTCGGGGGCGGCCGCGGCCAGGTGCAGCACGGCGCGGCGGGCGTGCCGGGAGGCTCTGGCGGCGGTCTCGAAGAGGCGCGCCCGGAGTCGTTTGGGCTCCCAACGGCGGGCGTTGTGCCCATGGAGGGCGAGCATCTGGGCCCAGGCGGTGAGCTCGGCGGCGAGCATGACCAGGTGGCACCACAAGTTGTTGGCGTCGAACGCGTGGAGGGGAAGGTTCTGCAGGCCGGTGTCCTTGGCGGCGCGGATCCGGTCCTCGCACCGGGCCCGCAGCCGGTGTCTGACCTCGAGGTCGGCGAGCTGGCCGCGGGTCTGGTTGGTGGCGAAGGCGGTGTAGCGCATCCCGTCGAGGTCGGTGATGCGCAGTTGCGCCCCAACGTGCGGGACCTCCTTGCGGACGATCACGCGCATCCCTGCCGGCCAGGCGGACAGGTCCAGCATCCCGGTCACGTCGGCGACCCAGGCCCCGTCGCGTTCGTGCCCGTCGGAGTTGTAGGCCCGCGCCCACGCCTGAGCCGGGACGAGCGGCAGGGCCCTGTCGAGTGCGCCGTGGATGGGGAACCCCACCGAGTAGGACAGGTTCCTCCTGGGTGCGGCGAGCCAGTGCACGAACTCCTGCGTGCCCCCGGCCGAGTCAGTGCGGACCATGACCTTCCGCCCCGACCGGAACCCGGCCGGCAGCTGCTTCAGCGCGTCCCCGGTGACCGTGATGTGGTCCGTCGCGGTGTTCGACCCGGCGTTGCCGGGGCGCAGCAGCACGGCGAGGGGCTCACCGGTGCCCGCACCGCCGTGGTCCACGAAGGCGCACAGCGGGTGGAAGCCATAGCCCTTCTTCCAGGTGGGAC
>NZ_MRDE01000055.1 GCF_001968835.1 Tersicoccus phoenicis
GTACATCGAATTGCGGTACAATCAAAAGAGAATCCATTCAGCGCTCGACTACCGGACCCCGAATGAATTCGAACAGGCCTGGTACGCGTCACGCAGAGCGGCCTGAAACATGAAGGGAATCACCGGCCCGGAATTCGTCCCACCGCCCAGTATGACTATGCCGGGGCGTCCAGTCACGAGGTGCTCAAGGAAACCACCCCGAAGGGCACCTATCAGTTGACCTACGGGCGCACGGACGCGCAGGGCCTGCCGGTGATCGAGCAGTTGAAGAAGGACAACCTGACCGCGTACGTCGAACACGACCCGGTCACCGGGCAACCGGTCATGCTGCGCACCGCGTCGGGGAAACAAGCCCTCTACATCATCGACGGCACCGGCAACCCGGCCGCGTTGATCACCGACGCCGCGTACCGGGCGTTCGCCTACGACTACGACCCGTACGGCACGCCCACCCTGACCAAGGTCTCCGGCGGCAACGCCGTCAACCAGAACCCCTACCTGTTCAAGATGGGACTCCAGGACCGCACCACCGGCTGGGTCAAATACGGGGCCCGCTGGTACAACCCCGGCACCGGCCGCTGGACCCAGATGGACACCCTCGACACCCCGCTGAACCCCGCCAACGCCAACCGGTACGCCTACGCCGCCAACGACCCCATCAACAACACCGACCCAACCGGACGAGCGTCGTTTGGCGAGTTCCTTGGAGGGCTCTTCAACACGGCTGTAACAGCCACAGGTGCGCTACTGGCGGCCGGTACAAAGACTAGCCCTGTCACGTTAGTCATCGCGGGGGGTGCCGCATGCCTGGGAGGCGCTCTCGCCGAGGCAATCGGGAACAAGATCGATGAGGGGAGAAACTCTACGCTGGGAGAAGTCGGGGTTGGTTGTGTGCATGGGATTGCCTTCTACGTAACCGGTGCAGCGATAGGCAAGTTTGGTAAATATGTCAGAGGCAGTGCTGAATGACAACTGTTCTTCTTACCCTGACCGCGCTGGCCTTTGTGACGTCCGTCTTCTTCATCTTCAAAGCGAGCAACGGGAACGCGAGCAGGAAGGTTCGCACCAAGTACCACATCGTGGCCGTTGTCTGCATCTTGGTAGGGATGGCCGCGATCATATGGTCGACCCAATCGGGATGACTACCTTCCTTGCGGCAATGAATGAGCCACGATTACTGCTAAGTCGATAAGACTATCAGTCCCTTGTCACTCAATGAGCACAGCGACTTATTGGCTGTCGTGATGATGGCAACGCGTGTGACCTGGGGTAGATCAACTCAGCTCATGTCAACTCAAGCTCCCGCACCGCAGGCCTGCTCGATCTTCCACGTCGAGCAGGCCTTACGGCGTCTGTGATCTTCCAGCGTGCTACATGCCAGCTCTCCACTCAACCGGTCGGTGACCGGTCCTGCGGAACGTCCGCCGGGTGCCCTTCCGCATGTCCGAAGCCGTCGGAAGTCGCAACCGACTGCCAGGCCTTCGGGGGACACTACCGACTGCCGGGCGGAGGTGACCCGTGTCGTCGTACCCGGAACCCCGGCCCGTAGACTGGAGCCGCCATGGACTCCACCACCCCTGATCCCCTCCGCGCGCCCGGGACACCCACCCAGAACTCTCCCGCCCTCGACCCCGCCGTCGCCGTCCGGTTGAAGCGGGACGACGCCGGGCTGGTCGCCGCGGTGGTGCAGCAGCACGACACCCGGGAGGTGCTGATGGTCGGCTGGATGGACGACGAAGCCCTGCACCGGACGCTGACCACCGGCCGGGTCACCTACTGGTCCCGCTCCCGGCAGGAATACTGGCGCAAGGGCGACACCTCGGGCCACGTCCAGTGGGTCAAGTCCGTGGCGCTGGACTGCGACGGGGACGCCCTGCTCGTCACCGTCGACCAGGTCGGCGCCGCCTGCCACACGGGCACCCACACGTGCTTCGACGGCCGCGGCCTCGCCGCCGTCGTCGGTCCCTGACGAACACCGGCTCGAAGGCCCGACCAGACCGCCCCGGCCTGCGGGCACCACAGAGAAACCGCCAACAGAAGGAGCCCGTCAGCCTCATGGCCGCGCTCGGCGTCGTCAGTCCCACCCGCGACGAGTTCCGCGAACTCGCGGCGCACCGGCGGGTGATCCCGGTCCGCGTCCGCGTCATCGCCGACGGCGTCACCCCCGTCAGCCTCTACCAGCGGCTCGCCAGGGACCGGCCCAACACCTTCCTGCTCGAGTCCGCCGCCGTCGGGGGGCTGTGGTCCCGATACTCCTTCATCGGCGTCAACTCGCGCGCCACCCTGACCACGAAGGACGGGCAGGCCCACTGGCTGGGCCCCCCGCCGCAGGGAGTGCCCACGGACGGTGATCCGGTCGCCGCGCTGCGCGACACCGTCGAGGCCCTGCGCACCGACCGGTTCGACGGGCTGCCCCCGCTGACCAGTGGCATGGTCGGCTTCATCGGCTGGGAGTCGGTGCGGCACTGGGAGAAGCTGACCAGCCCGCCCGAGGACGACCTGCACCTGCCCGAGCTGGCCATGAGCCTGGTCTCCGACGTCGCCGTCCACGACAACAAGGAGGGCACCGTCTGGCTGATCGCCAACGCGATCAACTTCGACAACACCCCGGACCGGGTCGACGAGGCCTGGCACGACGCCGTCGACCGGGTCCACGCGATGCTGCGCACCCTCGCCGAGCCGCACCCGGTGGATCCGGTGCTGGTGCTCGACGGCGATGGCACCGAGGACATCGACGTCGCCGACTCGTTCGGGACCCGGGTCCGGGAGTCCTGGCCCGAGGCCGACTACCTGGCTGCGATCGAGCACGCCAAGCGCGCCATCGTCGACGGCGAGGTGTTCCAGGTCGTCATCTCCCGCCGGTTCGAGGCCGACTGCCACGCCTCGCCCCTGGATGTCTACCGCGTGCTGCGCCGCACCAACCCGAGCCCCTACATGTACCTGTTCCGGCTGCAGGACGCCGACGGCCGGGACTACTCGATCGTCGGCTCCTCCCCGGAGTCCCTGGTCAAGGTCGAGGGCGACACCGTGATCACCCATCCGATCGCCGGATCCCGGCCCCGCGGCGCCACCGCCGAGGACGACGTCGCGCACGCCGAGAGCCTGCTCGCCGACGAGAAGGAGCGCTCCGAACACCTGATGCTCGTCGACCTGTCCCGCAACGACATCTCCAAGGTCTGCGTGCCCGGCACCGTCGAGGTCACCGAGTTCATGCAGATCGAACGGTTCAGCCACATCATGCACCTCGTCTCCACCGTGCTGGGCCGGCTCCGGGACGACGCCACCGCGTACGACGTGCTGGCGGCGACCTTCCCGGCCGGCACCCTCTCCGGCGCGCCCAAGCCCCGAGCCATGCGCCTGCTCGACGAGCTCGAACCGCACCGGCGCGGCGCCTACGGCGGGGTCGCCGGCTACCTGGACTTCGCCGGCGACATGGACATGGCCATCACCATCCGCACCGCCCTGCTGCGGGACGGGACGGCGTGGGTGCAGGCCGGTGGCGGCATCGTCGCCGACTCGGACCCCGCGACGGAGGCCCAGGAGTCGGTCAACAAGGCGGCCGCCCCGGTGCGAGCGGTGTTGCTCGCCTCCCGGCTGCGGGAGGTCGACCACGCCTGGCTGGACGCCCGGGAACGGGCCGACGAGCATCAGCACGCGGGCCACCGGATGGCGGCCCGGTTCGAGACGACCGAAGGGCAACGCCGATGACGGCCGCCGGATCCGGCGCAGAGACCACCGCCACGAAGCGCGCTCGCCGGCCGCGTCCGACCCGGGCCCGCACGGTGCTGCTCACGGTGGCCGCCGCCGGTGCGGTGTTCCTGACGACCACCCAGACGTGGGTGTACGCCACTCTCACGTCGGGGACCGTGCGCAGCATCGATGCCGCGGTCAACGGGGCCGACGCCGCCCGCGCGGTCACCGCACTCGCTCTGGTCGCCCTCGCCGGTGCGCTCGCGATCAGCATCGCCGGCCGGATCGCCCGGGTGGTCGTCGCCGTCCTCATCGTCCTCGCCGGGTTGGGCTGCGCCGCCGCGGCCGCCACGGTGCTGGCGGACCCGGCGGCCGCCGCGAACGGGCAGATCGCCAGCCAGTCCGGCGTCACCGGGGGCGCCATCGCCGCCAGCGTGACCGGGTGGGCTGTCGCCGCCGTCGCCATCGCCCTGCTGCTCGCCGCCTGCGGCGTCCTGGTCCTGATCGTCGGCCGCCGCTGGGACCTCGCCCGCCGGTTCGAGACGCCGGCCACGGCCGCCGCGCACCCGGATGAACAACCCGGCACGAGCGGGGAACCGGGCGGCGCACCCGGCGAGACGCCCGGATCCGGTCTCTCGCCCGGTTCCGAACCGGTCGACGACATCGACAGCTGGGACCGGCTCACTCGCGGTCAGGACCCGACCGTTCCCGGAGGTACGATGCACAGCCCCGGCGTCCCCGGACGCACTCCCCACGACAAGCCTGGCGATGACCGGTGAGCTGGATCATATTCGATCGCCGACGCTGCCCGGGCGTGATCGGGTGAGAGAGCCGGTGGCAGAATGGACCGGAAGCGCCGCGAGCGAGCAGCCAGACGAGAGGACCCCGCCGATGAGCACCGGAACGCACGGCCGATACGAGGACACCCCCCTGGAGGAGGGCGTCAACTCAGCCCATCGCAAGGCCGACCTCCTGCCCATCGGCCACGGCAACAGCCCGGCCGCCTGGACCTGCGTCGGCGTGATGGCCTTCGGCGTCATCGTCGGCTGCCTCGCCTTCGTGTTCGCCAACGTGCCCTTCTTCGTCGTCGGCGTCGTCATCATCGTCATCGGTCTCATCGCGGGTTGGCTGCTCCGCCGCGCCGGATACGGTGTGGGGGGCGACAAGATCAAGAGCAACCACGCGTGAGTGTCCTCGACGACATCATTGACGGGGTCCGGGCCGACCTGAGCGCGCGGCGGCGGGAGGTCGGCGACGCGGACATCGAGCGGTCCGCCGCTGCTGCCGTCCCGGCCAGGGACGCCTTCGCCGCCCTCGGCGGCGGCGTCGTGGGTGCCGACCGCCGACTGCGGTTGATCACCGAGGTCAAACGGGCCAGCCCGTCCAAGGGCGACCTCGCCGCCATCGACGACCCCGCCGCCCTGGCCGCCGCCTACGAGACCGGGGGAGCGGCGGCGATCAGCGTGCTCACCGAGCAGCGCCGCTTCCGCGGTTCGCTCGCGGACCTCGACGCCGTCCGCGCCGCCGTGTCCATCCCGGTGCTGCGCAAGGACTTCACGGTCGAGCCCTACCAGATCCAGGAAGCCCGCGCCCACGGTGCCGACCTGGTGCTGCTCATCGTCGCGGCCCTGGACCAGCGGACCCTCGTCGACTTCCTCGCCCTGACCCATGAGCTGGGCATGAACGCCCTGGTCGAAGCGCACACCGGCGCCGAACTGGAGCGGGCCCTGGACGCCGGTGCCCGCATCGTCGGGGTCAACACGCGCAACCTCAAGACGCTCGACGTGGACCCGGGGGTGTTCGCCCCGCTGGCCGGGATGATCCCGGGCGACGTCGTGGCCGTCGCCGAGTCGGGCGTGGTGGACGCCGACGACGTCGCCGCGTACGCGGCCGCGGGCGCCGACGCCGTGCTCGTGGGCGAAGCGCTGGTGCGCAGCAGCCTCGGCGCGGGCGCCGACCC
This sequence comes from Tersicoccus phoenicis, assembly GCF_001968835.1. GTDB lineage: Bacteria > Actinomycetota > Actinomycetes > Actinomycetales > Micrococcaceae > Tersicoccus > Tersicoccus phoenicis. The sequence goes on from NZ_MRDE01000055.1 coordinate 5,651, forward strand.
CGCCGACGCGGTGCGGCGTTTCGCCGCCGCCGGCACGGGCGCGCAGACCGAACGAACCGCACCCGAGAACACCTGAGAACACCGAGCAGACCGAGCGGACACGATGACCGAGCACCCCACCCCGACCTCCGCACCCGAGACCCCGGCCGGACCTTTCCCGGCGCGGTCCGGGAGCGAGCCGAGCCCGGCCGACGGCTTCCTGGCCGGCAGCCTGCGCCATGCCCCCGGCCCGTGGTTCGGTGACTACGGTGGCCGGTGGATGCCCGAGTCGCTGATCGCCGCCCTGGACGAGCTCACGGACACCTTCGAGAAGGCCAAGGCGGACCCGGACTTCATCGCCCGGGTGAAGGACCTGAACCGGAACTACTCCGGCCGGCCCTCGCTGCTGACCGAGGCGAAGCGGTTCTCCGCCCACGTCGGGGCGCGGGTCTTCCTCAAGCGCGAGGACCTCAACCACACCGGCAGCCACAAGATCAACAACGTGCTCGGTCAGGCGCTGCTGGCCGCGCGGATGGGCAAGACCCGGCTGATCGCGGAGACCGGTGCCGGCCAGCACGGCGTCGCCAGCGCCACCGCGGCCGCCCTGATGGGCATGGAGTGCGTCGTCTACATGGGCGCCGAGGACACCCGCCGGCAGGCCCTCAACGTCGCCCGGATGGAACTGCTCGGCGCGACCGTCGTGCCCGTCACCAGCGGTTCCCAGACCCTCAAGGACGCCATCAACGAGGCGTTGCGGGACTGGGTCGCCAACGTCGACTCCACCCACTACCTGCTCGGCACCGCCGCCGGCGCCCACCCGTTCCCCGCGCTCGTCCGGTACTTCCACGAGGTGATCGGCGACGAGGCCCGGGAGCAGATCCTGGCGCAGACCGGCCGCCTGCCCGACGCCGTCACGGCCTGCGTGGGCGGCGGCTCCAACGCGATCGGCATCTTCCACGGCTTCCTCGACGACCCGTCCGTGGAGCTGTACGGCTTCGAGGCCGGGGGCGACGGCGTGGAGACCGGTCGGCACGCCGCGACGATCACCCTGGGCCGGCCCGGGGTGCTGCACGGCGCCAACACCTACCTGATGCAGGACGAGGACGGGCAGACCGTCGAGTCCCACTCCATCTCGGCGGGCCTGGACTACCCCGGCGTCGGGCCCGAGCACTCCTGGCTGCACGACATCGGCCGGGCGACCTACGAGCCCATCACGGACGCGGAGGCGATGGACGCCTTCCGGCTGCTCTGCCGCACCGAGGGCATCATCCCCGCCATCGAGTCGGCGCACGCCCTCGCCGGCACCCTGAAGCTCGGGCAGCGCTGGGCCGCGCAGGACGAGGCCGCCGCCCGGGAGAAGATCATCGTCGTGTCCCTCTCCGGCCGCGGAGACAAGGACGTGGCCACCGCCGCCGAGTGGTTCGACCTGCTGGACCCGGACAGCGCCGAACAGGAGATCGGCGAGGAAGGGGAACAACTGTGAGCACGCCCGAGAGGACCGATGCCCCCACCGGCACCGCCGTCACCTCCCGCGCGGCTGCCGCGATCGACGCCGCCCGCGCTCAGGCCCGTGCCGCCCTGATCGGGTACCTGCCCGCCGGTTATCCGGACGTGGCCACCAGCATCGACGCCGCCGTCGCACTGGCCGAGAACGGGGCCGACATCATCGAGATCGGCGTGCCCTACTCCGACCCGGTGATGGACGGACCCGTGATCCAGGCGGCCACCACGGCGGCCCTGGCGGCCGGCTTCCGCGTCGCCAGCGTGTTCGACGTCGTCCGCGCCGTCACCGAGCGCACCGGCGTCACGGTGCTCGTGATGACCTACTGGAATCTGGTCAAGCGGATGGGGGTCGCCGAGTTCGCGCGCCGGCTCGCCGAGGCCGGCGGCGCCGGGTTGATCACCCCGGACCTGACGCCGGACGAGGCCGACGAGTGGGTGGCCGCCTCCGACCGGTACGGCCTGGACCGGGTGTTCCTGGCCGCGCCGTCCTCCAGCGCGGAGCGGCTCGCCATGGTGGCGCGGGCCAGCCGCGGCTTCGTCTACGGGGTCTCGATCATGGGGGTCACGGGTGCCCGTGCCGCGGTCAGCGACGCTGCGGAGGCGGTCGTCGCCGGCTCCCGCGACGCCGGCGCCGAGCGCGTCTGCGTGGGCCTGGGCGTCTCGACGCCCGAACAGGTCCGCGAGATCGCCGGCTACGCCGACGGCGTCATCGTCGGCAGCGCGCTCGTCGCGGCCCTGCGCGACGGCGGCCCCGCCGCCGTCGGGCAACTGGCCGCGTCACTACGCAGCGGAACGAGCAGGGGCAGCGGAACGAGCAGGGGCCGCGGGACGAACCCTGACAGCAGCGCCGGCACCGGGACCGGCGTATGAACGCCCTCAGCGTGGTCGCGAGCATCCCCAGCCCGAACTGGTCCGGGTTCACGCTCGGCCCGTTCAGCGTCAAGGCGTACGCCCTGTGCATCCTCGCCGGCATCGTCGTCGGCCTGCTGCTCACCCGGCGGCGCTGGCTGGCCCGCGGCGGCGACGACGACTCGCTGTGGTCGATCGCGGTGTGGGCCATTCCCGCCGGGATCATCGGCGGCCGGCTCTACCACGTGTTCTCGTCCCCGGACGCCTATTTCGGTCCCGGCTTCAACGGCACCGGTGACCTCTGGCTGATCCCGCAGATCTGGCGCGGCGGCCTCGGCATCTGGGGCGCCGTCCTGCTCGGGTTCATCGGCGCCTGGATCGGCGCCCGCCGGGCGGGGGCACGTATCCTCGTCTTCGCCGACGCCGCCGCCCCCGGGCTGCTGCTCGCTCAGGCCATCGGCCGGCTCGGCAACTGGTTCAACCAGGAGCTGTTCGGCGGTCCGACCACCCTGCCGTGGGGCCTGCAGATCGACCCGTCCAGCCCCACGTTCCCCGCCGACTATCCCGCCGGCACCCTGTTCCACCCCACCTTCCTGTACGAACTGCTGTGGAACCTCGCCGGGGTCGCGGTGCTGCTGTGGGCCGACCGCCGATTCCGGCTGCACGGGGGTCGGCTGTTCTGGCTCTACGCCGCGATCTACACCCTCGGCCGGGTCTGGATCGAGGCCCTGCGCATCGACGACGCCGAACTGATCCTCGGGTTCCGGCTGAACGTGTGGACGTCCATCCTGGTGTTCGCGGTGGCGGTCGCCATGTTCTGGTATCTGGGCGTCCGGCAGCGTCGACACCCACCGGCGGAGCGCGCACTGATCGAGTCCGGTGCCGACCCCGGTGCCCACGATGTGGACAATGGCGACCGGAGTTCGGACGCGTCGCCGTCGCCGGACGGTCCGGACGGCGTCGGGCACCGTGCTACGCTCGGTGCCACGGAAAGCGAGCAGCCTGCGGCGGCCGACGAACGACGCCGTTCCTGAAGCCCCACGGAACCGCGCAGCACCACCGCCTGCGGTCCCGGGCCACCCCCGGTCCCCGGCTCCGGTGCCGCCCCGACCCGGAAGACACCGGGTGAGTCCGTACCGTTCATCTCTGCGCATTCGATGCGCCCCGGGGCCAGCGTCGTCCCCCTCACGCCCCTCCCGGGAAGGACACGCCATGACAGATCAGCATCCGTCACCGCTGCCCGAGAACACGTCCGGCCGGAACACATCCGCGAACCCGGTCGTGGACGTCAGCGTCGAGACCGCTCAGGACACCGACGCGCGAGCGTCCGAGGTCGCCCACCCGTTCCAGGAGTTCAGCGCCGCCCCCGGCAAGCAGGGTCTGTACGACCCCGAGAACGAGAAGGACGCCTGCGGCCTGGCGGTGATCGCGACCCTGCGCCGCGAACCGGGTCACGACATCGTCGACGCCGCCCTGACCGCGCTGCGCAACCTCGAACACCGCGGCGCCGTGGGCGCCGACGAGGGCACCGGCGACGGCGCCGGGCTGCTCACCGAGGTCCCCGACGCGTTCCTGCGCGCCGTCGTCGACTTCGAGTTGCCCGAACAGCACCGCTACGCCGTCGGTACCGCGTTCCTGCCCGCCGACGAGGGCGAGCGGCGGACCGCCGTCGAGGGCCTGGAGGAGCTGGCCGAGCGGGAGGGGCTGACCATCCTCGGCTGGCGCGACGTGCCCGTCGTCGCGGACCTCGTCGGAGCGATGGCCCGGCAGACCATGCCGTACTTCCGGCAGCTGTTCCTCGCCGTGACCGACACCGTGACCGACACCGTGACCGACACCGTGACCGACACCGTGACCGACACCGTGACCGACACCGCGACGGGCACGGACACGGCTGCGGACCGGACCACGCTGGAGGCGCGCGCCTTCCGGCTGCGCAAGCGGGCGCAGAACACGTACGGGGTCTACTTCCCGTCCCTGTCCTCCCGCACGCTGGTGTACAAGGGGATGCTGACCACCGCGCAGCTGGAGCCGTTCTTCCCGGACCTGTCCGACGCGCGGTTCACCACCCGGCTCGGCATCGTGCACTCGCGGTTCTCCACCAACACGTTCCCGTCCTGGCCGCTGGCCCAGCCGTTCCGGACCATCGCGCACAACGGGGAGATCAACACCGTCAAGGGCAACCGGAACTGGATGCGGGCCCGCCAGTCGCAGCTGAGCAACCCGCTGCTGGGTGACAGCCCCGAGGGGCTCTACCCGATCTGCACCCCCGGCGCCTCCGACTCGGCGTCGTTCGACGAGGTCGCCGAGTTGCTCATGCTCTCCGGCCGGCCGATCGAACACGCCATCATGATGATGATCCCGGAGGCCTGGGAGAACCACGCCACCATGGACCCGGACCGGCGGGCGTTCTACGAGTACCACTCCATGATGATGGAGCCGTGGGACGGGCCGGCGTGCGTGTCCTTCACCGACGGGGTGAAGGTCGGCGCCACCCTGGACCGCAACGGGCTGCGCCCGGGCCGGTACTGGGTCACCGACGACGGTCTGGTGGTGTTCGCGTCCGAGGTGGGCGTGCTGAACATCGACCCCGCCCGGGTGGTCCGCAAGGGCCGTGTGGCTCCCGGGAAGATGTTCCTGGTCGACACCGAGGCCGGGCGGATGATCGAGGACGACGAGATCAAGGCCTCCGTCGCGGCGTCCAACCCGTGGGCGGCGTGGGTGAAGGAGAACCTGCTCAGCCTCGAGGACCTGCCCGAGCGGGAGCACGTCACCCACACGCGGGCGTCCATCACCAAGCGGCAGCGCACGTTCGGCTACACCGAGGAGGAACTGCGCATCCTGCTCGGCCCGATGGCGCGCACGGGCGCCGAGCCGATCGGCGCCATGGGCTCGGACACCCCGATCGCGGTGCTCTCCGAGCGGCCCCGACTGCTGTTCGACTACTTCGTCCAGTCCTTCGCCCAGGTCACGAACCCGCCGCTGGACGCCATCCGGGAGGAACTCGTCACCTCCATGCGGTGCTCGCTCGGTCCGAACGGGAATCTGCTCAACACCGGGCAGGTCCGTGCGCAGCAGATCCGGCTGCCGTTCCCGGTGATGAGCAACGACCAGCTCGCGAAGATCTCCGCGCTGCGCGGGCCCGACGACGAGGCGCGGAGCATGCGGGTGCGCGGACTGTACCGCCCCGAGGGCGGGGAAACCTCCCTGCAGGCCCGGCTGGCCGAGATCAACGAGAAGGTCTCCGGCGCCATCAACCGCGGCGTGCAGTACGTCATCCTCTCGGATCGCGACTCGAACGCGCAGTGGGCGCCCATCCCGTCGCTGCTGCTGCTCTCCTCCGTGCACCACCATCTGCTGCGCAGCGCCAACCGCACCCGGGTCTCCCTGGTCGTCGAGGCCGGGGACGTGCGGGAGGTCCACCACGTCGCCCTGCTGGTCGGCTACGGCGCCTCCGGCGTCAACCCGTACCTGGCGATGGAGAGCTGCGAGGAGCTGGTGCGCAACGGCACCCTCGAGGGCATCAGCGCCGAGCAGGCGGTGAGCAACCTGATCAAGGCGCTCGGCAAGGGCGTGCTCAAGATCATGTCCAAGATGGGCATCTCGACCGTCGCCTCCTACTGCGGGGCGCAGACGTTCGAGGCCCTCGGCCTGTCGCAGTCCCTCGTCGAGCAGTACTTCACCGGCACCACCAGCCAGCTCGGCGGCGTCGGCCTGAAGGTCATCGCGGCGGAGACGGCGGCCCGGCACCGGGGCGCCTACCCGCCCGACGGCGGTGACGAGGACCCGCACCGGGGCCTGGAGACCGGTGGTGAGTACCAGTGGCGCCGGGAGGGCCCACCCCACCTGTTCAGCCCCGAGAACGTGTTCCGGCTCCAGCACGCGACCCGCTCCCGCCGGTACGACGTGTTCAAGGCGTACACGAAGGGTGTCGACGACCAGTCCAAGGCGCTGATGACGCTGCGCGGCCTGTTCGCGTTCCGGGACGGCGTCCGTCCCCCGGTGCCGCTGGCGGAGGTCGAGCCGGTCAGCTCGATCGTCAAGCGGTTCTCCACCGGCGCCATGAGCTACGGCTCCATCTCCCGGGAGGCGCACGAGACCCTCGCGATCGCCATGAACCGGTTGGGCGGCAAGTCCAACACCGGGGAGGGCGGCGAGGACGTCGAGCGGCTGCTGGACCCGCAGCGCCGGTCCGCGATCAAGCAGGTCGCCTCCGGCCGGTTCGGTGTCACCAGCCTGTACCTGACGAACGCGGACGACCTGCAGATCAAGATGGCCCAGGGCGCCAAGCCGGGGGAGGGCGGCCAGCTGATGGCCGGCAAGGTCTACCCGTGGGTGGCCCGGACCCGGCACTCCACCCCGGGGGTGTCCCTGATCTCCCCGCCGCCGCACCACGACATCTATTCGATCGAGGACCTCGCGCAGCTGATCTTCGACCTGAAGCGGTCCAACCCGGCCGCCCGGGTGCACGTCAAGCTCGTCTCCGAGGTCGGCATCGGAACGGTCGCGGCGGGGGTGACGAAGGCGAAGGCCGACGTCGTGCTCGTCTCCGGCCACGACGGCGGCACCGGCGCCTCGCCGCTGAACTCGCTCAAGCACGCCGGCGCCCCGTGGGAGCTCGGCCTGGCCGAGGCGCAGCAGACGCTCATCCTGAACGGGCTCCGGGACCGCGTCGTCGTCCAGGCCGACGGGCAGCTGAAGACCGGGCGCGATGTCGTGATCGCCGCCCTGCTCGGCGCCGAGGAATTCGGGTTCGCGACCGCGCCGCTGGTGGTCTCCGGCTGCATCATGATGCGGGTCTGCCACCTGGACACCTGCCCCGTGGGCGTGGCCACCCAGAACCCCGAGCTGCGCGCCCGGTTCACCGGCAGGCCCGAGTTCGTGGTCAACTTCTTCGAGTTCATCGCCGAGGAGGTGCGGGAGATCCTCGCCACGCTCGGGTTCCGCACGCTCGCGGAGGCCGTCGGGCGGACCGACGCCCTGGACACGCAGCCGGCCGTCGACCATTGGAAGGCCGACGGGTTGAACCTGGACCCCATCCTGCACGGGCCGCGTTTCGGTGCCGACGTGCCGCGGCGGAACCGGGTGGGCCAGGACCACAACCTCGACAAACACTTCGACAACCACCTGGTGGCGATGGCGACCGAGGCCATCGAGCACGGCACCCCGGTGACGATCTCCGCGGACATCGTCAACACGGACCGATCCGTGGGCACCATGCTCGGGCACGCGGTGACCCGCCGCCACCAGCTGACCACCCTGGCGCAGAACACGATCGACGTGACCCTGACCGGCCAGGCCGGGCAGTCGCTCGGGGCGTTCGTGCCCGCCGGGATCACCCTGCGCCTGTTCGGCGACGCCAACGACTACGTCGGCAAGGGGCTGTCCGGCGGCCGGATCATCGTCCGGCCGGACCGGGCCAGCCACTTCGCCGCCGAGCAGGAGGTGATCGCCGGCAACGTCATCGGCTACGGCGCGACCAGCGGCCAGGTGTTCCTACGCGGCCTGGTCGGCGAGCGGTTCCTGGTCCGCAACTCGGGGGCCACCGCCGTCGTCGAGGGCATCGGGGACCACGGCTGCGAATACATGACCGGCGGCGTCGCCGTCGTCCTCGGCCCCACCGGTCGCAACCTCGGCGCCGGCATGTCCGGCGGCACCGCCTACGTGCTGGACCTCGACCCGGCCGCGATGAACACGGACAGCATCGCGTCCGGCGACCTGGCGCTGCTGCCCCTGGACGCCAACGACGTCGAGCTGGTCCGGTCCCTGATGATCACCCACCACGCCGAGACGGAGTCCGCGCTCGCCGAACGGCTGCTCGCGAACTTCGACCAGACCGTCGGCCGGTTCACCAAGATCCTCCCGCGCGACTACTCCGCGGTCCTCGCGACCCGGAACCGGGCGGAGGCCGAGGGACTGGACCCCGACGGCGACGAGGTGTGGACCCGCATCCTGGAGGCGACGACCCATGGCTGATCCCCGCGGCTTCCTGAAGACCCGCGACCGGCAGACCCAGCCGCGCCGGCCCGTTCCGGTGCGCATCATGGACTGGAAGGAGGTGTACGAGCGGCAGGAGAAGGGCGTCCTGCAGGCACAGGCAGGCCGCTGCATGGACTGCGGCGTGCCGTTCTGCCACCAGGGCTGTCCGCTGGGCAACCTGATCCCCGAATGGAACGACCTGATGTGGCGGGACCGGCCGCGTGAGGCGATCGAGCGGCTGCACGCGACCAACAACTTCCCGGAGTTCACCGGACGGCTGTGCCCCGCCCCGTGCGAGGCGTCCTGCGTGCTCGGCATCAACCAGCCGGCCGTGACGATCAAACAGGTCGAGGTCTCCATCATCGACGAGGCCTTCGACCACGACTGGGTGGAACCGGTGATCCCCACCCGGGTCACCCACCAGACCGTCGCCGTCGTCGGCTCCGGACCGGCAGGGTTGGCGGCCGCTCAGCAGCTGACCCGCGCCGGCCACACGGTGGCGGTGTACGAGCGCGACGACGCGATCGGCGGCCTGCTGCGCTACGGCATCCCCGACTTCAAGATGGAGAAGGTGCACCTGGACCGGCGGCTGGCGCAGATGGAGGCCGAGGGCACCCGGTTCCGGCCGGGCGTCACCATCGGGACGGACATCTCCTTCAGCGCGCTGCGCCGCCGGTACGACGCCGTCGTCCTCGCCACCGGGGCCACCGTCCCGCGGGACCTGCCCATCCCGGGCCGGGAGCTGGCCGGCGTCCACTTCGCCATGGACTACCTGGTCCCGCAGAACCGGATCGGCGCCGGTCAGCGGGTCGATGCGCCGGTCGACGCGGCCGGCAAGCACGTCGTCGTCCTCGGCGGCGGTGACACCGGTGCGGACTGCATCGGCACCGCCCACCGGCAGCGGGCGGCCTCCGTGACCACCCTGGCGATCGGCAGACGGCCCGCGGAGGAACGTGCCGAGCACCAGCCGTGGCCGATGTTCCCCACCCTGTTCGAGGTCGCCTCGGCCCACGAGGAGGGCGGGGAACGCACCTACCTGGCCTCGACGGTCGAGTTCGTCGGCGACGACGAGGGTCGGGTGCGGGCGCTGCGGGTCGCCGAGACGGAGTTCCGCGACGGGCGGCGCGTGCCGAAGCCGGGCACCGAGCGGGAGATCCCGGCGGACCTCGTCCTGCTGGCGCTCGGCTTCACCGGGCCGGAGACGGAGTCGCTGACCGCGCAGCTGGAGACCGAGTTGGACGAGCGGCGCGCCATCGCCCGAGACGGTTATTACATGACCAACGTGGACGGGGTGTTCGCCGCCGGTGACGCCGGCCGCGGGCAGTCCCTGATCGTGTGGGCGATCGCCGAGGGCCGGGCGTGCGCGGCCGCGGTGGACACCTGGTTGCGCGGCAGCACCCGGCTGCCGGCCCCGGTGGCGCCGTCGGACCGGCCCATCGACCTGCTGCCGCTCTGACGCGGGCGTCGAGCGAACCACCACGGGCATCACTAGGCTAGGGAGACATGAGAAGAGCAAAGATCGTCGCCACGTTCGGACCGGCACTCGAGGAATACTCGCAGGCCAGGGCAGTTCTGGAGGCGGGCATGAACGTCGCCCGGCTGAACATGAGCCACGGCGACCACGCGGTGCACGCCGCGAACTACGAGAACATCCGCCGTGCCGCGGAGGAGCTGAACCTGCCGGTCGGTATCCTCGCCGACCTGCAGGGCCCCAAGATCCGGCTCGGTCGGTTCGAGGACGGCCCGCACCAGCTGGCGGTGGGGGACACGTTCACCATCACCACCGAGGACGTGCCCGGCACGAAGGAGATCTGCTCGACCACGTTCAAGGGCCTGCCGCAGGACGTGCGCACCGGTGACACCCTGCTGATCGACGACGGCAAGGTCGTCCTGCAGGCCACCTCGGTCGGCGCCACCGAGGTGCAGACCGTGGTCGTGGTCCCGGGCGCCGTGTCCAACAACAAGGGCATCAACCTGCCCGGCGTCGCCGTCAACGTCCCCGCCCTGAGCGAGAAGGACGAGGACGACCTGCGCTGGGCCATCCGTCAGGGCGCCGACATCATCGCCCTCTCCTTCGTCCGCAGCGCCGACGACGTGCGCCGGGTGCATGAGATCATGGACGAGGAGGGCCGCCGCGCCCCCGTCGTCGCCAAGATCGAGAAGCCGCAGGCCGTCGAGAACCTGCACGACATCATCGACGCGTTCGACGCCATCATGGTCGCCCGCGGGGACCTCGGCGTGGAGCTGCCGCTCGAGCAGGTGCCGCTGGTGCAGAAGAAGGCCGTGGAACTGGCCCGCCGGTGGGCCAAACCGGTGATCGTGGCAACCCAGGTGCTCGAGTCGATGATCGAGAGCCCCCGCCCGACGCGCGCCGAGGCGTCCGACTGTGCGAACGCGGTGCTCGACGGCGCGGACGCGGTGATGCTCTCGGGCGAGACCAGCGTCGGGAAGTACCCGATCGAGACCATCCGCACCATGGCCCGCATCATCGAGGCCACCGAGCAGGGCGGCTTCGAGCACATCCCGCCGCTCGGCACCAAGCCGAAGACCCGGGGCGGCGCCATCACCCGGGCCGCGGTGGAGATCGGCGACATGCTGGACGCCAAGTACCTGTGCACGTTCACCCAGTCGGGCGACTCGGCGCGGCGGTTGTCCCGGCTACGGCCGAGCAAGCCCGTGTTCGCGTTCACCCCGATCGAGCACGTGCGCAACCAGCTGTGCCTCGGCTGGGGGCTGCAGCCGGTCTACTCCGAGACGGTCCAGCACACCGACCAGATGACCGAGTTCGTGGACACGTTCCTGCAGGAGAACCGGCTGGTGGAGATCGACGACCTCGTCGTGATCGCGGCCGGGTCGCCTCCCGGGCAGGTCGGCACCACCAACTCGCTGAAGGTGCACAAGGTCGGCGACCTCGGGGACGCCGGTGCGGTGCTCAACGGCAACCGCAAGAAGGAGCCCCTCGGCCCGTGGCCGACCACCCCGACCCCCGGCGGGCCGGAGCACTGAGGCGCCAGGCCGGTCGGCCGGGCCTCAGGCCATCTGGCTGATGATGGTCTCGGCGACCTGGCGCATGCTCAACCGACGATCCATCGAGGTCTTCTGGATCCAGCGGAAGGACTCGGGCTCGGTCAGCCCCATCTTGGTCATCAGCAGGCTCTTCGCCCGCTCGACCAGTTTCCGGGTGGCGAACTGCTCCTGCAGGTCCGCCACCTCCGACTCGAGTGCCACGATCTCCTCGTGCCGGGAGAAGGCGATCTCGATCGCCGGGATCAGGTCGGCCGGGGTGAAGGGCTTGACCACGTAGGCCATCGCCCCGGCGGTGCGGGCGCGCTCCACGAGTTCCTTCTGGCTGAACGCGGTCAGCAGGACGACGGGGGCGATCCGGTCGGCCACGATCTGCTCGGCGGCGGTGATGCCGTCCATCACCGGCATCTTCACGTCCATCAGCACCAGGTCCGGGTCGAGTTCCCTGGCCAGGTCGATGGCCTTCTGCCCGTTGTCGGCCTCGCCCACCACGTCGTAGCCCTCGCCCCGCAGGATCTCGATGATGTCGAGTCGGATCAGGGTCTCGTCCTCGGCCACGAGGACCCGGCGGGACGGGTGGCCGGCACCGCCGTCGTGCTGCGGCGATCCGGTGGTCGCCGTCGCCGGCTGATTCGCTTCTGACACGAAGGTGCTCCTCACTGCGCGAGCACGCGGGTCGGGCTGACCACGTGCGCCGCTCCAGCCTATCGGCAGGTAGAGTGGAATCCCGCACGGACCGGACAACAGGTCCGGTCGCGCCCGAATGGCGGAATCGGCAGACGCGCCGCACTCAAAATGCGGTACCGAGAGGTGTGTGGGTTCGAGTCCCACTTCGGGCACCACCCGCGGGCCCTCGGCGACGACGGCGGCCGGCACACCGGCAGGCGGGCGGACCGGCGGCCGAGAGACGAGGACGAGGACATGGCTCAGACACCCCCGCAACTGCCCGCCGCGTACACGCGCTACCTCTCCGGCCGGGACGAGAAGTTCATCGAGACGGTGCGGCCGGCGCTGCAGCAGTCCGCCGCGGACGGCCTGTACGGGGTCCGGGTGCGACGCGCCCCCGACGAGGTCCAGGCGCACGTGGACAGCACTGTCCCCTTCGGCGAGATCGCGGAGGATCTCGGCTAGCTCAACGGCTAGCTCCGGGCTGTCCCGGCTACTTCCGGGGCGAGTCCGGCGTCCCGCCCTCAGCCGGCGTCGCTCCAGGCGAGCAGCTGCTCCACCGGCCAGGTCGTCACGATCCGCTCGGCCGGCACGCCCAGCCGTTCGGCCCGTTCGGCTCCGTACTGCAGGAAGTCGAGCTGGCCGGGTGCGTGCGCGTCGGTGTCGATGCTGAACCGGCATCCGGCGTCGAGCGCGAGTGCGATCAGCTCGTCGGGCGGGTCCACCCGCTCGGGCCGGGAATTGATCTCGACGGCGACGTCGTGCTCCGCGCACGCCGCGAACACCGCCTCCGCGTCGAACTCCGACGGCGGCCGGGTGCCGCGCCCGCCCGTCACCAGCCGGCCCGTGCAGTGGCCGAGCACGTTGGTGTGCGGGTCGGCGATCGCGGCGAGCATCCGCCGGGTCATGGTCTTCCGGTCGGACCGCAGCTTGGAGTGCACGCTCGCGACGACGACGTCGAGCCGGTCCAGCACGTCCGGTGTCTGGTCCAGGGTGCCGTCCTCGAGGATGTCGACCTCGATGCCGGTGAGCACGCGCACCCCGGCACCCGCGTCGATACCGGACCCGTTGATACCGGCGACGATGTCCAGTTCGCGCTCGAGCCGCTCGGTGCTCAGCCCGTTGGCAATGGTCAGGCTGGGGGAGTGATCGGTCAGGGCGAGGTACTCCCGGCCGAGCAGGGCGGCCGCCGCCACCATCTCCTCGATCGGCGACCCGCCGTCGGAGAAATCGCTGTGGCTGTGCAGGTCACCGCGCAGCTGCGCCCGCAGCGTCTCGCCGCCCTCGGCCAGGGGACGGGCGCCCCGCTCCCGGGCGGACGCGAGGTAGTCCGGCACGTCACCGGCCAGGGCCTGACGGATCACCTCGCCCGTGCGGCCGCCGATGCCCTTCATCCTCCCCAGCCGGCCGTCCGCATTCCGCGTCCGCAGATCGTCCTGGTCCAGGCCCCGGATCGTGTCCGCCGCCCGACGGAACGCCTTGACCTTGAAGCTGGGCGCCAGCTCACGCTCGAGCCAGAACGCGATCTCCGACAGGGCGTCGACGGGGTCCATGACTCCATCGTCGCACCGTCGCGGAAAACTCACGCAGGGCAAAGCGGCGCGAACGGACCCACCAGCGGGTTGACCGCCTCGCACTCCATCCCGAACAGCAGGGTTACTGTCTGGGCTGGGGCGCTTGGGCCCGAACAGTGTTGTCGTTGATCGGGCTGGAGTGCGAGGCCAAGAGGTCGGGGACGCGCAATCGACGCCTCAGCGTCGGATCAGATTCGTGATCCGCGCCGTGGACAACCGCCGACCCGCTTCGTCGGTCATCACGACCTCGTGCGTGGTCATGGTCCGCCCCAGGTGCAGGGGCGTGGCGGTGCCGACGACGACGCCGTTCCGGATGCCGCGGTGGTGTGTCGCGTTCACGTCCGTGCCGACGACGACGACGCCGGGACCCGCCCACAGGGACGCCGCCGTCGATCCGAGGGTCTCCGCGAGCACCACGTGCGCGCCGCCGTGCAGCAGTCCCACCGGCTGGGTGTTCCCGTCCACCGGCATCGTCGCCACACACCGGTCGACCGTCAGCTCCGTGAAGACGATGCCCATCCGGTCCGCCAACCCGGTGCCCGCGAACGGGAACCGCGCGTGCAGCTCGTCCGGGATGCCGCGGGCACGCAGCGCATCCCGCTGTTGGTCGGTCAGGTCCGGGGCGGCAAGGCGCCCATCCGTATCCGTCACGGCGCTCATTCTCGCACCGCTCCACACGCCGCTCCCCGCAGGGCCGGGCGCCCGCGGGCCCGGCCCGTCACCGCCCCGTCGTCCAACAACTAGGGTGGACGGGTGACTGAGACGACGACGAGCCCGGACCGACCCACCCTGCTGCTCATCGACGGTCACTCGATGGCCTTCCGGGCGTTCTTCGCCCTTCCGGTCGAGAAGTTCAGCACCACCACCGGTCAGCACACGAACGCGGTCTACGGCTTCACCTCGATGCTGATCAACCTGCTCAAGCAGGAGCGGCCCACCCACATCGCCGTCGCGTTCGACCTGGACAAGCCCACCTTCCGGGACAGCCAGTACGACGCCTACAAGGCCGGCCGCAACGCCACCCCGAACGAGTTCAAGGGTCAGGTGGAGCTGATCACCCGGGTGCTGACCGCAATGAACATCCGCACCGTGACGGCGGCCGGGTTCGAGGCCGACGACGTCATCGCTACCCTCGCGACGCAGGGCGAGGACGCGAATTTCGACGTCCTGGTCGTCACCGGCGACCGGGACGCCTTCCAGCTGGTGGACGACGCGGTGACGGTGCTCTACCCGCGCAAGGGCGTCACCGACCTGCCCCGGATGGACGCCGCGGCCGTCGAGGAGAAGTACTTCGTCCCGCCGAACCGGTACCCGGACCTGGCCGCCTTGGTCGGGGAGACCGCGGACAACCTGCCCGGCGTGCCGGGGGTGGGCCCGAAGACCGCCGCCAAGTGGATCACCCAGTACGACGGCCTCGACGGTGTGCTGGCGCACGCGCCGGAGATCAAGGGCAAGGTCGGCGACTCGCTGCGTGCCCACCTGGACGACGTACGCCGCAACCGGCAGCTGAACCGGCTCGTCACCGACGTCGAGCTGCCCGTGGGCCTGGACCACCTCGGCATCAGCGCCCCGGACCGGGAGGCCGTCGACGAGTTGTTCGACGCCCTCGAGATCCGCACCCTGCAGCCGCGGCTGTTCGAGTTGTTCGGGGAGCAGGAGGAGCCGCCCGCGGCCGACGAGATCGTCGCGCCCGACCCGACGACGCCGTCGACCGCCGCCGAGCTGACCGCCTGGTTCGCCGCGGCGCCCGGCCAGGTCGCGCTGGTGCCGCTCGTCGACGGCGGTGACTGCACGACGCTGGTGCTCGTCGCCGAGCCGGCAGGTGCTGACGCGGCAGGTGCTGCCGAAGCCGAGCCAGCCGCTGACGGTGGCGACACCGGACAGGCCGCCGAAGCCGTGGCCGCCCGGGTCGACCTGACCGCCCTGGACGCCGACGCCGAAGCGGTGCTGGCCGGCTGGCTCGGGGACCGGGACGCGCCCAAGGTCGTGCACGATCTGAAGACCGTCTACAAGCTGCTGCGCGGCGGCCGCGGTCTGGTGCTCGACGGCGCCGTCGACGACCCGTCACTGTCGGGCTACCTGCTGCAGCCGGACCGCCGCAGCTACGAGCTCGCCGACCTGGCCCAGCACCACCTGCGGATCAGCATCGCCGGGACCGACGCCGCCGGCACCCAGACGGAACTGGACCTCACCGGGGACCAGGAACAGACCCGGGTGGCGACGGCCGCCCGAAACGGCGTCGTCCTGCTGCGGCTGAGCCGATACCTCACCGACGAACTCGCCGCCCGGGGCTCCGCCGACCTGATGACCCGACTCGAGTTGCCGCTGGCCAAGATCCTCGGTGACATGGAACTCGCCGGGATCGCCGCCGACACCGCTCACCTGACCGGGTTGACGGACGACTTCGGCGCGGCCATCGACGCCGCCCAGCGCGAGGCGTTCGCCGTCATCGGCAAGGAGATCAACCTCGGCTCGCCCAAGCAGCTGCAGGCCGTCATCTTCGACGAGCTCGAGCTGCCGCGGACGAAGAAGATCAAGACCGGGTACACCACGGACGCGGACGCCATCACGGATCTGATCGCCCGCACCGACGGGCACCCGTTCCTCGTCGCCCTGCTCGCCTACCGGGACGCCAGCAAGCTGCGCCAGACCGTGGAGGGGCTGGTCAAGTCCGTGGCCGACGACGGCCGGATCCACACCACGTACGTGCAGAACATCGCGGCCACCGGGCGGCTGTCCTCGATGAACCCGAACCTGCAGAACATCCCGATCCGCACCGACGAGGGCCGCCGGATCCGCGAGGTGTTCGTCGTCGGTGACGGGTACCGCACCCTCCTGACGGCGGACTACTCGCAGATCGAGATGCGGATCATGGCGCACCTGTCCGGGGACGAGGCGCTGATCGAGGCGTTCCGCAACGGGGAGGACCTGCACCGGTTCGTCGGGTCCCACGTGTTCGGGGTGGCGCCCGCCGACGTCACCCCGGCCATGCGGTCCAAGGTCAAGGCCATGTCCTACGGGCTCGCCTACGGGCTCAGCTCGTTCGGCCTGTCCAAGCAGCTGGCCATCGGCGTCGACGAGGCGCGCACCCTGATGGGCGACTACTTCTCCCGGTTCGGCGCGGTCCGCGACTATCTGCGCGGCATCGTCGAGACCGCCCGCAAGGACGGGTACACCTCCACCATCGAGGGCCGCCGCCGCTACCTGCCCGACCTGTCCAGCGACAATCGGCAGCTGCGGGAGATGGCCGAGCGTGCCGCCCTGAACGCCCCCATCCAGGGCTCGGCCGCGGACATCATCAAGAAGGCGATGCTCGGCGTGGACCGGGCGATCACGGCCGCCGGATTGTCCTCCCGGATGCTGCTGCAGGTGCACGACGAACTCGTGCTCGAGGTGGCCGCGGGGGAGGAGGAAGCGCTGACCGCGCTGGTGCAGGAGCAGATGGCCGGGGCCGCCGACCTGACCGTCCCGCTGGAGGTTCAGGTGGGCCTGGGCCGCAGTTGGCACGAGGCAGCCCACTGAGGCGTCGTCCGGGGGGGACGGCTACGGCCGGTCGCCCGGGTGGGGTGACCGGCCGTAGCCGAGGGGGTGGTGGGGGTCAGCCGACCTTGTAGGGTCGCCAGCCGGCGCCGATCCAGGTGCGGGGGATGAACCCGCCGCCGGTGCGGAGCCGGTAGGCCCAGTTCCCGCCCCAGGCGTCGACGCCGACGATGACGTTGGTGCCGTAGAGCTGGTGGGGGTAGAACGTGTACCCGTTCCAGCCGTTGCCGATGACGGGGCGCCACTGGTTCAGGAACGCACCGGCCCCGTTGGTGCGGTAGAGCAGCAGTTGGCCGCGGGCGTTGCGGGCGAGCAGGTCGGGGGTGCCGTCGTTGCCCCAGTCGGAGACGACGAAGGTGTAGCCCTTCCAGCCGGCCCCGATGGGCCGGGCGGACTGGATCATCCCGCCGGTGGGGTTGCCGTACCGGTAGAGGATGCCGGTGGTGTTGGACCGGGCGATGATCTCCGGTCGCTTCGCGCCGCGGGTCCAGGTGCCCAGGGCGATCTCCATCGGCTTCCAGCCGCGGCCGATGATCCGCATGGAGAACCCGCCCGAGCGCAGCCCGGTGTAGAGGCGGATGTCCCCGTTGTTCCACTGGGCGACGATGTCGGAGATCCCGTCCCCGGTCCAGTCGGTGTTGTAGACCTTCACGGCGGGCTGCCACCCGGTGCCGACCTTGGTGCGACCGCCGACGTTGGCGTGGTAGTCCCACAGGGTGCCGTCGGGGCCGACGGCGATCACCTCACCGCGGGCCAGGGTCGGCCGGTACGGTGCCGGGACCGGCTTCGGCGCCGGGGCAGGGGTCGGTTTGGGCTTCGGTGCGGGCAGCGGGGCGACGGGCGCGGTGGTCGCGGACCGCTTGGTGAGGGTGGAGTACCCGTCGGTGACGGTGACCTCGACCTGGAACCGGCGGCCCCGGTCCGTCTCACGGGTGACGTAGGTCTTGCCGGTAGCGCCGGGGATCTTGGCGTTGTCCCGGTACCACTGGTACTGGATCCGGGTGCCGCCGGGCCAGGCGCCGGGGTCGGCGGTCAGGGTGGCGGGCCCGGCCAGGCTGCCGCTGATCGACGGCGCCCGGGTGGTCCAGGCCAGGGTGGCGGGGGCGACGGTGTCGGTGGAGTAGGTGGTCACGGTCACCGGCATGCGCTCGGGCTTGGTGGCGGTGACCCGGGCGGCCAGGGTGCCCAGGGCTTTGTCCGGGGTCGGGGTGTAGGTCGCGGCGGTGGCCCCGGGGATCGGGTTCAGGTAGTTGTCCAGCCACTGGTAGGACAGGCTGGTGCCGGCCTCCCAGGTACCCGGGTTGACCCGCACCGGCACCCCGACCTTCAGCGTCCCGGTGATCGACGGCTCCGCCGACCGGGACACCTCCACCGGGTCAGCAACCCGGGCTGAGTCACTGGACAGGTAGGTGGTGGACAGGTCGAAGTAGGTACCGGTCTGCCGAACATTGATGACATGTCCGACGTCGGCGGTGGTCAGTGCATAGCTGGTGCCCGTGGCGCCGGCGACCGGCTTACCGTCCCGCAGCCACTGGTAAGTGACGTCCGTCTCGGTCGGCACCCACTGCACCACCGACGCTTCGAGCGTTTCACCTGCCCGAGCGATTCCGTTGATGATGCTCCACCCGGTAGCGGAGGGCTTGCCAGACCAGACCTGGGGGCCGTTGACGGTCACGTCGAATGGGCGGTAGCCGGGGGCGGTGGCGGTGACCCGGAGTTGGATGTACTGCTGGCTGTCGGCGTCGCCGAGGGTGTAGGTGGGGCCGGTGGCCCCGGGGATCGGGTTCAGGTTGCGGTACCACTGGTAGGCCAGGGCGGTACCCGGGGTGGTGAACCCGGTGGTGGCCGCGGTCAGGGCCAACCGCTGCTGCGGCTTGCCGGTGATCGTCGCGGTACCGGCGGCCAGTTCCGGCTTGGCCAGATACGCGAAGTACTCGTCCGGGCTGTCGAACACGTTGGTCGGGAGATTCTTGTAGGTGTAGAAGTCGGCCATCGCCAGGGACTCGAACGCCGGGTTGGCGGTGACGTAGCCGATGCCGATGACGTTGTAGTCCGGGTACACCATCGTGGACTCGTGGTCGGGGGAGCCGATCCACCCGTTGACCGCGTCCTGGCCGCTGGTGGTCTGCCAGCCGGCGAGGTTCTCCGCGCCGCCGTCGATCTGCCCGGCGACCCGAGGGTCGGTGCCGAACGTGGCGTTGTGGTCCGGGATGGTCATCTTCGAGGCGGCGATGACGCCGTCCTGGGCGACCGCGCCGGCCGCGGCGCCGAGCTTGAGCTTGGGCAGGTCCTTGGACGCCCGGTAGGTGTTGATCCCGTTGAAGATGTCGGTGACCTGCGCCCGGTAGGCCGCCGACGGTCCGGTGATGGCCGGCGCCGCCGCCGGGCTGGTGGTGCCCGTGGTCTTGGCCGCGGTGGCGGGGCTGGTGGTGCTGGAGAACGTGGCGGCACCCGCGCGGGTCGAGCCGGTGATGGCCGGGGCGGCCACCGCGGTGCTGATGGACCCGGCGCTGAGGGCCAGGGAGAGGACGGCGGCCAGCAGGACGCGGACCGTCTTCGGGTGAGACCGGTTCATGAGGATTCGCTTTCTCGTCAAGGGACCGCCGACCGCCCCCAGTCGGTGGCCCGCGAGTCGCTGCTTCATCATGCCTCATCAGCGGCCTCCCCGGTAGCACCCAGCTGGTGTCGGGACGACGTCGTGTCAGACTCGCCCGGTACTCGTGCCCGTAGGCTGGTCGGGTGAGCCAACACGACCAGTACGAGATCCGCCGATTCCGGGCCGGCCGGCCGGACGACGGAGCGGCAGGTTCGGGAGCGGTGCCCCCGGAGACGGAGGCCTGGTTGCAGGCCGTCAACCGCGGCTTCTACGACCAGGCGTTCACCCCGCGCACCCTGCGCCGGGAGGCCGGGTACTACCACGCCGACGACCGGCTGATGACGGGGGTGTACGTCGCGGACGCCCCGCGGTACTCCGTGGGCGCCGAGGTGCCGGTCGCCACCTTCACCTCGTTCACGAACACGCTGAGCACCGGTGACGCGCTGCTACCGGCGCACCTGATCTCCGACGTCACCGTCCGGCCCACCCACCGCCGCCGCGGCCTGCTGCGCCGGATGATGACCGACAGCCTCGCCTCCGCGCACGGCGCCGGCCTACCGATCGCCGCGCTCACGGCGACGGAGGCCACCATCTACGGTCGGTTCGGCTTCGGGGTGGCCACCCAGACCAGCACCGTCGAACTGGACACCACCTCCCGGTTCGCTCTGCCGATGGCGGAGGACGGCGCCGTCGGCGTCGTCGAGCTGGCCCGCCGCGAGGCGATCGCCGAGGTGGCCGGCGACGTGTTCACCCGGTTCCACGAGAACACCCGCGGGTCCGTGGGTCGGCAGGCCGCCTACCCCGCGCGGATCGACGGCACCATCAACGGGTACCGGGAGGAGCCGGACCTCAGCGTCCGCGCCGCGCTGCACTACGACGACGACGGCGCACCCGACGGCTACCTCACCTACCGGTACGTCGACGGCCGGGGCAGCACCGACGCCGTCCCCGTGATCAAGATCCTCGATCTCGTCGCCACCGGACCGGACTCCTACCTCGGCCTGTGGAATTTCATCGGCAACCTCGATCTGATCGAGCGTGTGCGCTACGACACCGCCCGCATCGACGACCCGCTGCCCTGGGCGATGGCCGACACCCGCGGCTACCGGGTCACCGGCCGCTCCGACCTGCTCTGGCTGCGCGTCCTCGACCCCATCGCCTGCCTGCAGGCACGCCGCTACTCCGGTGACGGCGAACTGAGCCTGGCCGTCACCGACCCGCTGGACCTCGCCGCCGGCACGTTCGACGTCGGCGTCTCCGGCGGCGTCCCGTCCGTGCAGCAGACCGCGACCGGGCCCCGCACCGACGCGGACGTGACCATCGACGTCGCCTCGCTCAGCTCGGCGTTCCTCGGCGGTGCGACGATCGGCGCCCTGGCCGACGCCGGCCGGATCCGCGGGGACGAGACGGCGATCCGGAAGCTGGCCCGGATGTTCGCCGTCGACCGCGCCCCGTACTGCATCACCCACTTCTGAGCGGCCCCATTTCCGAGCCACCCCTTCTGAACCACCCTTTCCGAGCGACCCATTCCGACCCGCCGTCACCGTCCCGAACCGGAGGTCCCGCGTGCAGCACCCCGACTACGAGATCCGCCGGTTCCGGGCGGCCCTGGACGGCACCGGCGAGGACGCCCGTGCCGACGCCGTCACTGGTGCGTGGATCGAAGCCGTCAGGCGCGGCTTCCACGAGAACCCACCGGTGCCCGGCCAGGTCGAGCGGATGGTCGGCTTCTACCGCCAGGACGACCGCGAGCTGACCGGCGCGTACGCGACCGGCACGCCCGACGGCGCCGTCGACACCGCGGTGCCGGTGGCCACGTTCGGCACGATGCGGCACACCCTCAACACCGGTGCGGCACTGCTGCCCACCCACCAGATCACCGCCGTCACCGTCCGCGCCACGCACCGCCGGCGCGGGCTGCTGCGCCGGATGATGACCGAGGACCTGCGCCGGGCCGCCGACGCGGGGCTCGCGATGGCGGCGCTCTTCGCGTCCGAGGCGACCATCTACGGAAGGTTCGGCTTCGGCGTCGCCGTCGAACGGGAGTCGCTGCGGATCGACACCCGCCGGGGTCTGTCCCTCGTCGGCGGTGCCGGCGGTGCGGGCGCGGCCGGCCAGGCGAGCGCCGACGGTGCCGGCGCGACCGAGTTCGTCGAACGGGAGGCGATCGCCGACATCGCCCGGGCGGTCTTCGCCCGCTGGCACGCCGTCACGCCCGGTTCGATGGACCGGCAGGCGTCCTACCCGGGGGTCATCGACGGCACGCTGCGCGAGGAGGATCTCGAGCCGGACACCGCCGTCCGCGGCGCCGCGCACTGGGCAGCGGACGGAGTCCCGGACGGCTACGTGACGTGGAAGTTCTCCGGCTGGGAGACCGGCCCGACGACGGTACGCGTGCGTGACTTCGTGGCCGTCACGGACGAGGCCTACCGAGCGCTGTGGAACCTGCTCGGCTCCCTGGACCTGGTCGACGTCGTCACCTGGGAGCATGCGAGTGTGGACGAGCCCCTGCGCTGGGCCGTGGCGGACACCCGCGTCTGCGCCGTGACGGAACGGGAGGACAGCCTCTGGCTGCGCATCCTCGACCCGGTCGCCGCGCTGCAGGCCCGGCCCGGCGGGGCGCCCGGCTCCGTCCGGCTCGCCGTCACCGACGATCTCGGCATCGCCGCGGGCACGTTGGACCTCGTGTCGGCGGACGGCCGGCTCACCGCTGTGCGGGTCGCCGACGGCGTCACTGCCGGGCCGGAATCGGAGGCCGAGGTCACCCTGTCGGTGGCCGCCCTCAGCTCCGCCTACCTGGGCGGGATCAGCGTGCTCACCCTCGCCCGGGCGGGCGCCGTCGACGGCGATCCCGAGGCGGTGCAGCGACTCGCCGCCATCCTCGCCACCGATCGCGTGCCGCAGTGCCTCACCGACTTCTGACCGCCCGAGGTGCCTCACTGAGAAGTGAGCGCGAGAGCTGACCTGGTGCCTCACGCGTGGTGAGCGCGAGGCTTGGGGTCATCTGGTTGTCTGGAGTCGACGGATCGACGGTTCCAAGGATGCCATGTCGAGGTGCCGGCTGGCGGTCATGGCCTCGGTCCGGTCGCGGGAGAGGTCGATGAGCCGCAGCTGTATCTGGTTGATGCGCCGGGTCAGATCGGCCGGGTTGACGCCCTCGATACGGGTCTGGACGGCGCGGACCTGCTGGGCGCTGAGCAGCCCCGATGCGAGCACTCGCTGCCACGGGGTCCTCGGCGTGTCGTAGAGGCGCTTGCGGCGCCCGTCGGCCGTGGTGGCGTAGCCGGTGGGCTTCTTCGTCGGGGTGAAGAAGTTCAGCCGCATCGATACCAGCGGCCAGAGCTCGCCCAGCAGCGCGAGCT
>NZ_MRDE01000056.1 GCF_001968835.1 Tersicoccus phoenicis
GTACATCGAATTGCGGTACAATCAAAAGAGAATCCATTCAGCGCTCGACTACCGGACCCCGAATGAATTCGAACAGGCCTGGTACGCGTCACGCAGAGCGGCCTGAAACATGAAGGGAATCACCGGCCCGGAATTCGTCCCACCGCCCAGTCACACCACGGGGTCCGGCAGGTCCGGTCCCGGACCTGGATGAACCGGCGCAACCCCTCGGGCATCAACCGGGCCCGCGAGTCCATCCCGACCAGTTGCCCGGTGTCCGGGGCCAGGAACAAGCGACGGAGGAACACGTCGGTCCGGCCATCGACCAGCTCCCGCGCCCACGGGGCCGGGACCA
>NZ_MRDE01000057.1 GCF_001968835.1 Tersicoccus phoenicis
CCTATGAGGTCACAGACGCCCGTCCGGTCGCGTGCGTAGCGATCCCCCCGCAGTGGACCGACAAATCGCAAACAAGACAGCCGGAGCGTCGGTCAGTCGGTGAGTCAGACCCACCCGGGGGAACCACTACCTCCATCATCACTGTCAGTCGTCGAAGGGCAGATGCCGCTCGACGCCGACGACCCGGCCCGGCTCGGCGGTGCTCAGGTGCACCACGAGCACCTCCCCGGGGCTCAGATACGGGTCCGTGTCCGGCAGCTGGCACACCAGCGCACGCGGTGCGTGCGCGGCCATGGTGGCGAGGATGATCGGCAGCACCGGCCGGTGCGTGCACACCGCCATCGGCCGGGACTTCTCCAGCACCTTCTCGATCGCGGCCGCGGCACGCCGGGGCTTGAGCCGGGCGCTGGCCTCGGTCAGCGCCGGTTCGGTGCTGACCTTCACGCCGTGGGCCTTCGCGTACGGGGAGATGGTCTGGATGCATCGCAGCCAGGGGCTGGTGACGATCTTCTGCGGCCGCCAGGCGACCAGCAGGTCGGCGAGCGCGTGGGCCTGTCGACGCCCGGTGGCCGCGAGCGGACGTTGGCCCTCCGCGTGCGTCCACTTGGAGCGCGGCTTGGCCTTGGCGTGCCGGATGACGAGCACTTCCCGGGTCTGCAGGGTCCCGGCCTCGTGGGCCGCGACCAGCGCACGTAACGGTTCCCGGTCCGTGGGGTTGCTGAGTAGCCGGGCCGCCGCCGTCGGGCCGGCCCAGCGGACCCGGTCCACCTCCTTGCCGTCCCCTTCGGCGACGGTGGCGTGGTGCAGCTGGGCCGCCCAGTAGGAGACGTCCTTTCGTCCGGCCGCGACCCGGTAGGAGGCGGTGGGCAGGGCGATGCCGAGGGTGATCCGCACCCCGGCCTCCTCCCGCACCTCCCGGACGGCGGTCTGCGGAAGGGTCTCACCGGCATCCTGCTTGCCCTTGGGCCAGGACCAGTCGTCGTAACGCGGCCGGTGCACGAGCAGGACCTCCAGCTCCCCGCCCCGCAGCCGCCAGCAGAGCGCACCCGCGGCCAGGACGGTGGCGTGGGCAGCGTCAGCCACGACGCAGCCACCGCCGGCCCCGGTGCCGGTACGCGCGGGATCGCATCACGGCCGCGGTCATCGGATCGAGAGCACCCGCGGCCGAGCGCGCGACTCGAGCAGCACCGACTGGATGTCCGTCAGCGCCGTGCCGTCCTCGGCCCGGGAGTGGCGCTCCCACCCTCCGTCACTGTCCAGATGCCAGCTCGACGTGCCGTCGGCGATGTACCGGTCGAGCAGGCCGATCACGTCCCGGAGCTGCGCGGGGGACTTCAGCTGCACGAGCGTCTCGACTCGCCGGTCCAGGTTGCGGTGCATCATGTCGGCCGACCCGATGAAGACGACGGGATCGCCCCCGTTGGCGAACGCGAACACCCGCGAGTGCTCGAGGAACCGGCCGAGGATGGACCGGACGGTGATGTTCTCGCTCAGACCGGGCACCCCGGGGCGCAGGGAGCAGATGCCGCGGACGACGACGTCGACGGGAACACCCGCCTGCGAAGCCCGGTAGAGGGCGTCGATGATCGCCTCGTCCACCATGGAGTTGACCTTGATCTGGATCCGGGACGTCAGCCCGGCGTTCCGATTCGCGATCTCCTTCTCGATCCGGTCGATCAGGCCGGACCGCAAGGACCGCGGAGCGACCAGCAACCGCTTGAACGTGGAGCGGGGGGCGTACCCGGAGAGCTGGTTGAACAGCCGGGACAGATCCTCCCCGACCTGCGGGTCGGCGGTCAGCAGACCCATGTCCTCGTAGTACCGGGCCGTGGACGGGTGGTAGTTGCCGGTGCCGATGTGGCAGTAGCGGCGCAGACCGTCGCTCTCCTGCCGGACCACGAGCGAGAGCTTGCAGTGGGTCTTCAGCCCGACGATGCCGTAGACGACGTGCACCCCGGCCTGCTCGAGCTTGCGGGCCCACGAGATGTTGGCCTGCTCGTCGAACCGGGCCTTGATCTCGACCAGGGCCAGCACCTGCTTGCCCGCCTCCGCGGCGTCCACCAGGGCGTCGACGATGGGGGAGTCACCGGACGTGCGGTACAGGGTCTGCTTGATCGCCTGCACCCGCGTGTCCGCGGCCGCCTGCTCCAGGAAGGCCTGCACGCTGGTCGAGAACGAGTCGTAGGGGTGGTGCAGCAGGATGTCCCGGCGTCGCATCGAGGCGAACACGTTGGCCGCCTTCGCCGTCTCGCTCTCGTTCAGGTCCCGGTTCGTGTGCGGCACGGCCTTCGGGTAGTGCAGGTCGGACCGGTCGATCTTCGCGATCACGCCCAGGCCGCGCAGGTCCAGCAGCCCGGACAGGGCGTACACCTCGTGCTGTTCGACGCCGAGTTCCCGTTCGAGCAGCCGCCGGACGCTGGGATTGATGTCGGTGCGGACCTCCAGCCGTACCGGCGGGCCGAACCGGCGGCGCAGCAGCTCCTTCTCCAGCGCCTGCAGCAGGTTCTCGGCGTCGTCCTCCTCGACCTCGAGATCCTCGTTGCGGGTCACCCGGAATGGGTGCCGCTCGAGCACCTCCATGCCGGGGAAGAGCTCCTCGAGGTGCTCGGCGATGACGCTCTCGAGCGGGATGAACCGTGCCGTCCGCCCGGGCGTGTGTCCTGCACGAGGGCCGTCGACCGAAATCAGGCGGGGCAACTGGTCGGGTACCTTGAGCCGGGCGAACAGGTCCTTACCGGTCAGTGGGTTCCGGACGATCACGGCCAGATTCAGGGACAGCCCCGAGATGTAGGGGAACGGGTGGGCCGGGTCGACCGCCAGCGGGGTCAGGATCGGGAAGACCTTCTGGACGAAGAAGTCCGTCAGCCGGGCCTGCTCGGCATGGTTCAGCTCGTCCCACGACGTCAGGTGGATGGACTCGCGTTCCAGGGCGGGTCGGATCTGGTCGGTGAAGACGGCGGCGTGCCGGGCCATCAGCTCGTGGGCCTTCTCCGAGATCTGATCGAGCACCTCCAGCGGGCTGAGCCCGGCGGGGGAGGGCACGGCCAGACCCGCGGCGATGCGGCGTTTCAGTCCGGCGACCCGCACCATGAAGAACTCGTCGAGGTTGGACGCGAAGATCGAGAGGAAATTGACCCGCTCGAGCAGGTACAGGGTCGGGTCCTCGGCGAGTTCGAGCACCCGGGCGTTGAACGCGAGCCAGCTCAGCTCACGGTCCAGGAACCGGTCCGGCCCGACGTCACCGGACGGGTGCGGGGAGGGAGCGAAGTCGGGGATGTCGATCCGGTCCTGGGTCGCTCGCGCCGCCGCCACCTCGGAGAAGTCGAACTGCGCGCTGCTGGTCTGCGCGCTGCTGTCGAACTGCACGGCGCTGTCGACCGGCACGGCACCATCGAACTGCGCGCTGCTGTCGACCTGCGCGGTGCTGTCGACCGATGACTGCTGTTCCATGAGCTTCCTGTCGCAGGGGGGCGGATGCCGGGGCCGGTTCCAGATTACTGGCTGCCGCTGCTCGGGGGCGCCGGGGCGTACATGACGTCGACGTCGCTCCGGTCGAAACCCATCGACGTGTAGAGCCGCACAGCGGCGGTGTTGTCCGCGTCGACGTACAGGGTGACGGTCCGCACGCGGCGTCGGCGCAGGTGCTCGAGGCCGGCCGCGGTCACCACCCGGCCGAGCCCGAGGCCCTGCGCCTCGGGGTGGACCCCCACCACGTAGACCTCGCCCTCGGCGGGTTCGGCCGGGTCGATCTTCGTCCAGTGGAAACCGAGCAGCACGCCGTCGGCCGTCCGTTCGGCCAGGAACAACCCCGCCGCGTCGAACCAGTCCTGCGCCATCAGGTCCGTCAGATCCGGCAGGCTCAGGGTGCCCTGCTCGGGGTGGTGGGCGAACGCGGCGGCGTTGAGCGCGAGCAGGGCCGTCTCGTCGCCGGCACGGAAGGAGCGCAGCCGGATGCCGACGGGTGGAGCCGGCGGTGGGGTGCCCGCCGGTGCGACGGCTTCGATGGGGCCGCTCATCCGCCACAGCTCCCGCACGGCGCGGTACCCGTGCTGCGCGGCGAGCACCCGCGCCGCCGGGTGGTCCCCGTGGGACCAGGCGCGGACGTCGTCGGCCAGGAGCCCGGACAGCTCCGCCGCCGCCCGCAGCACGGCCGATCCGGCGCCACGCCGCCGCCGCGCCGGAGCGACCACCAGCTCGAGCAGGGGCGGGCCGTCGCCGTCCGCGACGACCACGGCCGCACCGGCCGGGTCGCCGGCTGCGCAATCCTGCCCGGTGGCCTCCCGGGCGAGCAGGGTGAGGACCGTGCGGCCGTCCGTGTCTCCCGCGCGCAGGGTCACCATGGTCTGATCGGAGAAGGGGGGATGGCCGTCCGCGGCCCGCGCCGTGTCGGCCAGGCGGCCCACCCTCGCCAGGTCCGCGTCGGTGGGACGGGAACGGACGATGTCGATCTGCCAGCGTGTCTTCATGGCCTCCTGCCTAGGCGATGAGTCCGCCTGCCGCAACCCGCGGCCCGGCCGCCGCAACCGCCACGCGGGGAGACCGTGGGCGCCCCGCGGGGAGACCGTCCCCCGGTTTGCACCCGCCGCCGCCCATCGGCTAGCGTCGGGTCTGGTCCCGATCCCGGACGAGGGGGATGCGCCAGTGGGGCGCCCTCGATACGTTCGACCCGTATGTCCTCCACCACGAACGCCGAAGGGCCCGACCGCGCGGTCGGGCCCTTCGGCGTTCGGCGGGCTCGGGCCGGAGCCGATGGCTCAGGTACCGGCCTGCTCCAGTGCGGCCTCGTCCGATCGGGTCGGCGCGAACCGGTAGCCCACGTTGCGCACCGTGCCGATCAGCGTCTCGTGGTCCGGGCCCAGCTTGGCGCGCAGACGCCGCACGTGCACGTCCACGGTGCGGGTACCGCCGTAGTAGTCGTAGCCCCACACCTCGTGCAACAGCTGACTCCTGGTGAAGACCCGGCCGGGGTGCTGGGCGAGGTACTTGAGCAGCTCGAACTCCTTGTAGGTCAGGTTGAGCACCTGCCCGGCGACGCGGGCCGTGTAGCTGGCCTCGTCGATGACGACGCCGCCGGCGCGGATCTCCGCACTGTCCTCCGCCTCGCCGTCCGTGCGGGCGACGGCCAACCGGAGCCGGGCCTCCACCTCGGCGGGACCCGCCGTGTCGAGCACGACGTCGTCGGCCCGCCACGTGGCTGACACGGCGGCCATGCCGCCCTCGGTCAACACCAGCACCAGCGGGGTGCTGAGCCCGGTAGCCTTGAGCAGCTGCGACAGGGCCCGGGCTCCCACCAGGTCTCGGCGAGCATCCAACAGGACCACGTCGCACGGTTCGGTCTCCAGCAGGGCGGTGGGCTCGGCCGGCAGGATGTGCACCCGGTGGTTGAGCAACTCGAGCGCCGGCAGCACGTCCACGGACGAACCCCTGCTGTTGGTGAGGAGCAGGAGGTGCGACATTCCGCCTCCGTCGGTCAGGGTCTCAGCCGTCGACCCGTCGGTCGTCGGGCGCCCGATCTCATCAGGACCGTCCCAGTATAGGCGCCGGCCCCGGTCGGCCGTCGCCGCCGGCGTCGCCGATTTGGGAGGATGGAGAGGTGAGGTTGAACATCGTCTGCGTCGCCGCCTTGGTGACCCTGCTCGGGCTGGTCGTGGCCGCCGCGCTGGGGACCGGTGCGATGACCGTGCTCGTCGGCGTGGGCGCCGTCGTCACCGGTGCCGGTTGGGTCCGGCTCCAGGGGCTCACCGCGGCGCGTGCGCACGGTGTGGTGATCGCCCTCGCCGGCATCGCCTCGGCCCTGGTCGCCCTGCGACTGCCGAGCGCGTACCTCACCTGGGCCGGGCTGATCGCCGCTCTCGGGCTGATAGCGGTGTTCCTGATCGAGCTGCTGCGCGGGACCGGTGCGGCCCGCCGGCTGGAGGCGCTCGTCGCCTCGTCGTCGGGCGTCGCCCTCACCGCCCTCGGGGCCGGCTGGATCGGTTCGCTCCGGGTGGCCACCGAGCAGCACGCCGCCCTGATCGGCGTCACCGCCGTCGCCGCGTTCGCCGCCGTGCTGATGGCCGCCGTGCCGTGGCCGGATCGGATGATCGGTCCGCTCTGCGTGCTGGTCGCCACCGCCGTCGCGCCGCTGGTCGCCCTGCTGGTGGGCGAGTCCGGCGCGGGTACTGCGGCGTTGCTGGGGGCGGTCGCGGGTCTGGTCGTGGCCACCTTCCGGCGCATGGTGCTCGCCGACGGCGGCCCGCGGACCCGGCTGGGTGCGGTGGCCGTGGGCGTCGGGCCGGTGCTCGCGGCGGGGTCGGCCTTCTACGGAGCGCAACTGCTGATCGCGAGCTGAGTCGGGCCGCCATCACCTCGGCGGTGGTGTCCACGGTGGTCATCGAGGCCGGCACGGCCGGTGCCGCGTGTACGCTGGAAACATGTCGATTGTTGCCCTCGAGATCTTCTACCTGGTGCTGCTCGCCGTTGCCAGTCTGGCCATGGCGTGGTTCGCCGGATTCGTCGTCTGGCGACTGTTCAAAGGTCAGCAGTAGTCCGAGCCGATGCCCTTCGAACTCCCGACCGACCTCACACCCGAGCTCGTCCCGCTCTCCTGGCTGGTCGGCCGTTGGGAAGGCACCGGAGTGCTGGGCTACGCGGACGAGGAGAGCCAGCAGTTCGACCAGCAGATCACGTTCACGCAGAACGGTCTGCCCTATCTGAGCTACACCGGTGAGTCCTGGCTCGTCGACGAGGACGGCCGGCGGCTGCGCCCGCTGACGCGCGAGACCGGCGTCTGGCAGCTCGACCGGCAGCAGAACGACGCGGACCCAGGTCCGGGCATGCTCCCGGCGGACATCGTCCCGGCACTGCGCACGGCCGACGACGTCGAGGAGCTGCGCAACGCGGACGGCGGCTTCGACATCGTCGCCACGCTCGTCCACCCCGGCGGGGTCAGCGAACTGTACGTCGGGCAGATCAAGGGTCCACGCATCGACCTGAGCACCGACGCCGTGATGCGCGCCCCCGGCGCCAAGGACTACCGGGCGGCCACCCGGATGTACGGACTGGTCGAGGGTGACCTGCTGTGGGCCTGGGACATCGCCGCCGCCGGCCGGCCGCTGCAGACGCACGCGTCCGGCCGACTGCACCGGGCCTGAGCCGACCCTGCCGGGTTGCCGGGGGGACGCACCGGGAATGCGGGTGCGCGCCGCCACCGTTGAGGAGAACATGAGTCCCACCAGTCCCCTGCTGAGCCGCCACGGCGCCGTTCCCGACGGGCGCGCCGACGCCGGGATCGCCGCGCACTACGGTGATCCCGCCCGCGAGCAGCGCGCCCTGGAGCGCGGCCGCGCGGTGGTGGACCAGGGCAACCGCGGCGTCGTCACCGTCTCCGGGCCGGACCGGCTCAGCTGGCTGCACACGCTGTCCTCGCAGCAGTTGACGGATCTGCCGGCCGGGGTCACCACGGAGACCCTGCTGCTCAGTGTCCAGGGGCGCATCGAGTTCGACCTGCTGGTCACCGACGACGGCGAGCGCACCTGGTTGCTCACCGACGTGGGCCAGCACGAGGACCTGGCCCGCTGGCTCGACTCCATGCGGTTCATGCTGCGCGTCGAGGTCGCCGATGTGACGGGCGATTGGGCCGCGATCGGCGCCGCCGTCGATCCCGAGGACGCTCCCGCACCTCTGCGGGAGGCCTCCGTTCGCTTCGCCGACCCCTGGCCGCGGCTCGGTCCCGGCGGCTTCGCCTACACCGTCGGCGAGGACCACCCGGCCGCCACGTGGCGCTGGTCGGTCTTCCTCGTGCCCCGCACCGATCTCGAGCGCACGGTCGACGCGCTGGGGGAGGTGGGGATCGGGCTGGCCGGCAACGGTGCCGCCGAGGCGCTGCGGATCGCGGCGTGGCGCCCCCGGTACGCCCATGACGTCGATGAGAAGACGATCCCGCACGAGCTCGATCTGCTCCGTACCGGCGTGCACCTGGCCAAGGGCTGTTACAAGGGTCAGGAGACCATCGCCCGGGTGCACAACCTCGGCCACCCGCCACGGCGACTGGTGTTCCTGCACCTGGACGGGTCGGAGCACACGCTGCCCGCCGCCGGTTCCGAGGTCCGGACCGGGGACCGGGCGGTCGGCCGGGTGACCTCCGTGGCCCAGCACGGGGAAATGGGCCCGATCGCGCTGGCGGTGATCAAACGGTCGGTCGACCCGGCGGCCGACCTCGTCGTCGTCGACGGGGAGAGCCGCTACGCCGCGGCGCAGGAGGTCATCGTCGCGCCCGACGCCGGGCAGGTGGTCGGCCGCCCGGCCGGGCTCCTGAACACCCGCCGGGGCTGACCCGACGGGGCGCGCACCGCGCCGGAGCGAGCACCGCGACGCTCGCACCGTTGACGCGCTCCCCGAACGGGCCGTCGGCGTCGGACTCAGCCGAAGAGCAGCGCCGCCTCGTCGTACCGTGACTGCGGCACGACCCGCAGGCTGCCGACGGCGTCCGCGAGCGGAACCTGGACGATATCGGTGCCGGACAGCGCGACCATGGAGCCCCAGCGCTTCTCGAGCGCCAGATCGAGCACGGCCATGCCGAACCGGGTGGCGAGGACGCGGTCGTAACTGGTCGGAGTGCCGCCGCGCTGCATGTGACCGAGGATCGTGTTACGGCTCTCGATGCCGGTGATCCGCTCGATCTCCCCGGTCACCCATTCGCCGATACCGCCCAACCGGGGTCGGCCGAACGTGTCCAGGCCCTTGTCGGAATACGCCTCCTGGTAGCCCGCGGGGATGAAGCCCTCGGCGACGACGACGAGCGGCGCGCGCCCGCGGTCGTACGCCTCCTGCACCCACTCGGCGACCTGCTCCATCCCGAGGCTCTGCTCCGGGATCAGGATGGCGTGCGCCCCCGCGGCCACGCCGGAGTGCAGGGCGATCCAGCCGGCGTGCCGGCCCATCACCTCGGCCACCATGCACCGGGAGTGGGACTCACCGGTGGTGCGCAGCCGGTCCATGGCGTCGGTGGCGATCTGCACGGCGGTGTCGAACCCGAAGGTGTAGTCCGTCGCGTTCAGGTCGTTGTCGATGGTCTTGGGCACCCCCACCACCGGGATGTTCTCGTCGGCCAGCCGGTTCGCGGCCGCGAGGGTGCCTTCGCCGCCGATCGCGACCACCGCGTCGATGCCGTTGCGCTCGAGCATGGCCGCGATCTTCGCCGGTCCGCCGCCGTCGCCCTCGTACGGATTGGTGCGGGAGGTGCCGATGATGGTGCCCCCCTGCTTGGAGATCCCGCGCACCATGGACCGCGGGATGGTGATGATGTCCTCCTGCACCACGCCGCGCCAGCCGTCCCGGAATCCGACGAACTCGTGGTCACCGGCCTCGATGCCCTTGAGCACCATGCCGCGGATCACCGCGTTCAGGCCGGGACAGTCCCCGCCGCTGGTGAGCACGCCGATCTTCATCGGCGGGGACCGAGGGAGCGGATGGCGTTGAAGAAGGAGTCCATGGGCCTCAGCCTGCCATCTTCCCCCGAGGCCCGCCAGCACAGGCCCGGGTGCGGGTCGGCGTCGTCGGCGGGCACGCGGCGATCGATCGAACCGGCCCACCGCCGGCCGGCAAGGCCATCGTCACCCGGCAAGGAGCCGCTGGATCCGACCGACGCCCTCGAGCAGGTCGGCCTCGCCCAGGGCGTAGGACAGGCGCAGGAAACCCGACGGACCGAACGCCTCGCCGGGCACCACCGCCACCTCGGCCTCCTCCAGGATCAGCGCGGCGAGCTCGGCGCTGGTGGACAGGTGACGGCCGTGGACCGGGTGCCGCAGCAGCGGCCGGACGTCCGCGTAGGCGTAGAACGCGCCGGTCGGCATCGGGCACTCGACGCCGTCGATCGCGTTCAGGCCCGCGACGATCATCCCGCGACGGCGGTCGAAGGATTCCCGCATCCGGTGCACCGCGTCCAGGGGACCGGCGACCGCCGCCAGCGCGGCGCGCTGGGAGACGTTGGCGACGTTCGACGTCGCGTGCGACTGCAGGTTGGTGGCCGCCTCGACCACGTCCGGCGCGCCGATCATCCAGCCGACCCGCCAGCCCGTCATCGCATAGGTCTTGGCCACCCCGTTGAGGACGACGACGCGGTCCCCCAGGTCGGGGGCCGCGGTGGCGATCGAGGTGAACGGCACGCCGTCGTACGTGAGGTGTTCGTAGATCTCGTCGGTGACCACCCACAGTCCCTTCGCCGCGGCCCACGCGCCGATCCGGGCGGTCTGCTCGGGGGAGTAGACCGCTCCGGTGGGGTTCGACGGAGAGACGAAGAGCAGCACCTTGGTCCGCTCGGTCAGCGCCGCCTCGAGCTGGTCCTCCGTGACCAGGTACCCCTGGTCGGGTCCGGCGAACACCTCGACGGGCACCCCGCCGGCGAGACGGATCGCCTCCGGATAGGTGGTCCAGTACGGCGTGGGCATCAGCACCTCGTCGCCCGGGTCCAACAGGGTGGCGAACGCCTCGTAGACGGCCTGCTTACCGCCGTTGGTCACCAGCACCTGGCCCGGTTCGACCGTGTATCCGGAGTCCCGCTGCGTCTTCTCGGCGATCGCGGCCTTCAACTCCGGCAACCCGCTCGCGGGGGAGTAGCGGTGGTTCCGCGGGTCCCGCGCCGCCTCCACCGCCGCCTCGACGATGTAGTCGGGTGTCGGGAAGTCCGGCTCCCCGGCGCCGAACCCGATCACGGGTCTGCCCCGTGCCTTGAGGGCCTTCGCGCGGGCGTCGACCGCGAGGGTGGCCGACTCAGCGATCGATCCGACACGGGCGGAGATGCGGGCTGGGCTCATGACATCCTTCGTTGCGGGCGGGG
Source organism: Tersicoccus phoenicis (assembly GCF_001968835.1). GTDB lineage: Bacteria > Actinomycetota > Actinomycetes > Actinomycetales > Micrococcaceae > Tersicoccus > Tersicoccus phoenicis. The sequence continues at coordinate 10,817 of NZ_MRDE01000057.1, forward strand.
GCGGCCCTCAGTCTAGGCGGGCCGGCGTTGCCGTGCCCGGGTCCGCCCGAACCGACGTCGTGCGTGGGTACCCGCGCCCCGCTAGACCGACAGCTTGTTGATGCTGCTGGTCTGGGGGTGATGGACCGGGGCACCGAGATCCCGCAGCGGCACGCGGAAGGTCTCCCGGGCCCAGAACGCACCGGCGGCCGCCAGGATCGACGAGGCCGCGACGATCCAGGCGGCCGGCCCCCAGTTGGCCTTCTCGGCACCGCGCAGCGCCTCGCCCAGCAGCGGGGTGAAGCCGGCGCACAGGATGCCGATCTGCAGGCCGATGGCCACGCCGGAGTACCGAACCCGGACGTTGAACAGCTCCGGGAACCACGCCGGGTAGATCGCGTTGGACATCGCGTAGGTGCCCGCGGTGATCACCGTGCTGGTCACGAACACCAGGGCGATGTTCTGGGTCGAGATGGACCAGAAATAGATGAAGATCATCAGTCCCGAGCCGATCACCCCGGTGGTGAACATCGGCTTGCGGCCGATCCGGTCCGAGAAGTACGCCATCAACGGCTGCGTGAACATGGCCAGAGCGTTGCCCAGGACGCTGACCCACAGCATCGTGGTGGCGGGGATGCCGACCACGACCGCGTAGGCCAGGCCGAACGACTGCATGAACGTGTTCGTCACGGTCTCGAACGACATCAGCACCGTCTGGAAGAACTGCTTGGGGTGGGTCCGGAACATCTCCGCGAGCGGCAGCCGGACCAGATCCTGGTGCTGGGCCTTCTCCTCGAACACCTCGGGCTCCTCGAGCCGGCGCCGGACGACGAAAGCGACGACGACGACGACCAGGGAGAGCCAGAACGGGATCCGCCAGCCCCACGCCAACAGCTGGTCCTGCGGCATGGCCGCCACCGGCAGGAACACCAGGGAAGCGAGCACGATGCCGCCGGAGATGCCGCTCATGGTGAAGCTCGGGAAGAACCCGCGCCGGCCCACCGGCGACTCCTCCATGGTCAAGGAGGCCGCGCCCGCGGTCTCGCCACCGGCGGAAAGGCCCTGCAGCACGCGCAGCAGCACGAGCAGCACGGGGGCCAGGTAGCCGGAGGTCGGGAAGTCCGGGAGGAAGCCGATGAGGAAGGTCGCCACGCCCATCAGCAGCAGGGTCAGGACCAGGGTGTTCTTCCGGCCGATCCTGTCACCGAGATGACCGAAGACGACGGCCCCGATGGGACGGAACATGTAGGCGACGCCCAGGGTGGCGAACGCCTGGATCTGCGCGATCACCGGGTCGCCGGCCGGGAAGAAGATCTTCGAGAACACCAGCGACGCGGCCGTGGTGTAGACGAAGAAGTCGTAGTACTCGAGGGTGCCGCCGAGGAAGGCGGCGGTGGCGGCCTTCTTCGCCCGGCGCAGGCGTCGCGCCTGTTCCTGGGGGGTGACACCCTCCTCGCGGGGGGACAGGGGGCTGGTCTCGTGGGACGTCATCGGATCGCTCCATGCTCGACGGTCTGGGGCCTCGGGTGGTGTCGGCAGGTGGGTCGCCGACCCGGGAGGCAACCGATGGCCGGTGGCCGGTTCGGCGCTGGGCGTCGGGCTGGGACGCCCAACGGTGTTCGCATTATGAACAAGTGTTCGCTGTGTGATCGGCATCAGCGTACTCAGCTGTGATCCAGTGCACAAGAGTCCCGGAACGTGGCAACGTCGAGGGGTGACGCCCGCCTGGTCGACGTCGCCGGTTCGACGTCGACGCCCCGGATGCGTAGACTGTCATTTTGGTGTTCCGCCGAAGGTCGGTCGTGCCCTCAGCACGGGACGGCAGCGGCCGGGGGCATCGAAGGGTAGTGGCGCAATTGGTAGCGCAGCGGTCTCCAAAACCGCAGGTTGCAGGTTCGAGTCCTGTCTGCCCTGCGCACTGGCTGGCACAACAGCCGGCATCGCGGCGCGACGGTCGGTCGACCGCACGCGAACTCGACGAACGGCAAGTGAGGAACCGGTGACCGAAACAGCTGCCAGCAGCTCTCAGGGGCGCCCCTCGCCCGAGATGAAGCAGCGCAAGCGCAACGTGTTCGCCCGGATCGCGTTGTTCCTCCGGCAGGTCATCGCCGAGCTCCGCAAGGTGGTGACACCGACGCGCGGTCAGTGGCTGAACTACACCGCCGTGGTGCTCGTGTTCGTGGTGATCATGATGCTCATCGTGACGGGACTGGACTTCGCGTTCTTCTCGGCCGCGAAGTGGGTCTTCGTCGGCACCCCCGCGCAGTGACCCCGGGCAGGCCAGCACCCAGTCAACCGGTCGAGAAACAGGAGTACACCGTGTCCGAGCACAGGCTCGAAAACCACGACGACGACGTCGCCCCCAGCGCTGATTCGCCGTTCAGCGACGCCGCGCCGACTTCTGCACCGGTGCCCGCACCCGCCGAACCGGTGATCGACGAGGACGCGGAGAGCGCCGACGACACGGCACCGCAAGCGGCCACGCAGGACGTCGCCGACGACGCGGATCGGAGCGATGCCGCAGCGAACGATGCTGCAGCGAATGACGCCGTCGCCACCGACGAGGCGACCATCCAGCAGACCGATGCGGCCGTCGCCGCCGGTACGGACACCGCGGAGGCCGCGACCGCCGTCGAGCCCGACGTCGATGCTGAGCCGGCCGAGGATCCGCTCGTCGAGTTCACCGCGAAGCTGCGCCGTCAGGAAGGCGACTGGTTCGTCATCCACTCCTACGCGGGGTACGAGAACCGGGTGAAGGTCAACCTCGAGACCCGGATTCAGACCCTCAACATGGAGGATTTCATCTTCGAGATCCAGGTCCCCATGGAGGAGGTCGTGGAGATCAAGAACGCGCAGCGCAAGATCGTGCGGCGCGTGCGGATCCCGGGCTACGTCCTGGTTCGGATGGAACTGACCGACGAGTCGTGGGGCGCGGTCCGGCACACCCCGGGCGTCACCGGCTTCGTCGGCAACGCCCACAACCCGGTGCCGTTGCGCCTCGATGAGGTCGTCTCCATGTTGGCTCCGGCCTTCGAGGCCGAGCGCGCCGCGGAGGACGGCAAGCCGGCTCGCCCGGTGTCCGGCGGCACGGTCGTCGACTTCCAGGTCGGCGAGTCGGTGATCGTCAAGGAGGGCCCGTTCGAGACCCTGCCGGCGACGATCTCGGAGATCAAGCCGGAGTCCCAGCAACTTGTCGTGCTGGTCTCCATCTTCGAGCGTGAGACGCCCGTGACCCTCGCGTTCAACCAGGTCAGCAAGATCTGAGCAGACAGACTTCGCCGGCGTGACCCGATGCTTTGCGGGATGCGCCGGCGCCGGCCGCCGCGCCACGGCGGCCAACCTCCGCCGGGACGCTCCTGTGCCGGCGGGCACCACCATGGAAGAAGGATCTTCAATTGGCTCCCAAGAAGAAGGTCGCCGGCCTGATCAAGCTGCAGATCCAGGCGGGTGCCGCGAACCCGGCCCCGCCGATCGGTCCTGCACTCGGTCAGCACGGCGTCAACATCATGGAATTCTGCAAGGCGTACAACGCCGCGACGGAATCCCAGCGCGGCAACGTCGTCCCGGTCGAGATCACGGTGTACGAGGACCGCTCGTTCACCTTCATCACGAAGACCCCGCCGGCCGCCGAGCTGATCAAGAAGGCCGCCGGTGTCCAGAAGGGCTCGGCCACGCCGCACACCACCAAGGTCGCACGGCTGACCCAGGACCAGGTGCGCGAGATCGCTCAGACGAAGCTCGAGGACCTGAACGCGAACGACGTCGACGCCGCGGCGAAGATCATCGCGGGCACGGCCCGATCGATGGGCATCACCGTCGAGTGACGAGGAGCGCAGCGTGGGCGAGGCTGACGGAGTCAGCAGCGCCGTAGCAAGCACCGCAGTCAGTCGACAGTACGACACCGTCGAGTAGTCACTCGACCACTCCCGCCGGGTCCGCCCGGCACCGAACATCCCGTGGGAAGGGGCCGCGCGCGGCCCGTCACACCACACCTGCACAAGGAGAGAACGCAGATGGCACAGCGCAGCAAGGCATACCGGGCCGCCGCCGAGAAGATCGAGGACGGCAGGTTCTACACCCCGGCCGAGGCCGTCGCCCTGGCGAAGGAGTCGAACCCGTCGGCATCGGACGCGACCGTCGAGGTCGCGTTCCGGTTGGGCGTCGACCCCCGCAAGGCGGACCAGATGGTGCGCGGCACCGTGAACCTGCCGCACGGCACCGGTAAGGTCGCCCGCGTCGTGGTTTTCGCGACCGGTGACCGGGCCGCCGCGGCCGAGGCCGCCGGCGCCGACTTCGTCGGGTCGGACGATCTGATGGAGCGCATCCAGGGCGGCTGGACCGACTTCGACGCCGCCGTCGCCACCCCGGACCTGATGGGCAAGGTGGGTCGCCTGGGCAAGATCCTGGGCCCCCGCAACCTGATGCCGAACCCGAAGACCGGCACGGTGACCCCGGACGTGGCCAAGGCCGTGACCGACATCAAGGGCGGCAAGATCGACTTCCGGGTCGACAAGCACGCGAACCTGCATTTCATCATCGGCAAGGTGTCCTTCGACGCCACGCAGCTGGCGGAGAACTACGCCGCCGCGCTCGACGAGGTGCTCCGGCTCAAGCCGTCCGCGTCCAAGGGCCGCTACATCCAGCGCGCCACGGTGAGCACGACCTTCGGCCCGGGCATCCCGGTGGACCCGAACGTCACCCGGGTGCTTCCCGCCGCCTGAGCGGGGACCGACCGCGGTTGACCGCCCGACGGACGGGGCCGGACGAGATCATCTCGTCCGGCCCCGTTCGCGTCTGTGTGGCGTAGCGGCCGGCTGGGTATTCTGCTGAAGATGGAGAACCTTCGGCGGCTCGCCCAGGTGTGGCCGGTCGTGCGTCGGGTGTACACCGGAACGTCGGGGAGAACACGCCCGTGCTCGACATCACCGTCGCACTCGGCTTCCGGCAGGTCGGTGTGGCCGGTGCTCGGCAGAAGCGGCTGACCTGACCGGTCCCGGCCCGGTCCGGTGGCCGCACGCCACCGCCCTCGTCGCCGGGCATAACCGACCGACGGCCGACGTTGACCCTGCTCGGCGGCCGGCCCCGTCTGCGGGCCGGGCCGAACGCGCAGCGCCTTCACCTTCATGATCATGTTCCCCGGGCTTCCCGGGCCGGAAGGACCCACGTGACCACCACCCGTAGCGACCAGACGGCCGAACCGGCTCAGTCCTCCATCGCTGAGGCGACGCCACGGCGTCCGGATGCTGCGCGCCCCTCGCAGGCACCCGATGCTCCCCTGGACCCGAAGGCGTGGCCGGCCCTGTGGGCGCTCGTCATCGGCTTCTTCATGATCCTCGTGGACTCGACCATCGTGACCACCGCGATGCCGGCCATCATGCGGGGGCTCGGCGCCGACATCAACGCCGTCATCTGGGTCACGAGCGCCTACCTGCTCGCCTACGCCGTGCCCCTGCTGATCACCGGGCGGCTCGGGGACCGTTTCGGGCCGAAGAACATCTACCTGATCGGGCTCACCGTCTTCACGATCGCCTCCGCGTGGTGCGGGTTCGCCGGGGACGTGCAGATGCTGATCCTCGCCCGCGTGGCGCAGGGACTCGGGGCCGCGCTGATGACGCCGCAGACGATGTCCGTGATCACGCGCATGTTCCCCGTGGCTCGTCGTGGTGCCGCCATGGGTCTGTGGGGCGCCACCGCCGGCATCGCGACGCTCGTCGGGCCGATCGTGGGCGGGCTGCTCGTCGACTCCCTCGGCTGGGAGTGGATCTTCTTCGTCAACGTACCCGTCGGCATCGTCGGTCTGATCATGGCGTTCGTCCTGGTGCCGTCGTTACCGACCCACAGCCATCGTTTCGACTTCCTCGGCGTGGTGCTCAGCGCGGCCGGCATGTTCGCGCTGGTGTTCGGGATCCAGGAGGGCAAGACCTACGACTGGGGGACCATCGTCGGCCCGATCTCGGTGTGGGGCCTGATCATCACCGGCGTCGTCGTCCTCGCCCTCTTCGTGCTGTGGCAGCGGTACAACCGGGGAGAACCGCTGATCCCTCTCCGGCTCTTCCGTGACCGGAACTTCAGCCTCGCGAACACGGCGATCACGCTCGTCGGCGTGGCGATCACCGCGATGAACTTCCCGATCATGCTCTTCCTCCAGACCGTCCGGGGGCTCACCCCGACACAGGCAGCCCTGATGCTGGCTCCGATGGCGGTCGTTTCCGGCGTCATGGCCCCGATCGTCGGCCGCATCCTGGTCCGGGTGGATCCGCGGCGGCTGGCCGTGCCCGGGATGGCCGCGTTCGGCGTCGGGCTGCTGATCCTGGCGGCGATCATGACCCCGGGTACCCCGCTCGTGTTCCTGGTACTGGTGCCGGTCATCATGGGGCTCGGCAGTTCGTGCATGTGGGCCCCCCTGTCGATCAGCGCGACCCGCAACCTCACCCCGGACGTCGCGGGGGCCGGCTCCGGGGTCTACAACACGACGCGCCAGGTGGGGGCGGTGCTCGGCTCGGCCGCGATCGCGGTGCTGATGCAGAGCCGACTCTCCGTCGAACTGCCCCAGCTCCCCGGCGGTGCGCCCGCGGGCGAAGCCGGTGCCAGTGCCGGGGGGTTGCCGGACTTCCTGCAGGCGGGCTATGCGGCGGCGATGGGCCAGTCCCTGCTGCTGCCCGCGCTCGCCCTGCTGCTCGGCGCCGTCGTGGCGGCGTTCTTCGCGACCCCGAAAGAACTCGGTCGCCGTCGCGGCCGGCACGCCGCCTGACGACGGTGCCGGGCCACAGTCGACGCTCGCACTCCAGCCCGAACATCGGCCCGCCTATCGGGGCTGGAGTGCGCCAGCCCGAACAGCGGCCCGCCTGTCGGGGCTCGGATGCGAGGTCAGTTCCCGCGTCGCACGCCAGCCCGAACAGGGGTTCCGCCAGCCGGGCTGGCGTGCGAGCACCGACGGCGCATTTGGCCGGATCGCCGCACTCGCGTAGCATGGTCAGGTACCAAAGACCGCCGGTCGTTCGTTCCTGCCCGGGCAATCATGCCCGTGTCGGAGTGAACCCAAGGCCCCGCTCAGCGGGCGGCCTGCGCAGGTGAACGACAGCTCGACACCGACGGGATCTCCCTGTCCGTGCCCCGTGCGCCCCGTGCATCTGCGCGGGGCGTTATTGCGTTCTCACGCAGATCCGCTGCCGTGGTCGGCCGGCCCCCGATGACCGGAAGGAGAACCATGGCGCAGCCGAACAAGGTCGCCGCGGTCCAGGAGTTGACGGATCACTTCCGCAACTCCACCGTCGCCGTCCTGACGGAATACCGTGGTCTCACCGTGGCTCAGCTCAAGGCGCTGCGCCGTTCCCTCGGTGAGAACGCGGACTATGCCGTGGTGAAGAACACGCTGACCGAGATCGCGGCGAAGGAGGCGGGCATCGACGCGTTCGAGGGCCAGCTCTCCGGTCCCTCCGCGATCGCGTTCGTCACCGGAGATCCGGTGGAGGCCGCGAAGAGCCTGCGTGACTTCGCCAGGACCAACCCTCAGCTGATCGTGAAGGGTGGCTACCTCGAGGGGAAGGCACTCAGCGGCGCTGAAATCACCCGACTCGCGGATCTCGAGTCCCGCGAGATCCTGCTGGCCAAGGTCGCCGGCGCCGCGCAGGCGTCGCTGTCCCGGGCTGCTGCCCTGTTCCAGGCTCCGCTCTCCAAGGCCGTCCGCACCGCGGAGGCCTTGCGAGCGAAGCAGGAAGAGGAGAGCCAGGCCGCGTGAGCGGCCGCTGCCGGACGGCGGTGACGCCGCACCGGCAGCACAGGCAGGATCCGCTCCTGCCGGCCCGGACTCCGGGCCACGACCGAAGATCCCGCCGGATCGCTCCACCCCCGAGGGCGGCACGCGACCGGCACCAGAGACGAAGGAGCGCCACCATGGCGAAGCTGTCCACTGAAGAACTGATCGATGCGTTCAAGGAATTGACCCTCATCGAGCTCTCCGAGTTCGTCAAGGCCTTCGAGGAGACCTTCGACGTCACCGCGGCCGCCCCCGTGGCCGTGGCCGGTCCGGCCGCTGCCGGTGGCGGCGCCGAGGCCGAGGCCGAGGAGGAGAAGACCGAGTTCGACGTCGTCCTCGAGGCCGCCGGCGACAAGAAGATCCAGGTCATCAAGGAGGTGCGCGCGCTGACCTCGCTGGGTCTGAAGGAAGCCAAGGACCTGGTCGACGGTGCGCCGAAGGCGGTCCTGGAGGGCGCCAACAAGGACGCCGCCGAGAAGGCCAAGGCGCAGCTCGAGGGCGCCGGCGCCACCGTCACCCTGAAGTGACCCCGCCGATCATCTGATCGTTGGTACACGCCCGCAGGGGCATGCTGAAGAGCCCCGCTCCGGTCATCGGAGCGGGGCTCTTCTTTGGTTGCGGCTGGTCCCGCCGGCGCTCAGTCGCGGGACAGCAGCAACGCCTCGCCCTGGCCCCCGCCGCCGCACAGGGACACGGCGGCCCGGCCGGAACCACGTCGGGCCAGCTCGAGCGCGGCGTGCAGCGCGAGCCGGGCCCCGGAAGCCCCGATCGGGTGGCCCAGGGCGATGGCGCCGCCGTGGATGTTGGTGCGCTCCAGCGGGTAGTCCAGGTCGGCGAGGGACTGCACCGCGACCGCGCCGAACGCCTCGTTGATCTCGATGAAGTCCAGGTCCGCCCGCTGCCATCCCGCCCGGTCGAGCGCGTGGTCGATGGCCCGGGACGGCTGGGAGTGCAGAGAGTTGTCCGGACCGGCGACCTGCCCGGGCGCGCCGATCACGGCCAGCCACGACAGACCACGCTCCTGCGCCCACGAGCGGCGGGCGACGACGACGACGGCGGCACCGTCGGACAGCGGCGAGGAGTTGCCGGCGGTGATCGTGCCGTCCGCGGCGAACGCCGGACGCAGCCCCGCCAGGGTCTCCACCGTGGTGCCCGGCCGCACCCCCTCGTCGGCGGACACCACGACCGGGGTGCCCTTGCGCTGGGGCACCTTGACCGGCACGATCTCGTCCTCGAAGACACCGCTCTCCGCCGCCGCGGCCGCCCGCTGGTGCGAAGCCGCCGCCACGTGGTCCTGAGCGGCGCGGTCCACGCCGAGACGACCGTTGTGCGCCTCCGTGGACGCGCCCATCGAGATGTGGTCGAACGAGTCGACCAGCCCGTCCCGCGCCACCGCGTCGACGGCCTCGAACGAGCCGTAGGTCCAGCCCTTCCGCGCACCGGGCAGCAGATGCGGGGCGTTGGTCATCGACTCCTGACCGCCGGCGAGGACGACGTCCGCCTCGCCGGAGCGGATCAGCCGGGCGGCGTCGGTGATGGCGACCAGCCCGGAGAGGCACACCTTGTTCACGGTCACGGCCGGCACGTTCCAGCCGACGCCCGCGGCGATGGCGGTCTGCCGAGCGGGGTTCTGTCCGGCGCCGGCCTGGACGACCTGGCCGAGGATGACGTGGTCGATGTCGGCGGCGCTCACCCCGGACCGCTCGATCGCGGCGGACGCCGCCAGCGTCCCCAGCTCCACGGCGGTGAACCCGGCCAACCGGCCGAGGATCTTCCCCTGCGGGGTACGTGTCCCGGCCAGGATGACGACGTCGTTGTCGTGGTGTTCAGTCATGGTGGCGTTGGTCCTGTCGACGACGGTGTGTGCTCCTCAAGCCTAGTGTGATCAGCGCCTCGTGGCGCGGCCGTCGTCGTGGGGCCGTGCCGCGAGCGTCCCGCGCGATACCACAGCCCGAGCTGGACACCAAGCATTCCACCGGGTAGATTGAATCTTTGCGTATCCCCTTTTCACCTTCAGCCTTCATATAGCGGTGGGCTCGGTCGAGTGCTGCGCCGAACGCGTCGCCCGTGGACACCACGGTGACGCCGGTGAGCAGCGGCGACCCGGTCCGGACCGGACCAGCACGGGTGGGCGGCACGACAGCGAGCCGCAGGTCGCCGTCGGGGGCGCAGTTCACGCCTGAAGGTCTGTGGAAGGATCCCTCTTGGTCGCCTCGAGCACCTCTGACAACGTAACCGCTAGCGGCGAAGCACCCCGCCTCTCCTTCGCCAAGATCCACGAACCGCTGGATGTCCCCAACCTCCTGTCCCTGCAGTTGGACAGCTTCGACTGGCTCGTCGGCAACGACAACTGGCGCCGCCGGGTCGAGGAGGCCCTCGCGTCGGGGGAGAAGGGCGTACCGAACACCTCCGGGCTGGCCGACATCTTCGAGGAGATCTCCCCGATCGAGGATTTCCAGGGCACCATGTCCCTGTCCTTCTCGGAGCCGGAGTTCGCCGACCCCAAGTACACGATGGCCGAGTGCAAGGAGCGGGACGCGACCTACGCCGCGCCGCTGTACGTCAAGGCCGAGTTCATGAACAACGTCACCGGTGAGATCAAGCAGCAGACGGTGTTCATGGGCGACTTCCCGCTGATGACCGACAAGGGCACCTTCGTCATCAACGGCACCGAGCGTGTCGTCGTCTCCCAGCTGGTCCGCTCCCCGGGCGCCTACTTCGAGAAGACCGCGGACAAGACCAGTGACAAGGACATCTACACCGCGAAGATCATCCCGTCGCGCGGTGCCTGGTTCGAGCTCGAGGTCGACAAGCGGGACCAGGTCGGCGTTCGCCTGGACCGCAAGCGCAAGCAGTCCGTGACCGTGCTGCTCAAGGCGATGGGCTGGACCGAGAGCCGGATCCTCGAGGAGTTCGGCGACTTCGACTCGATCCGCGCCACCCTGGAGAAGGACGGCACGCAGACCCGCGAGGAAGCGCTGCTCGATATCTACCGCAAGCTGCGTCCGGGCGAGCCGCCGACGGTCGAGGCCGCCCAGACGCTGCTGGACAACCTCTACTTCAACCCGAAGCGGTACGACCTGGCCAAGGTCGGCCGGTACAAGATCAACCGGAAGCTCGGCGTCGAGACCGCCCTGGACGACCCCAACGCCTCCGTGCTGAACATCGACGACATCGTCGCGATGATCCGCTTCCTGGTCACGCTGCACGCGGGCAACGACACCATGCCCGGCACCCGGGACGGGGCCGAGCACGAGATCCGCGTCGAGGTCGACGACATCGACCACTTCGGCAACCGCCGCATCCGCGCGGTCGGCGAACTGATCGAGAACCAGCTCCGCACCGGCCTGTCCCGGATGGAGCGGGTCGTCCGCGAGCGGATGACCACACAGGACGTCGAGGCGATCACGCCGCAGACCCTGATCAACATCCGCCCGGTCTCGGCCGCCATCAAGGAGTTCTTCGGAACCTCCCAGCTGAGCCAGTTCATGGATCAGAACAACCCGCTCGCGGGTCTGACCCACAAGCGGCGCCTCTCCGCGCTCGGCCCCGGCGGTCTGTCCCGCGACCGGGCCGGCATGGAGGTCCGTGACGTGCACCCGTCGCACTACGGCCGCATGTGCCCGATCGAGACCCCGGAAGGCCCGAACATCGGCCTGATCGGTTCGCTCGCCTCCTACGGTCGGATCAACTCGTTCGGCTTCATCGAGACCCCGTACCGCCGGGTCACCGAGGGCCAGGTCACCGACGAGGTGCACTACCTGACCGCCGACGACGAGATCGAGGTCGTCATCGCGCAGGCCAACGCGCCGCTGACCGATGACGGGCACTTCGCCGAGGAGACCGTGCTGGTCCGCCAGCGCGGTGGTGGTGGCGAACCGGTGCTGATCCCCGCCGGCGAGGTGGACTACATGGACGTCTCGCCGCGGCAGATGGTGTCCGTGGCGACCGCCCTGATCCCGTTCCTCGAGCACGACGACGCGAACCGCGCGCTGATGGGCGCGAACATGCAGCGTCAGGCCGTGCCGCTGCTCCGGTCCGAGGCCCCGCTCGTGGGCACCGGCATGGAGAAGCACGCCGCGGTCGACGCCGGTGACGTGGTCGTCGCGGCGAAGGCGGGCGTGGTCTCCGAGGTGTCGGCGGACCTGGTCACCGTGCTCGAGGACGAGGGCACCCAGACCAACTACCCGATCATGAAGTTCTCCCGGTCCAACCAGGGCAACTCCTACAACCAGCGGGTCGTGGTGGCCGAGGGCGACCGGGTCGAGGTCGGTGGGGTCATCGCCGACGGCCCCGCCACGGACGGTGGCGAGCTCGCGCTGGGCAAGAACCTGCTCGTCGCGTTCATGTCCTGGGAGGGCCTGAACTACGAGGACGCGATCATCCTGTCCCAGCGGATGGTCTCCGACGACGTGCTCTCCTCGATCCACATCGAGGAGCACGAGATCGACGCCCGCGACACCAAGCTCGGCGCCGAGGAGATCACCCGGGACATCCCGAACGTCTCGGAGGAGATCCTCGCCGCCCTCGACGAGCGCGGCATCATCCACATCGGTGCCGAGGTCGAGGCCGGTGACATCCTGGTCGGCAAGGTCACCCCGAAGGGCGAGACCGAGCTGACGCCGGAGGAGCGGCTGCTGCGGGCGATCTTCGGCGAGAAGTCCCGCGAGGTGCGGGACACGTCCCTGAAGGTGCCCCACGGCGAGTCCGGCACCGTGATCGGCGTGCGGGTTTTCGATCGCGACGAGGACGACGAGCTGCCCCCGGGCGTGAACCAGCTGGTCCGCGTGTACGTGGCCCAGAAGCGCAAGATCACCGACGGTGACAAGCTCGCCGGCCGGCACGGCAACAAGGGCGTCATCTCCAAGATCCTCCCGATCGAGGACATGCCGTTCCTGGCCGACGGGACCCCGGTCGATGTGATCCTGAACCCGCTGGGCGTGCCCGGCCGGATGAACATCGGGCAGGTCCTGGAGATCCACCTGGGCTGGGCCGCGAAGCAGGGCTGGAAGATCGACGGCGACCCCGAGTGGGCGGCGAACCTGCCGCAGCTGCCGCGCGAGTCCGGCCCGACGAACGTCGCGACCCCGGTGTTCGACGGCGCCACGGAGGACGAGATCCAGGGTCTGCTGGACTCGACCAGCCCGACCCGCGACGGGGACCGGCTGATCGAGCGCTCCGGCAAGGCCCGGCTGTTCGACGGCCGCTCCGGCGAGCCGTTCCCGGACCCGATCTCCGTGGGTTACATGTACATCCTCAAGCTCCACCACCTGGTGGACGACAAGATCCACGCCCGGTCCACCGGCCCCTACTCCATGATCACCCAGCAGCCGCTGGGCGGTAAGGCGCAGTTCGGTGGGCAGCGCTTCGGTGAGATGGAGGTGTGGGCCCTGGAGGCGTACGGCGCGGCCTACACGCTGCAGGAGCTGCTGACCATCAAGTCGGACGACATCCACGGCCGCGTCAAGGTGTACGAGGCGATCGTCAAGGGCGAGAACATCCCGGAGCCCGGCGTGCCGGAGTCGTTCAAGGTCCTGATCAAGGAGATGCAGTCGCTGTGCCTGAACGTGGAGGTCCTGTCCACGGACGGCACCGCCATCGAGATGCGTGACTCGGACGAGGAAGTCTTCCGGGCCGCCGAGGAACTGGGTATCGACCTCTCGCGGGCCGAGCCCAGCTCCGTCGAGGAGGTCTGACCCGCTCCGCCGCGGGTGCCCGCACCGGGCACCCGCGGCGGAACCGGCAGCACCCCACCCGGTAAGACTTCAGACATTTGTCAACCAAGAGAGACAAGGACCAGATGTCCAGCGAAACCTCCTTCGGGCACATGCGTATCGGCCTCGCCACCGCGGAAGAAATCCGCGCGTGGTCCTACGGTGAGGTCAAGAAGCCCGAGACCATCAACTACCGCACCCTCAAGCCCGAGAAGGACGGCCTCTTCTGCGAGAAGATCTTCGGCCCCTCCCGGGACTGGGAGTGCTACTGCGGCAAGTACAAGCGCGTCCGCTTCAAGGGCATCATCTGTGAACGCTGCGGCGTCGAGGTGACCCGGGCGAAGGTGCGGCGTGAGCGGATGGGCCACATCGAGCTGGCCGCCCCGGTCACCCACATCTGGTACTTCAAGGGCGTCCCGTCGCGCCTGGGGTACCTGCTGGACCTGGCGCCGAAGGACCTGGAGAAGGTCATCTACTTCGCCGCCTACATGATCACCAGCGTCGACGAGGAGGGTCGGCACGCCGACCTGCCGAACCTGCAGGCCGAGCACGACCTGGAGAAGAAGCAGCTCGTCGACACCCGCGACTCCGACATCGCCGCGATCGCCCGTGACCTCGAGGGCGAGCTGGAACGGCTCGAGGGCGAGGGGGCGAAGGCCGCCGACAAGAAGAAGGCCCGCGACTCCGCGGACCGGCAGATGGCCAGCGTGCGCAAGCGTGCCGACGCCGACATCGACCGGCTCGAGCAGGTCTGGGACCGGTTCAAGAACCTCAAGGTCTCCGATCTCGAGGGCGACGAGTCGCTGTACCGGCAGATGGTCGACAAGTTCGGCCTCTACTTCGAGGGCTCGATGGGCGCCGAGGCGATCAAGCAGCGCCTGCTCGACTTCGACATGGAGGGCGAGGCCGAGGCCCTGCGCGACACCATCAAGAACGGCAAGGGGCAGCGCAAGACGCGTGCCCTGAAGCGGCTCAAGGTGGTCAACGCGTTCCTGACCACGACGAACTCCCCGCTGGGCATGGTGCTGGACGCGGTCCCGGTGATCCCGCCGGAGCTGCGCCCGATGGTTCAGCTGGACGGCGGCCGGTTCGCCACGTCCGATCTGAACGACCTGTACCGCCGGGTGATCAACCGGAACAACCGGCTCAAGCGCCTGCTCGATCTGGGTGCCCCGGAGATCATCGTCAACAACGAGAAGCGGATGCTGCAGGAGGCCGTCGACTCGCTGTTCGACAACGGCCGCCGTGGCCGTCCGGTCACCGGCCCGGGCAACCGGCCGCTGAAGTCGCTCTCCGACATGCTCAAGGGCAAACAGGGCCGCTTCCGGCAGAACCTGCTCGGCAAGCGCGTGGACTACTCGGGCCGTTCGGTCATCGTCGTCGGCCCGCAGCTGAAGCTGCACCAGTGCGGTCTGCCCAAGCAGATGGCGTTGGAGCTGTTCAAGCCGTTCGTGATGAAGCGCCTGGTGGACCTGAACCACGCGCAGAACATCAAGAGCGCCAAGCGGATGGTGGAGCGCTACCGGCCGCAGGTGTGGGACGTCCTCGAGGAGATCATCACCGAACATCCGGTGCTGCTCAACCGCGCACCCACCCTGCACCGCCTCGGGATCCAGGCGTTCGAACCGCAGTTGGTCGAGGGCAAGGCCATCCAGCTGCACCCGCTGGTGTGCGGCGCGTTCAACGCCGACTTCGACGGGGACCAGATGGCGGTGCACCTGCCGCTGAGCCCCGAGTCGCAGGCCGAGGCGCGGATCCTGATGCTGTCCTCGAACAACATCCTCAAGCCGTCCGACGGTCGCCCGGTGACCCTGCCCTCGCAGGACATGATCATCGGTCTGCACCACCTGACCACCAAGCGGGTCGGCTCCACCGGTGAGGGCCGCGTGTTCTCCACCCCCGCCGAGGCGATCATGGCGCACGACGCCGGCCAACTGCACCTGAACTCCCAGGTCACCATCCGGCTGGACGACTTCGTGCCGGGCGCCGACTGGGAGGCCCCGGAGGGCTGGGAGCCGGGTCAGCCGGCGATGGTGAAGACCTCGCTCGGCCAGGTCCTGTTCAACCAGACCCTGCCCGCGGACTACCCGTGGGTCGAGGCCGTGGCGGACAAGGGTCGGCTGTCGACCATCGTCAACGACCTCGCGGAGCGCTACCCGAAGGTGGTCGTCGCGCAGACCCTGGACAACCTCAAGGACGCCGGCTTCTACTGGGCCACCAGGTCCGGGGTGACCGTGGCGATCTCCGATGTCGCCGCGCCGCCGGAGAAGCCCGCCATCATGGAGGGCTACGAGGCGCAGGCCGCGAAGATCCAGGCGCAGTACGAGAAGGGTCTGGTCGACGACGACGAGCGTCGCCAGGAACTGATCGACCTGTGGAACCGGGCGACCAACGAGATCGCCGACGTGATGCGGAAGAACCTCACCGCGTCGAACACGATCAACCGCATGGTCTCCTCCGGTGCCCGCGGCAACTGGATGCAGGTCCGGCAGATCGCCGGTATCCGTGGTCTGGTGGCCAACCCGAAGGGTGAGATCATCCCGCGGCCGATCAAGTCCTCCTACCGGGAGGGCCTGTCCGTGCTCGAGTACTTCATCGCCACCCACGGCGCCCGGAAGGGCCTCGCGGACACCGCGCTGAGGACGGCGAACTCGGGATACCTGACCCGTCGCCTGGTCGACGTCTCGCAGGACGTCATCGTCCGCGAGCAGGACTGCGGCACGGACCGGGGCCTGGTGCTGCCGATCGCCACGGCCGACGCCAACGGCGAGCTGACCATGCACGAGCAGGTCGAGAACAGCGTCTACGCCCGCACCCTGGCCACCGACGTGACCAGCGCGGACGGCACGGTGCTGGCCGAGGCCGGCTCCGACGTCGGGGACGTGCTGATCGCGGCGCTGTTCGAGGCGGGGGTCACCGAGGTCAAGGTCCGCTCCGTGCTCACCTGCGAGTCGGCTGTCGGCACCTGCGCCCGGTGCTACGGCCGTTCGCTGGCCACCGGCAAGGTCGTCGACATCGGCGAGGCGGTCGGGATCATCGCCGCCCAGTCGATCGGCGAGCCCGGCACCCAGCTGACCATGCGGACCTTCCACACCGGTGGTGTCGCGTCCGCGGAGGACATCACGCAGGGTCTGCCCCGCATCCAGGAGCTGTTCGAGGCGCGCACCCCGAAGGGTGTTGCCCCGATCTCCGACAGTGCAGGCCGGGTCACGCTGGAGGAGACCGAGCGGTCGCTGCGCATCGTCGTCACCCCGGACGACGGCAGCGAGGAGATCGCCTACCCGGTGCTGCGCCGGGCGCGTCTGCTGGTTGCCGACGGCGACCACGTCGAGGTCGGTCAGCAGTTGGTCTCGGGTGCCGTCGACCCGAAGCAGGTGCTGCGCATCATGGGCCCCCGCGAGGCGCAGAAGTTCCTCGTCGACGAGGTCCAGGGCGTGTACCGCAGCCAGGGTGTCGGCATCCACGACAAGCATGTGGAGGTCATCGTCCGGCAGATGCTGCGCCGGGTCACGGTCATCGAGTCCGGCGACACGGACCTTCTGCCCGGTGAGCTCGCCGAGCGGAGCCGGTACGAGCAGGCCAGCCGGAAGGCCGTCGCCGAGGGTCTGGCCCCGGCACAGGGCCGCCCGGAGTTGATGGGTATCACCAAGGCGTCGCTGGCGACCGAGTCGTGGCTGTCCGCCGCCTCCTTCCAGGAGACCACCCGGGTGCTGACCCAGGCGGCGATGGAGGGGCGGAGCGACCCGCTGCTCGGTCTGAAGGAGAACGTCATCATCGGCAAGCTGATCCCGGCCGGGACCGGGCTGCCGGTGTACAACGACGTCTCCGTGGAGCCGACGGAGGAGGCGAAGGCCAACCTGTACACCGGCCCGAGCGCCTTCGGCGACTTCGACTACGCGGGCCTGGACGGCGCCGTGTCGCCGGAGTTCCACGCGATCTCCCTCGACGACTACGACATGGGCAGCGACTTCCGCTGAGTGTGGTGAGCATGGCCGGCTGATCAGCTGGTGACACGAAGACCCCGTTCCGGTTGGAGCGGGGTCTTCGTCGTTTGCCGTGTTCCTCCTTTCTGGCTGGGTGGGGTGCGGCGGGCACGTCGAGTTGATCTGGAGGCTGGGCCGGGGACGGGCGAGCGCGCGGACGCTTGAACGGTGAGCTCGCCGGTTCGTGGCGAGTTCGCGTGTCGTCTCCCCGTGGTTCGGGACGAACCGGCGAACTCACGCCTGGGGCCGGGGCGCGGCGGGGCGGGTGGTGTCGGTGGGAGGATGGCCTATGGCCAATTCGCCCTCGGGGGAGTCGATGATCGAACGGATCATCCGGATTCTCGGGGCCTTCTCCTCCGAGCGGCCGGCGTTGAGTGTGGCCGCTCTCGCCGCCCGGGCCGGCATCCCGCCGGCGACCACGCACCGGATCGTGCGGGCGCTGACCGACCAGCGGATGCTCGAGAAGGACGGCGCCGGCCGGGTCCGGCTCGGGATCCGGCTGTGGGAGCTGGCCAGCCGCGGCTCCTCCGTGACCACCCTCCGGCAGGCCGCCCTGCCGTTCCTCGAGGACGTGCAGTCCGTCGTCCGGCAGCACACCCAGTTGACCATCCTGCAGGACGGCGGCGACGTGCTCTTCGTCGAGCGGCTCTCGTGGCACGGGTCCATCGCCAACGCCGCCCGCGTCGCCGGCCGGCTGCCCGCCGCGATCTCCTCGTCCGGTCTGGCCCTGCTCGCCTTCGGTGACCGGGCGCGGACCGAGCACTACCTGCGCCACGGCTATGACCCGGACGCGCCCTGGGCGCGGATGAGCGTGGCGGAGCTGCGCCGGCAGCTCGCCCACGTGCGGCGCGAGGGCTACGCCCTGCTGGACAGCCACGTGGTCGACACCACCTCGGGCGTCGCCGTGCCGGTGCTCGGCGCCGACGGGCAGGCGGTCGCCGCGCTCGGCGTCGTCGTCCCCGCCGGGCAGGAACGCGTCGGCACCACCGTGCCGGTCCTGCAGACGTCCGCCCGCGGCATCGCCCGCCGCGCCACCGAACTCGGCCTCTCATTCAATGAGAACACGGGGGACGCCGGCCGCGGCACCGGCTGAGACTGTGAGGGCGCCCACAGCCCGCGGGCGCACCGGGCCGGGTCCCGGAGGTGGTGACGTCGAAGGAGGCGGCAGTGGCGCAACGGCGCGTGGTCGCAACGCAGGTCGGGATCGTGGGGGCGGGCCCCGCCGGGCTGATGCTCTCGCACCTGCTGGCCCGGTCCGGCGTGGATTCCGTCGTGGTCGAGGCCCGTACCCGGCCCGCGATCGAGACCACCATCCGCGCCGGCATCCTGGAACACGGCAGCGTGCGGATGCTGCTGGACAACGACGTCAGCGACCGGGTGCTGCGCGAGGGGTACGAACACGAGGGGATCGAGCTCCGCTTCAACGGGGAGGGCCACCGCATCGACTTCCGGGCGCTGGTCGGCGAGTCCGTCTGGCTCTACCCGCAGACCGACGTGTTCATGGACCTGGCCGCGGCGCGTGAACGCGACGGCGGGGACGTCCGGTACGGCGTCACCGACAGCCGGGTGGTGGACGTGGTCGACGCCCCGGCCATCGAGTTCACCGACGCGGAGGGCGTCGACTGGCGGGTCGAGTGCGAGTATCTCGCCGGCACCGACGGCTCCCGCAGCATCTGCCGCCGCGAGGTGCCCGAGACCGCCCGCCGCTCCTACTTCCGCGAGTACCCGTTCGCCTGGTTCGGCATCCTCTGCGAGGCGCCGCCGAGCGCCCCGGAGCTGATCTACGCCAACTCCCCGCACGGCTTCGCGCTGATCAGCCAGCGCACCGAGACGGTGCAGCGGATGTACTTCCAGTGCGAGAAGGACACCGACCCGGCGCAGTGGTCCGAGGAGCAGATCTGGGCCGAGCTGGGCCGCCGCGTCGAGGGCAACGGGTTCGAGTTGAGGCGCGGTCCCGTCTTCGAGAAGACCGTGCTGCCGTTCCGCAGCTTCGTCTGCGAGCCGCTGCGGCACGGCCGCCTGCTGCTCGCGGGCGATGCCGGACACACCGTGCCGCCCACGGGCGCCAAGGGGCTCAACCTCGCCCTGGCCGACGTCGCCGTCCTCCACGCCGCTCTTGCCGGGTACTTCGCGACGGGGTCCACGACGGGCATCGACGCCTACAGCGACACCGCGCTGACCCGGGTGTGGAAAGCCCAGCACTTCTCCTATTGGATGACGTCGATGCTGCACGAAAGCCCCGAGGCGAACGCCTTCGACCGGAAGCGGCAGCTCGGGGAACTCACCTCCGTCGTCACCTCGCGGGCTGGTTCGACGTGGCTCGCCGAGGCCTACACCGGGTGGCCGCACCGGTGATCCGCGCCACCGCGCACGGTCTGTCGTTCGCTGTACGAACATGCGGCCGAGATACGAACACTGCTACTGTTGCCGGTGTCACCCCGTTCCGGCGCTCTGGAGGCACGGTGAGCACACGCGCGACGTCCCCCCTGCTGGGACTGGTCGGTGACGGCGTCACCCCCTCACTCACCCCGCCCCTGCACGAGGCGGAGGCCCGCCACCACGGGCTCACGCTGCTGTACCGGCCGATCGACCTCGCCGTCCTGGGCATCCCCGCCGGCGAGATCGGCACCGTCCTGCGCTGGGCCCACGCGCTCGGCTTCAACGGGCTGAACGTCACCCACCCCTGCAAGCAGCTCGTCCTGACGCACCTGGACGAGGTGGATCGGGACGCGGCGCGGCTCGAGGCGGTCAACACGATCACCATCGACGACGACGGCCACACCGTCGGCCACAACACCGACCATTCCGGGTTCCGTCGCGGTTTCGAGGACGGCCTGCCGGGCGCCGCCGTCGACCGCGTCGTCCAGCTCGGTGCGGGGGGAGCGGGCTCGGCGGTCGCCTACGCGCTGCTGACGCTCGGCGCGCAGCAGCTGACGGTGGTCGACGTGGACCGAGCGCGGGCGGAGACCCGGGCGGCCGGACTGGAGCGACTGTTCCCCGATCGGACGGTGGCCGCGGGCACTGCGGACGAGTTGCCCGGGCTGCTCGCCGGTGCGGACGGGCTGGTCAACTGCACGCCGGTCGGGATGGCCGCCCACCCCGGCCTGCCCCTGGACGTCGAGCTGCTGAACGACCGGCTCTGGGTCAGCGACATCGTCTACCGGCCGCTGGCGACCGCGCTGCTGACCACCGCCGCCGAGCGTGGGTGCCGCACCCTCAGCGGGGCCGGGATGGCCGTCGGGCAGGCGGTCGACGCCTTCGCCGTCTTCACCGGGCGGACCGCCGACGCTGCGCGGATGCACGAGGTGTTCGCGTCCCTCGTCGACGCCGAGCGGGTCGTTGGCTGATGCGCACCGCCATCGCCACCGTGTGCCTGAGCGGGACCCTCGAGGACAAGCTGGATGCCTGCGCCGCCGCCGGCTTCGACGGGGTCGAGATCTTCGAGAACGACCTGATCGCCTCGCCCTCCCGGCCCGAGGACGTCGCCGCCCGGTGCGCCGACCTCGGCCTGTCCATCGACCTCTACCAGCCCTTCCGCGACGCCGACCTCGTCACCGACGACCGGTTCGCCGACACGCTGCGGAGAGCCGGGCACAAGTTCGCCCTGATGGAGCGTCTCGGCGCCCGGCTGCTGCTGGTCTGCTCCAACGTCGCCACGGCCACCATCGACGACGACGACCTCGCCGCCGAGCAGCTCAGCGCGCTCGGCGACGCGGCCACCGGTCACGGCATCCGGCTCGCCTACGAGGCGCTCGCCTGGGGCCGCTACGTGAACGACTACCGGCGGGCCCACCGGATCGTCGAGCTCGCTGGCCACCCCGCGGTCGGCACCTGCCTGGACAGCTTCCACATCCTCTCCCGCGGGCACGACCCGGCCGCCATCGCCGGTTTCGACCCGGAGAGGATCTTCTTCCTCCAGCTCGCCGACGCGCCGGCGCTCGGCATGGACGTGCTGTCCTGGAGCCGGCACCACCGGGTGTTCCCGGGCGAGGGCGACCTGCCCGTCGTCGCCCTGTTCGACGCCGTCGTCGCCTCCGGCTACGCCGGTCCGGTCTCGCTGGAGATCTTCAACGACGTGTTCCGCCAGAGTGAGACGCGGCGGACCGCCGTCGCCGGTCTGCGCTCGCTGATCGCCCTCGCCGACACCACGGCCGGACACCGCGCCGCGGCCACCCGGACACCGGGCGCCGGCGACGTCCGGCCCGACCGGGTGGGTCTGACCGCGCTGCCCGCCGTCACCCCGCCCACCGCGCTCGGATTCGCCGAGGTCAAGACCTCCGGAAACGACCACCTCGAACGCGTCCTGCGCCAACTCGGCTTCGGCTACGTCGGCACACACCAGAGCAAACCCGTGACGCTCTGGCAGCAGGGCGACGCGAGGATCGTGATCAACGCGCAGGACGCCGCCAGCGCGGATCCGCTGATCTCCGCGCTCGGTGTCGACGTCCGTCGCCCGATCGACGCGGCCGACCGCGCCCACCGGCTGCTCGCCGAGGCCGTGCCGCGCACCCAGCGCGTCGACGAGGAGGCGCTGACGGCGGTGCGCGCGCCGGACGGGACGGAGATCTTCTTCTGCCAGTCGGGCACCGCACCCGCGTGGGCGGCCGAGTTCCACCACGACGGGCGGTCCGAGGGCGAGCACCCGGGCCTCGGCATCCGCCGCATCGACCACGTCAACCTCGTCCAGCCCTGGCAGCACATCGACGAGGCGCGGCTGTTCTACCCGAGCGCGTTGGGCCTGACCCGCTGGCCCACGCTCGACGTCGCCGGCCCCACCGGCCTGGTCCAGTCGCAGGTGATGTCCAGCGACGACGCGTCCGTCCGGGTGGTGCTCAACGTCAATCCGCGCGTCGGCGGCGACGCACCGAGTGCGAGCCGTCCCGAGCACATCGCCCTGGCCTGCGACGACATCGTGCTGGCCGCGCGCGCCGCGTGCGCCGCCGGGATCGTCCTGCTGCCCATCCCGCAGAACTACTACGACGACCTGCAGGCCCGGTTCGGGCTCGACGAGAAGACCGTGGCGCAGCTGCGGGAGCTGAACGTGTGCTACGACCGGGACGAACACGGGGAGTTCCTGCACTTCTACACGGAGACGATCGGCGAGCTGTATCTGGAGGTGCTCGAACGGCGCGGTGACTACCGCGGCTTCGGCGCGGCCGACGCCCCGGTCCGCATGGCCGCCCAGTTCGCGCTCTCCCGCGCTCCGGCAGCGGCCACCTGACCCGTTCCATCCCCGCCACGGCGGGCGCCCCTCCTGGGCTCCCGTCCCGATCCGACCGGAGGACCCATGGCCTCAGCTGATCCCGAGACGTTCGACCACGTCACCCTGCTCTCCTCCGACGACGCTGCCGACACGCAGGACGCCGTCAGCGGGGAGATCACGACCCTGGGGGAGGAGTACCGCCGCGGCGATACGGAAGAGACCCAGCCCCGCATCGACTTCCCGCCCTACCGCAGCTCGATCCTGCGGCACCCGACCAAGGACCTGCACCATGCGGACCCGGAGACCATCGAGCTCTGGGCGCCGGCCTTCGGGCACCAGGACGTGCACCCCTTGGAGGCGGACCTGACCATCCAGCACCACGGCGACCCGGTCGGGGAGCGGATGATCGTCACGGGCCGCGTCGTCGACGGCGACGGGCGTCCGGTGCGCCACCAGCTCGTGGAGATCTGGCAGGCCAATTCGGCCGGCCGCTACATCCACAAGCGTGACCAGCACCCGGCGCCCATCGACCCCAACTTCACCGGGGTGGGCCGGTGCCTGACCGACGGCGACGGCACCTACCGGTTCACCACCGTCAAACCCGGACCGTACCCGTGGAAGAACCACCACAACGCCTGGCGTCCCGCCCACATCCACTTCTCCCTGTTCGGCACGGACTTCACCCAGCGGATGATCACCCAGATGTACTTCCCCGGAGACCCCCTGTTCGACCTCGATCCCATCTACCAGTCCATCGTCGACCCGCGGGCCCGACAGCGGCTGGTGGCCACCTACGACCACGGCATCACCGAGCATGAGTGGTGCACCGGCTACCGGTGGGACATCGTGCTCTCCGGGAGCAACCGCACCTGGACGGAGGAGGACGAGCAGGCATGAACGACGCTCCGCAGGAGATGACGACGCCGGCGGCGACCGCGGCGACGAGCGCCATGACCACCGGGCGGCTGGTTCCCACGCCCGGGCAGACCATCGGCCCGTTCTACGGCTACGCCCTGCCGTACGAGCGCGGCGACCAGCTGGCGGGCCCGCACCACCCGCGCGCTGTCCGGCTGCACGGCACCGTGTACGACGGAGCCGGCGACCCGATCCCCGACGCGTTGCTGGAGATCTGGCAGGCCGACGAGGACGGAACCGTACCCCGGGCGCCCGGTTCGCTGCGGCGTGACGGCTGGACCTTCACCGGTTTCGGCCGGGCCGCCGTCGACAACGCCGGCGACTACACGTTCACCACGGTCAACCCCGGCCCCACCGAGGAGGGTGCCGCGCCGTTCATCGCCGTCACCCTGTTCGCCCGCGGCCTGCTCAACCGGCTCTTCACCCGGATCTACCTGCCCGAGAACAGCGTCGCCCTCGAGTCGGACCCGCTGCTGGCCTCGATACCAGCGGACCGGCGCCCGACCCTGATCGCCGAGCGGGAGCCCGACGGCGGGCTGCGCTTCGACATCCGGCTGCAGGGTGATGGCGAAACGGTGTTCCTCGCCTTCCCGGGCATCGACCGGTGAGTGAGTCGCTGCTCTTCGCCCCCGGCACGGCGGTGACCGCCGACGCAGCCGGAGACGCCGCGTTCGCCCAGGCGATGCTCGACGTCGAGGCGGCCTGGGTTCGCGCCCAGGCCGACCTCGGACTCGCTCCCGCCTACGCGGCCGACACGGTCGCCGCCGCTGCCACCGTCGGGAACCTCGACCTGACCGCGCTCGCCCGGGACGCGGAGCTGGGGGCCAACGCCCTGATCCCGCTGCTGGGCCAGCTCCGCCATGCCGTCAGCGCCGCCGACCCGAGCGCGGTCCGTTGGGTACACCGGGGCCTGACCAGCCAGGACGTCATCGACACGGCCTTGGTGCTCCTGATCCGGCGCGCCGCCGGCAACACGCTCGCCGACGCGGAGGCGGTGGCCGCGCATCTGCGCGACCTCGCCGTCGAGCACCGCGACACCGCGATGGTCGGCCGTACCCTCACCCAGCACGCCGTGCCGTACACGTTCGGGCTGAAGACCGCGACCTGGCTGCAGGGCGTCGACACCGCGATCAGTGTGCTGCACGAGCGGACCGGCCGGCTGCCCGTGCAGTGCGGGGGCGCCAGTGGCACCCTGGCCGCGGTCGGCACCCTCGTCGTCGGCACCGGCGTCACCCCGCTCGAACTGGCCGGGCGATTCGCCGCTCGGCTCGGGCTGCGCCCCGCGGCCCCGTGGCACACCGCCCGGCTGCCCCTCGTCCAGGCGGCCGAGGGATTCGCCCTGCTCTCGGACGCGCTGGGCAAACTCGCCACCGACGTCGTCCTGCTCAGCCGACCCGAGATCGCCGAACTCTCCGAACCGACCGCCCCCGGCCGCGGCGGCTCCTCCGCGATGCCACAGAAACGCAACCCCGTGCTCTCCGTGCTGATCCGCCGCACCGCCCTGACCGTCCCGCAGCTGATCGCGCAGCTGCACCTGGCGGCGGCACTGGCCGACGACGAACGCCCCGACGGCGCCTGGCACAGCGAGTGGCCCGCGCTGGCCGCCCTGCTGCGACTGGTCCCGGCCGCAGCGGCGTCCGCGGCCGAGCTGACCGGCGGGTTGATCGTGCACGCGGACCGGATGCTGGCCACGCTCGAGGGCGCCTCGCCCGGGGTGCTCAGCGAGCGGATCACCGCCGTCGCCGCCCCCCTGCTGGCCGACGACGCCGACGTGACCCGGGGAAAGGACCGGATCACGGCGATGATCGCCGAGGCCGGCAGGGAGGCAGCGTCCGGCCCCGCACCTGCGTCCGCCCCCGCACCCGCGTCCGGCCCCTTACCTGCGTCCGCCCCCGCACCCGCGTCCGGCCCCGTACCTGCGTCCGCCCCCGCACGGCGGGCAGCGACCGCGCGGCTGCGCGCTGACCTGCGTGCCGCGATCCCCCCGGAGGCCCTGACCGACCCCGCCCTGGACCACCTGCTCGACTCCACCCGCTACCTGGGCTCCGCGGGCGACCTCGTCGACGGCATCGTCGCGGACAGCGCTGCGGCAGCACAGCGCCGCACCGCCGCCGACCCCCCCACCACGCCCGGGAGCCGCACCCCCGGAGAGGAGCACCCGTGACCGTTCCGCGGCTGACCGCCGTCGATTTCCGCCGACCCGCCGAGGCGGGCCGCACCCGCCCCCTCGTGCTGCTCGGTCCCTCCCTCGGCACCGCCGCCCAGCCGTTGTGGCAGCGCACCGCCGACCGGCTGGCCGACGACCTCGATCTGATCGCCTGGGACCTGCCCGGGCACGGCACCTCCGCCCCGCACGTCGAGCCGCTCAGCATGGCCGACCTGGCTGCGGCGGTCCTGGACCTGGTGGACCGGACGCTGCCCGGCGCCGACAGCCACGGACCGGTGGGCTACGCCGGGGTCTCCGTCGGTGGGGCGGCCGGGCTGCAGCTGCTGCTGGACGCGCCCCACCGCTTCCACGCGGCCGCCATCCTCTGCTCCGGCGCGAGGATCGGCGACCCCACTGCCTGGCGCGAGCGGGCCGCGACGGTGCGGGCCGCCGGGACGCCGGTCATGGTCACCGGTTCGGCGCAGCGCTGGTTCGGGCCCGGTTTCCTGGCCCGGGAGGCGCCCACCGCGACCGCTCTGCTCAGCTCGCTGCAGCACGCCGACCGGTTCAGCTACGCGCGGGTGTGCGAGGCGCTGGCGGCGTTCGACGTGCGGGACCGGCTCGGGGAGATCACCACGCCGGTGCTCGCCGTGGCCGGCGCGGCCGACCAGGTGGCTCCCATCGGTCTGGCCCGGGAGGTCGCCGAGCGCGTCCGGGACGGCCGCGCCGTCGAGCTTCCCGGCGTCGCCCACCTGGCTCCCGCGGAGGATCCCGGCGCCACCGCGGCGCTGCTGCGGGACCTCTTCCTCACCCCGGCGGTCCCGTCCGGCAACCCCGGCGTCGCCGGAGCCGCCCAGAACGCGACAGGAGACGACGATGACTGAACCCGACCCGGCAGCCGCCGAGACGACCCAACGGCAGGTCTACGACGCCGGCATGGCGGTGCGTCGCGAGGTGCTCGGCGACGCGCACGTGGACCGCGCGAACGCACGGGTCGACGACTTCACCGCCGACTTCCAGGACATGATCACCCGGTTCGCGTGGGGCACCATCTGGACCCGCCCGGGCCTGGACCGACGCAGCCGATCGATGATCACCCTCACGGCCATGATCGCGGGCGGCCACACGGAGGAACTCGCGATGCACGTCCGGGCGGCCCTGACCAACGGGCTGACCCGCGACGAGATCAAGGAGGTGCTGCTGCAGAGCGCCGTCTACTGCAGTGTGCCGTCCGCCAACTCGGCGTTCGCCACGGCCCAGCGGGTCTTCGCCGACCTCGACCGCGCCGACCTCGACCGCGCCGACCTCGACCGCGCCGACCTCGACCGCGCCGACCTTGACCGGCAGCGGCCCTCCCCCTAGGGTGTTCATATAACGCACATCCGTTCGTATCACGAACGATTCCGGTTCGGCAGAACGGAGCCCCATGTCCCAGGCCTACGTCTACGACGCCGTGCGCACGCCGTTCGGCCGCTTCGCCGGCGCGCTGGCCCCGGTCCGGCCGGACGATCTCGCCGCCGTCGTCGTCGGCGCCCTGCTCGACCGCACCCCGGGGCTGGACGGCGCGATGGTCGAGGAGGTGATCCTCGGTAACGCCAACGGCGCCGGCGAGGAGAACCGGAACGTGGCCCGGATGGCGGTGCTGCTCGCGGGTCTGCCCGTCTCCGTGCCCGGCACCACGGTCAACCGGCTGTGCGGCTCCAGCCTGGACGCGGCGAT
This sequence comes from Tersicoccus phoenicis, assembly GCF_001968835.1. GTDB lineage: Bacteria > Actinomycetota > Actinomycetes > Actinomycetales > Micrococcaceae > Tersicoccus > Tersicoccus phoenicis. The sequence goes on from NZ_MRDE01000057.1 coordinate 38,232, forward strand.
GATCGGCTCCCGGCAGATCGAGACCGGTGACGCCGACCTGGTCCTGACCGGCGGCGTCGAGTCGATGAGCCGCGCCCCCTGGGTGCTGCCCAAGACCGAGAAGCCCTACCCGGCCGGTGACCTCGGCCTGGCCTCGACCACCCTCGGCTGGCGCCTGGTCAACCCGAACATGCCGCCGGAGTGGACGGTCTCCCTCGGGGAGGCCAACGAACAGTTGTGCGAGAAGCACGACATCAGCCGCGCGCGACAGGACGAGTTCGCCCACCGGTCCCACCAGCTCGCCGACGCCGCGTGGTCCCAAGGCTTCTACGAGGCCCTGACCGTGCGGGTGCCCGGCACCGATCTCGCCCGCGACGAGTCGATCCGGGCCGGCAGCACCCTGGAGCAGCTCGGCGGTCTGCGTACCGTGTTCCGTCCCGACGGCACCATCACCGCCGGCAACGCCTCCCCGCTGAACGACGGCGCGTCCGCGGTGCTGCTCGGCAGCGAGGCCGCCGGCGAGCGGATCGGGGCCCGGCCCCGTGCCCGGATCATCGGTCGCGCTGCGCACGCCCTGGACCCCCGCGACTTCGGCTTCGCCCCGGTCGAGGCCGCCGACCGGGCACTCGCCCGCGCCGGACTCGACTGGTCACAGATCGGCGCGGTCGAACTCAACGAGGCCTTCGCCGTCCAGTCGCTCGCCTGTGTGCAGGCGTGGGGGATCGACGAGGACATCGTCAACGCCCGCGGCGGCGCCATCGCCATCGGCCACCCGCTCGGCGCGTCAGGGGGCCGCATCCTCGGCACCCTGGTCGCCCGGCTGGAGGAGACCGGGCAGCGCTACGGTGTCGCCGCCATCTGCATCGGCGTCGGCCAGGGACTCGCCGTCGTCCTCGAGAACGTCACCGCATGAGCATGGCCGGGACCGAGAACCGAGAACAGGAGCCCACGACGTGCTGACCATCGCAGCCGACCCGGACGAGGCCGTCGCCCCGATCAAGGACGGCGACACCGTGCTGATCGGCGGCTTCGGCACGGCCGGCCAGCCCATGGAGTTGATCGACGCCGTCCGCCGCACCGGGGTGAAGGACCTGACCGTGGTGAACAACAACGCCGGCAACGGCGAGCAGGGCCTGGCCGCGTTGCTCGCCGCCGGGCAGGTGCGCAAGATCATCTGTTCCTTCCCGCGGCAGTCCGACTCGCAGATCTTCGACGGCCTGTACCGGGCGGGGAAGATCGAGCTGGAGCTGGTCCCGCAGGGCAACCTCGCCGAGCGGATCCGCGCCGCCGGCGCTGGCATCGGCGCGTTCTTCACCCCGACCGGCGCGGGTACCCCGCTGGCCGAGGGCAAGGAGACCCGGGAGATCAACGGTCGGCTGCAGGTGCTCGAGTACCCGATCGCCGGGGACATCGCCCTGGTCAAGGCCCTCACCGCGGACCAGCGGGGCAACCTGGTGTACCGGAAGACCGCCCGGAACTTCGGACCGATCATGGCCGCCGCCGCGACGACGTCCGTCGTACAGGTCAGCGACCTGGTCGAGATCGGGCAGCTCGACCCCGAGGTGATCGTGACCCCGGGCATCTACGTCGACCGGGTGGTCCGTGTCGGCCACGCCGTGGCCGCCGGCACGGAGGCGCCCAGCACAGGGGAGGGGCAGTGATGACCCGGAACGGTATCGACAGCGAGGCGGGCACGAGCGGCGAGCCGCTGACCCGGGACCGGATGGCCGCGATCGTCGCGGCCGACATCCCGCACGGCGCGTACGTCAACCTCGGCATCGGACAGCCGACCAGGGTCGCCGATCATCTCGGCCACGACTCGGGAGTGTTCCTGCACACCGAGAACGGGATGCTCGGGATGGGCCCGGCCGCCACGGGCGACGACGTCGACCCCGACCTGATCAACGCCGGCAAGATCCCGGTCACCGAACTGCCGGGCGCCTCCTACTTCCACCACGCCGACTCCTTCGCCATGATGCGCGGCGGGCACCTCGACGTGTGCGTCCTCGGCGCCTTCCAGGTCTCCGTGACCGGGGACCTGGCCAACTGGCACACCGGGGCCCCGGACGCCATCCCGGCCGTCGGCGGCGCCATGGACCTGGCGCCCGGCGCCCGCGACGTGTTCGTCATGATGAACCTGCTCACCCGGGATGGCGCGAGCAAACTGGTCCGGACCTGCACCTATCCGCTCACCGGGGTGGGCTGCGTCAGCCGGGTCTACACCGAGTACGCGGTGTTCCTGATCACCGGTGCCGGAGTGCGGGTCCGGCAGACCTTCGGTGCGAGCTTCGCGGACGTGCAGCGGATGGTCGGTCTCGATCTGCTCGACGGGACGGCCCGGTGATGAGCGCCGACCGGGACGACGTCCCGCCGATGCCGCCCGGAGACCAGTTCGTCCAGTCGCTGGCCCGCGGGCTCGAGGTGATCCGTGCCTTCGACGCGCAGCACCACGAACTCTCCCTCTCCGACGTCGCCCGCCGTACCGGCCTGACCCGGGCCACAGCCCGCCGGTTCCTGCTCACCCTGGTCGGGCTCGGCTACGTCCGCACCGACGGGCGGCTGTTCCGGTTGACGCCCCAGATACTCCGGCTCGGTCACGCCTATCTCTCGTCCATGGGACTGACCGACATCGCCCAGCCGCACCTGGAGGCGCTGTCCGCACAGCTGGGGGAGTCGACGTCCGCCTCCGTGCTCGACGGCGCGGAGATCGTCTACGTCGCGCGCGTCGCCACCCGCCGGCTGATGATGGTCGGGATCAGCGTGGGTACCCGCTTCCCGGCGTACGCGACGTCGATGGGCCGTGTCCTGCTCGCCGCCCAGCCGCCGACCGCGCTGCCGGAGATCCTCGACCAGCTGAACCCGACCGCCTTGACCGCGCGCACCCTCACCGACCGGGCCGCCCTGCTGCGCGAGATCGACCGGGTTCGCCGCCAGGGCTACGCCGTCGTCGACCAGGAACTGGAGATGGGCCTGCGGTCCGTCGCCGCACCGGTTCGCGGGGCGTCCGGTGACGTGGTGGCGGCCGTCAACGTCTCCATGTCCGCGTTGCGCACGCCGGCCCCGACCCCGGGTGGCCCCCTGCTGGAAGGACTGCTCGGCGCCGCCGCCGCCATCTCCGCCGATCTGCGCACCGCCGGTCGCGGCGCGGAGCCGGCCGCGCCGTGACCGGTGCCACAATGGAATCATGACGGACCCGGAACTGCGCGGCGCCGAACTGCGCGGCCCGGCCGTCACCCTGGTGGGACGGACCCGGGAGCTGGCGCGACTGCGGCGGCTGGTCGAGGACGCCCGGCGATCCCGGGCCGGCGCCGCTGTGCTGTCCGGCGCGCCCGGGGTGGGCAAGACCGCTCTGCTGGAGCAGATCGGCGCCATCTGCCCGGACTTCCGCGTCCTGTGGGTGCGCGGCTCGCCGCGGTTCTCCGGTGTGCCGCTGGCCGCCCTGTCGGTGCTGCTCGAGCCGCTGACCGGGTACCTGGACCGACTGAGCGCGCCGCGCCGCGCCGTGGTGGAGGGCGCCCTCGCCCTGGGTCCCCCCGTGACGGGGGAGATCGCCCTCGCGACCGGGGTCGCGGATCTGATGCGGATCGCCGCCCGCGACCGGCCCCTGCTCCTGCTGCTCGACGACGCCCAGCACCTGGACGACGGCAGCGTCGCCGTCCTCGGTTTCCTCAGCACCCAGCTGCAGAACGACCAGGTCGCCGCCTTCGCTGCCGTCCCGGACCATGTCCGCCTCGACACCGAGTACGAGCGGATCCGGGTCGAGGGACTGGCGGTCGACGACGCGCGCGCCATGCTCGCGCAACACGGACTCACCCTGGGCCACGACATCCTCACCGAACTGGTGCGCGCGACGGCCGGTAACCCGCTCGCCATCCTCGAATCGGCGCGGTCCCCGGAGATCACCGACTTCGTGCTCAGCGACCACGCCCGCGTGCCCAGCGCCGCCAGCGCCCGGCTGGTCCGGGCCTACTCGCACCAACTCACCGCACTGTCCGCGGTCGAGCGCCGCGCGGCGGTGCTGATCGCCTGCGAGCAGCGGCTCACCCTGGAGATGCTCGCCGGAGCGTTGACCGGCGAGGACGACGCCCCCGTGGATCCGATCGGGGCGGACACCGGTCTCGCCCGCGCCACCGTCGACTCCCTGGTGGCCCGCGATGTGGCGCGGACCAGCGGCCAGGCCGTCGACGTCCGCCACCCGTTGATCCGTCAGGCCGTGCTCGCCATGGTCGGGGCGGACGAGTTGCGACACGCACACGCGGCCCTGGCCCGCGCGCTGACCGCACAGGGCTGGCCGGACGCCGCCCTGTGGCAACGGGTCGCCGCCTCCGCCGGGCCCGACGACGAGATCAGCGCGGCGCTGGCGGAGCACGCCGAGGAATGCGTCCGCCGCCAGGACCGGGCCCGAGCGAGCCGCTCGTTCGAGCAGGCGGCCGAGTTGAGCACCGATCGCCGGACCCGCGCCGGACTGCTGCTGCGTGCGGCCGTCAACGCGACCCATGTGTCCACCCGGGTCGGCGATCTGCTGGAGGAGGCGATGCGGGAGGCGGACACCGTCGCCCTGCGCGAGGAGATCGCGCTCTACCGGGCGCTGATCCATTCGTGGGACGGTCAGGAGCCGCCCCGCCCCGGTCCCGTGCCGGACACCCTGGCACCCCTGCACGCCGCGGTGCGGGCGCAGCTGATGATGGTCGAGCTGCGCGTCGACGAGGCACCGGGGGCGATGTCCCGACTCGGCGCGCTGACTCCCGCTCTCGCCACGCACCCGGTGGCGGCCCTGGTGCCGGTGGCGCGCGGGATGCTGGGCTACCTGACCGGCGAGTTGACCGCCGACGATCTGGACCGGGTGCGCCGCTCCGTGGCCGCCCACGAGGACGTCCAGTACAGCCTGGCCGCGGCCCTGCTGCTCCTGTTCGTGCACGACCTCGCGGGTGCGCGCAGCGCCCTGGCGCACGCCCGGGGGACCGCCGAGCGGACCGGAGGCCTCGCGGCGTTGCCCTGGCTGACCGCCGGTGAGGCCTGGATCAGCGTGGAGAGCGGAGACCTGGCGGGCGGTCTGCGCCGTGCCGGCGAGGCGGTCCGGATTTCGCCCGTCTACTCCGGTCGGCTCAGCCTCGCCCTCGCCGCCACGGTGGCGGCACGGGCGATGGTGTACAGCGGCACCCCGTACGACGTCGCCGTCGACTCCCTCCCCCCGGAGTCGCCCGCGCTGATGCGCGTCCTGCTCGGCCAGCTCCGGGCCGCCGACCTGGTCAGCCGGGGCCGGGCCGCCGACGCGGTCAAGATCCTCGACCCCCTGCACCGCGCGGTGCGCGGGCTCGGCCTGTCCGGCCCCCTGCCGCTGAGCGTGGCCACCGACCTCGCCGAGGCCCAGCTCCGCGCCGGCCGGGTGTTGTCCGCCCAGCGTCTGGCCCGCGCGGTGCGCACCGCCCTGGGGGAGGCTGACCCGTACCCGCTGGCTGCCGTGCTGCGGGCCCGCTGCACGGTGATCGCCTGCGCCCCGGACGAGGTGAACGACGTGGCCGCCGCCGTACTGGACCACGGACCGGGGGAGGGCAACGCCTGGCTGCAGGCCCTCCTCACCCTGCTCGTCGCGACCCGCGCGGCCGCGGGCGGCCTGCGGTCCCCGGCGATCGCCGAGACGGTACGCCGGCACGCGGCCCTGGCCGCCGACACGTTCGAACTGCTGCAGTCCCCCCGCTGGCGGGAACTCGCGGCCGCCCTGCGGGACCGCGCCGCCGACGCCGCGGGCACCGCGGACCCGCGGGACCGGTTCGGGCTGACCGTCCGGGAACGGCAGATCGCCCAACAGGTGCTCACCGGCGCCACGACGGCCACCGTGGCGCAGCGCCTGCACCTGAGCGAGAAGACGGTGGAGGGCAACCTGACCAGGATCTACCGCAAGGCCCAGGTGCACTCGCGCACGGAACTGATGGCCCGGCTGCAGAGGGGCACCGGGCAGAACACCGGGCGGGACTGAGCCGGGATCGGTCTGCTAGACTCGAACTCGTTGTCAAGTGGCAGTGGATTCGTTCCGGTTACACGCGTCTTGTGTACGAATGCCATCGTTCTCCCCTGCCCGCAAGCTTTGACTCGGCCTGCGCCGCGGGAGTACTCTTGACAGTCGGTGTCTGCACCATTCCCACCACGACCCGGGTCCGAAGCCCCGCGCTTCCCCGTCGAGATGCATGGACGTCAGGCAGACAGAAGTGATCCACCGGTCCTGATCCCGAGATTAAACGGAGAACATGTAGTGCCTACGATCCAGCAGCTGGTCCGCAAGGGCCGCTCACCCAAGGTCGCCAAGACCAAGGCGCCCGCCCTGAAGGGCAACCCGATGAAGCGCGGCGTGTGCACCCGGGTGTACACCACCACCCCGAAGAAGCCGAACTCGGCGCTGCGGAAGGTGGCTCGCGTCAAGCTCAACGGCGGCGTCGAGGTCACCGCGTACATCCCGGGCGTGGGGCACAACCTGCAGGAGCACTCCATCGTGCTGGTGCGCGGCGGCCGGGTCAAGGACCTCCCGGGCGTGCGCTACAAGATTGTCCGTGGTGCCCTGGACACCCAGGGTGTGAAGAACCGTCAGCAGGCCCGCAGCCGGTACGGCGCGAAGAAGGAGAAGAAGTAATGCCTCGCAAGGGCCCGGCCCCGAAGCGGCCGCTCGTCAACGACCCGATCTACAGCTCGCCGCTGGTCACCCAGCTGATCAACAAGGTGCTGGTCGACGGCAAGAAGTCCACCGCCGAGCGCATCGTCTACGGCGCCCTCGGCGGCGCGCAGACGAAGTCCGGCCAGGACCCCGTCGCCACGCTGAAGAAGGCCATGGACAACGTCCGGCCGACCCTCGAGGTCAAGTCCCGCCGCGTCGGTGGGGCGACCTACCAGGTGCCGGTCGAGGTCAAGGCCGGCCGCGCGACCGCCCTGGCCCTGCGCTGGCTCGTGGGCTACGCCAAGGCGCGCCGGGAGAAGACGATGACCGAGCGTCTGCAGAACGAGATCCTCGACGCCTCGAACGGCCTCGGTGCCGCGGTCAAGCGCCGCGAGGACACCCACAAGATGGCCGAGTCCAACAAGGCCTTCGCGCACTACCGCTGGTAGGCACCGGCATCTCGCCGGGTCCGGTCCGGACCCGGCGAACCTGAAGTCAAGCCGCAACGAAAGGCAATCACGTGGCAGCACAGGACGTGCTCACCGACCTCACCAAGGTTCGCAACATCGGCATCATGGCGCACATCGATGCCGGTAAGACCACCACCACGGAGCGCATCCTGTTCTACACGGGTGTGAACCACAAGATCGGCGAGACCCACGACGGCGCCTCGACGACCGACTGGATGGAGCAGGAGAAGGAACGCGGCATCACCATCACCTCCGCCGCGGTGACCTGCTTCTGGGACAACAACCAGATCAACATCATCGACACGCCCGGCCACGTGGATTTCACCGTCGAGGTGGAGCGGTCCCTGCGCGTGCTCGACGGCGCCGTCGCGGTGTTCGACGGCAAGGAAGGCGTGGAGCCCCAGTCGGAGACCGTGTGGCGCCAGGCGGACAAGTACGACGTTCCGCGCATCTGCTTCGTCAACAAGATGGACAAGCTCGGCGCGGACTTCTACTTCACCGTCGACACCATCGTCAACCGACTGGGCGCGAAGCCGCTGGTCATGCAGCTGCCCATCGGCGCCGAGAACGACTTCGTCGGCGTCGTCGACCTGCTGTCCATGAAGGCCTTCGTCTGGCCGGGCGACGCCAAGGGCGACGTGACCATGGGAGCGCACTACGAGACCCAGGAGATCCCGGCCGACCTGCGCGAGCGGGCCGAGCAGTACCGCGCGGACCTGGTCGAGACGGTCGCCGAGGCCTCGGACGAGTTGATGGAGAAGTATCTCGAGGGTGAGGAGATCACCGTCGAGGAACTCAAGGCCGGCATCCGGACCCTGACCGTGAACTCGAAGGTCTACCCGGTGCTGTGCGGCTCGGCGTTCAAGAACCGTGGCGTGCAGCCCATGCTGGACGCGGTGATCGACTACCTGCCGTCCCCGATCGACGTGCCGCCGATGATCGGCCACGACCCGAAGAACGAGGAGATCGAACTCTCCCGCAAGCCCTCCCGCGATGAGCCGTTCTCGGCCCTCGCGTTCAAGGTCGCCTCGCACCCGTTCTTCGGCCAGCTGACCTTCGTCCGGGTGTACTCGGGCAAGGTGGCCGCCGGCTCCCAGGTGCTCAACTCGACGAAGGGCAAGAAGGAACGCATCGGGAAGCTGTTCCAGATGCACGCCAACAAGGAGAACCCGGTCGACGAGGTCTACGCCGGGCACATCTACGCGGTGATCGGCCTGAAGGACACCACGACGGGTGACACCTTGTGCGACCCGGCGCAGCCGATCGTGCTCGAGTCGATGTCGTTCCCGGAGCCGGTGATCTTCGTCGCGATCGAGCCGAAGACCAAGGGTGACCAGGAGAAGTTGTCCACGGCCATCCAGAAGCTCTCGGCCGAGGACCCGACGTTCACCGTCTCCCTCAACGAGGAGACCGGCCAGACCGAGATCGGCGGCATGGGCGAACTCCACCTGGACATCCTGGTGGACCGCATGCGCCGCGAGTTCAAGGTCGAGGCCAACGTCGGCAAGCCTCAGGTCGCCTACCGCGAGACCATCAAGCGCGCGGTCGAGAAGGTGGACTACACGCACAAGAAGCAGACCGGCGGCTCCGGCCAGTTCGCGAAGGTGCAGGTCAGCTTCGCGCCGCTGGACACCTCCGAGGGCACGTTCTACGAGTTCGAGAACAAGGTCACCGGCGGTCGCATCCCGCGGGAGTACATCCCCTCGGTGGACGCGGGCATCCAGGACGCCATGCAGTTCGGTGTGCTGGCGGGTTACCCGTTGGTGGGCGTGAAGGCGACCTTGCTCGACGGCGCCTACCACGACGTGGACTCCTCGGAGATGGCGTTCAAGATCGCCGGCTCCATGGTGTTCAAGGAAGGCGCCAAGCGCGCCAATCCGGTGCTGCTCGAACCGCTGATGGCGGTCGAGGTGCGCACGCCGGAGGAGTACATGGGCGACGTCATCGGCGACCTGAACTCGCGGCGCGGCCAGATCCAGTCGATGGAGGACGCCAGCGGCGTGAAGGTGGTGCGTGCCAACGTGCCGCTGTCCGAGATGTTCGGCTACATCGGTGACCTGCGCTCCCGCACCCAGGGCCGGGCGGTGTACTCGATGCAGTTCGAGCGCTACTCGGAGGTCCCGAAGGGCGTGGCCGACGAGATCATCCAGAAGACCCGCGGCGAGTAATCCGCCCGCGGACAACGATTTCCCCCATCATCAAACCCCCAGTAGACTTGGTCGGGTTTCAGTAGCGGCGCCTGCGCCAGCTGGAAGCGACTTCTCTACACCACTAACGTTCTAGGAGGAACCCCGTGGCGAAGGCAAAGTTCGAGCGGACTAAGCCGCACGTCAACATCGGTACCATCGGTCACGTCGACCACGGTAAGACCACGTTGACCGCTGCCATCTCGAAGGTGCTTGCCGACAAGTACCCGGACCTGAACGAGCAGCGTGACTTCTCGTCCATCGACTCTGCTCCCGAAGAGAAGCAGCGCGGCATCACCATCAACATCTCCCACGTGGAGTACCAGACCGACAAGCGGCACTACGCACACGTGGACGCCCCGGGTCACGCCGACTACATCAAGAACATGATCACCGGTGCGGCCCAGATGGACGGTGCGATCCTCGTGGTCGCGGCGACCGACGGCCCGATGGCGCAGACCCGCGAGCACGTGCTCCTGGCCCGCCAGGTCGGCGTGCCGGCGCTGCTGGTGGCGTTGAACAAGTCCGACATGGTCGACGACGAAGAACTGCTCGACCTGGTCGAGATGGAGGTGCGCGAGCTGCTCACCTCCCAGGAGTTCGACGGCGACAACGCACCCGTCATCCGCACCTCGGGTCTGAAGGCGCTCGAGGGCGACCCGGAGTGGGTCAAGTCCGTCGAGGACCTGATGGAGGCCGTGGACACCTACATCCCGGACCCGGTCCGCGACAAGGACAAGCCGTTCCTGATGCCGATCGAGGACGTCTTCACCATCACCGGTCGCGGCACCGTGGTGACCGGTCGCGCCGAGCGCGGCACCCTCGCCCTGAACTCCGAGGTGGAGATCGTCGGAATCCGTCCGGTCCAGAAGACCACGGTCACCGGCATCGAGATGTTCCACAAGCAGCTCGACGAGGCGTGGGCCGGCGAGAACTGCGGTCTGCTGCTGCGTGGCCTCAAGCGTGACGACGTCGAGCGTGGCCAGGTCGTGGTGAAGCCGGGTTCGATCACCCCGCACACCAACTTCGAGGCGAACGTCTACATCCTGTCCAAGGACGAGGGTGGACGGCACAACCCGTTCTACTCGAACTACCGTCCGCAGTTCTACTTCCGGACCACCGACGTCACCGGTGTCATCACGCTGCCCGAGGGCACCGAGATGGTCATGCCGGGCGACAACACCGAGATGACGGTCGAGCTGATCCAGCCGATCGCCATGGAGGAGGGCCTCGGCTTCGCCATCCGTGAGGGTGGTCGCACCGTCGGCTCGGGTCGCGTCACCAAGATCGTCAAGTGATCCCCTCCGTCCGGTCGTTGCTCTGACGAACGACCGGACGGGACCGACGGAGGGCCCCGGCGAACGCCGGGGCCCTCCGTCGCGTTCCGGGGTGAGCGGGGTCTCACCCCGACGAGCGAGGTGCCTCACTGAGAAGTGAGCGCGAGAGCTGACCTGGTGCCTCACGCATGGTGAGCGCGAGGCTTGGGGTCATCTGGTTGTCTGGAGTCGACGGATCGACGGTTCCAAGGATGCCATGTCGAGGTGCCGGCTGGCGGTCATGGCCTC
>NZ_MRDE01000058.1 GCF_001968835.1 Tersicoccus phoenicis
ATCCAACGGTCCGACCGAGGCGATCAATGGCCGCCTCGAGCACCTCCGCGGCTCCGCGCTCGGGTTCCGCAACCTCACCAACTACATCGCCAGAAGCTTGCTCGAGACCGGAGGCTTCAGACCGCGCCTACACCCTGGATTGGGATGAGCCTCCAAACGAACGCGGGAATGCTGGGCACCACCGTCACCATGGCAGCGGCAGCGAATACCGACAGGAGCGCGGGCAGCAGGAGATAGTCGAGCAGGATCGCCCAACCCGCCAGAAACCCGACGAACCGGTTGAGCCCGATCCGCACGTATGAGTACACCGACCCGGCGATCGGGAATTTCTTCGCCATCTCCTTGTAACTCAGCGCGCTGAATAGCATTGCCAGCGCGGCAACCAGATACACCAGCGCCGGCATGCCGCCCGAGAAGTTGTAGATGATACCGAAGACAGGAAGCGTCGCCAGCGGAACCATGTAGATCAGCCCGTAGACGACAACGTCTGTCAGGCTCATCGACCGGCTCAGCTCCTGTATGTAGCCGAACTCTTCCAGGCGGTCAGTACTCGTCTCGGTCGTCTGATTCTGTGCATCCGGCATGTGCGGTGCCTTTCGTCGGTGAATTCTCGAGAGGTAGGGAATGGCGGGATGAAAGATCCCGAATACGCCGCCGCTGCTGCGCAGCCGTCAGTGGCGCGCCAGGAAGCCCCGCACTGCAGCGATGTAAGCGTCAGGCTGCTCCAGGTGCACCGAGTGCGTGCCGCCGGCGAATTCCAGGTATTCCCCCTCCGGGTTCATTCGCGCGAAGGCGCCGATCGTATCCGGCCGTGCCTCATCGTCGCTGCCGCAGAGCCACAGGTTCGGAATTTCGAGCGACCGTACGACCGGTGTGTAGTCGCGCCCGCGCAAGTTGCCGGTCTGAGTGAACTCGTTCGGTCCCCACATTGTCAGGTACGGGCCCATCCCGAGTTCGTCGAAGCTGTGTTGCAGCGGCTCAGGCCACGGGTTGAGGTTACAGAAGTGACGTCGATAGAACTCTGCTTCTGCGGCCTTATACTCGGGCCCCTCCGTCGGCCCGGACAGCGCCTGCCGGTCGGCAGCGGGCAACCCCGCCACCAGTGCGGCTGCGTCCGCACACCAGGCCTCGACGTTTACGAGTGGGCTGGCCAGCACCAGTGATGCGACGCGCTGTGCATACTTCTTTGAGAAGGCGAGTGCCAGCATCCCGCCCCAGGAGTGTCCGAGCAGGTGGAACGTCGCGAGCCCGAGGTCGTCGACCAAGGAGTTGAGGTCCTCAACGAAGGTCTCGACGCTAAAGACCGCCGGATCTTCCGGGTGGTCGGACCGGCCGGCGCCCACTTGGTCGTACAGCACCACCCGGCGTTCGTCGGCCAGCGCGTTGAGCGGCTCAAGATAATAGCTTGGAACACCGGGGCCGCCGTGCAGTATGACCAGCGGGGTCGCCTCCGTTCCCGGATCGGTCGACTGCCACCAGATCCGGCCGGTGGCAGCTGTACTGTATCCGGTTGTGGTCATGACCACTCCTTTGATTGGGGGCGGTGCCCACCCAGCGGCAAGCGCTCATACAGACAACCACGTCAGTGTTGCGCGTGATGCAGACGACGCGCCCAGACGAATCGATCACCGCTTCGAGATCGCCGACCTCCGGAAGTGGAGCATCTTCGCGTCGGTAGGCCTCGAGCAGTGACGTGGTCGTAGTCTTGAAGCCGTCCAGGATGGCGGAGACGAGCCGGTCGCGCAGCGGACCGGGCAGGCCGTACTCGCCGCGCGGCAGGTCCCCGGCGTCGAGCACGGGACCCTACCGCGCGACCACGATCGACATCGGCGTCTGCTCCGTCGTCTGACCCTGCGGGTTGTCGCCGAAGACCGCCTCGACGGTGGCCTGGTCCAGGTCCGTGCCGTTGCCCAGGCAGACGACGCCGAGGTCGTTGGCGTCCATGATGGCCGTGCCCGCGAACGTCGCCGCGTACTGCGCCGGGACGGTCTGCCGCACCAGTTCCGACAACCGGGCCGCGACGCCGTCCGGGTCCTTCGGGGCCAGCTTCACCGAGTGGGTGGAGGTGCCGACCTGGTACCCGGCGGCGCCGTCGATGGCGTTGATGTTCCCACCCGCGACCTCGTAGAAGACGCCCTTCTTGCCCTGGAACTTGCCGATCACCGACCGGGCGGACGCGTACAGGATGCGTGGCAGGCCCACCTCGTCGATGGCCAGCTGCATCGACCACGGGCTGGCCAGCCCGATGCCACCGGGGTTGCGGACCACGGCCTTCGACAGCAGCCGGGCGGCGGGGGAGACCTTGATGTCCCACACCGGGATGGACCGGCCCTGCGTCATCGCGACGATCTTCTCGGAGACGAACAGGTACCACGGGGAGTTGTTGATCGCGGTGGCGTGATCCTCGCCGGCGTCACCGAGCCCGTCGACGAACCGGGACACGTAACCGAGCACGGTCGGCTCGAAGTCCGTCTCCCGGTAGAACACGTCCGTGCGCAACGGGTAGCGGCGAAAGGTCCGCCCGCCGGGCAAGGTCAGGTCGAGCTGCTTGCCCGGATTCGGCTCGTAGTCCGTCTTGTCGGCTTTCCCGGCCTTCGGGGCCGGCTCGCCGTCGATGAACTCGCGCAGCCACAGCTCCACGTTCAGCAGCCGCCAGAACACCATGGTCGAGGCACCGTTGCGGTCCTGCAGGTACTCCTCGAACGCGTACAGCACGGCGTCCTGGTCCCAGTACGGCCGGTACTCGAAGGAGGAGGAGAGGAAGATCTCGTAGATCCGCTCCTTCATCAGCTTGAACCACTCCGCCTCCGGGGTGGTGAAGCCGATCTTGTTCCGCCGGTCGCTGATCATCGACGGCAGCAGCCCGCGGGTCGCGTCCCGCAGGACCCGCTTGTTCCAACCGTCCTTGATGATCGCCTCGTCGGAGAGCGAGAACAGGAACTTCACGACCTCCTTGTCCAGGAACGGCACGCGCCCCTCGAGGGAGAAACGCATCGTGTTCTTGTCCTCGTACCGCAGCACCGACGGCAGGGACTTGCGGAACAGGTCGTCGATCAGGCGCAGCTTCAAGTTGTCGCCGATCACCCGGTACGACTCGCCGGCGAACCGGCTGGTCCACTCCTTGCGCAGCAGGGAACCGATCGTCAGGTCCTTCTTCAGCGTCAGCTTCGACTGCAGGCGGAACCGGCCGAGCCGGTAGAAGATGTCGGTGGCGCTGGCCACCTCCTTGGCCAGCTTGTCCCACTGCTTGTTCTTCCGCAGTTGCCCCAGGTAGGCGAAGTAGTAGGGGATGTAGCCGGCCATCATCTCGTCGGCGCCCTGCCCGTCCAGCAGCACGGTGACGGTCTCGGAGGCCTTCTGCATCACCCGGTACTGGGCGTACGGCCCGGAGGAGATGATCGGCTCCTCCTGCGTGCGTACGAAGTCCAGCAGGTCGTCGGCGAACTCGTGCGCCTTCGGCAGGATCTTGTGGGAGTCGACGTTGCCCTGCACGCTCGCCAGCACGGCGTCGGCGTACTTCTCCTCGTCGTTGATCGAGTTGGGGAAGACGGCGGAGAAGGTCTGCTGCTTCGCGCCGAGGGAGTCGGTCGCGGCGGCCTTCTGGCGCATCAGCTTGTTGATGGTGACGACGACGGCGGAGGAGTCCAGGCCGCCGGACAGGGCAGTGCCGACCGGCACCTCGGACTGCAACCGCAGCCGGACGGCCTCGGTGAACCGCTCCCGGTACTCGTCGACGACGCCGGCATCGTAGGGCCGCTCGACGGAGGCCAGCTCGGCGAGCTCCTCCTCCAGTCGGGTGAACATCGACACCTCGTGCTCACCGGTCGTCGTGTCCAGGACCAGCTTCTGCCCCGGCAGCAGCTTGTCGATGCCGGCGAAGAAGGTGGCGGACTCCTCGTCGTGAATCCGGAACTGCAGGTAGCGGTACAGGATCCGCTCATTGACCTTCCGCTCCAGCTTCTCCGCCGCCAGGAGGGGGCGGATCTCGGAGGCGAACAGCAGCTTCTTCTCGCCGTCCTCGGCGAACGAGGCGAAGTAGAGGGGCTTGATGCCGAAGTGGTCGCGGGCCAGCACCAGCCGGTGGTTCCGGCGGTCGTGGATCGCCAGGCCGAACATGCCGTTGAAGCGGTCGAACGCGTCGTCGCCCCACTGTTCGTACGCCTGCAGCACGACCTCGGTGTCCGAGACGGTGCTGAAAGTGCGGCCCAGGGCCTCCAGCTCGGCGCGCAGGTCCAGGTAGTTGTAGACCTCGCCGTTGTAGATGAGCACCACCTGACCGTCGGCGCTGTACATCGGCTCCTGGCCGTGGGCGACGTCGATGATGGACAGCCGCCGGTGGGCCAGGCCCACCTGCCCCTCGGTCGCGTAGCCCTCGCCGTCGGGGCCCCGGTGCACGATGCACTGGCTCATGGCCCCGAGCAGGTCTCGGTCCTCACCGAAACCGTAGTAACCGGCGATTCCACACATAGATACAGACCTCATCCTCGGGCGACCGTTTCACGACCAGCGGTTCACCGGCTGGTGGCTCAGCTGACCATGCTACTGGTGTGCCCCGGCCCGACCTTGCCTGACGCGCACAGGTCCCGGCGACATGCCACCCTGATGGTCGCCACGTCGTCATGATCACGCTCGGCTACGCGGCCGGCATCCCCGCGGGCCTGTGGGGCACGATCGTCGACCTCACCGTCACCTACCCGGGGATGCTGCTGGCGGTGCCGCTTCCTCGACGGTCCCGGGCACCTACGCGGGCGACGCCGTCCACAGTGGGGGCCGTACAGGTGCAGGTCACCGTGGCAGGGCGGGAAGATCACCGCGGCCCAAGCGCCACCGTGACCTCCCGCGGCTACATCGGCAGCCTGCAGGCGGCCGGAACCAGGCCCACCTGCGAACGACGGCGCTACCCTCCTCGGTCACCGTGGCGGGACCGGATGTGATCTGGGCGGACGTGTGGGCAACCGCGTGCTTCCTCGACCGGTCTGCGCTGGAGGCGGCGGGACCGGCGTGGTCGGCCTACCGGGTCGTGAACGTCACCGCCTGACGGGTCAGCGCGCTGGAACCGGGGGGCCGCCGAGGCGTGGGGGTCGGGCCGTCCGCTCCTATCATGGACGGGTGATTCCCTCCCTCTCGTCCGCGTCCGGATTCGCTCCGTCCGCGTTCACCGCCGCCGACGGACTCACCATCGGGGTCCTGGCCGTCCAGGGCGACGTCCGGGAGCACGCGGCGATCCTCGACGCGTCCGGCGCCGACGTCGTGCTGGTCCGCCGGCCCCGAGAGATCGACGGCCTCGACGGACTCGTCATTCCCGGCGGGGAGTCCACCACCATGGACCGGCTCACCCGCGTGTTCGAGCTCGCCGACCCACTGCGGGACGCGATCGCCGGCGGGCTGCCGGTCTACGGCTCCTGCGCGGGCATGATCATGCTCGCCGACCGCGTCGCCGACCCGGCCCGGGACCGGCAGGGCGACCCGCAGCGCACCTTCGGCGGCATCGACATGACCGTGCGCCGCAACGCGTTCGGCCGGCAGCGGGAGTCCTTCGAGGTGACACTGGACTTCACCGACGTCGGGCACGTGCCGGCCGTGTTCATCCGCGCCCCGCTCGCCGAGGACGTCGGCGACGGCGTCGAGGTGCTCGCCCGCACCCCGTCGAACGCCCCGGCGCAGCACCCCGAGGAGGCCGGCGACCCGGAAGTGAAGGACACGGCCGGTAGAATCGTCGCAGTGCGGTCGGGAAAGCTCCTCGCCACGTCCTTCCACCCGGAGATGACCGGCGAGCGGCGGATCCACGACCTGTTCATCCGGATGATCAGAGGAGACGCGTAGGCATGTCCGGACACTCCAAATGGGCCACCACCAAGCACAAGAAGGCGGTCATCGACTCCCGCCGGGCGAAGGCCTTCGCCAAGTTCATCAAGAACATCGAGGTCGCGGCCCGGATGGGAGGCCCCGACACGTCGGGTAACCCTGCCCTCGAGCTCGCCGTCTCCAAGGCGAAGAAGAGCTCGGTGCCCAACGACAACATCGACCGCGCGATCAAGCGTGGCGCGGGCCTGACCGGCGAGACCATCGACTACGCGGAGATCATCTACGAGGCACGCGGCCCGCAGGGTTCCGCCCTGCTCGTCGAGTGCTTGACCGACAACAAGAACCGCGCCGCCTCCGAGGTGCGCGTGGCGATCACCCGCAACGGTGGCACCGTCGCCGACCAGGGCTCGGTCAACTACCTGTTCACCCGCAAGGGCGTGGTCCGGCTACCGAAGAACGGACTGAGCGAGGACGACGTGCTCCTGGCCGTGCTCGACGCCGGTGCCGAGGAGGTCAAGGACGACGGCGACTCGTTCGAGGTGATCGCCGAGCCGACCGACCTGCCGGCCCTGCGGGACGCCCTCACCGGGGCGTCGATCGACTACGACTCCGACGAGGCCGAGTTCGTCCCCTCCATGCACGTCGAGCTCGACGGCGACGCGGCGAAGAAGTTCCTGCGCCTGGTCGACGCCCTCGAGGAACTCGACGACGTGCAGAACGTCTACTCGAACGCGGACATCAGCGACGCTGTGCTGGCGGAGCTGGACGCCGAGGACTGAGCACGTGACGCTGCGCGTCCTCGGCGTCGATCCCGGGCTGACCCGGTGCGGCCTCGGCGTCGTGGACGTGGCCGCGAACCGGCGTGCCACCCTCGTGGAGGTCGGCGTGGTGGGCACCGCGGCGTCCGAGTCGCTGGACGCGCGGCTGCTCGCCATCGACGCCGCCGTCGAGCAGTGGCTGGATCGCCATCAGCCCGACGTGCTCGCCGTCGAACGTGTTTTCAGCCAGCTCAACGTCTCCACGGTGATGGGCACCGCGCAGGCGTCCGGTGTCGTGATCGCCGCGGCGGCGCGGCGCGGCATCGCCGTCGCCCTGCACACCCCGACCGAGGTCAAGGCCGCCGTGACCGGGAACGGCCAGGCGGACAAGGGCTCCGTCGCCCGGATGGTGGTGCGCATCCTGCGCCTGTCCGAGGCGCCCACCCCCGCCGACGCCGCCGACGCTCTCGCCCTGGCGATCACCCACGCCTGGCGCTCCGGGCTGAGCGCGGCCGCCGCCTCGGCCGCCGCGTCCCCGTCCCGGTCCGGCGCTGCCGCGGCCGCCCGATCAAGTCAGCGGGTGCCGTCCGGGGCGCTGACAGCGGCGCAGCTGCTGTGGGTGCAGGCCGAGGCCAGCGCCCGTCAGGCCGGTCACGGCCGCCGGCACCGGTAGGGGACCGGTTGCCCGGTCCCGGCGTGGTGTTGCGCCGCGGGGTCGGAGGGCTCGCGTAGGGTGTTCGTAGATATGTTCGATGCCTCGACCCCGCCCGGCTCGATTCGACCTGACAGGAGTGACCCGTCGTGATCAGTTCGCTGCGTGGCACCGTGACCCACGTCGGCCTCACCTCCGCCGTGATCGACGTCAACGGTTTCGGCATGCTCGTGCACGCCACCCCGCAGACTCTCGCCAGCTTGCGGGTAGGGGAGAGCGCCACGGTCGCGACCTCCATGGTGGTGCGCGAGGACTCGATGACACTGTTCGGCTTCCCGGATGCGGAGCACCGCGAGGTGTTCGAGACTCTGCTCGGGGTCAGCGGCGTCGGTCCCCGTCTGGCGCTGGCCGTGCTCGCCGTCCACGACCCCGAGGCGGTCCGCGTGGCCGCCACCTCCGGTGACGACAAGGCATTCAGCAAGGTCCCCGGCATCGGGCCCAAGGGTGCTCGCCGGATCGTGCTGGAACTGGCCGACAAGCTGGTGCCCACCGGCGCCGCGACCACGACCCCGGCCGCGGCTTCCGCTCCGGCGTGGCAACCGCAGGTGCTGCAGGCCCTGACCGGGCTCGGCTGGTCCGAGAAGGACGCGGCTTCCGCGCTCGACGCCGCCACCGCGGACGAGCCCGACGTCGCCGCCCGCGGGAACGTCGCCGAGATCCTTCGCCTGACCCTGCGTTGGCTCGGCCAGGACACGGGTCGGGCCTCGCGGAACGCCACGGTCGGAGCGGGCCGTGGTTGACCCGGACGGCACCGGCCCGGGCGGGGCGGACGTGCGCATGGTCTCAGCGGACGGTGAACCCGAAGAACGGATGATCGAGGCCGCGCTTCGGCCGAAGAGCCTGGCCGACTTCGTCGGACAGCGCCGGGTGCGGGAGCAGCTCTCCCTCGTGCTCCAGGCCTCCCGGCTGCGCGGCCGCAGCGCGGACCACGTGCTGCTCTCCGGCCCCCCGGGCCTGGGCAAGACCACCCTGGCGATGATCATCGCGGCCGAGATGAACGCCCCGCTGCGGATCACGTCCGGGCCCGCGATCCAGCACGCCGGCGACCTGGCCGCCATCCTGTCCTCCCTCGGCGAGGGCGAAGTGCTCTTCCTCGACGAGATCCACCGCATGTCCCGGCCCGCCGAGGAGATGCTCTACATGGCGATGGAGGACTTCCGGGTCGACATCGTCGTCGGCAAGGGCGCCGGCGCCACCGCCATCCCGCTCGACCTGCCGCCGTTCACGCTCGTCGGAGCCACCACCCGGGCCGGCCTGCTGCCCGGTCCACTGCGCGACCGGTTCGGCTTCACCGGGCACCTGGAGTTCTACGCCGTCGACGAACTCGAACTCGTGCTCCGCCGGTCCGCGGGGCTGATGGACCTCGCCGTCAACTCTGCCGGGTTCGCCGAGATCGCCAAGCGCTCCCGCGGTACCCCGCGCATCGCCAACCGACTGCTGCGCCGAGTCCGGGACTGGGCGCTGGTGCACGGCATCGAGCAGATCGACGCGCGCGCCGCGTCCGCCGCCCTGGACATGTACGAGGTCGACGCCCGCGGCCTGGACCGGCTCGACCGGGCGGTGCTGCAGGCGCTGGTCAGCAAGTTCCACGGCGGTCCCGTCGGCCTGTCCACCCTCGCCATCGCCGTGGGGGAGGAGACGGAGACGGTCGAGACCGTCGCCGAGCCGTACCTGGTGCGGGAGGGACTGCTCGGCCGCACGCCGCGCGGTCGGATCGCCATGCCCGCCGCCTACGAGCACCTGGGCATCGAACCGCCCGCCGGTTACGCTGCGGCGTCCCTGTCGGCCCGGCTGGACGAGGACGAGACCCTCCCGCTCTTCGCCGGGGACGAGCCGACCGCCGACTGACGGGGCTGCGGTAAGGCGCGGTGGAAGCGGCTGCGTGGCCCAGCGGCGGAAACGGTGACCGTGACCGGGTGTGCGCACGTCAGCGCGCCGCCCCGGCGATCGGCGGCCGCGTGGCCTAGAATGGTCAGCGACCCGTGATGTCTCTGCGCGCCCGTTCAGGTAGCCGTGCCACCATCAGGGGCGTTCGCCGCTGGACGGCGTGATCCTGCACTCGACGAATGGACACCCAGGACCGTGGATCCCCTCTTCCTCATCATGCTCGTCGTGCTGGTCTTCTTGATCTTCACGATGTTCCGCCGCAACAAGAAGGCTCAGGCCGAAGCGCAGCAGCGCAAGTCGTCGATGGCTCCGGGCCAGCAGGTCATGACCAGCTACGGCCTGTTCGGCACCGTCCTGTCCGTGGATGCCCCGGAGAACAAGGTGGTCCTCGAGCTCTCGCCCGGCAACACCGCCACGGTGCACCTGCAGTCCGTGACCAAGATCCTCGACCCGGCCGAGCCCGCCGGTGCGGCCGGCGCGGACGGGACCGGTGCCACCGTCGCTGGTGCGGAGGCCGGCACGCCCGTGGTCGACGAGCGCTTCGACGCCCCCGCCGGCAACGACCGGTCCTGGACCGGTGCTCCGGGCGCCGGTGACGCCGGTGCGGACGTGTCCGGGACGCGTGCCGAGAGCCCCGAGGAGACGATGCGCCGTCTCAACGAGCGCGACGAGAACAACAACCGCTGACCCCGCACCGGTGACCGCCGCCAGGACCTGTCCTGGTGGTGGCCGCCGTGTTCTCAGGAGATCCTCCACCCATGGCTAAGAACCGGGCTGGCAGGAATCGGACCACGTCCGGTGCCCGCCGCACCATCATCTGGCTCGCCGTCCTCTTCATCGCGCTCGGCGCGGTGCTCACCGGCGGCGCCCTGGCCGGCCAAGCGAGTGCCGCGCCCAAGCTCGCTCTCGACCTCGAGGGCGGCACGGAGATGATCCTGGCGCCCCGCACGCAGTCGGGCACGAACATCAACGAGGAACAACTCGCCCAGGCGGTCGAGATCATCCGGCAACGCGTCGACGGTTCCGGTGTCGCCGAGGCGCAGATCAGCACCCAGTCGGGCCGCAACGTGGTCGTCAGCATGCCGGGCACCCCGAGCGACCAGACCCGGCAGCTGATCCAGGCGTCGGCCGACATGACGTTCCGGCCCGTCCTGCAGGTGGGCGACGCCGCTCCGGTGACCGGTGCGAACCGGGCGAAGGACGCGAGCCTGCCGCAGCCGAAGGCGAAGCCTGCCAACGCGAGCGACCCGAACTGGATCACTCCGGCGGTCTACCGGGCCTACGAGGCCAAGGACTGCCGACCGGCGGCCGTCGCGAAGCAACAGCCGCCGTCGGACCCGGCCAAGCCGACCGTCGCCTGCGAGGCAACTGGGGAAGCGAAATACATCCTCGGGCCGGTGGAGATTCCCGGATCGGACATCCAGACCGCCAGCTTCGGTCAGGAACAGGGCCCCCAGGGCGTCAGCACCGGCAAGTGGGCCGTGAACATCCAGTTCAACGGACCGGGGACCGACAAGTTCCGTGCGGTGACGCAGCGACTGTTCGGCCTGAAGAATCAATCACCGCGCGACCAGTTCGCCATCGTCCTGGACGGGCGGGTGCTCTCCGCTCCCCAGACAAATGCGGTCATCACCGACGGCAAGCCGCAGATCACCGGCAATTTCACGCAGGAGTCGGCGAAGGCGCTCTCCGAGCAGCTCAAGTACGGCGCCCTGCCGATCAGCTTCGAGATCCAGAGCGAACAGCAGATCTCCGCGACGTTGGGCAGCCAGCAGCTCACCATGGGCGTCATCGCCGGCCTGATCGGGCTGGCGCTGGTATGCATCTACTCGCTCTTCCAGTACCGGCTGCTCGGCTTCGTCACGATCGCCTCCCTGGTGGTGGCGGGCGTACTCACCTGGCTCGCCATCGCGCTGCTGGGCTGGACGGCGAACTACCGGCTGTCGCTGGCCGGTGTCGCGGGCCTGATCGTGGCCATCGGTCAGACCGCCGACTCCTTCATCGTCTACTTCGAGCGGATCCGGGACGAGCTGCGGGAGGGACGTTCGGTGGTCTCCGCCGTCGACCACGGCTGGAAACGTGCCAAGCGCACCGTCCTCGCCTCGAAGGCGGTCAACCTGCTGGCCGCCGTGGTGCTCTACTTCGTCGCCGTCGGCAACGTCCGCGGCTTCGCGTTCACGCTCGGCCTGACCGCGGTCGCGGACCTGATCGTCGTGTTCATGTTCACCCACCCGACGATGGTGCTGCTGGCCCGGACCCGGTTCTTCGGCGGCGGTCACCGCTGGTCGGGTCTCGACCCGGAGCGGCTCGGGGCGGTCCCGTTCTATCGAGGTGCCGGCCGGTTCCGCGAGCCGGTGCTCGCCGGCGCCGGCAGCACGGCGCGCACCGGAAGCACCGCGCGCACCGGACGCAACGCCGGGGCCGGCCGTGAGGCCGAGCGGCGGATGACGATCGCCGAGCGCCGTGCCGCCACGGAGCGTGTCGGCGCCGGCCAGAACCGTGCCGGCAGCACCGCTGTCGGGAAGGACCAGTGATGATCAGTTTCTCCCGCTTCGGCAACGACCTCTACAGCGGTCGACGTTCGTTCGACTTCGTCGGCAGGCGCCGGATCTGGTTCCTCCTCGCCATCGTCGCGATCATCGGCTCGATCCTGGTGCCGACGGTGGGTGGCGGCTTCAACCTCGGCATCGAGTTCCGCGGCGGCTCGGAGTTCACCGTCTCCGGCACCACCCAGACCGACATCCGGCCCGGGGAGGACGCGGTCAACTCCGTGGCCGCCGGCAAGGGGGCGACGGTCACCAACATCGCGCCCGGCACCATGCGGGTGCAGACCGAACGGCTCAGCGACAACCAGACCCTCCAGGTCCGCGACGCCCTGCGCACCGCCTACCAGGTGCCGCAGGGACAGGTGACGTCCACCTTCGTCGGACCCACGTGGGGCGCGGACGTGACCCGGCAGGCCCTGCAGGGGCTCGTGGTGTTCGTCGTGCTCGCCGCCGTGCTGATGGCCCTCTACTTCCGGACGTGGAAGATGTCGCTCGCCGCTCTCGGGGGGCTGGTCACCGTCATGATCGTCACCGCCGGTCTGTACGCGCTCAGCGGTTTCGAGGTCACTCCCTCAGCTGTGATCGGTTTCCTCACGGTGCTCAGCTACTCGCTGTACGACACGGTCGTCGTGTTCGACAAGATCCGCGAGAACACGGCCGATATCACCACGAACACCAGGCGAACGTTCGCCGAGGAGGTGAACCTCGCCGTCAACCAGACCCTGGTCCGGTCGATCAACACCTCGGTGGTGGCGATCCTGCCGGTCGCGGCGATCCTGTTCATCGGTGCGTTCCTGCTCGGCGCCGGCACCCTGAAGGACCTGTCGCTGGCCCTGTTCATCGGCATCATCCTCGGCACGCTCACCACGCTGTTCATCGCCGCCCCCTTGTACGCGACGCTGCGGTCCCGGGAGACGGATCTGCAGCACCAGGCGGAGCGGGTGGCCACCCGCCGCGACGCCACAGCGACCTCCTGACGACGCGGCGGCGCGGCCGGGATCGCGTGCAAGTAAACGTTTGCGTTGACAGGGCATAAACTGTCACAACCGTTCTCGAGGGCGGCCACCCGCTGACGTACCGGCCGCCCCGTGTCCTCGGTGCGGACGAGCCGGGTCCGCCGACCGAGTCAAGGGAGGTGGCAGCCGTGACCGAGAAGAACCAGACCTCGGGGTCCGTGTCCGTGCGGTCCGCCGCGCCCGACACCCGGGACAGGACGGCCGCAACGTCCGTCCAGGACGACGCCGCGACTGGTGTAACCACGTCCGGACCGGCCGCCGACGGCGCAATCTCCGGTCCGGGCCGCCCTGCGTCGTCGACGCCGGTCGCGGGACGGCGGGAGCGGACCCGCTCCCGGATCGCCCGACTGACCGGCCGGGGCAACGGCCCCGCTTACTCGCCCATCCTCGAACCGCTGATGCGCACGGTGCGGGCGAACAACCCGCGGGAGGACCTGGAGACGATCCAGCGGGCCTTCGTCGTCGCTGAACGCGCGCACCAGGGCCAGAAGCGCAAGAGCGGCGACCCGTACATCACGCACCCGGTGGCCGTCGCCACGATCCTCGCCGAACTGGGGATGACCGGGTCCACCCTGTCCGCCGCGCTGCTGCACGACACGGTCGAGGACACCGAGTACACGATCGAGGCGCTGAGCAAGGACTTCGGCGAGGAGGTCGCGCGCCTCGTCGACGGTGTCACCAAGCTGGACAAGGTCACGTTCGGGGATTCCGCCCAGTCCGAGACGGTGCGGAAGATGATCGTGGCGATGTCCAAGGACATCCGCGTGCTGCTGATCAAGCTGGCCGACCGGTTGCACAACGCCCGGACCTGGCGCTTCGTCTCCGCGGAGTCCTCGGCCCGCAAGGCGCGCGAGACCCTGGAGATCTTCGCGCCGCTGGCGCATCGGCTCGGGCTGAACACGATCAAGTGGGAACTCGAGGACCTGTCCTTCGCGGCCCTGTACCCGAAGGTGTACGAGGAGATCGTCCGGCTGGTGGGGGACCGCACCCCGGAACGGGAGAAGAACCTCGCCGCCGTCAGCGCACAGATCGCCGAGGACCTGCGGTCGGTCCGGATCCGCGCGTCCATCAGCGGCCGGCCGAAGCACTACTACTCGATCTACCAGAAGATGATCGTGAAGGGCCGCGACTTCGACGACATCTACGACCTGACCGGTGTTCGGGTACTCGTCGACTCCGTCCGGGACTGCTACGCCACCCTCGGTGCGCTGCACGCGCGGTGGAGCCCACTGCCGGGCCGGTTCAAGGACTACATCGCGATGCCGAAGTTCAACATGTACCAGTCGTTGCACACCACGGTCATCGGGCCCGGCGGCAAGCCGGTGGAGATACAGATCCGCACCCACGAGATGCACAAGCGGGCCGAGTACGGCATCGCGGCGCACTGGAAGTACAAGGACCGCACCCTCGCCACGGACGCGTCCGGCGGGCGGGACACCTTCGACATGAACTGGTTGCGGTCCCTGGTCGCCTGGCAGCAGGAGACGACGGACCCGAACGAGTTCCTCGATTCGCTGCGGTTCGAGATCAACGCCAAGGAGGTGTTCGTCTTCACCCCCAAGGGGGAGGTGATGTCCCTGCCGGCCGGGTCGACCCCGGTCGACTTCGCCTACGCGGTGCACACCGAGGTCGGGCACCGCACGATCGGTGCTCGCGTCAACGGTAAACTCGTTCCGCTCAACAGCGAGTTGACCAACGGGGACTGGGTGGAGATCTTCACCTCGAAGGCGGAGAACGCCGGACCCAGCCAGGACTGGCAGAGCTTCGTCAAGTCGCCGCGGGCCCGGAACAAGATCCGTGCCTGGTTCTCCAAGGAACGGCGTGAGGAGAACATCGAGAAGGGCAAGGACCAGCTCACGAAGGCGATGCGGAAGCGTCGGCTGCCGCAGCGACTGATCACGCACGACCTGCTGGTCGCGGCCGCCGACGAATTGCGGCACGCCGACATCTCCGCCCTGTACGCGGCGATCGGCGACAACCAGGTCTCGGCCGGCCGGGTGGTCGACTGGCTGGTCGAGTCGATCGGCGGCCACGACGGCGCCGAGGAAGACCTGTCGGAGACGGTGTCCGCAGCCGCCCCCGAACGGCCCCGGTTCTCCGACTCCGGGATCATCGTCAAGGGTGTCGGCGACGTGTGGGCGAAGTTGGCCCGCTGCTGCACCCCGGTGCCACCGGACCCGGTGGTCGGTTTCATCACCCGTGCGCACGGGGTTTCCGTGCACCGGGCCGACTGTGCCAACCTGGGCCCGATGCGCGCCGAGCAGGAGCGCTTCGTGGAGGTTGAGTGGGCCCCGACGCAGTCCAGCGTGTTCCTCGTCGAGATCCAGGTCGAGGCGCTCGACCGGAAGAGCCTGCTCACCGACGTGACTCGGGTGTTGTCCGAGAATCACGTCAACATCCTCTCCGCCACGGTGCACACCTCCAGCAACCGGCAGGCGATCAGCCGGTTCTCCTTCGAGATGGGAGACCCCCGGTATCTCAACCACGTGCTGAACGCCGTGAAGAAGATCGACGGTGTGTACGACGTGCACCGCACCACCGGGGGCACGCGGGTCGGCTGACCGACATGGACCGGGTGTGGCCGTGAATCCCGCCCGGTCCGTCCGCCGCTCACTCGAACATCCCGCTCACTCGCGCATCCAGCTCAGCACAGCAGTTCCCGGAGGCGCCCGACGGCCACGCAGCGGCCCGGACGGCGAGGCATCGCTGCCAGGGCCTCCCGCAGCCGGTCCCGGTCCCCGGCGGTCATCGCCCGCACGGTCGCCTCCAGCACCGGCAGATCCTCCGCGCCGCCGTGCTGGGCCAGGTCCAGCGCGGTCTGCGGCAGGGTCGTCGTCAGCACCCCGGCGATCACCGCGGCCTCGATCCCCGTGCAGACGGTCTCGTGCACCCGCAGCCCCGCTGCTGCCCCTTTCGCCCGCCGGCGTGCGTCGACCAGCAGGTCGAGCACCGGCGGCGGGGCGCCACCCAGGTGCAGCCAGGCCGCCGTCGCCCGGCAGACCAGGGCGCGCCGCCGGTGCACCGGGTCGAGCAGGGCATCGAGCGCCAGCGCCCGCAGGGCGATGGTCTCCGGCATCCCGATCGCCGTGTACACGTCCTGGATCACGCGGCGCAGCACGCCGTCCCGCGTCATGATGGTCAGTTCCTCGGCGCGGAACGGACGGCCGGGCCGGAGCAGCGGCACCGTGGTCATGCGGCCAGTGTGCCCCTGCAGACCAGCGGCCCGCCGACGTCGGGCTCCGCTTGTGGACAACCACCGCGGGCCCGACGTCTTGGGGAGGGAGAACCAGAGCCCGGGTCAGGTCGCGCCGCAGGGCGGGAGCTGCCGGCGGGAATCGCCGGAAGAGCGGGTGCCGCCGACAGAGCCCCGGTCAGGACCCGCCGTCAGGAAGGCGTCGGCGCGTGGACGCTCAGCGGAAGTCCTGGGCCGAGCGTTGCAGCGTCTCCATCCACTGCTGACGCGCTTCCAGCGCCTGCCGGGCCTGGGCGATCCGGCTCCGGTCGCCGGCCGCCTCCGCGGCGGTCAGATCGTCCTGCAGGGAGGAGATGGTCGACTCGAGCTGGCTCAGGGCGCTGTTCGTGCGCGCCTTCGTCTCCGGGTCGGTGCGGCGCCAGTGCTCGCGATCGGCCTTGGCGATGGCGTCCTCGACGGCTCGGATGCCCGACTCCATCCGGTGCATGTCGCCGCGCGGGACCTTGCCGGCGGCCTCCCAGCGCTCCTGGATGGAGCCCAGCGCCTTCCGTGCCGCGGTGAGATCGGTGATCGGCAGCAGGCCCTGCGCCTCGCGCAGCAGTTCCTCCTTCACGCGGAGGTTCTGGCCGAACTCGGCGTCGACCGCGGCGTTGGCCGATGCCCGCGCGGAGAAGAACGCGTCCTGCGCTGCCCGGAATCGGGCCCACAATGCGTCATCGTCCTTGCGGCTGGCTCGGGGGGACGCCTTCCACCGGTCCATCAACCGGCGGTACTCGCCCGCGGTGGCGCCCCAGTCGGTCGAGCTCGAGAGCGACTCGGCCTCGGCGATCAGCTTCTCCTTCTCCCGTCGTGCGGTCGCGTTGACGTCGTCGAGCTGGGAGAAGAAGGCGCGACGGTGCTTGTCGAAGGTCGTGCGGGCCGCCCGGAATCTCTTCCACAGCCCGTCCTCGGCGCTGCGCGGCAACCGGACGCCGCTCTTCTGGGCGCCCTTCCAAGCATCGAACAGCTCGTTCATCCGCGTGCTGCCGGCCTTCCACTGCACGGTCGCCGGGTCCTCGGCGGCCAGTTCCTCGGCCTCGGCCACGATCGCCTCCCGAGCGGCCACCGCCTCCTGCCGGGCCTGCTCGTGCGCCTTCTTCTCCTCACCCTCGAGCGCCCCGACCTTCTCGACCAGGGCGTCGAGACGCTGCTCGAGATCGCGGACATCACCGATCAACACCCGTTCGGCCAGCTGCTCGCGTGCGTGGTCGATGGTGCGGCGCATGTCGGCGCTCGGTGCATGGGCGGCGACCCGCTGCTCGAGCAGCTCCACCTTGCCGCGCACCTCGTCGAACTTGCGCACGAAGTAGGCGAGCGCCTCCTCGGCGGGCGCGCCGGGATACTGGCCCGCGACCTGTTCCTGCCCGTCCACCGTGAGGTACACCGTCCCCTCCCCGTCGACGCGACCCCAGCGGGCCGCCTGCTCGGGGGTCATGGACGGTGCCGGCGGGGCGATCACGGGCATCGACGTCGTCTCCGGGCGCGGACCGGTCGCGACCGGTGCCGGGGCGTGCGGACCGGGCCGCGGGCCGGGCTTCGGGCCCGGCTTCGGGGCACCGGGCCGGGGAGCGGGCGTGCCCGGTCGCGGGGTGGCGTGCTCGCTCGGCGCGGGTGTGCCGGGACCGGATGTGCTCGACCCGGTGGCGGCGGAAGCGCCGGCTCGACGGTCCTCGGTGTCGGGCAGCGGTGCGGTGCCGGCTCCGTCGGCGGCGGTATCCACCGGGCCACCGGGTTCGGCACTCGGTTGCTCCAGGGAGGAGGTCTCCTCGGGATCGGCCGTCGGGTCGGCGGACGGTCCGGGTGCACCGGGCCCGGCCGGGCTGGTCGACCGTTCCGGTGATTCCGGCGCGGCGGCGGGGACGTCAGTGTCGTCGGCGCGGTCGGCCTCGTCGGTGTCCTCGGTGAAGGTGGCCGGCTGATCGTTCTCGTGCCGGCCCGTGTCCGGAAGCTCGGTGGTCTCGGCGTCGGTGTCCGTCTGAGCGGGGGCCGAGCCATCGTCGCTCGATCCCGTCGGGGCGTCGGCCAGGGAGGCGGACGGGCCGACCAGGGGATCTGGGACGTCGGACCGGTCGTCGGGGCGGACGCTGCGTTCGTCGGATTGCTGACTGTGTGTCACCGCTGGAACTTCCTTATCGGATCTTCACCGGCCCCCGGGCAAGCGAACGCTGCCGAGGCACCGGCGACATGACTCAGGAGGATGAGTCTAGCGTCACACCGGCGGCCGCTGCACCGCGGCAGCCCGGCCTCGGAGAGCGACGGTCCGACCGCGGTTGGGACCGGACGTGGAGCGCGGAATAGACTGGCAGGCGCGTCGCGGCCGCACGCCCGGCGTCGTTCCCGCGCCCGTTTCCGACGTCGGCCTCGTTCCGACGTCCCCGTCGCTCCGAAAGGTGTTGCCGCTCCATGGCTCGTCAAGCATCCCTGTCCGGCTTCACGGAACTGCTTCCGGCCGAACGGGTGGTGGAGTTGCACGTGCTGGACAGCCTGCGCCGCACCTTCGAACTGCACGGGTTCAGCTCGCTCGAGACCCGCGCCGTGGAGACCGTCGGCTCGCTGCTGCAGAAGGGCGAGATCGACAAGGAGGTCTACGCCGTCAGCCGGCTGCAGGGCGACGACGACGAGCGCGGCGGCCGCACCGACCCGCAGCAGCTGGCCCTGCACTTCGACCTGACCGTGCCGTTCGCCCGGTTCGTCGTGGAGAACGCCGGGTACCTGCAGTTCCCGTTCCGGCGCTACCAGATCCAGAAGTGCTGGCGGGGGGAACGGCCCCAGGAGGGTCGGGCGCGCGAGTTCACCCAGGCCGACATCGACGTCGTCGGTGACGGCGAGCTGCCCTTCGTGTACGACGTCGAGATGGCCCTGATTGCCGCCGAGGCCCTCGACGCGCTGCCGATCGGTGACTTCGTGATCCGGGTCAACAACCGCAAGCTCGCCGAGGGCTTCTACCGGGGGCTCGGCCTGACCGATCCCATGGCCGTGCTGCGGTCGGTCGACAAGCTGGAGAAGATCGGGGCGGACGGGGTCGTCGCGGAGCTGCGCGCCGAGGCCGGGGCCACCGAGGAGCAGGCCCGTGCCGCCCTGCGGCTCGCGGGGATCCGCACCCCGGACACCGGGTTCGTCGAGCAGGTCCGGGGCCTCGGCGTCGAGCACCCCTTACTCGAGCAGGGGCTGAACGAACTGGCCGAGGTGATCGGACTGGCCAGCCGGCGCGCTCCGGGCAAGGTCGTGGCCGACCTGTCCATCGCCCGCGGCCTGGACTACTACACCGGCACCGTGTACGAGACGGTGCTGGTCGGGCACGAGTCGCTCGGCTCCATCTGTTCCGGCGGCCGCTACGACGCCCTCGCGGTCAAGGGCGATCGGCGCTTTCCCGGCGTCGGGCTCTCCGTCGGCGTCACCCGGCTGCTCGCGCGGGTGCTGGCGCAGAAGCTCGCGGTCGCGACCCGACCTGTCCCCACCGCCGTGCTGGTCAGCCTGGCCGACGAGGACGGGTGGGCCGCCGCCGACGACGTCGCCACCGCGCTGCGGGCCCGCGGCATCCCCACCGAGGTCGCCGCGACGGCGGCGAAGTTCGGCAAGCAGATCAAGTACGCGGACCGGCGGGGCATCCCGTTCGTGTGGTTCACCTCGATCGACGACGGCGGGCAGGCCCGCCACGAAGTCAAGGACATCCGCTCCGGTGATCAGGTGCCGGCCGACCCGCGGACCTGGACGCCGCCGGCCGAGGACCGGTACCCACGCGTCGTCCCCGGCGACTGACCACCCCCCATCCACCTCCCGGTCGGTAGACTCGACCGGACATTTCCCGCGTTCTCCGGAAGGACCCCTGTGCTGCGCACCCATGAGGCCGGCTCCCTGTCGGCCGAGCAGATCGGACAGACCGTCACCGTCGCCGGCTGGGTCGCCCGCCGGCGGGATCACGGCGGCGTCGCGTTCCTGGATCTGCGGGACGCCAGCGGCATCGTCCAGGTCGTCGTCCGGGACGAGGCCGTGTTCCACGGTCTGCGCAACGAGTTCGTGCTGCAGGTGACCGGCGTGGTCGAGCGCCGCCCCGAGGGCAACGAGAACCCCGCCCTGCCCAGCGGGGAGGTCGAGTTGATGGCCGACGACGTCGTCGTGCTCAACACCGCGGCCCCGCTGCCGTTCCAGGTGGACGAGCACGTGGAGGTCGGCGAGGAGGCCCGGCTGCGGCATCGTTACCTCGACCTGCGCCGGCCCGGCCCGGCGCACGCGATGCGACTGCGGTCCGACGTCAACCGCGTGGCCCGCGAGCTGCTGCACGACGACGGGTTCACCGAGGTCGAGACGCCGACCCTGACCCGGTCCACTCCCGAGGGCGCCCGTGACTTCCTGGTGCCGGCCCGGCTCGCGCCCGGCAGCTGGTACGCCCTGCCCCAGTCACCGCAGCTGTTCAAGCAGCTGCTGCAGGTCGGCGGCATCGAGAAGTACTACCAGATCGCCCGCTGCTACCGGGACGAGGACTTCCGGGCCGACCGGCAGCCCGAGTTCACCCAGCTGGACATCGAGGCGTCCTTCGTGGAGCAGGACGACATCATCGACCTCGGCGAGCGGATCGTGACGGCGTTGTGGCGGCTGATCGACGTCGAGATCCCGCGGCCCATCGCCCGGATGACATACGCCGACGCCATGGCGAAGTACGGCACGGACAAGCCGGACCTGCGGTTCCGCCTCGAACTGACCGAACTGACCGAGTTCTTCAAGGACACCACGTTCCGGGTCTTCCAGGCCCCGTACGTGGGCGCCGTCGTCATGCCCGGGGGAGCCTCGCAGCCGCGACGCACGCTCGACGCCTGGCAGGAGTGGGCGAAGCAGCGCGGTGCGAAGGGCCTGGCGTACGTGCTCGTGCAGGACGACGGCGAGCTGACCGGCCCGGTCGCCAAGAACCTCACCGACTCGGAGCGGGCCGGGCTGGCCGAGGCCGTCGGTGCCAGCGGCGGGGACTGCATCTTCTTCGGCGCGGGCGAGGCCAAGACCTCCCGCGCGCTGCTCGGCGCCGCCCGCGTGGAGATCGGCCACCGCACCGGGCTGATCGCCGAAGGCGACTGGGCGTTCGTGTGGGTGGTCGACGCCCCGCTGTTCGAGCCGGCCGCCGACGCCGTCGCCTCCGGTGACGTCGCCGTCGGGCACGGGGCCTGGACCGCCGTCCACCACGCCTTCACCTCCCCGAAGCCCGAGTTCCTCGACACGTTCGACACCGACCCCGGCTCCGCGTTTGCCTACGCGTACGACATCGTCTGCAACGGCAACGAGATCGGCGGCGGGTCGATCCGTATCCACCGCCGCGACGTGCAGGAGCGCGTCTTCGCGGTGATGGGCCTGAGCGAGGCCGAGGCGCAGGAGAAGTTCGGCTTCCTGCTCGAGGGCTTCAAGTTCGGCGCCCCGCCGCACGGCGGCATCGCCTTCGGCTGGGACCGGGTGGTGGCGCTGCTGGCCGGGTACGACTCGATCCGCGAGGTGATCGCGTTCCCGAAGACCGGCGGCGGGTACGACCCGCTGACGTCGGCGCCCGCACCCATCACGCCGGAGCAGCGCAAGGAGGCCGGCGTCGACGCGAAGCCGGAACCGGCGTCGCAGGCGGCGAAGAACGAACCCGAGGGCGGCACGGGCGTCAAGGTCGAGCCGGCCTGAGCCCACCTGGCGAGCTCGCCTTGGGGCCAACGGGTCAGGCGAGTTCGGCGCTGTCGACCAGGACGGTGAACGGGCCGCTGTTGACCGACTCGACGTCCATCATCGCGCCGAACACCCCGGTCTCGACGTGCGCCCCACGCTCACGCAGCTCGGCCACGAACCGCTCGTACAGCGGCTCGCTGAGGTCGCGGCCGGCGGCCCGGGACCAGGACGGGCGGCGGCCCTTCCGCACGTCCCCGTAGAGAGTGAACTGGCTGACGACCAGCAGCGGCGCACCGGCGTCGGCGCAGGAGACCTCCCCGTCGAGGATCCGCAGCCGCCAGCACTTCTCCGCCACCGCCGCGGCCGTGGCCTCCGTGTCCTCGTGAGTGACGCCGAGGAGCACCAGCAGGCCCGGCTGGTCGATCGCGCCGACGACGGCCCCCTCGACGGTGACGGACGCTCGGCTCACTCGCTGCAGGACGGCACGCATCCGGACAGTGTGGCACGCGTCGGGACAGTGCGGGGGAGACGCCGTCCCCGCTGAGTTAGCTGCTGCCGCCCGCTGCGCCTGCTCTAAGAGCCCCCATTTCGGGAGTGGACAGCTAACTCGGCGAGGGGTCGTCGATCGGTTCCGTCGGTGCGGGGACGTAGCCTGAAGGACGTGCAGGATCTCTTCAGTGCCGCGTCCGACGACGACGACCTCGGCGCGGACGACGGCGTCGTCGCGCCTCGACGCGGACGGGAACGGCAGCCCCTCGCGGTGCGCATGCGCCCGCGCAGCGTCGAGGAGATCGTCGGTCAGCTGCACCTGCTCAAGGACGGCTCGCCCCTTCGGGTGCTCTCCGGCGACCAGGCCGGGCCCACCGGCCCGTCCTCGGTGATCCTCTGGGGCCCGCCCGGTACCGGCAAGACGACCATCGCGCACGTCATCGCCCGCGCCGGCGGCCGCCGCTTCGTCGAGCTCTCCGCCATCACCGCCGGCGTGAAGGACGTCCGCAAGGTGATGGACGACGCCCTGACGCACCGGGACCTGCACGGCACCACCACGGTCCTGTTCCTCGACGAGATCCACCGGTTCAACAAGGCGCAGCAGGACGCGCTGCTGCCCGGTGTCGAGAACCGGTGGGTCGTCCTGGTCGCCGCCACCACCGAGAACCCGTCCTTCTCCGTCGTGTCCCCGCTCCTGTCCCGTTCCCTGCTGCTGACGCTGCGGCCCCTGACGGACGAGGACATCACCGGCCTGCTGCGCCGCGCCGTCGAGGACCCCCGCGGCCTGGACGGCACCGTGACCGTCGACGACGACGCGCTGGCACACCTGGTGCGCCTCGCCGGCGGGGACGCCCGGCGCGGGCTGACCGCGTTGGAGGCGGCCGCCGGTGTCGCCTTCGCCGAGGCCGTGGAAACCCGACCGGCGGACGACGCCACCGTGGCCGTCAGCCTCGGCCACGCCGAACAGGCCCTGGACCGGGCGTCCGTGCGTTACGACCGGGCCGGGGACGGGCACTACGACGTCGCCAGCGCCCTGATCAAGTCCATCCGCGGCTCCGACGTCGACGCCGCCCTGCACTATCTGGCCCGGATGGTGGAGGCGGGGGAGGACCCGCGGTTCATCGCCCGGCGGCTGGTGATCTCCGCGTCCGAGGACGTGGGCATGGCCGATCCCACCGCGCTGCAGACGGCGGTCGCGGCCGCCCAAGCGGTTCAGTTGATCGGCATGCCGGAGGGGCGGATCGTGCTCGCCGAGGCCGTCGTGCACCTGGCCACCGCACCCAAGTCCAACGCCGCCTACCTGGGCATCGACGCCGCGATCGCCGACATCCGCGCCGGCAGAGGCCAGTCGGTGCCGCCGCACCTGCGGGACGCCCACTATCCGGGCGCGAAGCAGCATGGTCACGGCAAGGGCTACGTCTACAGCCACGACGCACCCCACGGGGTCGCCGCCCAGCAGTACGCCCCGGACGACCTGGTCGGACGGGAGTACTACCGGCCCACCGACCGCGGCGTCGAACGGGACATCACCGCCCGCGTCGACCGGCTGCGCCAGATCCTGCGAGGCAGGAAACCGTGACGGGCAACTGCGTCTGTCGCAGACCCCTCATCGTGGTGCTCGATCCTCGATCCTCGGGGCCGGCGTACGGCCATCCCCACGGTGGACGATGCACCACCGACACCGGCAGAATAGAAGGAGGGAAGTGAGGTCAAGCATGCGTAGCCAAGAGCCGTCGAACGCCGGGTCAGGACCGAAGTCCGACGTGAGCACGAACACGGCCGACGCTTCCGGAACCGGTCGGTTCATCGCCAAGAGCGCGGCCAACCGTCGAGCTGCGGCTCAGGAGTACGTCAAGGCGAGCCAGAAACTGGGCCGGCCGGTGCCGACCGGCGTGCTGCGGATCGCGCAAGGGCGCTCCTGAACTGAACCACGCCGGCGGCGAGCCGAGGCCGTCGTGCACCTGGCCAACGCGCCCAACTCCGACGCCGCTCACCTGGGCATCGAGGCCGTGATCGCCGACATCCGCGCCGGAAGAGGACAGCGGTGCCGCCGCACCTTCGGGGCGCGCCGGATGAGCCGGTCGGACGCGAGTACTCTCGGCCCAGCGACCGTGGCGTCGAACGGGACAACACCGCCCGCGTCGACCGGTTACAGCAGGCTCGAGTTTTGGCGCTGCAAAGACTCAAGGCAGTTGGGTAGGAGACCGGTCGGTCGCGACTCAGGTCTCGATCCCCTGGAATCGGCGCCACGACTTGGTCTCGACATCTGGCGCAAAATGAGTAGCGGGCGTACTGTGACCCCAATCTCGGGCGCTTCACCGGGCGCAGCATGGGGGTGTCATGAAGGGGTGTCTTCTGTGCAGGACGGACGCGGCTGTTGCCGCGTCGGTGATTCTGGGGGAGTAGGCCATGAAGCTGGTCGAGTTGTTGGGAGTGACCTCAATTTCCGGATACAAGTCGAAGGCCTACTACGCAGTGGTGGGAATCGTACTCGTGACACTTGGCGCGATAGCCTCGGCCTTTCATGAGGGTGGGTCCGAGGGGGTGTCTGAACGGGGAAAGGTGCTCCTGAACTGGGAAGATGTTGTTACCACACGACATTTTCTACAGATTCAGGGAGCACCCTTCTGGTGAGCAACTCTACCGCCCTGTACCCATCCGTG
>NZ_MRDE01000005.1 GCF_001968835.1 Tersicoccus phoenicis
ATGATCCGCCCACTGTCCACCCCGCGCCGGCTCGCCGCCCGGCAGGTGCGGCTCAAGCAGTGCCCACTGGTCATCAGTCAGATCATGTCGGTCGTGCATGAAACCGTGTCTACCGCGTGCCGACCCCAATCATTCGCGGGACACGCCCTAGTTCCGCGGCACGCGTCCCGCCGTCGCGTACACCACACCGAGCACGACGGTGGGACGGGACGTCCGCGAACGACGACGGGCGCCGCCGGACCGAGGTCCGTGGCGCCCGTCGTCGGGTCGCGCCGGCGTGCGGCTCAGCGCGCGGCGGGCGCCTCACCGGGCTCGTCACCGGTGGCGATAGGCACGCGCACCGCGTTGCCCCACTCGGTCCACGACCCGTCGTAGTTGCGCACCGAGTCGAAGCCCAGCAGGTGGGAGAGCACGAACCAGGTGTGACTGGAGCGCTCGCCGATCCGGCAGTAGGCGATGACGTCGTCGCCCTCCTTCAGCCCCGCGTCCCCGAGGTAGATCTGCTCCAGCTCGGGGCGGGACTTGAAGGACCCGTCCTCCGCCGCGGCCCGGGCCCAGGGCACGGACGCCGCGGAGGGGATGTGGCCGCCGCGCAGGGCACCCTCCTGGGGGTAGGCCGGCATGTGGGTCTTCGCGCCGGTGTACTCCTCGGGGGAGCGGACGTCGATCAGCGGCTTACCGAAGTGGGCGAGGACGTCCTCCTTGAAGGCGCGGATGGCGGCGTCGGAGCGCTGCACCTCCGGGTAGTCGGCCGGCGCCGGCTCCGGCACCTCCGTGCTCAGCTCCCGACCCTCGGCCACCCACTTGTCCCGGCCGCCGTCCATCAGTCGCACGTCCTCGTGGCCGAACAGGGTGAAGACCCACAGCGCGTACGCGGCCCACCAGTTCGACTTGTCGCCGTAGATGACGACCGTGGTGTCCCGGGAGATGCCCTTGGCCCGCATCAGCGCGGCGAAGCCGGCCCCGTCGACGTAGTCGCGGGTCACCGGGTCGTTCAGATCGGTGTGCCAGTCGATCTTGATGGCGCTCGGGATGTGTCCGGTCTCGTACAACAGGACGTCCTCGTCCGACTCGACCAGGACGAACCCGCCGTGCTCCGGGTGCGCGGCATCGAGGCGGTCGGCCACCCACGCCGTCGAGACGAGTCGGTCCGGGTGGGCATAGGCGCTGAACTTCTCGTTCGTCTCCGCTGCGATCGTCATCGCTGGTCCTTCCGATCGGGGTCTGGTCCACTGTCCACCCTAGTCGTGACAGCGCGGCGATGCCCGGATCGGCTGACGGCCCGCGTCATCCGGGGCCACACCGCAGCGTGGACCGGGAGGTGCGCTGCCGTACTGTGGACGGGAGGGAGCGGGACCGCACCGCGAATTGATGCACGGGAGGACTGACGACGTGGGCGAGATCGTGCACCTCGTGGACCGGCAACCGACGGTCTCGGCGGAGGACCTGCTGGCCGGCTTCCATCCCTCACCGCGCTTCGGGAACGTCTCCTTCGACACCTATCGCCCGGATCCCGCGCAGCCCAGCCAGACCGAGGCGGTGCACGAGCTGAAGGCCTTCGCCGCCTCGGTGGACACCCCGGCTCCCAGCGGCTGGCGCAGGCTGTTCGGCCCCCGCGCCGCCGAGCGGCGGCCCGGTATCTACCTGGACGGTGGGTTCGGCGTCGGCAAGACCCACCTGCTCGCGTCCCTGTGGCACGCAGTGGACGGTCCCAAGGCGTTCGGTACGTTCGTCGAGTACACGAACCTCGTCGGCGCCATGTCCTTCCGCCGGGCGGTGGACGAGTTGCGCGGGTACCGGCTGGTCTGCATCGACGAGTTCGAGCTCGACGACCCGGGAGACACGGTGATGATGTCGCGGTTGATGCGCGAGCTCTCCGACGCCGGCGTCAAGCTGGCCGCGACGTCCAACACGCTGCCCGGTGCCCTGGGGGAGGGGCGTTTCGCCGCCGTCGACTTCAAGCGTGAGATCCAGGTGCTCGCCGACCAGTTCGACGTCGTGCGCATCGACGGGGAGGACTACCGGCACCGCGGGCTGCCGGCGGCGCCCGAGCCGGTGACCGACGACGCCGTGGCGGCCGCCGCCGACGCCGCCGCCCAGCGGGGGCGCACGGTCGCCCTCGACGACGTCGAGACCCTGGTCGAGCACCTCTCCCGCGTGCACCCCAGCCGGTACCGCCGGCTGATCGACGGCGTCGACGTCGTGGCCTGGCGCGGCGTGCGCACCATCACCCGACAGGACCAGGCGCTGCGCTTCGTCGTCCTCGCCGACCGGCTCTACGACCGGGACGTGCCTATCATCGCCAGCGGCGAGCCGCTGGACCGCCTGTTCTCCGAGGAGATGATGGCCGGCGGTTACATGAAGAAGTACTTCCGGGCGGTGTCCCGGTTGACCGCGCTGACCCGGGAGGGCGGCGCCGCCGTCTGACATCGCCCCCGTCCGGCCGCGGGCGCCAAGGACGTCCGGCACCGGACGCGCGTGAGCCGGCACCACCCGGAGGTGACACCGGCTCACGGTTCGATCATTCGTCAGGGGCGGTCCTCCGCGGCCACCCGGGCACGGGTTCCCGGTCTCGCCTCAGCGCCCCAGGTCGGGGTCCACCTTGGTCGGGTCGGGCTGTTGCGCGTCCTCGGTGGGCGCGGAGGGGGTCTCGGTCCCGGCCGTTCCGGCCGCGGTACCGGTACTGGTGGTGTCGGTACCGCCGGTGGCGCCCGTCCCGCCGGGCCGGTGCTGCGCACGCAGGCGGTTCACGGCACCACTGGCCTTCTGCTGCACGGCGTCGATGCGTTCGGCATACTTACCGCCGGTCTTCCGGTCGACGAAGTCACCGGCCTTCTCGATGCCCTGCTTCACCTGGCCTTCGTGATCGCGGACGGCGTCAGCGGCCTTGCCGAACAGGCCCGAGGCCTTGCCCTTCAGATTGTCGAAAGCAGACACTGCCACCTCCTTTCTGCCGGGAGGCGGGATGTCGCCTCCGTGTGTCCACCATCGTAGAACAAGAAGCAGCCGCGGACGGGGTGTCCGTCCGACCGGGTACGTACTGCGTAAACAGTTCGATGCCTTGCTCGGCAGTGGTGCCCGGATGCCGAGTTTCCGCGCCACGCACCGTGCCGCGTGGCGGCGCGTAGAACCCCGCGATCAACTTCAAGATCGTGGTCCTTCCGGCTCCCGACGGCCCCACGATTCCGACGCGTGCGCCGTGGGGTATGGCAGACGAGACACCGGCAAGAGCCTCGTGGGTCGTGGGGTCAACGGAACACTCCCGCCGCAGGTGGATGACTACCCGTGCGTCCCGCTGATGGTTGGTCACGCGGAGTGTGCCGATGCGGCAGCGGCCATCGGTACGCGCGACGACACAGGCCACCTCATCGCCGGTGGACGCCGCTGCGTCGGTCTAGATGCACGACCTCCCCCGTGCGGGCGTCGTCCATGATGCCGTAGATCACCCGGTAGTCACCTCGGCGAGCGGAGTGCAGGCCGTGAAGCTCGCCGCGGAGCGGCTTGCCCACGCGCTGTGGATGGTCAGCGAGGGGCCCGAAGATCGTCGGGGGAGATGAGGACCGCGGCCGGGTGGCCGTGGGGCGTGATCATCCGTCGACACGGCACAGGGGTCCCGGAATGACTCCGGAACCCCTCCTGCGGTGGGCGATACTGGGTTCGAACCAGTGACCTCTTCGGTGTGAACGAAGCGCGCTACCACTGCGCTAATCGCCCGTGCGGGTCTGTCCGTCGGCCGGGCAGCGATTCACATCGTAGCGGAGTGCACACTCGGCGCGAAATCAACGGAACGACCGGTCGGCGGCCGCGCCACCGGCCGGTGGCGGCCCCGTCGCAGGCCCGTCGGTGACCCCGTCCCGGTGAGTGTTCCAGGGCTGAGGAACGGCTGGATTCCGCGGGATCGCGCTGGCGCTGGAGCGATTTGGCCAGGCGCGGCGACGCCTGTAGAGTCATTTCTCGCAAGAACACGGCGGCACCGCCTCGGGGCGGGCCAGGTTTCTGTATGCGGACGTAGCTCAGCTGGTAGAGCACCACCTTGCCAAGGTGGATGTCGCGGGTTCGAATCCCGTCGTCCGCTCGCACTCCACTGTTCAGCCAGTCGGTGGACCGGGTCTCCAGCTCGGGTTCCCGCACGGCGGTCCGAGTGGACCACCAGGTCACGGTGGGGTGGCCGAGAGGCGAGGCAGCGGCCTGCAAAGCCGTATACGCGGGTTCGAATCCCGTCCCCACCTCCAGCTTCGGCGGGTCTCGACCCGTCGACGGCGACATGGGCGCGATTGGCGCAGCGGTAGCGCGCTTCCCTGACACGGAAGAGGTCACTGGTTCGATCCCAGTATCGCGCACGAGTGAAGGCCCCGGCGGGTGACCGTCGGGGCCTTCGTGCGTTCCCGATGCCGTCGGGGTCGGCGCGGGTGTTCGAGAAACGTCGGTGGCCGGTGGGAGAGTGAAGACATGACGCAACCGAGGCTGGCGCACCAGACCGAACACGGACGGATGTACTCGAGGTCGACGAATACGCCCCCGACGGTGCCGTCCATCACCACCGTCATCGCCCAGCAGGCCGTCGATCTGACCGGATGGTCCGGCTACATGGCCGCCAACCATCTCGCCTCCCATCCGGCGCTGCTCGGTGCCGCGAACGATCCGGGTCAGCTGCGCTCCCTGGTCCGGGAGGCCGCGTCGGCCGCGGAGCAGTACCGCAACACCGCCGCGGAGCGCGGTGATCGCGTGCATTTCTACTGCGAGCAGATCGCTCTGCAGGCGATGGGCCGCGATCACCGGGCGCGGGAGGCACGGGAGGACCTGGCGCAGCACGGCGAGCACCAGTTCGCCGACCGGTTCGACGAGTGGTGGAGCGCCTACGGGGTGGAGCCGCTGGCTGCCGAGGCGACCGTCTGGAACCACGACGTCGGCTACGCGGGCACGCTCGATCTGATCGCCCGGATCGGCGGCCGTGTGTGCCTGATCGACTTCAAGACCCGCGGCACCGACCGGGACGGCTTCGTCAAGGCCCTGGACGAGAAGGTCGTCATGCAGCTCACCGCCGGCATGAAGGCGCAGGAATGGCTGGTCGACGCCGAGGCCGGTACCTGGGAATCGTTCCCGTTCGGGGCGAACCCGCTGCTGCTGCCGGTCGCCATCGGCCAGACCGAGGTGCGGCCGATGCGCGCCCGCGACGACGTGCTCGCCCACCACTGGTACAAGTTCTGTTCCCTGCGCCGGGTCTGGGAGACCACGGCCGACGCCACCGCCGCCGGGCGTGCGTTGCTGCCGATCGCGCCGCCGCCCGCGGGCGGGACGGTGGCGGGGGAGCGACGTCGCCCGTCCGGGGCGACCGCCGTCTCCGCCCTCGCCGGGTCCGGCCCGGGCACCGGTTCCTGACCGCCCCGGATTCGCACCACTAGACTGGAACGCCGGGCCGGATCGACGGAACCGGGCGAGCAAGAACGAGGAGTGCGACGACAGCGATGGCGATACTGCCCGTCCGGGTGCTGGGTGACCCGATCCTGCGGACCCGCGCGGAGGACGTGACCCGGTTCGACGACGCCCTGGCCCGTCTGGTCGAGGACATGCACGAGACGATGATCGCCGTCGGCGGCGTGGGGCTCGCCGCGCCGCAGGTCGGCGTCGGGCTGCGGATCTTCACCTGGGAAGTGGACGACTCCTCCGGCCACGTCGTCAACCCCGTGCTCACCGTCCAGGACGAGACGCAGTCCGGCATGGAGGGCTGCCTGTCGGTCCCGGCGATCGGCGGCCACACCACCCGCGCCCAGCGTGCCACCGTGACCGGCGTCGACGTCACCGGCGCGCCCGTGACCGTCACCGGGGAGGGGATGCTCGCGCGGTGTCTCCAGCACGAGACCGATCACCTGGACGGGACCCTCTACCTGGACCGGCTCGACGGCGATGAGCGCCGCACGGTGATGGCCGCGTTGCGCACCGACGACTGGCGCGCCGCCGTCGCGCGCGTGCAGGACGACCGGCGCGACCTGGAACCGGCCGCGGCGAGCACCGGGGCCGCGCGGCTCCGGTCCGCCGGCACCACGGGAACTGCTCCGCACACCGCGCGTCGTCCCGGCTCAGCCGGGCCCGGGGACGGGCGAGTGGCCGGGGGTGCCGCTCCCGGCGCCAGCTTCTTCGGTGGCGGCCGATGAGGGTCCTGTTCGCGGGCACCCCGGACACCGCAGCCGACGCGCTCGGCCGCCTGCACGCCCACCTGAGCGACACCGACGACGAGCTCGTCGGCGTGCTGACCCGCCCCGACGCCCCGCTCGGGCGCAAGCGGGTGCTGACCCCGTCCCCGGTGGCCGCCGTGGCGGTGGAGCTCGGACTGCCGGTGATCAAAGCCGCCCGCGTCGACGGCGGGACTCAGGCGCACCTCGCCGACCTGCACCTCGACGTCGCCGTCGTCGTCGCCTACGGGGCACTGATCCCGGCCGCGGCCCTGGATCTGCCCCGGCACGGCTGGCTCAACCTGCATTTCTCCCTTCTGCCCGCCTACCGCGGGGCCGCGCCGGTACAGCGGGCCATCATCGACGGGCGCAGCAGCACCGGCGCGAGCGTCTTTGCCCTGCGCACGGGGCTCGACACCGGGCCGGTGTATGGCACGGTCACCGCTCCGATCGGGCCGACCGACACGACCGCGACGATGTTGCGGACCCTCACGGCCAGCGGCACCGACCTGCTCGCCGAGGTGCTCGAGGGCCTGTCCGCGGGCACCGCCCGGGCGGTCGAGCAGGCCGGCGACGTCACGTCGGCCCCCAAGCTCACCCTCGAGGACGGCCGGCTCGACTGGACCACGACGGCGGCAGCGCTCGACGCGCGCAGCCGCGGCGTCACCCCCGAGCCCGGTGCCTGGACCACGCTGGACGGCGGCCGCGTCAAACTCGGCCCCGTCCGGGCCGTTTCGGCGGATGCCGATGGCGTCGGCCACGCCGCTGCGGCGCTGCCCTCACTCGGTCCGGGGGTGGTGACGGAACACGGCCGGCGCGTGCTCGTCGGCGCCGGGGACGGCGTCGTCGTGCTCAGCACCGTGCAACCCGCCGGTCGCACGCCGAAGCCCGCCCGCGACTGGTGGCGCGGCGTGCACCACGGTGCGGAGGTCCGCTTTGCCTGATCACGATCCCCACCGCCGGAACGATCGCCGCGACGACCCGAACCGCCGGAACGACCGTCGCGACGACCCGAACCGCCGGCGCGGCGACCGTGACCGCCAGCCGCGCGGCAACGCCGGCGAGAGCCGCCGCGACGACGCCGGCAAGAACCGCGGCAACGCCGGCGGGAACAGCCGCGACGACCCGAACCGCCAGGCTCGGCGGAGCGGTGGGGGGGAGGTGCGCCGGAACGCCCAGGGCCGGGAGCGCAACCGGGGCGGTGAGCGACGGTACAGTTCGGCCGCCCCCGCTCGACGGGGCCGCGCGGCCGATCCCGCCCGGCTCGCCGCCTTCGAGACCCTGCGAGCCGTCAGCGCCGACGACGCCTACGCCAACCTGGTGCTCCCGGCACGTCTCCGTCGGCACGGCCTGACCGGGCGCGACGCCGGGTTCGCCACGGAGCTGGCATACGGTGCGCTGCGGTCCCAGGGCACGTGGGACGCGATCCTCGCCCGTTGCGTCGACCGCCCGCTCGACGCCGTGGACGCGCCCGTGCGTGACGCGCTGCGCCTGGGCACTCACCAACTGCTCGCCATGCGGGTGCCCGCGCATGCCGCCCTGGACCAGACCGTCGCCCTCGCCCGGGAGGTCATCGGGGCCGGTCCCAGCGGCTTCATCAACGCCGTACTGCGCCGTGTGTCGGAGCGGCCGCTGGCCGGTTGGCTGGACGAGGTCACCGCCGGCCTCGACGAGACGGCCGCCGCGGCGCTGCGGTACAGCCACCCCGCCTGGGTCGTCCGCGCCATGCGG
The DNA here is from genome assembly GCF_001968835.1 of Tersicoccus phoenicis. Classification (GTDB taxonomy): domain Bacteria; phylum Actinomycetota; class Actinomycetes; order Actinomycetales; family Micrococcaceae; genus Tersicoccus; species Tersicoccus phoenicis. The sequence goes on from NZ_MRDE01000005.1 coordinate 7,902, forward strand.
CAGGCGCTCGTCGCCCACGGCAGGGACGCGGCGGAACTGCCCGACCTGCTCGCCGCGGACAACGCCGCTCCGGTCGTGCACCTGCTGGCCCTCCCGGGCCTCGGTGACCTCGCCGAGGTGCTGGCCGCCGGCGCCGTTCCGGGCGAACTGGCCGCCGGGTCGGCCACGATCGCCGCCGGCGACCTGGGCCGGTTCACCGGTGTTAAGGACGGCACGGTCCGGATCCAGGACGCCGGCTCGCAGCTGGTCGCCCGCGCACTCGCCGCCGCGCCGCTCGCCGGCCGGCAGAGCACCGGCCGTGAGAGCGCAGGCACCGAGGGCACGACACCCGGCACGAACGTCGGTGCCACACCGTCCACCACGACCCTGCCCGGCACCGGCGAGCGCTGGCTGGACGGGTGCGCCGGGCCCGGCGGCAAGGCGGCACTGCTGGCCGCTCTGGCGTTGCAGCACGGCGCCACCGTCACCGCGAACGAACTCGCTCCACACCGGGCCGAACTCGTCAGGCGTGCGCTTGCGCCCGTGCCGGAGACGACGTGGCGGGTCACCGAACGGGACGGCCGGCTCATCGGCGACGAAGAGCCCGGCGGTTACGACCGGGTCCTCGTCGACGTCCCGTGCTCCGGCCTGGGGGCTCTGCGCCGGCGCCCCGAGGCGCGGTGGCGGCGTACCCCGGCCGACATCGCTCAGCTCGGCGCACTGCAGCGCGACCTGCTCCGCTCCGCTCTCGCGGCGACCCGCCCCGGAGGGGTCGTGGCCTACGCGACCTGCTCCCCGCACCCGGCCGAGACGATCGCCGTCGTCGACGACGTCCTCCGTGGCGCCCCGGGCGTCGAGCTGCTCGATACGCCCGCCGCGCTCGACGCCGCCGCCTTGGTGCCCCTGCACGCCGGCGGTACCGCGGCGAGCGTGGCAGGCGGAGCTGCGGCGAACGACGCCGGCGACGCCGGTGACACCGACGACCCGCGCCGGCCGCGGCATGGCACGGCTCAGCTGTGGCCACACGTGCACGGCACCGACGCGATGTTCCTGGCGCTACTGCGCGTCCCCGCCGGTGGCACCGCCGGCGCGATCGCCGACGCCGAGCCCGCCGGCGCGGCGCCGGACCCCACCGACACCGTCCCCACCGCGACCCCGGAGGCATCGTGACCGAGCCCGCCACCCGCCACGCCCGGATCCACCCGAGCATCCTCTCCGCCGACTTCGCGAACCTCGAGGCCGAGCTGGCCCGGATCGCCGACGCCGACAGCGTGCACGTGGACATCATGGACAACCACTTCGTGCCGAACCTGACCCTCGGACTACCGGTCGTCGAGCGGCTCCAGCAGGTCAGCCCGGTCCCGCTGGACGTGCATCTGATGATCGCGGACCCGGATCGGTGGGCGCCGGGGTACGCCGAAGCGGGGGCCGCGTCCGTGACCTTCCACGCCGAGGCGGCGACCGCGCCGATCCGGCTGGCCCGACAGTTGCGTTCCCTCGGTGCCCGGGCGGGCGTGGGCCTGCGTCCGGCGACACCGGTCGAACCCTGGCTGGACCTGCTCGCCGAGATCGACCTGCTGCTCGTGATGACCGTCGAGCCGGGCTTCGGCGGCCAGGCGTTCCTGGACGTGATGCTGCCGAAAATCCGCCGCGCTCGCGCCGCCGTCGACGGCTCCGGGGCACAGGTCGCTCTCCAGGTGGACGGCGGGATCACGCGAGAGACGATCGTCGCTGCCGCCGACGCCGGGGCCGACGTGTTCGTCGCTGGTTCTTCCGTCTACGGGGCCGACGACGCCGCAGCCGCCATCGCCGGCCTGCGCGAGGTTGCCGGCGGCCGCTGACCCGCACCGTCGCGACGTCGCCCGCAGACCGCCCCGAACAGTGCTGCCGTTGTTCGGGCTGGGGTGCTGGAGCCCGAACAGTGGTGCCGTTGTCTGGGCTGGAATGCGCGCAGTCGGTGCCCGTGTCGCGAACGTGACGGAGCGCACCAGTCCCTCCGAGGCGTGCGTGTCATAATGAACCGATACGTGCTCCGGGGTCGGTGAAAGTCCGAACCGGCGGTGACAGTCCGCGACCCGGTGCGTCGATCAGTGGCCACGCCACAGGATCAGCGCACCGGTTGAGCCGGTGGAATTCCGGCACCGACAGTCAGAGTCTGGATGGGAGAAGCACGTCGCGCGCGACGTCCGGCGACCGCTGGACCGTCGTCGGGTTCGCGGTCCGTCCGCTCGTCCCGGCCCTCGTGCGCACCCTCACCCCGGAACCGTCATGGTTCGGCAACGGTGAGGAAGGAACGGGCCCGTGGACGTCCTGCGATGGCTGTTCGAGGCGAAGCTGACCATCGGTGGTGGCTTCATCCTGTGGCGCGAGGTGCTCGGTAACGTCTTCGGCCTGGTCAGCGCGTTCGGTGGCATGCGCCGCCGGGTGTGGGCGTGGCCGGTCGGCATCGTCGGCAACGTCCTGCTGTTCACGGTCTTCCTGGGCGCGGTCTTCGGCTCCCCGAACCCCGTGAACCTGCTCGGCCAGGCCGGCCGCCAGGTGATGTTCATCGTCGTATCGATCTACGGCTGGTACAGCTGGCGGCAGTCCCGCGGCGACGCCGGCACCGCCGTCGTGCCTCGCTGGGCCTCCAACCTCACCCGCGTTCGTCTGGTGATCGGCCTGGTGGGGGGCACCGCCATCCTGACCCCGGCGTTCCGGGCGCTGGGCAGCTACGAGCCGGTGTGGGCCGACGCCTGGATCTTCGTCGGCTCCCTGCTGGCCACCCTCGGCATGGCCCGCGGCTGGGTGGAGTTCTGGCTGATCTGGGTGGCCGTCGACATCGTCGGGGTGCCCCTGTTGATCTCCGCCGGCTACTGGGCCTCCGCCACCATGTACATCATCTACGGCGGCTTCACCCTCACCGGCTTCTTCGTCTGGTGGCGCTACCGCAACCAGGCGGCCGCTCCCCGCGTGGAGACCGTGTTCCCGGATCCGCGGGTCGAGTCGTGACGGCCACCACCCACCACGTCACCGACGCCGACTTCACGCTGGCCGATGAGCACGCCATGGCTGCCGCGCTGCGGGCCGCGGCGACCGGCGTGCGGGGCGCGAACCCGCTGGTCGGTGCCGCCCTGCTCGATCAGGACGGTCAGCTGATCGCCGTCGGCCACCACCGCGGCGCCGGCACTGACCACGCCGAGGTCGACGTGCTGCGCCGGGCGGAGGCCGCCGGCGCGACTGCCGCGCAGATCGCGGCGGCCACCATGGTCGTGACCCTGGAGCCGTGCAACCACACCGGGCGCACGGGCGCGTGCACGGAGGCGATCCTCGCCGCCGGCATCCGCTCGGTCGTTCACGCGATCGGCGACCCCCACCGCGCCGCGGCCGGCGGAGCGCATCGACTGCGCGCGGCAGGCGTGCGGGTGCGGGCCGGCCTGCTCGCCGGCCAGGCCAGGCAACTGAACCGGCGCTGGCTCGCCGCGGTCGGCACGCGGCCCTTCGTCACGCTCAAGGTGGCGCAGAGCCTGGACGGCGGCATCGCCGCAGCGGACGGCACCAGCCAGTGGATCACCGGCACCGACGCGCGAGCGGACGGACACCGGCTGCGCGCCCTGGCCGACGCCGTGCTCGTCTCGACCGGCACGGTCCTGGCGGACGACCCCGCCCTGACGGCTCGCCGGGCCGACGGATCGAGGGCGGCCCGGCAGCCCCGACGTGCCGTGATGGGGCTGCGTCCGGTCCCGGCGTCCGCGGCGGTGCGGGGTGACGACGGCCGGTTCCGCGCCCTGCCGACTCGCGACCCGGCCGAGGCGCTGGCCGGCCTCTACGCCGACGGGGTCAAGCACGTCGTGATCGACGGCAGCCCCGGGCTCGCTACCGCGTTCGCCCGGGCGGGCCTCGTCGACGAGCTCGTCGTCTACCAGGCGCCGCTGCTGCTCGGCGGCCGTCCCGCCTTCCCCGACCTCGGGCTGAGCACCCTCGGGGAGGCGATCCGCTTCGTCCCGGACGAGGCCGGTGGGGGAGCGGCCACCCGGTTCGGACCCGACACCCGGCTCCGGTTCGTTCCCGAGGACGCCGCGGCCGACGCCGCGGCCGACGACGCCGCCGACGCGCCCGGCGCCGCCGACGACACCGTTCCCGTCCCCGATCGGAAGGACTGACATGTTCACCGGTATCATCACCGACCGAGGCATGGTCCGTGACCTCGTCGTCGACCCCGCGCGGGACAGCGCCGTGCTGACCCTGACGGCGCACGACGCGACCACCGACCTGCCGATCGGCGGCTCCCTCGCCGTCAACGGTGTGTGTTTGACCGCGACCGCCCCGGAGCAGACCAGCGCCGCGGCCGCCCCGGAGCCGACCGGCACCGGCTCGGCCGGCTCGGTCGTGACCGGAACCGTCCGGCTCGACGTGATGGGGGAGACCCTGCGCCGCACCACCATCGGCGCGCTGACGCCCGGGGACACCGTCAACCTCGAACGCTGCCTGCAGCCGACCGGTCGGCTCGACGGGCACATCGTGCAGGGCCACGTCGACGGCGTCGCCCGGCTGACCGAGCGCGAACACCTCGGCGACTGGGAGCGGCTGCGCTTCACCGTCCCGGCCACACTGGCCCCCTACCTTGCGGAGAAGGGATCCGTGGCCGTGGAGGGGGTGTCCCTGACGGTGACGGCGGTCAGCCCGGCCACCGTCGACGAGCACTGGTTCGAGGTCGGGCTGATCCCGACGACCCTGGCGGTCACCACGCTGGGGGCCCGGCAGCCGGGGGACGCGGTCAACCTCGAGGTCGACGTGATGGCCAAGTACGCGGCCCGTCTCGCCGCCTTCGGAGCGGTCCCGACGCGCGGAGCCGCCGGCCTTGCGGGTGCCGACAGGACCGGCACCGCCGTTCCGGACGAAGGAGTGCGGGCATGAGCGGCATCAGCACGGCCCACCCCACCGTCGTCCGGCTGGACACGATCGAGTCCGCGCTGTCCGCGCTGCGCGCCGGTCGGCCGGTCGTCGTCGTCGATGACGAGGACCGGGAGAACGAGGGCGACCTGATCTTTCCGGCCGAACGCGCAGATGCGGCGCTGATGGGCTTCACCGTCCGGTACACCTCGGGCGTGGTCTGCGTCCCGCTGAGCGCTGCGGCCGCGCGCCGGCTCGCGCTGCCGCCGATGCTGGCCGTCAACGAGGACCCGAAGGGCACCGCCTACACCGTCTCGACGGACGCGGCGACCGGGGTCAGCACCGGGATCAGCGCCGCGGACCGGGCCCGCACCGCCGTGGTGCTGGCCGACCCGGCCGCCACCGCCGCCGACCTGACCCGGCCCGGCCACGTCTTCCCCCTGATCGCCGTCGACGGTCTGCTGGCCGCCCGCCGGGGGCACACCGAGGCCGCCGTCGCCCTGTGTCTGGCCACCGGTCATGAGCCCGTCGGCGTGATCGCCGAGCTGGTTCACGACGACGGGTCGATGATGCGGCTGCCGGCCCTGCGCGCCTTCGCCGACGAGCACGGCCTGGCGCTGATCAGCATCGCCGCGCTGATCGAGCACCTCGCCCGGCAGCCGGAGGACCCGGACACGAGCAGCACCACGAACCTCACCACCAGCCCGAACGCCCGAAAGGACCCACGATGAGCGGCCACGGCTCCCCCCAGCCCACCCTGCAGACCGGCACGAACCACCTGTGCGTCGCGATCGTCGCCGCCTCCTGGCACGAGCAGGTGATGGACGGCCTGCTCGACGGCGCCCGACGAGCGGTGGCCCAGGCCGGCGCCACCGCGGTCGAGATCCGGGTGCCCGGCTCCTTCGAACTGCCCGTCGCCGCAGCCCGGTTGGCGCCGACCGTTGACGCCGTCGTCGCGCTCGGCGTCGTCATCCGCGGCGGCACCCCGCACTTCGAGTACGTGTGTGCCGCGGCCACCACCGGACTGACCGACGTCTCCGTGCGCACCGGCGTCCCGGTCGGGTTCGGCGTCCTGACCTGCGACACCGAGGCCCAGGCCCTGGACCGGGCCGGCCTGGAGGGCTCGAGCGAGGACAAGGGCTTCGAGGCCGCCGCGGCGGCGCTGAACACGGCGGCGACCCTGGCCGGTGTGACGGGAGGGGCCGTCCCCGATGCCGAGGCCGGCGCCGGGCGACGGTAACGTGGAGGCCGTGAAATCCTTCGATTCGCTCTTCGCCGAACTGCGCGCGAAAGCCGACGACCGACCCACCGGCTCACGCACCGTCGCCGAGCTGAACGCCGGCGTGCACGGCATCGGCAAGAAGATCGTCGAGGAGGCCGCCGAGGTGTGGATGGCCGCCGAGTACGAGACCGACGAGGAAGCGGCCGAGGAGATCTCGCAGCTGCTGTATCACCTGCAGGTGTTGATGATCGCCAAGGGGCTGACGCTCGAGGACGTCTACCGACATCTGTAGGCCGCCCGTCCGCCGTCAGCCCCGTCCCTGAGGAAGAGATCCCATGCTCCGCGTCGCCGTCCCCAACAAGGGCTCCCTGTCCGAGGCCGCCACCACCATGCTCACCGAGGCCGGGTACCGGCAGCGGCGGGACAACCGGGAACTGGTGCTGACGGACCAGGAGAACCACGTCGAGTTCTTCTACCTGCGGCCACGGGACATCGCCGTCTACGTCGGTGCCGGGACGCTCGACGTCGGTCTGACCGGCCGTGACCTGCTGCTGGACGCCCGCGTCGACGCCGTCGAACTGCTCGAACTGGGTTTCGCCGCCTCGACGTTCCGGTTCGCCGGGCCGCTGGGCCGGTACTCCGACATCGACCAGCTGGCCGGTCGCCGGTTGGCGACCAGCTACGACGGCCTGCTGCGCGGCTATCTCGCCGAGCGCGGCATCGAGGCCACCGTCGTGCGGCTCGACGGCGCCGTCGAGTCCTCCGTCCGGCTCGGTGTCGCCGACGCGATCGCCGACGTCGTCGAGACCGGCAGCACCCTGCGCGCCGCCGGGATGGAGACGTTCGGCGAGCCGATCCTGCGCTCCGAGGCCGTGCTGATCGGCCGGGACGGGCACGAACCCGAGGGGATCGACGTGCTGATCCGGCGCCTGCAGGGCGTGCTCGTGGCCCGGCGCTACGTGATGATGGACTACGACATCCGCGCCGACCTGGTCGACGCCGCCTCCGCCATCACCCCGGGCCTGGAGTCGCCCACCATCTCGCCGCTGCGCGACGGCGAGTGGGTGGCCGTGCGCGCGATGGTGCTGCGCACCCAGACCAACCGGATGATGGACGAGTTGTACGCCCTCGGCGCCCGCGCCATCCTCACCAGCGCCATCCACGCCGCCCGGATCTGAGTCCCGCCCACCCGCACCGCACCGGGCCGCACCCGAAGGAGACCGACATGAGCGTGGCGATCCGCGTCATCCCGTGCCTGGACGTCGACGCCGGCCGGGTGGTCAAGGGCGTGCAGTTCGAGGGCCTGCGCGACGCCGGTGACCCGGTCGAGCTGGCCCACCGCTACGACCGGGCGGGCGCCGACGAGTTGACGTTCCTGGACGTGACCGCCTCCTCCGGCAACCGCGCCACCACCTACGACGTCGTGCGGCGCGCGGCCGAGGAGGTCTTCATCCCCCTGACGGTCGGCGGCGGGGTGCGCTCCGCGGCGGACGTGGACCGGCTGCTGCGCGAGGGTGCGGACAAGGCCTCGATCAACACCGCCGCCGTGGACCGGCCCGAGGTGATCGACGAGATCGTCACCCGCTTCGGTTCCCAGGTGCTGACGCTGTCCCTGGACGCGCGGCGCGTCCGGGAGGGCACCCGCACCGACTCCGGTTTCGAGGTCACCACCCACGGCGGTCGGCGGGGTACCGGCATCGACGCGCTCGCGTGGGCGCGGCAGGCCGCCGAGCGCGGGGTGGGGGAGATCCTGCTCAACTCCATCGACGCGGACGGCACCAAGGACGGGTTCGATCTGGAGTTGATCGCGGCCGTGCGGGCCGTGGTGGGCATCCCGTTGATCGCCTCCGGCGGGGCGGGGGCGCCCGAGCACTTCCCGCCGGCCGTGGACGCCGGCGCGGACGCCGTGCTCGCCGCGTCGGTGTTCCACTTCGGTCCCGACAACGCCATCGCGCGGGTCAAGGCGGCCATCCGGGCGGCGGGCCACCCGGTCCGCTGAGGGAGTCATCCGCGCCCAGTCATCCGCGCCGAGTCAACCGCCCCGGGTGGTCGGCCGCGCCGGATCAGCCGCGCAGGGCAGCGACGGCCTCGGCGGAGCCCTCCACCGTCACCAGGGCGGCGGTGCGGCGGCCGAAGGCGTGCATGACCAGTTCGCCCGGGGCGCCGACGACGGCGACGGCGTCGGCCGCACGCCTGGCCACGTGCCGGTAGCCCCCGGGGTCGACCAGCACGACGCCGACGGGCGCCGACCGGTAGGCCAGGCCGGCGAACGCCACGAGCCGCTCCCACAGGGTCGCCTCGTAGTCGGCGTCGAGCACGCGCGGGGCCCACTCGTCGACGGCCCGGCGCACGTCCTCGGTGTGCACGAAGTACTCGAGGAGGTTCACCCGCGCCGCGAGTCGGGGCAGCCGCCGCGGGCTGATCGGGCTGCGGCCCCGGCGGAACCGGTCCACCAGGGCGGTGAAGCCCGTACCGGTGGCCGCGGTGGCCGCCAACTCGCGGGTGCGCCGTTCGGTCCGCTCGGCCAGTGGGGGCACGACGATGCCGGCAGCCACGCCCGGCCGGTGCTCCCGCAGGTAGAGGTGGGCGGCGAGCTCCTGGGTGCGCCACCCCGCGCAGAGCGTGTCGCGGCCCGGGCCGGCCGCGAGCAGCGTCTCGGCCAGCGCCTCCCGCGAGAGCTGCACGAAGTCCATCAGGGCGAACGTAGCACGGTACCCGCGCCCGGGGATGTCGCCGGTTGAGGTAGCGCGATGAACGAGCGCGTCCGCGATACGGTGCACGGGTGCGCGCTGTCGTCGTCGATGCGGTCCAGGCCCAGCCCGAGGTGCGGGAGGTGGCTCGACCGTCCGCCCCCGACGGCGGGGTGGTGGTGCGGGTGAGGGCGACCGGGTTGTGCCACAGCGACTGGCACGCCTGGGCCGGCCACGACGACATCGCCTTCCCGCATGTCCCCGGGCACGAACTGGCCGGTGTCGTCGCCGAGGTCGGCGCCGGGGTGACGCGCTGGGCCGTGGGGGACCGCGTCACGGTGCCGTTCGTCTGCGGCTGTGGACACTGTGCGTGGTGCCGTGGCGGCAACGCCCAGGTCTGCCCGCACCAGCAGCAACCCGGCTTCACGCACGGGGGGTCGTTCGCCGAGTACGTCGCCCTGCATGCCGCCGACACCAATCTGGTCGCCGTTCCCGAGCAGGTCGACTTCAGCACCGCGGCCGCCCTGGGATGCCGCTTCGCCACCGCGTACCGCGCCCTCGTCGGCCGAGCCCGGCTGAGCGCCGGCGAGTGGGTCACGGTCATCGGTGCCGGCGGGGTGGGCCTGAGCGCGGTGATGATCGCGCACGCCCTGGGCGCCCGCGTCATCGCCGTCGATCGCAACCCCGACGCGCTCGACGTCGCCGCCGGCCTGGGCGCGGAGCACACCGTGCTCGCCGACGGCGCTGATCCCGACGCCGCTGACCTGCCTGCCGTCGTCGTCGGCCTGACCGGAGGCGGCAGCCACGTGGCGGTCGACGCGGTCGGCAGCGAACAGACCTGCACCAGCGCGATCCTCAGCCTGCGCCGTCGGGGCCGGCACGTGCAGATCGGACTGCTGCCCCCGGTCGACGGGCCGCCCCGCGTGCCGATTGACCGGGTGATCGCCTGGGAGCTCGACGTGCTGGGCAGCCACGGCATGGCCGCCGCCGACTACCCGGGCATGATGGCGCTCATCGAGCAGGGCCGACTCCAGCCCCAGCGCCTGGTCGCACGCACGATCGGCCTGGCCGAGGCGGCCGCCGCGCTTCCCACCTATCACCGGGCGGCCGCGGCCGGCATGACCATCATCGAACCGGCACGGTAGGACGTCGACGCCGGCACGGCGCCTGCCGTCGGTCCGCGGTGGTGGCCGGTGCCCATGCGCGATCTCCCCCGCAGGTTCGAGCAGCCAACCAGCTGCTAGCCTGAGAACGCCCGACGGTGGGTCGGCCTCCGTCCGCGACGGCGTCGACCGAGTTCGGTTGCGTCCATCGACCGTTCGCGGTGAGAGCAAGGTCGATGGCTTCCCCCGATGCGCTGCGCCGGGACGAGAGGCGCGCCGATCCGCGCGGAACCTCGACGACGAAAAGGAACCATGACTGCGCATTCCTGCCGCCCCATGCAGCGACGTATCGACTCGACGACGGAAGCGCAGTGAGCAGGCGGGAACGCGTGCCCACGCCGTATCAGCGCAACGCGTTCGCGCCCGGTGCGCTCGCTGCTGCAACCCTCTTCCTCGCTCCGGTCCTGACCGGAGCGGACCGGGCCATGATCGTGTTGTTCCTGACGTCGATCCTCGCGATGATCGTCGGCTGGTTCGCCGTGCAGGCCGGGCGCTGGTGGTGGGTTCCGGTGTTCGCCTCGATCGCCGTGGTGTGGAATCCGATCCTGCCGCTCTCGCTCGCCGGTCCGGTGTGGGGCGCGGCCCAGCCCGTCGCGGCGGTGATCTTTCTCGTCGCCGGTGCGACGATCAAGGTGCGGCGGTCGTGACACAGACGCGATGAGTGTTCCGCCGCCGACGATCGGGGAACCCGCTCGCCTTCCGGCCCGTTGAAGCGTCGCTCGTCGCTCGTCGCTCGTCGCGCTCACGCTCGCGGTGCTGCACGTGATGGGGAGGATGGAGCCGGTGCCTCAGGACGCCGTGAAGAAGTCCGCGAGCGCATGCGCGATCCGGTCGGGCTCGTTCTCCATGGGGAGGTGCCCCGCGTCCGGAATCCGGACCAGGGTCGTGTGGGGGATCTCCGCGGCGAAGCGCTCGGCGTACTCGACCTTCTGGAAGCCGTCGTCCTCACCCCAGATCAGGAGCTTGGGCGTCGGGGAGCCCAGTAGCGACGGGAGGAGGTCCATGGTGTACCGGTCGTCGGCCGCACCCGCCATGGCCATCCACGAGCGACACACCCGGGCATCGGTCCACGGGTCGAGGTAGTCGGTGATCCGCTGCTCGGTGGCCGCGTCGCCCAGTGCGGTGGTCACGGCGTCCCGGCGGGCGGCGAGCAGGTCCTCGGGCGTCGTGCCGGCGACCACGGCCGGGTCCCGGAACCGGGCCACCCCGGGCACCGGCCAGGAGTCGTAGGTGACGGCGTTGACCAGGGCCAGACGGCTGACGTCGAACGGACCGTGGACGAGCAGGTGCTGTGCCACGCCTCCGCCGATGTCGTGGCCGACGACGCCGATCCGCCCGGTGAGGCCGAGCGCGGACACGAACCGACCCACCCAGTCCGCGAGCGCGGGCACCGCCGCGGTCTCCGGGTCGAGTTCACCGTCCGAGCGCCCGAAACCCGGGAAGTCCACCGCGACGGGCCGCAGACCGGCCTCGGCCAGACCGCCGAGCACCGGTTGCCAGACCCGGCTCCACCACGTGCCGTGCAGCAGCAGGACGACGGGTCCGTCCCGGTCCACGGTGAGGTAACTGGTGCCATGCCCGTCGACCTGGATCTCGGTTCTCACCACGTTCGTCGGAGTCATCCGCTCACTGTACGGGGAGCGGCTGATCGGACATGGTCACCTACCATACAGATGGTAGGTATAGTGATCCGATGACATCCAAGGCGGAGATTCTCGAGGCGGCGCTGATGGTGCTGCGGCACGGTGAGCCCTTGACGATCGATGCTGTCGCTCGGCGTGCGGGGCTGACCAAACCGGGTGTGGTGCACCATTTCGCGACGAAGGAGGCCCTCGCGGTCGCGGTCGTCGACCGGGTACTCGACCGCTGGGAGGAGCAGCTTCTCGTACGGGCGGGGAAGGATGCCGGGCCACGCGAGAATCTGCGCGCGTACGTGGACTACGCCTTGATGGGCGAGCTGGACGGCGCCGACCTGGCGCTGCTTGCTGACGCCCGTCTGCGGGACAGATTGTCGGAGCGGTGGGCGAGCCGGATGAATCTCTGGTTCGGTAGCACCGACGCAGAGTCCGACCCGAGTTTCACGTCGGCGCGATTGATCGCGGACGGGGCGTGGATCGACCGCTGCCTCGGGATGTTCGACCTTTCCGCGCAGAAGCGCGCGGCCATCACTACCGTCGCCCTCGGCCTCATCGATGAGGGGGCACCGAAGTGACGTGGTGGTATCTGGCCGGTGCGATCCTCCTGGAGGTGACCGGGTCGCTGTCCCTGAAAGGCGCGCTCGAGGCCCCCGGCCTGTACCCGCTCGTCGTCGTCCTCTATGTCGGTTCGGTCGTCGCCCTGTTCATGTCGCTGCGGCATGGGATGGCGCTCGGCGTGGGCTATGGCATCTGGGGCGCCAGCGGGGTGGCGCTCACCGCCGTCATGTCGATGGTCATCTTCGGTGAACCCATCACCGTCCTGATGGGCATCGGCATCGCCGTCATCGTGGCCGGAGTGCTGCTGGTCGAGCTGGGTTCGCACGCTGCCCACCAGAAGGCCGGGAACGACGGCGAGGCGGCCGGATGAGCGCCCTCGCCATCACCGCACTGATCGGCGCGATCGTCAGCGAGGTCGCCGGCACGATCTCGCTTCGTCGGGCCAGCAGCGGTGAGAAACGCTGGTGGTTCGGCGTCGGCATCGGATACCTTCTGGCGTTCGCCATGCTGGTCGTCGTCCTGGGTCAGGGGGCAGCCCTCGGTGTCGTGTACGGCATCTGGGCTGCGGCGGGCGTGGCCATCACGGCGATCCTGGATCGACTCCTGTTCAGAGAGCCCCTCACCGGGATCATGAGCCTCGGGATCATCCTCATCGTCGGTGGGGTGCTCCTGATCGAGCTCGGGGCGCAGGGCACGTGAACCAGCTCGGCGAATTCGGTGGTGGTCTCGCCGCCGAAGGTCGACACGCGAGCGCACCCGGTGACCGTTATGACATTGTTATAGACGCTCGTCGGCACTCCAGCGTAGTGTGAGCGTTCTCACAGCAGTATCACACGTAACAGGGGGGCCTCATGTCTGGAAGGAATGGTTCTGTCGCGCCGAGAGTCGGTGCGGCAGGTCCGGGTTTGAACGCTCGTCATGGTGTTCGCCGTGGCGGGCGTTTGTTGTTGTCGGGGGTGGTGAGCCTGTCGCTGGTGGCGGGGACGGCGTCGGCGGCGCACGCGTTCGTCCCGGTGGTGGTGCCGGGCGCGGACGCGTCGCAGACGAGCCTGCTGGGCAAGCTCGGGGCCCGGCCGGGTGCGACCCGGGTGCCGGTGGCGGTCAGTGACCGGGTCTCCGGGTCGGTGGACGTGGGGACCGGCAACGGCGCCGTGTCGCTGCAGTTGCTGGGCTTGCCCGGGGGTGCAGGGAATGGTCGGGATCGGCCTGGTGCGCAACAGCCTCGGAGCGGGTGACACGGGGGCGGGGACGGTGGACGGGTGGCGGTTCGACATCGCCGGGGCCGGGCACTTGTACCAGTCCGGGTCGAACCTGGTCTACGCGTCGGGGGACGGGTATTCGACGACGTTCGTGCCGGTGACCGGGCAGCCCGGGGTCTACACCACCCCGGCCGGGGTGAAGGCCGACCTGGTGGCGGCGGGGTCGGGTTGGAAGCTGACCAGCAGGACCAGTGCCACGGTGACGACGTTCGACGCGGACGGCAACCCGGTCTCGCTGGCGGACCGGAACGGGAACACGGTGGCCATCACGTGGGCGGGCGGGTTGCCGACGAAGGTCGTCGCCGCGCAGGCCGCGTTCTCGCCGTCGGGGACGGTGGCCGCGTCCCGGACGGCGTGGATCACGACCACCGCGACCAGCATCACCGTCTCCCAGGGGGCGTCGGTGTCGGCGCCGTTGCGGACGGCGAAACTGACCAAGGATTCGGCCGGGGACTGGTCCCAGTTCACGGACCCGAACGGCACGGTCACCACGTTCAGCTACGCCGGGGGTGATCTGACCGGGGTGCAGGTCCCCGACGCGGGCACGGTCTCCTGGGGCCTGGACTCGGGCGGCCGGGTGACTTCCTCCACCCGGGCGAACGCGTCGGCGGGGTCCCCGGGTGACGCGGTCACCCGATTCGCCTACCCGACCAGTACCCAGACCCTGGTGGCGGGTCCGAACACCGACCAGACCCAGGCGGTCTCGGCGGTGCCGCGGACGACGTACCAGATCGACGCGTCGGGCCGGGTGATGAGCGTCCTGGACGCGGTGGGCCGCAGCAAGTCGC
>NZ_MRDE01000059.1 GCF_001968835.1 Tersicoccus phoenicis
ATCCAACGGTCCGACCGAGGCGATCAATGGCCGCCTCGAGCACCTCCGCGGCTCCGCGCTCGGGTTCCGCAACCTCACCAACTACATCGCCAGAAGCTTGCTCGAGACCGGAGGCTTCAGACCGCGCCTACACCCTGGATTGGGATGAGCCTGGAAATGCCAGATCAACGCGACGGCAGGCGCGACGACGTCCGGCTTAGTGGACGCCGCCGAGGCCGTGGCCGGAGTCGCGATGCAGGCAGCCATGATGGTCGCGACGGCCAACGACCTGAGCTTCTTCATAGAACCCCCTGTCTCAGTCCACCGACCGTCTGGCCTGCGGTGATCGGAGACTATGGCGTGCGCCGATACCCGGTCAATAGACATCTGCCGTCCGGTTTAAGTCCAGGGAAAACCCTCAACTTGACCCCGCTGTCATCCTCCGCTGAGGCGTGGTGCGGCCAGTACTCGCACCGCCCGCGCACCGGTGGGTTCGCTCAACCTTTGAGCACATTGGCATGCGAATCGAAAACGACCGATTCTGACCCCCGTACCGCCCGTGCCACGCCGTGTGACTCTCTGAGGTACTTGGCGGTCTTCCATTGATGATTGATGGCGGGTACGACACGGGGTGTCTCTCGCCTGTCGAGAAGGGCGCTTAGGCAAGCTAACTAACAGTTGACGTTGGGGGTGAACCGCCGCATACTGTGCCCACCCACCCCATCGGGGGAGTTGATGAGAGTGAGGAACTATGAAGACTCGGATCAGTTCAGCGACGATCGGGGTGTTGGCGTCCTTGGCACTGTTGCTCAGCGTGGCAACACCGGCGAACGCCTACGCCTACCTCGGGCCTAAATGGAATACCCAAGTCTATGTCGCCATCATCTCGGGCCAGCCTGGGTCGAACGGTGCCGGCTGGACGAACGGCACCAACGACTGGAATAGCATGACGGATGCCAATCTGTACATCACGCCGGGCGGTGCGGCCCACGTGTACACATACAGTATCAACTCCAGTGGCGCCACCTGGGACGGCATCACGTACTGGACGTCGACCGGGAGCACCTTCAACTCCGGGACGAAGGCGTACCTGAATACGAAGTACACCGGCGGTTACGACGTCAACAAGGTCCGTGGGGTCGCTGCACACGAAATGGGCCACGCGCTCGGACTGGATCATGTCTCGGGGTGCCACCTGATGAACGGGTTCACGACCAGCCGGTGTGGGATCTACCGCCCAACAGCGGACGAAATCAACGGCATCAACAACAAGTACTGAGGGGGAGACATGCGTATCAGGAGCGCGATCTGCGCAGTCATCGCAGCAACGGCGATCATCTCATCGACCGGGTGCTCAGCCGGACCCTCGGCGGCCGAAGGCCCACAAGGGGACACTATCCAGCTGCACGCCAGCTGGGCCAAGGGGTACCCCACCCTCAAGCAACTGGTTGCCGATTCGGACGCCATAGTCCGCGGTGCTTTTGCAGGCCAGAAGACAACGCAGGTGGACGGTTTGCCCTACACGGACACGACGTTCGTCGTCAGCCAATGGATCAAAGGCTCCAGCGTCGGCGGTAACGAGATCGTCGTGAGGCAGACCGGCGGCCAGATGGACGGCAAGCAGTATGTCGTTGAGAGCGACCCTCTCGCCAAGCCCGGGGACCAAGCGTTGCTCTACCTGGAGAAGACGCCCGGCGACATCTACGCCGCCCTCGGCGGCCCTACCGGAAGACTTGCCGTGCAGCGAGACGGGTCAGTGGCGAAGCTGAAGGGCACTTCACTGACCGAACCGCTACCGAGCTCGATCACCAACCTGGTGCAGACCACGAAGAAGACCGTGGCGAGTCAGCGTACGAAGTGATCCCGGCAAACGGTGGCGGGTAGACCAGAAGATCGCCGGTCACGTCGCATCGCAGTAACTCCTGACAGCGCATGGTCTGCAACGCGTTCGAAAACAAACGAATTCGATACAGCACCCGTGGCGCCTGAGGTCCTGTCGCAGAATGCTTGCCACTCCGCATGTGGGTTTTGGCGGTGCTTGGCGGCGTTCTGTTGTCGCTATGTGTCGTGACTGCCTATCTGCTGAACGCTGACAGTAGTGCGTTCGCGCGGATTCATTCGGGGCTGACGTGCCGGGCCAAGGGTCAGTTTTTACCAGGTTATGTGGTCGTTGCCGCGCATTCGAACGGCGACCACCAGGCCGGAGGCGGCTGTAAGTGCGGCGACGGTGGCGATGGCTGCGGGAATGCCATACAGGTCTGCGAGAAGACCTGACAGGAGTGCACCGATGGCGAAGCCGCCGTCACGCCAGAGGCGGTAGATCCCGACGGAGCGGGCCCGCCAGGTGGGGTGTGCGATGTCCCCGATGGCGGCGAGGAGGGCGGGGTAGACCATAGCCGTTCCGATACCGAGGAGGACTGCGGCGATGAGCCAGGGCCCGAAACTGTGGGCTGCGGCGACTATTGCCAGTCCAGCGGCTTGGACGATCATGCCGGCCACAATGAACCATTTGCGGCCCCAGCGGTCTGAGGCGGCACCGGTGAAGAGCTGCCCGGCGCCCCAGACCGCGGGATAAACGGCGGCCAGGATCCCTACCTGGTTCAAATTCAGCCCGGAGCTGACGAAGAGGACCGGAAAGAGGCCCCAGGCGAGGCCGTCGTTGAGGTTGTTCACCAGTCCTGCCTGGCTGGCTGCGGAAAGGGAGCGGTCCTTGAAGCTGGTGAGGGTGAAAACCTGTCCCGTGGTGAGGCCGGCGTCGGCACTCCTGTGTGTACTTACGTGCTGGGAGGCTTCCGTCTTGGCATGGTGGTGGGTCTCGCGAATGGTCAGGACTGACAGGCCTAACCCGAGGGCGATGTAGGCGGCTCCAAGGAGGAACGGGCCGGGCCGGAGACCATAGGCGGAGGCGATGTACCCGGTCGCGAGGGCAGTGACCGCGACGCCGAGGTAACCTGCCGCTTCGTTCAGACCCATGGCGAGGCCGCGCTGTTTCGGGCCGGTCAGGTCCATTTTCATGATCACGGCGGTGGACCAGGTCAGGCCCTGGCTGATGCCGAGGAAGACGTTGGCCGCGACAATCCATTCCCATGACGGCCCGAGGATGAGCATGAGCCCTGTGCGTCAGGATGGTGTGAGACAACAGGGTTGATGTGCTTCCCATTGTATGGGGCGAGATTGGAACGAGATCCGAGATGACGATGACCGTAGCTGATGCCGGCACCGATGATGGTGGGGTGGTGACTCCTCGAGCTGACCGTCCCAG
>NZ_MRDE01000060.1 GCF_001968835.1 Tersicoccus phoenicis
CCCACACCGATTACGACACTTCTTCCCGGGTCTCCCGGGTGATCGCCCAGGTCGGTACCGGGGACGCGGATCACGCCACCGCCCTGGACGTGTCCTACTGCCACGCCGCCGGATCCACACCGGCTACCACGGTGGGGGTCTCCCCGTGCCCGGCCAGCCCGGCCGCGGACCGGGGCAAGATCCAGTGGCAGAAGAACAACCTGACCGGGCAGACCACCACCTACACGTACGACCAGGCCGGCCGGTTGACGAAGGCCGCCCAGGCCGGCGGCACCGGCCCGGTGACCTACACCTACACCTACGACGGGCGCGGGAACCGGCTCACCAGCGGCAGGACGGGGGCGGGCACCCAGTCGTTGGTCTTCAACGCGGCGAACCAGATCACCACCAGCGGGTACGGGTTCGACGGGCAGGGCAACATGACCGCCGACCCGGCCGGCACCTACACGTACAACGGGGCCGACCAGATGATCAGGGTCACCAAGGGTGGGGTGAACTACACGTATGAGGTGAGGGATTGATTCCGGACCACGAACCCCAAGGTAGGATTTCTTGGGAGATGGGAAGGGAATTGATGGCTCCGAGGAAGTTCAGTGAGGAGTTCAAGGTCGAGGCCGTTCGTGCGGTCATCGAGTCCTCGCGCACGATCGCCGATG
>NZ_MRDE01000061.1 GCF_001968835.1 Tersicoccus phoenicis
GCGATCGGTGGAAACGGGAAGGTCACGGTCGCGGCCGCCTCGTTCGCTGGGACGCTGGCGACCCGGATCGTGCTGGCGCCGCCACGGGATCCGGAGTTCAAGGGGATGGTGGAGCGCAACAACCGGTTCTTCGAGACCTCGTTCCTGCCGGACCGCAGCTTCGCGAGCCCCACCGACTTCAACGGGCAGCTCGCGGACTGGCTGGTCAGGGCGAACCAGCGGACCGTCCGCTCGCTCGGTGGCCGGCCCGTCGACGCGCTCGAGCGGGATCTCGGTGCGATGACGGCGCTGCCGCCGGTCGCTCCCGCGACGGGCCTGTCCAGCCGGGTCCGGCTGGCCCGGGACTACTACATCCGCCTGGACCGGTCCGACTACTCAGTCGACCCGCGGGCCATCGGCCGGCTCGTCGATGTCACCGCAACCCCGACCTCTGTCACGGTCGCGTGCGAGGGCGCCATCGTGGCCGAGCACGAGCGGTCCTGGGCGGGCGGGGTCACCGTGACCGATCCGGCCCACGTCCAGGCGGCGAAGCAGCTCCGGCGCGACTTCTGGGATCAGCGGCGTCAGGCCGAGGCCGACGCTCGGCACCGACACCGTCCCGAGCCTGGGCTGGTCGTCGAGCAGCGGTGCCTGGGCGACTACG
>NZ_MRDE01000062.1 GCF_001968835.1 Tersicoccus phoenicis
ACATACAGTTCGGTTACGAGGGTGTCCAGATCGGCGTCCATGACGAACCTCCCAGTTCGACGAATGGGGTAGCAACGCCGATCTTGGACACCCTCCCTATCTCATGGCACGTCGCCACGCCGTACCCGACCCCTTGGAATAGGTCATCTAGTGCAGCGGCACCCGGCCAGAACGGCACCCGGACGGAACGGCCGTGCCCGGCCGGCCGAGGTCGGCACACCGACGTCAGGGCGTGAGGATGAAGTCCCACGGGTCGGTGTTGAGCTGGCTGACCCGCACGTCGGCGTCGAGTCCGTGGTCGTCCAGCGCGCGCTCCAGCGCCCGGGCCGCTGCCGGCAACCACAGCCACTCGCTGGCGAAGTGGGAGACGTCCACCAGGTAGGGTCGACCGGCGACCGCCGCTTCGCGCGCCTCCGACGCCGGGTGGTGGCGCAGGTCCGCGGTCACGTACACGTCGGCGCGGGTCGCGCGCACGGCGTCGAACAGGGAGTCCCCGGCGCCGCCGCACACCGCGACGGTGCGGACGAGCCCGTCCGGATCCCCCGACACGCGCACCCCGCCGGCGACGGCGGGCAGCAGCCGGAACACCCGCTCGGCGAAGTCGGCGAGCGTGCAGACGTCGTCGAGCTCGCCCACCCGGCCGATGCCCTCCTCGCTCAACCCGGCCGCGGCCGGCTGCAGCGGCCGGGCGTCCCGGATCCCGAGGGCGTCGGCGATCACGTCCGAGACGCCGCCGATGGCGCTGTCCGCGTTCGTGTGGGCGGTGAGCAGACCGCAGGAGGACTCGATCAGCCGGTGCACGACGTCGCCCTTGAACCCGTCGGCGGCGACCGAGGTCACCGGGCGCAGCAGCAGCGGGTGATGGGTGATGAGCAGGTCCGCGTCCCAGTCCACGGCCTCGCCGACGACGGCGGCCACCGGGTCGACGGCGAACAGGATCCGCCGCACGGGCGCCTCGCGTCGGCCGACCACGAGCCCGACGGCGTCCCAGTCCTCCGCCAGCGAGCGCGGCCACAGCTCCTCCACCAGGTCGCACACGCGTCCCAGGGTCGGCGTGCGGGCGTCCGGGCGGGAGTCCTGGTGCGGGGCGACCATCCCTCAGTTCTACCGCAGGGCGGCTCCCGGGAATGATCGCACCTGCCGTGCGGTTGACCCCGCACGTGAAGACCTATGTGCTGGCCGGAGGATGCTTCTGGTGCCTGGACGCCGTCTACCGACGACTGCGCGGCGTGACCGACGTCGAGTCGGGGTACACCGGCGGCGGCTACCCGGACCCGGACTACTACACCGTGTGCAACGGCACCACCGGCCACGCCGAGGCGGTGAAGGTGACGTTCGACGAGACCGAGATCCCCGCCGAGGTGATCCTCGACGTGTTCTTCGCCACGCACGACCCGACCACGCTGAACCGGCAGGGGTACGACGTCGGCACCCAGTACCGCTCCGCGATGTTCTACACGGACGAGGAGCAGCGGCAGGAGTTCGTCGACGGCATCGAACGGGCCCAGGCGCTGTGGCACGCCCCCATTGTCACGGAGGTGAGCCGGGCCTCGACCTGGTATTCCGCGGAGGACGTCCACCAGGACTTCTACTCGCGCCAGCCTGGCAGTGGCTACTGCCAGGTGATCATCAACCCGAAACTGGCCAAGGCCCGGAAGTATTACTCCCAGTGGCTGGCGGCCTGACCCGCTCAGGGCCGGACCACTAGGCTGGTCCCGCCCGGAGCCACGCCCGGTGGGGCGCGGACGGTCGCCCCGGGCATCGATGTCTCCCGTTGCACTCGGGCCCATTCCCACGCAGAGAGTGAGAGCATATTGGCACGCATCTACGACGACGTCACGCAACTGGTCGGCCGGACGCCGCTGGTCCGGCTCAACCGGCTGACGGAGGGGCTGCCCGGCAACGTGGCGGTCAAGCTCGAGTTCTACAACCCCGCCAATTCGGTCAAGGACCGGATCGGGGTGGCGATCGTCGACGCCGCCGAGAAGGCCGGCGCCCTGAAGCCCGGCGGCACCGTCGTCGAAGGCACCAGCGGCAACACCGGCATCGCGCTGGCGATGGTCGGCGCGGCCCGCGGCTACCGGGTGATCCTCACCATGCCGGAGACCATGTCCACCGAGCGGCGGGTGATGCTCCGGGCCTACGGCGCCGAGATCGTGCTCACCCCGGGTGCCGAGGGCATGCGTGGAGCGGTCGACAAGGCGAAGGAGATCGTCGCCACCACGGAGAACGCCATCTGGGCGCAGCAGTTCGCCAACGCCGCGAACCCGGCGGTCCACCGGGAGACGACCGCCGAGGAGGTGTGGTCGGACACCGACGGCGAGATCGACGTCTTCGTCGCCGGCATCGGCACGGGCGGGACCATCACCGGCGTCGGCCAGGTGCTCAAGGAGCGCAAGCCCGGCGTGCGCATCGTCGCCGTGGAGCCGAAGGATTCCGCGATCCTCAACGGGGGCAAGCCCGGCCCGCACAAGATCCAGGGCCTCGGCGCGAACTTCGTGCCCGAGGTACTCGACACCGGGATCTACGACGAGGTGTTCGACGCGACCGTGGAGGACTCCGTGCGGGTCTCCCGCGAGCTGGCCTCCCGGGAGGGCATCCTCGGCGGCATCTCGTCCGGCGCCATCGTGTGGGCGGCGCTCGAACTGGCCAAGCGGCCCGAGAACGAGGGCAAGCTCATCGTCGCCGTGGTGTGCGACTACGGCGAGCGGTACATCTCCACCCTGCTGTACGAGGACATCCGCGGCTGACCGTCCCCCTGCCAGACCGACCGAAGGACACCGTGAGCTTCCTCTCCCGCCTGCGCGAGGACCTGCAGACCGCCCGCACCCACGACCCGGCCGCTCGGGGCGACCTGGAGGTCGCGGTCGTGTACTCGGGTCTGCACGCGATCTGGGCGCACCGGTTGACCCACCGGTTGTGGCAGCGGGAGTCGACGCGGACCCTCGCGCGGGTGATCTCCCAGGCGGCCCGGGCGGCGACCGGCATCGAGATCCATCCGGGCGCGACGATCGGGCGCCGCTTCTTCATCGATCACGGGATGGGCGTGGTGATCGGGGAGACCGCCGAGATCGGTGACGACGTGATGATGTACCACGGCGTCACCCTCGGCGGCCGGTCCCTGGCGCGGGTGAAGCGGCACCCGACCATCGGCGACGGCGTCACGATCGGTGCGGGCGCGAAGATCCTGGGGCCCGTCGTCGTCGGCACCGGCTCCGCGGTCGGCGCCAACGCCGTCGTCGTCAAGGACGCGCCGGAGAACTCGATCCTCACCGGGGTGCCGGCGAACGCCCGCCCGAAGCGCTCCGAGCAGGAGAACGCGCCGCTGGTCGATCCCGCCGTGTGGATCGATCCGGCCATGTGGATCTGACTCACTGACCACGACGGGGCGGCCCCGAGGAGCGGGGCCGCCCCGTCGGTGTGTTGCCGGGGAACCGTCAGTGCGTGTCGACGGCCTCGATCTCGCTCTTGTCCTCGCCCCAGAGGGTGTGGAACGTGCCCTCGCCGTCGATCCGGTGGTAGGTGTGCGCGCCGAACAGGTCGCGCAGGCCTTGGGTCAGGGCGGCCGGCAACCGGTCGCGCCGGAGGCCGTCGTAGTAGGCCAGCGACGAGGAGAACACCGGCGTCGGGATCCCCAGCCGGGCCGCCGTCGCCACGACCCGCCGCCACGCCGGGACCGCGTCGCCGATGGCCTTCGCGAACGCCGGCGCGAACAGCAGGTTCTCCGGCTCGTTGCCGGGGGCGTAGGCCTGCATGATGTCGTCGAGCAGTTCGGCGCGGATGATGCAGCCGGCCCGCCACAGCGAGGCGATCCGGTCCAGCTTCAGGTCCCAGTCGTACTGCTTGCCCGCGAGGTTGAGCATGTCCAGGCCCTGCGCGTAGCTGACCAGCTTGGACGCGTACAGGGCCTGCCGCACGTCGTCGACGAAGGACTCCGGCACGTCGACGTCCTCGGTGCCGGCGACCAGGGTCTGCTCCGCGACGGCGCGCTGGTCCCGCTGCGAGGAGAGGCCGCGGGCGAACACGGATTCGGCGATGCCCGTCACCGGGGAGCCGAGTTCCAGGGCGGCGATGACCGTCCAGCGGCCGGTGCCCTTCTGCCCGGCGGAGTCGACGACGACGTCGACGAACGGCTTGCCGGTCTTCGCGTCGGTGTGCGCCAGCACCTCGGCGGTGATCTCGATCAGGAACGAGTTGAGCTGCCCGGTGTTCCACTGCCGGAAGATCTCGGCCTGCTCGGCGGGCTCGATGCCGGCGCCGGAGCGCAGCAGTTCGTAGGCCTCGCCGATCACCTGCATGTCGGCGTACTCGATGCCGTTGTGCACCATCTTGACGAAGTGCCCGGCCCCGTCAGTCTCGATCCACGCACAGCAGGGCTCGCCGTTGTACTTGGCGGAGATCTTCTCGAGCATCGGCCCGAGGGACGCGTAGGACTCCTTGGACCCGCCCGGCATGATCGACGGCCCGTTCAGCGCCCCCTCCTCGCCGCCGGAGACGCCGACGCCGACGAAGTGCAGGCCCTTCGCCGAGAGTTCCTTCTCCCGTCGGATGGTGTCCAGGTAGAGGGAGTTGCCGCCGTCGATGATGATGTCGCCCTCCTCCAGCAGCGGCACGAGCTGCTCGATGACGGCGTCGACCGGGGCACCGGCCTTGACCATGACGAGTACCCGGCGGGGCCGCTCCAGGGCCGCGACGAACTCCTCGAGGGTCTCGGTGCGCACGAAGTTCCCGTCGCCGCCGTGCTTGGCCAGCAGGTCGTCGGTCTTGGCCTGGGTGCGGTTGTGCAGGGCGACGGTGTACCCGTTGCGGGCGAGGTTGCGCGCCAGGTTCGCGCCCATCACGGCCAGGCCGGTGACGCCGATCTGCGCGGTTGCCTGTTGCGCGCTCGTCGCACTGCTGGTCGCACTGCTGGTCGCGGGAGTCTTCTCGTCGGGCATGTTTCCTCCGTAGGTCACGGCGCCGCTGCCACGCTCGACGACGACGCCCGGTCGGGGTCCTCTCCCCGCTGCGGCCGTCGGTCATGAACGCTGTGCAGTCGCAGGCGCCCGACGGCGGGAAGCTCTGGGTCGATCCTAGTGACGCCGTGCCGGCCGGTTCCATCCGGTGCGCGCAGTTGCCGCGAACGGGCCTGGCGATCCAGTCGAGCAGCCGGTAGATGGTCAGCGTGTCAGTGGTCAGGTCACGGCTGTGGATCGGCTCGTGGTGCGGGAGCGAGTTGGAACGATTCGTTACCAGCTAAACTTATGTGTAAGCGTTTCGTGCCGAAGAAGGGTGATGACGTGTCGGCGGTGAAGCCAGGTACGGCCGAGCAGGCCGGTCTGTCGCGCAGTGCGTTGTATCGTGCGGCACGTCAGGGACGGCTTGAGCGGATCGCGCGCGGCATATACCTGCCCGCGGACGCGCCGGTAGCGGACTGGGACCGTATTGAGGCCGCGACCCGTCGCCCGGATGCAACGATCTGCTTGGCATCGGCGCTCGCTCACCACGACCTGACCGATGCGATCCCCATCGCACTGGATGTCGCGATCCCCCGCGGGACGCGCACCCCGGCCGGCAGAGGTGCGATCGCGTGGCATCAGTTCGATCGGGCCACGTTCGACATCGGCCGAGAGGAGATCCCGAATCCGGGCACGGATCAGACGATCGGGATGTACTCGCCTGAACGGTCGATCGCGGACGCGTTCCGGCTGCGTGGCGAGGTCGGGTACGAGCTCTCGAGGGAGGCACTGAAGGAGTGGCTGCGCCGCGGCGGCAAGCCAGCTCGGCTGATGGAGATCGCCTCTCGCCTTCCTCGCGCGAAGTCTCCCGTCCTGCGTGCGTTGGAGGCGCTGGCGTGAGTGCGAACGATGCGGTGTTCCGCCGCCTCCAGTCCGCGGCCCGCTCCACAGCGGCGAAGACGGGGACGAATGCGCCGACGCAGGAGTACCTGATACGGCACACGCTGGAGTCGTTCCTGGATCGTCTCACTCGGACAGCCCATGCCGAGGACTTCGTGCTCAAAGGTGGCATCCTGCTGGCCGCCTACGGCGTGCGGCGGCCGACGAAGGACGCCGATGCGAATGCCGTCGATGCGGACGTCACCGCCGATCACCTCGTCGCGGTCGTTCACGACATCGCCGCGGTCGAGTGTCAATGGCCAGTACGAACTGCCCGCGTGTGGTCAGTAGTATTGCCCGCTGGTGGCCAGGGAAACTGCCTGGTCATGGCCAACAGATCTGCCCACCCGGGGGTTCGGTGGTGTTGGCCATGAGGTGGTGCTCGGGTCAGTTCATCGTGGT
>NZ_MRDE01000063.1 GCF_001968835.1 Tersicoccus phoenicis
GCTGCGCGCGCAGGAAATTTGAGAAGGGCTGTCCTTAGTACGAGAGGACCGGGACGGACGAACCTCTGGTGTGTCAGTTGTACTGCCAAGTGCACCGCTGATTAGCTACGTTCGGATGGGATAACCGCTGAAAGCATCTAAGCGGGAAGCCCGCTTCAAGATGAGATTTCCATACCCGTGAGGGTTGAAGGCCCCCAGCTAGACCACTGGGTTGATAGGCTGGATGTGGAAGCGAGGACTGAAGACTCGTGAAGCTGACCAGTACTAATAGGCCGACAACTTACACCACACACCCCCCGGGGGTGTGGTCAGAATACAAGCTCTGCTCCGCGTCCACCATGCAGCTCCCGAACCACAAACCCCTCACCCCGGAACCCGGGGCGGGCGGGAACACCAGGGAAGCAACCGGACACCAGCCGGTGTCCCAACACGTCACCCCAGAAACGGGGGAATAGCGTTACGGCGGCCATAGCGTGGGGGAAACGCCCGGACCCATCCCGAACCCGGAAGCTAAGACCCACTGCGCCGATGGTACTGCACTCGTGAGGGTGTGGGAGAGTAGGACACCGCCGGACAACCAGTAACCGGACGACCCGGGCCACCCGCAACGACGCGGAAACGGCCCGGGTCATCCGACGTTAACCGTCTCTTCGCAGCTGTAACAGCAGGGCTCGAACGCGACCGTGCGGCGCCCGTGCACCACGATGACGTAACGCCAGCATGCTGTCGGATGACTTCCGCCCGTCCGGGTCCCTACACTCCTGGTGACAGGCGGACGTGGGTGTCCGCACCGAGGCAGGCATCGGCTGGAAGGGCGACCATGGCAGGAACCATCACGCTGACCGCGCAGACCGTACCGCTGGAGCGTGAGCCCGGGGTGACGACGCGACCCGTCGAGGAGGGGGACATTCCGGTTCTGGGTCAGCTGTTCTTCTCCTCCTATGCGGACAGCCGGCCCTGGACCGAGGACGAGGCGACCGCCGACGTGCGGAAGGTCTACGCCGACGAGTTCGGCCGTTTCCTGCGGGATGCTTCGCTCGTGGTGCCGGACGGTGACGGCAGGCCCGTGGCGGCGCTGCTGGTCGTCGACGGATTCCCGGACGCCGCGC
This sequence comes from Tersicoccus phoenicis, assembly GCF_001968835.1. GTDB lineage: Bacteria > Actinomycetota > Actinomycetes > Actinomycetales > Micrococcaceae > Tersicoccus > Tersicoccus phoenicis. Next base: position 1,110 of record NZ_MRDE01000063.1, read on the forward strand.
TGCCGGATGTGCCGTTCGTGCTCGAGCTCTTCACCCATCCGGACCATCGGCGCAAGGGCTATGCCGAGGAGCTGGTCCGCCAGTCCCTGGCGAAGCTGGCCGAGGCGGGGTACGAGCAGGTCGCGCTGCGGATCAGCGAGGACAACGCAGCCGCACTCGCCCTCTACCTGACGCTGGACTTCCAGCGCTGGGATCCCGCGGCGGACGGTGACATCGACTACTGAGCAGCGTCGACCACCGACCGCCGCCCAGCACTGATCGGTACGGACTGCGGGTAGGCACGCGTCACGTCGGTGGGACCGGGTCAGTGGAAGTCACGTGAGGAGAGGCGCAGGGACAGTGGCAGCGGTTCGAGCCGGTCGGCCACCAGGTTCGTGACTCCCTCCGGGGACCGTTCCAGCACCCCGCGGACGATCATCGCCTTCGCATCGCGCGCGGTCCGCCGGTAGCGGGTCCACACCCCGACGCTGCAGATCACGTTGAGGATGCCCGTCTCGTCCTCCAGGTTGAGGAAGGTGATGCCCTGGGCGGTCTGCGGTCGCTGCCGATGGGTGACGATCCCGCAGACCTCGACCCGCCGGCCGGGCTCCGCCCGCTGCAGGTGAGCCGCCCGGAACACGCCCCGCTCGTCCAACCGGGCCCGCAGGTGCGCGACGGGATGGTCGTCGGTGCTGAGCCCGGTCGCCCACAGGTCGTCCGCCACCGTCTCTGCCGCGGACGGCGCGTCGAACAACGGCAGCTGCAGCGGGACCGCGGTGCCCGGAAGCTGTCCGTCCCGCTCGCCGGCCGCATGCCCGGCCTGCCAGAGCGCCTCCCGCCGGTTCAGGCCCCAGCCGGCGAAGGCGCCCGCGGTGGCCAGTGCCTCGAGCTGCTCGGTGCTCATCGTCACCCGCCGCGCCAGCTCCGTCATGTCCTGGTAAGGGCCGCCGGCGTCGCGCTCGGCCACGATCCGCGCGGCCAGGTCCTTGCCGATGCCGGTGATTCCGGCCAGGCCCAGCCGGACCGCCAACGCCCCGTCGCGCCGGTGGTCGGCCGAGGCGTCGCGAGCGTTCGGATCGAACGGGCCCACTGCCGGCTGGGTGAACGCCAGGCACGCGGCCCGGCCGCCTGATTCCCGGCCGCCTGATTCCGGACTGGCGCCGGCGGTGACGCCGTCGATGGGCTCCATCCCGGCGTCGACCCCGGACCGGGCGATGTCGGGGCGGAGGAACCGGACCCCGTGCCGGCGGGCGTCGGCCACCAGCGTGTGCGGGGAGTAGAAGCCCATGGGCTGGGCCCGCAGCAGCGACGCGGTGAACACCCCCGGGTAGTGCAGTTTGATCCAGGAACTGGCGTACACCAGCACGCCGAAGGACAGGCTGTGGCTCTCCGCGAAACCGAAGTTCGCGAACGCCTGGATCTTGTCGTACAGGACGTCGGCGGCCTCCCCGGTGATCCCGTTGCGAGCCATGCCCGCGTACAGCTTCTCCCGCAGCGTCTCGATCTTCTCCCGGCCGCGCTTGGAGCCCATGGCCCGGCGCAGCAGGTCAGCGTCCTCGGCCGAGCAGTCACCGATCGCCATGGCCATCTGCATCACCTGCTCCTGGAACAGCGGCACCCCCAGCGTGCGTTCCAGCACCGGAACGGTCCGCTCGTGCGGGTAGGTGACCGGCTCGGCACCCGACCGACGCCGGATGTAGGGATGCACGGCTCCGCCCTGGATCGGCCCGGGCCGGATCAACGCGATCTCGATCACCAGGTCGTAGAACCGACGGGGTCGCAGCCGCGGCAACGTCCCCATCTGGGCGCGGCTCTCCACCTGGAACACCCCGATCGAATCCGCCCGGCACAGCATGTCGTAGACGGCGGCCTCCTCCCGGGGGATGGTCTCGATCGTCCACGTCTCGCCCAGGTGCGCCGCGATCGCCTCGAACGCGTACTGCAGTGCGGCGAGCATGCCCAGGCCCAGCAGGTCGAATTTGACCAGTCCCATCCATTCGCAGTCGTCCTTGTCCCACTGCAGCACTGTCCGGTCCGCCATCCGAGCGCGCTCGATCGGCACCACCTCCCCGACGGGCCGGTCGGTCAACACCATCCCCCCGGAATGGATGCCGAGGTGCCGAGGGAAGCCCAGCACCGATTCGGCCAGGTCGAGGACGTGCTCGGGGATCTCGACGTCGGCGGCCTCGCGCAGGGATCCCCACCGCTCCACCTGCTTGGACCAGGCGTCCTGTTGCCCCGTGCTGTACCCGAGGGCCTTGGCCATGTCCCGGACGGCGTTCTTCGGCCGGTAGGTGACCACGTTGGCCACCTGCGCGGCGTTGCGCCGGCCGTACTTGCCGTAGACGTACTGAATCACCTCCTCCCGTCGGTTCGAGTCGAAGTCGACGTCGATGTCCGGCTCCTCCTGCCGCAGGCTGGACAGGAACCGCTGGAACGGCAGGTCGTAGAAGATCGAGTCGACGGCGGTGATGCCCAGCACGTAGCACACCGCCGAGTTCGCCGCGCTGCCCCGGCCCTGGCAGAGGATGCCGCGGGAGCGGGCGAACCGGACGATGTCGTGGACGATCAGGAAGTAACCCGGGAAGTCCTTGGCCTCGATCACCGCCAGCTCCGCCTCCAGCCGCTCGGTGACGGCGGCGTCCGCATCGGGGTAGACCGTCTCGGCTCCGACCTGGACCAGTTCGCGCAGCCACGACATGGGGGTGTGCCCGTCCGGGACGTCCTGGCGAGGCAGCCGTGGCCGGGCGGCGCGCAATTCGAACGCCAGTTCCTCGGCCAGCTCGACGGTCGCGGCCACGGCGCCGGGGTAGCGGGCGAACCGCCGCGCCATCTCCGTCCCGCTGCGCAGGTGGGCGCCGTCCGACCCCGGCAGCCAGCCGTCCAGCTCGTCCAGGCTGCGTCGGGCTCGCACCGCGGCCACTGTGGTGGCCAGCGGGAACTGCTCCTCGGTCGCGTAGTGCACGGCGTTGGTGGCCACGCAGCGCAGATCCAGCCGGGCGGCCAGCCCGGCGAGCACGTCATTGTGGGTGCTGTCCGCGGGGCCGCCGTGGTCGAGGAGTTCGACGACGACGTTGCGCTGCCCGAACAACTCCACCAGGCGACGCAGTGCCGTCTCGGCCGCGGCCGGCCCGCCGTCGGTCAGGGCGCGCCGGACCGCCCCCTTGCGGCACCCGGTCAGGATCACCCAGTGCCCACCGGCGACTTCAGCCAGGGCGGCCAGGTCGTGGACCGGTCGCCCCTTCTGCGCGTCCGCGGCCAGGTGGGCGGAGGTCAGTGCCCTGGCCAGCCGGTGATAGCCCTCCTCGCCACGGGCCAGGACCAACAGGTGTTCCCCGTGCGGGTCGGGCTCCCCGTTCTGCGGGCCGGGCAGGCCGAGGGAGAGCTCGGCGCCGAAGACGGTGCGCAGCCCGTGCGCCTCGGCGGCCTCGGCCATCCGCACGATCCCGTACAGACCGTCGTGGTCCGTCAGCGCCAGGGCGTTCAGTCCGAGCCGGACGGCCTCCTCGACCAGCTGTTCGGGAGAGGACGCCCCATCGAGGAAGCTGTAGCTGGAGTGGGCGTGCAGCTCGGCGTACGCCACTGCCGACCCCGCGGCCGTGGTCCTCCCGCCGAGCGGGGCCGGCGGTGTGTAGGGGCCCCGCTTGCGGGAGAAGGCCGGTCCGTCCCCGCCGTCGGGCCGCTGCCCGGCGCCGGGACGCGGGCGCAGGCTGGACCGCTGGCCGGGGCGGTCGGAGAGCGCGCGCTCGAGGTCCCGCCACGGGATCGGGGGATTACGCCACCCCATGTCCGTCCTTCTTCCTTCCCCGGTCTTCCCGGTCCACGCGCTACCGCGTGGACCCGGCTACCGCGTGGACCCGGCTACCGCGTGGGCCCGGCTACCGCGTGGACCGGGCTACCGCGTGGACCGGGCTCGGTCGTACCGGGCTCAGTCGTACCGGGCCTCGGCCCACCACAGGGACCCGGTGGTGACCAGCAGCCAGGCTGCCGACGTCTCGTCGACCACCTGCACCCGATCGACCCGCCGTTTCCGGTCGGCGTCCCACCAGCGCTGCCGCACCGGCCAGGGGCCGGCCCACGCCAGCACCGCCCGAGTCGTCCCGGCGCCGTCGGGGTCCAGCCGGTCGGGGGCAGCGGAGAGCTCCCCCCGACCACCCGCCAGCACCGGCCGGCCGGCGCCGTCGAGCAGCAGCACCGGATGCAGTCGGTCGAACACGGTGGCCGGCGCGGGACCGGGCAGCGCGCCCGGCCAGGGCCGGGACGCCTCGGTGTGCACCGGGGTCGGCACCGCGTCTCCCCACGGCACCAGCACGCGGCGCTCGTCCAGCAGCCGGCCGCCCCCGGTGACCGCGGTGAGCACGCCCCGGCGCCCGAGCATCGACTGGATCCGGGTCAGCCCGTGATTCACGTGCTCGTCCACCCCGGCACCCCACAACCCGTCCCCGGCCTGCCCGATGGGCTCGGTACGCTCCGGACTGAGCCGCACCCGGGCCACGGGCTGCTCGAGCCGGCCGGATGCCGGGCCCGACCCGGAGGCGACCTCGCCTTCGAGTTGCCAGCGGATCCGGTCGGTGATGTCCCCCGCGGTGAAGTGCCGGGGATGGGTCCAGGAGCGCTCCGAGGCGACCCCGTCCTCACCCGTGAGCGTCAGGTGGATCCGGGTGCACACCAACCCCGCGTCGGCCAGGGTGGAGACGGCGTCCTCGGCCGCCACCCGGAACGCAAAGGCCACCTGATCCGCCCGCATCAGCGGTGGCTCGAATTCCGCCACCCGGTCGAAGTCCTGGGGTGGGGTGCGGGCGACCACGGTCCGAGGATCGGTCCCGGCGGCCCACCGGTGCAGCCGCACCCCGGCCGCACCGAACCGGTCCCGGACCGCGGCTGCGTCCATGGCGGCGAAGTCACCCAGGGTGTGCCGACCCAGCCGACGCAGCAGGGACACCAGGATGGTATCCGGGAGCACGCCGACGGGCAACGGGGCCAGGAACGCGGCGGAACGGCCGGCGGGGACGATGACCAGGGGCACGTCGTCCGTGGCCCGGTCGGCGGCCTGCAGCGCCGCGAACAGGGTGTCCGCGATCCCAATCCGACCCGGGACATGAACTCCGTCCAGCACCCGCAACAGGGACCGTCCCGCTTCCTCCTCGGTGCCGTGATAGCGGCGCACTCCCCGGGCCCGCAGCGCGCAGCACCCCGGTTCGATGATCTGCACCGCGGGGCTGACCTCCTCGAGTGCCTTGACCACCGGCTCGAACGCCTGCTGATCGGCGCCGGGTTCCCAGCCGGCGACGGCCAGGTCCGGGCACCGGGACTGAGCGTCCCGCAGGCGTTGACCGGGCAGCACCCCCTCCCGCTCGGCCTCCGCCGAGGCCGCGGCCACGCGGCCACGATCGATGACGGCCGCCGGCCCGGAACCGGGCAGTCGGCCGGTGCCACGGGCGGACACGATCGGCCAGCGCGGGCTGAGCACCACGACCACCCGTTCGCTGCCGCCGCTGCTGCCGATGCCGGTACGGGCCGGGTCGGTGTGATTCCAGCCGGTGCCGTGCTGTGCTGATGACGTCGAGCTCATGTCATCCCGCCCGGCTGGTGCGCCGCCCCCGCGACCGGTCGAGCGGTGTGGACCGATCCGGTCCGGCCCCCACCACCGCAGTATCCGCCGACGAAGCATCCGCCGACGGGATGCCGGACATGCTCGGCATCGGATCACCCGTGCCCGGGACCAGGGTGAGTCCCGGACGAGTCGGCCCGCCCAGATCCACCTCGCCGGTGCGCCGGCGCCCTCCGGCCCGCCGATCGAGTACCTCCACGAGCAGATTCCGGCCGGTGAGGTACCCGTGCCCGGAGCCCAGCCCGGACCACCGGCTGCCGGTCACGCGCAGCGTCGTCTCGGTCTGCGGCCAGGGGTCGAGCGTGATCATCGTGGCCCGGCGCTGACGCAACCGAGCGTTCAACCGCGCGACGTCACTGCCATCGATGGACGCGGGCGGGACGGCGACCACCACGGAGAGCACATCGATCATGGCGGCTGCGACGGCGGCCCACTGCCGTCCGGCGGAGGGCACCAGGATCAACCGCTGCAGGTCGATCCCCAGACCCGCCGCCGCCTCCGTGCCCAGGTCGGGCAGCCCGAGCACCCCGCACCAGGCGCCGTCCGCGGATGCCCGCGCCATCATGCTCAACGCCAGAGTGGTCGACCCGAGAACGGCGTAGCTGGATCCCGCGAGCAGTCCCTGCGGCAGCAGGGCCTCGAGCGCACGGGGCACGGGGAAGCGTTGAGCGGCAAGATGAACGGCCTCCAGCTGACGAATCCTCGACTTCAGCGTCGCCGTGATCGCCGACGTGGCCGCGGGGTCACGCGAGGCGCCTCTCGCCTCGAGCGGCCCCGGATCCGTTCCCGCGCTGCGGGGGCGACCCGGCGTGGACGGGGCAGCGAGAAGAGACATGACCCCATGTTCGAACACATGTTCGACTGTGTCAATCGGGCCGATGGGCCTTCGCCCGGGTGACCGTCCGGCCGGCGGAACCGGTGATGTACGCCCGGTGGAACGGCTGTGGATACGCGTCGGAGCCGACCGGGCGCTGTGGCTATACTCGACGGACCGACCCCCGGATCGAGGAAGGCGCCCCATGTCCACCATCCCCGAAGAGTTCGGCTACACCGAGGAGCACGAGTGGATCTCCGCGGCGGACGAGCAGACCGTGGTGCGCGTCGGCATCACCGATTTCGCCCAGCAGGAACTCGGTGACGTCGTCTTCGTCCAGCTGCCCGACGCGGGTACCGCCATCAGCCAGGGAGAGGCGGTGGGGGAGATCGAATCGACCAAGAGTGTCAGCGAGGTGTTCGCGCCGTTGGACGGGGAGATCGTCGCGCGCAACGAGGCGCTCGAGGACGATCCGGGGCTGGTGAACTCCGACCCGTACGGGGAGGGCTGGCTCTTCGATCTGCGGTTGGACGATCCCCAGGCCGTTGACCAGCTGCTCGATGCGGCAGGCTATCGACAACAGGTAGGCTGAGAGCACCGTGCAGGGCGGAGGAGAGGGGGAACGCAGCATCGTGAACACGCCACGGGAGTCGTCGTTGGACACGACGTCGATCAACGTCGCTCCGGTCACCGGAGCGCAGCATGTGGTACCCCGGCTCAGCCCCGAGGAGCAGGCCTCCATCGAGGCGCTGCCGGGGGGGTCGGCCCTGCTCATCGCCCACCAGGGCCCCAATGCGGGGGCCCGATTCCTGCTGGATCAGTCGGTCACCACGGCGGGGCGGCATCCGAACGCCGACATCTTCCTCGATGATGTGACCGTCTCGCGGCGTCACGTCGAGTTCCGGCGGACCGATGACGGCTTCGATCTCGTCGACAGCCGCAGTCTGAACGGCACCTACGTCAACGGCGACCGGGTGGACCGGGCGAGGCTGACCTCGGGGGACGAGGTTCGGATCGGCAAATTCCGGCTCACCTTCTATCCTTCCCGGGCCGCCGCGGCTGCCGGCGCCCGAGGAGCCGGCTCGGGCCCCTCCGCCGTCGAACCGGGTCAGGGCGGATCCTGAGCGTGTCCGGTTCCGGTCCGGCATCCCGGCATCCAGCGGTTTCCGCGGCCGGGGGCGTCTCCGGTCGTGTCTTCACCATCGGTGAGGTGCTGTCCCGGCTACGCCACGATTTCGAGTCGGTGACCGCCTCCAAGGTCCGTTTTCTGGAGGAGAAGGGCCTGATCGCCCCGCAGCGGACTCCCGCCGGCTACCGCAAGTACACGCACGCGGACATCGAACGGCTGCGGTTCATCCTCGCCCTGCAGCGGGACCGCTACCTGCCGTTGAAGGTGATCAAGGAGTACTGCGAGGCCATCGACCGTGGAGAGCGGCCGGAGAACCTGCCGGCCGGGGCGGTGAGTCCCCGGATGGTCTCGCCCCAACTGGCCGACGACCTGTCGGTTCGTAGCCGCCGGGTGTCCGCCCTCGAGTTGCGTCGACAAGCGCAGGCGCCCAGCGAGTTGCTGCAGAAGCTGGTCAGCTTCGGGCTGATCAGCCCGGTGGACGGGTACTACAACGAGCATGACCTGGCAGTGGTGCGGTCCTGCGTCCAGCTGCAGACACACGGGATCGAGCCGCGACACCTGCGGGCGTTCCGCGTGGCCGCGGACCGGGAACTCAGCCTCGTCGAACAGGCCATCTCGCCGTTGACGTCCCGCCGGGACACGGCATCCCGGGCCCGGGCGGCCGAGGCGGCCCGGGAACTGAGTGAGGCCTGCCTGGCGCTGCACCGCGCCCTGGTCAACGGGCGGATCGACCGACTGGACGAGTGAGTCGATGACGGGACAGGAAGCACCATGATCGCCATGGAGGTGCTGGGGGTCAGGATCGAGCTGCCGGCCAACCAGCCGCTGGTCCTCCTGAAGGAGGCCCGCGGTGAGCGACACCTGCCGATCTGGATCGGTGCTCCCGAGGCCAGCGCCATCGCGCTCGCTCAGCAGGGTATCGTCCCGCCGCGTCCCATGACGCACGACCTGATGGTCTCGGTGATCGAGGCGCTCGGCGGTGAGTTGACGCAGGTGCACATCCTCGCCGTCCGCGACGCCGTCTTCTACGCCCAGCTGGTCTTCGGTTCGGGGGCGATCGTCTCGTCCCGCGCCTCGGACGCCATCGCCCTGGCCATCCGCCTGGACTGCCCCATCCTCTGCACCCCCGAGGTGCTCGACGACGCCGGCGTGCAGATCACCGAGGCCGGGGAGGTCGCCGAGGGTGAGGAGGCCGGCACTGCCCGCCCGGACGAGAACGCCGAGAGCGAGCTGCGGCGGTTCCGGCAGTTCCTCGACGACGTCGAGCCGGAGGACTTCGAGAGTTGACCGGAGCCCCTGGCGGCCCGCATCGCGGACGACGACACGCCGCACCCGGGCGGCCCGGGTCTTTGACCCGTCGCACCGGGACCTCTAACGTCATTCTGGACAGCTCCATCGGGTCCCGTCCAGCGTCTCGCGCCGCGGTTCCCGGCGGCACCCGCGCAAAGGCCCGTCTCCGATCGGCCCGGTGCCCCGAGGACCCCGCTTGGTAGACTTGGCCGGTGCCCGCTTCCCCCCAGTGGAGCTACTGATCAAGGAGGGTCCACGTGAGTCCGAAAGGTGAAACCGGCGAACTGCGCCGCGCCGCTCACGATGTCCAGCCCGACGGTGCTCAGGGGTTGCTGTTCACCGAGGACCTCCCGGTCCTGGACGAGGACGCCGGTTACCGCGGACCGACTGCCTGCAAGGCGGCGGGCATCACCTACCGGCAACTCGACTACTGGGCCCGCACCGGACTGGTCGAGCCGGCCGTGCGCTCGGCCTCGGGCTCCGGGTCGCAGCGGCTCTACGGCTTCCGCGACATCCTCGTCCTGAAGGTGGTCAAGCGGTTGCTCGACACGGGCGTCTCCCTGCAGCAGATCCGCACCGCGGTCGAGCACCTGCGTCAGCGCGGCGTGGAGGACCTGGCCCAGATCACCCTGATGAGCGACGGGGCGAGTGTGTACGAGTGCACGTCGGCCGACGAGGTGATCGACCTGGTCCAGGGGGGCCAAGGCGTGTTCGGCATCGCCGTCGGCCGCGTCTGGCGCGAGGTCGAGGGCAGCCTGGCCGAACTGCCCTCCGAGCACGCGGACCAGCAGGACTTCCCCGACGACGAGCTGAGTCGACGTCGCGCCTCCCGCCGCATCTCCTGACCGGTACCGGTCAGACCAGGACCGACGGTACTGTCGCCGCGTCCGCGAACTCGGCAGGCCCCGAGCCCTCGGTGTGTCCGCGCAGGCCGGCCAGGATCGCGTCGAAGTCCCGTGCCGCGCGACCCGCATCGGCTCCGGGCCAGTGATGCACCGCGTGCGCGGCGCCCTGGATCTGTGCCAGGACGGGCCGGTCGACCAACGCGGGCCGCAGCAGCAGCGACGTGAACATCCGCTCCATCTCCCGCAGCCGGAACACCTGCTCGGGGGAATCCTGGCGTACCCGGTTGGCGACGACGCCGGCGGTGCGCAGACCGGGTGCGTACTCGCGTCGGAACAGGTCCAGAGCACGCAGGGTTCGCTCGGTGCCGGCGACCGAGAACAGGGCCGGTTCGGCGACCAGGAGCACGCCGGAACTGGCCGTCCACGCGATCCGGGTCAGACCGTTGAGGGACGGCGGGCAGTCGATCAGGGCCAGGTCGTAACTCGCGGCGGCCTCCGGGTCGCGGGTGAGCAGCCGGTGCAGTCGCTGCAGGTCCCGCCGGCCGAGATCGGGCCGGTCGAAGATGCCGCTGTAGGCCGAACCGGGCACCACGTCGAGCCGGGCGGTGGTCCCCGGCACCCGGGCCCGCTGCTCCCGACTCCAGGCGCTCGCGGCGACCGCGTCGGTGAGACGCTGCCGACGGGCGTTGCGCAGCAGGTGCCCGACGTCGATGCACCGGCCTCGGCGCACGGCCAGTGCCGTCGTCGCGTCCGCGTGCGGATCGAGGTCGATCACCAGGACGCGCAGTCCCGCGTGCAGGGCCGCGGACGCCAGGCCGAGGGTGACCGTCGTCTTCCCCACGCCGCCCTTGAGGCTGGTGATGCTGACGACGTGCACGGGTGACTCCGCTTTCTCTCCTCGCCGGCGGTGCGCCGGCGGTGCGCCGACGGCGCGCAGGCGGTGCGCACCGCGTCTCATCATAGGGGAGGACGGCCGCCGCGTACCGGTGTGACGAGGAGCACGCCGTGCTTCCGATGCCGGCGGCTAAGGTATGAACACACCTGAGCCCGGGCGCAATGACGCGCGACCACGTAGAGGAGTGCACCCTCATGTTCTCGAAGATCCTGGTGGCCAACCGCGGGGAGATCGCCATTCGGGCGTTCCGCGCCGGGTACGAGTCCGGCGCGAAGACCGTGGCGGTCTTCCCCCACGAGGATCGCAACTCGATCCACCGGCAGAAGGCAGACGAGGCCTACCTCATCGGGGCGGAGGGGCACCCGGTTCGCGCCTATCTGGACGTCGCCGAGATGATCCGGGTGGCCCGGGAGGCCGGCGCGGACGCGATCTACCCGGGTTACGGCTTCCTCTCCGAGAACCCCGATCTGGCGCGCGCCGCGGCCGACGCCGGCATCACCTTCGTGGGCCCGCCGGCCGAGGTCCTCGAACTCGCCGGCAACAAGGTCGCCGCCCTGAAGGCCGCCAAGGCAGCGGGCATCCCGACGCTGGCCTCCAGTGAACCGAGCGCCGACCCCGAGGAACTGATCGCCGCGGCCGAGACGATCGGCTTCCCCATCTTCGTCAAGGCCGTGGCCGGCGGGGGCGGGCGAGGCATGCGCCGGGTGGACACCCGCGACGCCCTGCCGGAGGCGCTCAGCGCGGCCATGCGGGAAGCCGACAGTGCCTTCGGCGACCCGACCGTGTTCCTCGAGCAGGCCGTGCTGCGCCCCCGGCACATCGAGGTGCAGATCCTCGCGGACGGTCACGGCAACGTCATGCACCTGTTCGAGCGGGACTGCTCGCTGCAGCGCCGGCACCAGAAGGTGATCGAGATCGCGCCGGCCCCCAACCTGGACGAGAGCATCCGGCAAGCCCTGTACCGTGACGCCGTCGCCTTCGCGAAGGCGTTGAACTATCAGAACGCCGGCACGGTCGAGTTCCTCGTCGACACCGTGGGGGAGCGCGCCGGGCAGCACGTGTTCATCGAGATGAACCCCCGCATCCAGGTCGAGCACACGGTGACCGAGGAGATCACCGACGTCGACCTGGTCCAGGCGCAGCTGCGGATCGCGTCCGGGGAGTCGCTCGCCGACCTCGGTCTGAACCAGGACGCGGTCCGCATCAACGGCGCCGCACTGCAGTGCCGGATCACCACGGAGGACCCGGCCAACGGCTTCCGGCCCGACGTCGGCCGGATCACCGGGTACCGGTCCGCCGGTGGCGCCGGGGTGCGGCTCGACGGAGGCACCATCTACTCGGGTGCCGAGATCAGCCCCCACTTCGACTCGATGCTGGTCAAACTCACCTGCCGCGGCCGCACCTACCCCACCGCCATCGCCCGCGCCCGGCGCGCGCTCGCCGAGTTCCGGATCCGCGGCGTCTCCACCAACATCCCGTTCCTGCAGGCCGTGCTCGACGACCCGGAGTTCGTCGCCGGCAACGTCGCGACGTCGTTCATCGACGAGCGGCCGGAGCTGCTCCACGCCCGCGGGTCCGCGGACCGCGGCACCCGGCTGCTGAGCTGGCTGGCGGACGTGACCGTGAACAAGCCGCACGGCGAGAACCCGGTGCACGCCGACCCGGCGCTCAAGCTGCCCGTCGAGCCGCCCGGGGACGCCCGCACCTCCGCCGCGCTGCCGGCCATCCCGGCCTCGGGTTCCCGTCAGCGCCTCGCCGAGCGGGGACCGGAGGGCTTCGCGGCGGATCTGCGCGCCCAGCGTGCCGTCGCCGTGACCGACACGACCTTCCGCGACGCCCATCAGTCGCTGCTGGCCACCCGCGTCCGCACCCGGGACCTGGTGGCCGCCGGACCCGCCGTCTCGGTGCTCACCCCGACACTGCTCTCGGTCGAGGCCTGGGGCGGGGCCACCTACGACGTCGCGCTCCGGTTCCTGGGCGAGGACCCGTGGGAGCGGCTGGCGAAGCTGCGCCGGGCGATCCCGAACATCTGCCTGCAGATGCTGCTGCGCGGCCGGAACACCGTCGGGTACACGCCCTACCCGACGGAGGTGACCGACGCGTTCGTGGCGGAGGCCGCCGCGACCGGGATCGACATCTTCCGGATCTTCGACGCGCTCAACGACGTGAGCCAGATGGAGCCGGCGGTCGCCGCGGTGCGCAAGACCGGCACCGCCGTCGCCGAGGTGGCGCTGTGCTACACGGCGGACCTGCTGGACCCGGACGAGACCCTGTACACGCTGGACTACTACCTGGACCTGGCGCAGCGGATCGTCGACGCCGGTGCTCACATCCTGGCGATCAAGGACATGGCCGGCCTGCTCCGGCCGGCGGCCGCCGCGAAGCTGGTCGGCGCCCTGCGGGACCGGTTCGACCTGCCCGTGCACCTGCACACGCACGACACCGCCGGCGGCCAGCTGGCCACCCTCCTCGCGGCCGTGGACGCCGGCGTCGACGCCGTCGACGTCGCCAGTGCCTCGATGTCCGGGACCACCAGCCAGGTCTCGGCGTCCGCCCTGGTGGCGGCGCTCGCCCACACCGACCGGGACACCGGCCTGAACCTGGAGAACGTCAGCGCCCTGGAGCCCTACTGGGAGGCGGTCCGCCGGGTCTACGCCCCGTTCGAGTCCGGGCTGCCCGGGCCCACCGGCCGCGTCTACCGGCACGAGATCCCCGGCGGTCAGCTCTCCAACCTCCGGCAGCAGGCCATCGCCCTCGGCCTGGGGGAGAAGTTCGAGGCCATCGAGGACATGTACACGGAGGCCAACCGGATCCTGGGCCGACTGGTCAAGGTCACCCCGTCGTCGAAGGTGGTCGGTGACCTCGCCCTCCAGCTGGTGGGGCAGGGGGTCGACCCGAGGGAATTCGAGGCGGACCCGCAGCGATTCGACATCCCCGACTCGGTGATCCAGTTCCTCTCCGGTGAACTCGGCGACCCGCCCGGCGGCTGGCCGGAACCGTTCCGGACGAAGGCGCTCCAGGGCCGCACCGTGAAGCCGCGGACGGAGGACATCAGCAGCGAGGACCGGGCCGCCCTGGCCGGTGACTCCGCGTCGCGCCGGTCGACCCTGAACCGGCTGCTGTTCCCCGGCCCGACCGACGCGTTCGCCCGCACCCGCGAACTCTACGGTGACGTGTCCGTGCTGGACACCCGCGACTACCTGTACGGGCTGCGCAGCGGAACCGAGCACATCATCCCGCTCGAGCGGGGCGTACGACTGATCGCCAGCCTGGATGCCGTGGGCGAACCCGACGAGCGGGGCATGCGCACGGTGATGTGCACCCTGAACGGTCAGGGCCGTCCGGTCAGCGTGCGCGACCGCACGATCGAGACGGACGTCAAGGAGGCCGAGAAGGCCGACCCGTCCAATCCGGGCCACGTCGCCGCGCCCTTCGCCGGAGCGGTGACCGTGACCGTCAACGAGGGCGACACCGTCGCCCCCGGCGGGACGGTCGCCACCATCGAGGCGATGAAGATGGAAGCGGCCATCACGAGCCCGACCGGTGGGACGGTGTCCCGGGTCGCGCTGCAGGGCGTCGCCCAGGTGCAGGGCGGGGACCTGATCGTGGTGCTGGGATGACCGTCGTCGGATGAGTTCCCACCACGACCTCGTGATCGTCGGCTCCGGTTCCGGGAACAGCATCCTGGGGCCCGAGTGGGACGGCCGGTCGGTCGCCATCGTGGAGGGCGGGACCTTCGGCGGCACCTGCCTGAATGTGGGCTGCATCCCCACGAAGATGTTCGTCTACCCCGCCGGACTGGCCGCCGTGCCGGCCGAGGCGGCGCGCCTGGGTGTCGACCTGACCCGGGACGCCGTCCACTGGCAGCGGATCCGCGACCGGATCTTCGGTCGGGTCGACGCGATCTCCGCGAACGGGCGGGCGTACCGGGACGTCGAACAGAAGAACGTCACCCTCTACGGGGAACACGCCCGGATGACGGGTCCACGCGAACTGGTCACCGATTCGGGGCGGACCGTCACCGCCGACGCTGTGGTCATCGCCGCGGGATCCCGGCCGCGGGAGCTCCCCGTGCCGGGGGCGGCGCTGCCACAGGTGCACAGCTCGGACACCATCATGCGGATCCCGCACCCGCCCCGGCGCCTGGTGATCGTGGGCGGTGGTTACGTCGCCGCGGAGTTCGCGGCGATCTTCCACCAGATCGGTGTGGCGGTCACTCAGGTGGTCCGCGGCACGACGTTGCTCCGGGACCTGGACGAGACGATCGCGGACCGGTTCACCCGTGCCGCCCGTGACCAGTGGGACGTGCGGCTGGGCACGGAGATCACGGCGATCGCCCCGATCGACGAGGAGCACCCCGGCACCGGACCGGTCCGGGTGTCCCTGATGGATGCCGAGGACCGGGACGCGGGACATGTGGATGCGGATCTGGTGTTGATCGCGGTCGGCAGGATCCCCAACACGGATCGGCTGGGCGCCGGTGCGGTCGGCCTGGACCTGCACCACGACGGGCGGCTCCGGGTCGACCAGTTCCAGCGCGTGCTCGCCGCCGGCCGGCCCGCCCCCGGGGTGTGGGCGCTGGGGGACATCTGCTCCGAGTACCAGCTCAAGCACGTGGCCAACCACGAGGCCCGGGTGGTGGCACACAACCTGACCACCACCGGATCGCTGCTGGCCAGCGACCACCGGTTCGTCCCGTCCGCGGTCTTCACCCACCCGCAGCTCGCACAGGTGGGGATGACCGAGGCGCAGGCGCGGTCCCACTGCGCCGCCGTGGGGCAGGACCTGGCGGTCGCCGTCCAGGACTACGGCAGCACGGCCTACGGGTGGGCGATGGAGGACCGGACGGGCATCGTCAAGCTGCTCGCCGAGCGCGGCACCGGCCGGATCCTCGGTGCGCACCTGCTCGGGCACGAGGCATCGATGCTGATCCAGCCGCTGGTCCAGGCCATGCACACCGGCCTGCCCGCGCACCGGATGGCCCGCGGCCAGTACTGGATCCACCCGGCCCTGACCGAGGTGGTGGAGAACGCCCTGCTCAACCTGCACACCGGCGCCTGACGTAGGCTCACCGCTGCCACTGGCTCAACGCCGCTGTGCGGCGTAGATCTCGTCGATGAGGTCGGTGAAGTCGGCGATCACCCGAGCGCGTCGCAGCTTCAATGAGGGCGTCAGGTGACCGGAGGCCTCCGTGAAGTCGGTGGGCACGACCCGGAACGCGCGAATCGACTCCGCCCGGGACACCCGCTCGTTGGCGGCGTCGACGAGCTCCTGCACCCGGGCGACGACGACGTCGTTCCCGGCCGCGTCCGCCGCCGACATCGCGGGCAGCTGGTGCCGCTTCAACCATCCGGGCAGGGCCTCCTCGTCGAGGGTGACCAGGGCGCTGATGAACGGCCGGTGATCGCCGACGACGATGCACTGGGAGACCAAGGAGTCGGCGCGGATCGCGTCCTCCAGCCCGCTCGGCGCGACGTTCTTCCCCCCGGAGGTCACGAGGATCTCCTTCTTCCGCCCGGTGATCCGCAGGTAACCGTCCTCGTCGAGTTCGCCGAGGTCGCCGGTGTGGAACCAGCCGTCGGAGAAGGCCTCCGCGTTCAGGTCGTCCCGGCGCCAGTAGCCGGGGGTGACGCAGACCCCGGCCGCGAGCACCTCGCCGTCCTCGGCGATCCGGATCCCGTTGCCCGGAAGTGCCGGGCCCACGGTCCCGATCTTGATCTTCTCGGGTGTGTTGACGGTCAACGGCGCCGTCGTCTCGGTCAGGCCGTAGCCCTCGAGCACGGTCACGCCCACGCCGTCGAAGAAGTGGCCGAGGCGCTCCCCGAGCGGTCCACCGCCGGAGACGGCGAAACGGACCCGGCCACCCATCGCGGTGCGTAGTTTCCCGTAGACGAGCCGGTCGAACAGGGCGTGCCGCAGCCGCAGACCCACCGGTACGGAACCGGCCTGCCGCGCCCGGGACCAGTCGATCGCGACCCGCTCGGCGGCGGCGAAGATCGTGCCGCGCCCGCCGTCCTCGGCCTTCAGCTTCGAGGCGTTGTACACCTTCTCGAAGACCCGCGGCACGACGAGGATGAAGTCGGGGCGGAAGCCCTGCAGGTCCCGCAGCAGGTTCTTCACGTCCGGGGTGTGCGCGACCACGCAGCCGGCCGAGACGGCGAGCACGGCGATGAAACGGGCGAACACGTGCGCCAGGGGCAGGAACATGATGGTCCGCGCACCCTCGTGAGCGACCGAGCCGAGCGCGGCCGAGGCGTTGTCGGCCAGCCGCACGAAGTTCCCGTGCGTGAGGATCACGCCCTTGGGCCGGCCCGTCGTCCCGGACGTGTAGATCACGGTGGCCGGGTCCTCCAGGCCGGCGGCGCTGCGGCGATCCTCCACCGTGGCGGCGGGGACGTCCCGTCCGGCGGCGATCAGCGGCGCCAGACCGGCGTCGTCCATCACCCAGACGTCGCCCACGGCGACCAGGTCCTCGAGTTCGCGCGCCCGGTCAACCACGGCGCGGTGCCGGTCCGACTCGACGAAGATGGCACGGGCGCCCGAATCGGTCAGATTCCACGCGACCTGGCTGGGCGCGGAGGTCTCGTACACCGGCACGGACACGGCACCGGCGAACCAGATCGCGAAGTCGACGAGGGACCACTGGTAGCTGGTCGAGGCCATGATGCCGATCCGGTCACCGGGCTGGATGCCGCTCGCGATCAGTCCGCGGGCGACCGCCGTGACCTCGGCGAGGAAGAGGGTGGCGGGCACGTCCTGCCAGGCGTCAGCGGCGCCGCGCCGGGCGAACAGTGCGGGATCGTGTGGCTTGGCGGTCTGCCGCAGCAACAGGTCGGTGATGTTCAGGTCCGGGTCCACCTCGACCAGGGCCGGGACGACGGCTTCGCGCACGGGAGCTCCTTCGGCATCGTGTGCAGCACGGGTGCAACTCGAACCGTTCCTCGCAACCGCCTGCTGGGGTCAGCATATCGGCCGGACGTCACTCATCCGGCCAGAAGTTACCAATGAGTAACCTCAGCCGGGTCCGTCCCCATCCGCCCACCCCCTACACTGACGGCCATGGACGATCGGTCGGTGCCGCTTCCCGGCGTCCCGTACGGGCGCGCCGGCCGTGACCGCTCCGCCCGCCGGCCACCGCAGGTGGACCGCTCACCGCGCCGGATCCCGTCCCGGCTGGCCCGTCGTTCCCTGTCGCTGGGCGTGGACATCGGTGGCACGAAGGTGGCCGCAGGGGTGGTGAACGCCGAGGGCGTGGTGATCGACCGAGCGCAGCGCGCGACGCCGGCGACCGACGCAGCTGCCGTCGAGGAGACGATCGTGGCGCTGGTTCATGAGTTCTCCGCCGCGCACCGGATCCTCTCGGTCGGCATCGGCGCGGCCGGCTGGATGGACCTGAGCGGCTCGACCGTCCTGTTCAGTCCTCACCTGGCCTGGCGCAACGAGCCGCTGCGGGCGACGCTGGAGGCTCGGCTGGGGCGACGCATCCTCGTGGTCAACGACGCGGACGCGGCCGGGTGGGGGGAGTACCGCTTCGGCGCCGGCCGGCACGTGTCCCGACTGGCGTGCATCACGCTGGGTACCGGCATCGGCGGTTCGCTGGTCCGCGACGGGCAACTGGAGCGCGGCGAGTTCGGTCTGGCCGGGGAGTTCGGCCACCAGGTCATCATGCCGGAGGGGCATCGCTGCGAGTGCGGGAACCGCGGGTGCTGGGAACAGTACGCGTCCGGCAATGCCCTCGGACGGGAGGCACGGGGCCTGGCGCGGGCAGCCTCACCGCTGGCGCACCGGCTGCTGGCGGCGGCCGGGGGCGACCCGGAGGTGATCACGGGGGCCCTGGTCACCGCGCTCGCCGTCGACGGTGACCCGGCCAGCCGGGAGCTGCTCGAGGACATGGGTCGGTGGCTGGGGATCGGGCTCGCGAACCTGTCCGCCGCGCTGGATCCGGGCCGGTTCGTGATCGGCGGCGGTCTCAGCGCCGCGGGCGACCTGCTGCTCGAACCGGCCCGCCACGCTTTCGCCCGCCACCTGACCGGGCGCGGGTTCCGCCCGGTGGCGCCGATCGTGGCCGCGACGCTCGGCGCCGACGCCGGTCTGGTCGGTGCTGCGGACCTGGCCCGGGTCAGTGCGCGTAGCCGCCGTTGAGCGCTCCCCGGCCACGGCTGCTGGGCGGGCTCAGACCCGGGCGCCGTCGTCGTCGTCGTGTCGCTCGCGGGGCAGTCGATACGCCAGGTAGCCGGCACTGATGACGAACAACCCGGCGAGGGCCCAGGCGAACACGCTGGGTGCCGGCCGGAGGAACACGGTGACGACCAGCAGCAGACCGAGGGAGACGACGACGCCGGTCCAGGCCAGCGCCAGGGCCGGCTCGGCGGAACTGAGCGGGGCCGGTTCGGGCGGCTCGAAGTCCTCGTCCGGCTCGTCCACCACGTGGTCGCGCGGGCCGGGCGCCGGTCCGGACTCGTGGCTGGCCGGACCGGACTCATGGAACCGGCGGACCAGGTCCTGCCAGGCCGCCTCGTCGTCCGGGCGAGAGGGCTCCACCGCCCGCGGGTCGCTCATCGGCTGGGCGCCGTTTCCGGGCGGACGCACGCGTCGAGGAAGCGGACCGAGGCGGTGAAGATCTGCGCGGCGTCGTTGTCCAGGGTGGCCACGTGATAGCTGTTGTGCAGGGCGATCACCTCGGGAGCGACCGGTAGGCCGGCGGTGATCGCGGTCAGGCTGCTGTCCGGGACGACCGCATCCACCGTGGACCGGAAGATCTGCACCGGGCAGTGCACCTCCGGCAGCAGCGGGTCGGTCGCCGCGAACAGCCGCGCCAGCTGGTGGGTCGCGGCGACGGGAGTGCGGGGATACGCCTCCTCGTCGACGCCGGGCGCCTTGATGTCACTGCCGATCGCGGGCAGGGACCGGCAGACGAACTTCAGCGCACCCACCCACCGTGCGGCGGGGGAGGCGAAGGTCATCGCAGGATTGACGAGCGTCGCGCCGACGATCGGGTACTGGGCGGCCAACCGCAGGGCGAGTGTGCCGCCCATCGACAGTCCTGCCACGGCGACCCCGTCCACGTGGTCGGCGAGGTCGTGGTAGGCGGTCACCAGACTGCCGTACCACTGCTGCCAGGTGGTGCGGTTGAGGTGCTGCCAACTCGTGCCGTGTCCTTCGAGCAGGGGTACCCGGACGGCGAAACCGGCGTCGGCCAGGTGACGCGCCCACGGCAGCACGGAGGTGGGGGAGCCGGTGAACCCGTGGCTGACGACGACACCGGTGCGTTGCCGCTCACCGGAACCGGCCCGGGAGAACGCGAGGAAATCGGAGGGGGCCCGCATGGTCCTATCGTGCCACCCCGGGCCCCGGCGCGGACGGTCCGGACCGTGGGAGCCGGCGCCGAGCGGCGACATGCCGCCGTCATCGGTCTGCGCCGATGCGGGCCGGTAGGGTGAGGGCGTCACCGGAGCGGGAGGGCTGGCCTTGTTCTACTGGTTCTTGAAGCATCTGGTCGTCGGTCCGCTCGTGCGCCTGGTGTTCCGGCCGTGGGTGAGCGGTCTGCGGCACGTTCCCGGCACGGGCGGCGCGATCCTGGCCAGCAATCATCTCTCGTTCTCGGACTCGGTGTTCCTTCCCGTGGTCGTGCCGCGCCCCGTCGCCTTCCTGGCCAAGCAGGAGTACTTCACCGGCACCGGGCTCAAGGGCTGGTTCACCGCCCTGTTCTTCCGCCTGATCAACCAGTTGCCGATGGACCGCTCCGGAGGCGCCGCCAGTGCCTTGTCCCTGACCGCCGCGGCGGACGTGTTGCGGGCGGGCAAGCTGCTCGGCATCTACCCGGAGGGCACCCGCAGTCCCGACGGGCGGCTCTACCGCGGCAAGGTCGGCGTCGCCACCCTCGCCCTGGAGGCAGGGGTGCCCGTGATCCCGGTCGCCATGATCGGGACCGACCAGGTCCAACCGATCGGTCGGATCGTCCCGCGGGTGCACCGGGTCGGCATCATCATCGGGCCCGCGCTCGATTTCCGCCGGTACCACGGGCAGCACGAGGACCGGGACGTGCTGCGCGCCGTGACCGACGAGATCATGCTGAACCTGGCCCGGCTGTCGGGGCAGGAATCCGTGCCGGACGTGTACGCCGCGACCGTCAAGGCCGAACTCGCACGGAAGCGCTCCGGGTCCGACGACGGGACCGGGCGTGGCTGACCGACCGGCCGCGGGATCGGCTGCTGCGGCCGCACCGGCTCCAGGACCTCCGGGACGGCGGAAGGACACGGTTTCCGCGCCCACTCGCACCGCCGGTACGCTGAGCGCGTGAATCTCGACGCAGCCATCCCCGGATCCCGCATGATCCCCGCGACCGGCACCCAGGAGGGTGCCGCCGCGTATCCGGGCCTGGACGCGTGGCGGTCGCTGCCGATCTCGCAGCAGCCGGACTGGCAGGACGGCCCGGGCCTGGACGCGGCGCTGACCGAACTGTCCTCGGCGCCGCCGCTCGTGTTCGCCGGCGAGGTGGATCAGCTGCGGACCCGGCTCGCCGCCGCCGCGCAGGGCAACGCTTTCGTGCTGCAGGGCGGGGACTGCGCAGAGACCTTCGCGGGGATGACCGCGGACCGGATCAGCGCTCGCGTGCGCACCATCCTGCAGATGGCCGTCGTGCTCACCTACGGAGCCTCGCTGCCGGTGGTGAAGATGGGCCGGATGGCCGGACAGTTCGCCAAGCCGCGGTCCTCCAACGAGGAGACCCGTCACGGGGTCACCCTGCCCGCCTACCGCGGTGACATGGTCAACGGTTACGACTTCACCGAGGCGTCCCGGCGTCACGATCCGGCGCGGCTGATCCGCGCCTACCACAACGCCGCCTCGACGCTGAACCTCGTCCGGGCCTTCACCCAGGGCGGGTTCGCCGACCTGCGCGCCGTGCACGACTGGAACCGGGGTTTCGCGGCCCACCCGGCGCACGTGCGCTACGAGTCGACGGTGGCCCAGATCGACCGGGCGCTGAAGTTCATGGCCGCGTGCGGCGCGGACTTCGACGCGCTGCGCGGAGTCGAGTTCTTCGCCAGCCACGAGGCGCTCGTGCTCGAGTACGAGCGGGTGCTCACCCGGATCGACTCGCGCAGCCGGCTGCCGTACGACACCTCCGCGCACTTCGTTTGGATCGGGGAGCGGACCCGCGACCTCGACGGCGCGCACGTGGACTTCCTGTCCCGCGTGCGCAACCCCATCGGCGTCAAGCTCGGCCCCGGCACGGCGCCCGACGACGTGCTCGGCCTGATCGACCGGCTGGACCCGGAGCGGGAACCCGGACGACTGACCTTCATCACCCGGATGGGCGCCGGTCTCATCCGCGACCGACTGCCGGACCTGGTGCGCACGGTGACCGACAGCGGGGCCACGGTGCTGTGGATCACCGACCCGATGCACGGCAACACCGTGACCTCCCCGAACGGGTACAAGACCCGGAACTTCGACGACGTGGTGGACGAGGTCCGCGGCTTCTTCGAGGTGCATCGGGAACTGGGCACCGTGCCCGGGGGCCTGCACGTCGAGATGACCGGCGACGACGTCGCCGAGTGCCTGGGCGGCTCCGACCGGATCGACCAGGAGGCCTTCCTCACCCGGTACGAGTCGGTGTGCGACCCTCGGCTGAACCACCAGCAGTCCCTGGAGCTCGCCTTCCTCGTTGCGGAGTCCCTCGCCGGGAACTGACGCGGTAGGACGATGTCGGTGCCGGGGTCGCGGGGACCGGCCAGGTGCCGCGGAGTAGTATTCGTCGTGGCCGCTCCGTCGGAGCTGGTCGACAGTCGGACGATCGGAAGGAGCGACGTGGGACATCACGGTCGCAAGTCCTACGGTGGGGGTCACCATCGCACCAGCCCGATGGGTGGTGGGTATCTCGGGAACCCCTTGGGCGCTCACCACCGGTCGACGGGAGGCTACGGACGTAGACGCTCCGGCCTGCTCACCCGGCTGCTGCGCATGTTCTTCGGACGCCGTCATCGCTGATCCCGGCGTGGTCCGCACGCTGTCCGGCGTGCTCGGTCGGGCCCGGGCGATCGTGCGGGGAGCCGCACGGTGACCGGACGCGCGACGTCGACCTCCGCGGTGTCCGCGGGGCGGTTGGTGCCCATCGCCGTTGCGGTGGCGCTGTTCACGCCCGCCATGGTGAGTCTGCTCTTCGGCATCGAGCTGTTGCCCATCGCCAGCGTCTTGATCTACGGCGCGGCGTTCATCGGAGCCGCGCTGCTGCTCACCTGGGGGACCGAACTGGCGCAGATCGATCTGCCGCAGGGGCTCGCGATCTCGTTTCTGGCGCTGATCGCGATCCTGCCGGAGTACGCGGTCGATCTCCTGTTCGCCTTCCAGGCCGGCACCGACCCGCAGAGCGCACCGCTCGCGCTGGCGAACATGACCGGGGCGAACCGGCTGTTGATCGGCGTCGGCTGGTCGCTGGTCGTCCTGGTGGCGGCGCTCGGATTCCGGCGCCAGAACCGGAAGAATCCCTCCGCCGGCTCACCCTTCGACTTCCGCCTCGGACGCCTCGCGACGGTGGACGTGGTCGTGCTGGGCTTGATCTCCGTCTACGCGCTCACGCTGGTCCTGCGTCCCTCTCTGACGGTGATCGACTCGGTCGTCCTGATCGGGATGTTCGCCTTCTACGTGACGCGACTGTGGCGGGCTCCGAAGGAGGAACCGGACTTCATCGGGCCACCCGCCGCGATCGCCGTGCTCCCGACCGGTGCCCGGCGGTTGGTGACCATCGCGCTCATGGTGGTGGCTGCCACGGTGATCCTGCTCTCGGCCGAGCCGTTCTCCGGCTCACTGGTCCAGTCCGGACAGGATCTGGGTGTGGACAGCTTCCTCATGGTGCAGTGGATCGCGCCGCTGGCCACGGAGACCGCCGAGTTGATCCCGGCGTGCATCTTCGCGTGGCGACAGAGCGCCAACGAGGGGCTCGGCACCCTGCTCTCCTCCAAGATCAACCAGTGGTCGCTGTTGGTCGGAGCGGTGCCGATCGCCTTCCTGCTCGGCGGCGGTTCGCTCACGGGACTGCCGATGGACCCGCTGCAGCGGCAGGAACTCTTCCTCACCGGAGCGCAATCCATCTTCGCGATGAGCCTGCTCACCGATCTGAAGCTGACGGTGCGGGAGGCCGTGCTCATCCTGGTGCTCTTCCTCGGTGATTTCTCCGCGAGCGTGTTCCTCCCCGACGACGTCCAGACGTACACACGGTTCGGCTTCTCGGGTCTGTACCTGGTCCTGGCCGCCGTGCGGCTGGTGACCGCTCGACGGGTTCTGCCGTCGCTGGTACGCGACGGCCTGCTGATCTCACCGGTCCGGCTCGCCGAGGAGGAGCGCGCACGCTGACCGCGCGCTGCCGGCTCAGACCACGGTCAGCACGATCGTTGACCCCTCGGGAGCGGTGCCGCCGCCGGCCGGGTCCTGTGCCCGGACGGTGCCGAAGAACCCGCCGAGCACCTCGCGTACCTCGACCCGGAAACCCGTCGTCTCCAGCCGCCGACGCGCCTGGTCGACCTGGGTGCCGATCAGATCGGGCACCTCGACCATGCGGGGGCCCTTCGACAGGGTGAGGTTGACCGTCGACCCCCGCGGGGCCTGCCCACCGGCGGGTGCCTGCGCCGTGACCGAGCCCTCCGGCACCGTGCCACTGAACACGCGGGCGGGCGCGAGCGCGACGAGGAGCCCCGCGTCGGCCAGCCGCTGCCGCGCCTGCCGCTCCGGTGAACCGGTGACGTCGGGGACGTCCACGGGCTGGCGTCCCCGGGAGACCACGAGGTTCACGCCCGAGCCGGCCCGGCGCTGCGCGTCCGCGGCCGGCAGCTGACTGAGCACCCGGCCGGCGGCGACCGTCTCGCTCCAGGCGCCGCTGACGGTGCCGACGTCGAGTCGTGCGCCCGTGAGGGTGGCCCGGGCCTCCTCGGTCGTCCGCCCGACCACCCCGGGAACCGCATACAGTGTGGGCCCGGCCGAGACCAGCAGCGTGACCGGCTGGAACCGGCGGATCGGCGTGGCGGCGGCGGGGTCCGTGTCGATCACCGTGCCGATGGCCGCGACCTCGTCGTTGACCCGCCGTACCGTGCCGGCCAGGCCGAGTTCGGCGAGCGACCGCTCCGCCGCTGCGAGGGTGCGGGTCCGCACGTCCGGGACGGCGACGGCGACCCCGGGGCCGTAGCCGAAGAACCAGGCCAGCAACCCGGCGACGAGGGCGACGAGCAGGGCGAGCACCACCAGCAGGACGCCGCGCCGGCGGGCGTGTCCCCGGTGCAGTGAGACGGGGGCGGTGCCGCCGCGGGTCGGCCGTGGGAGGGGAGCGCCGGCGTGGCCGGGGCGGACCGTCGACGTGTCGGCCGCGGCGCGTTCGGGCGCCCCGGTAACCACGCCGGGGCCGGAGATCGCCGTGGTCGCCGCGAGGGGTCCGATCACCTCGGTGCGGTCGCCTCCGGGAATCCCCGCGGGCATGCCGCGCGGGGGGCGGTCCGGCCGCTCCGGCAGGACCGTCCGTTCGGTGTCCCGGGCGGCGGACGCGGCCAGTGCGGGACTCGGAGCCAGCAGACCGGCGTCGGGCGCGCTCGGGCCGGCCTGATCCAGGTCCTCGTCCGTCATGGTGCTCTGGATGTGCCGCAGTTCCTCGAGCAGGGCGTGCGCGTGCACCGGCCGGTTGTCCGGGTCGGTCGCGGCGCACCACTGCACCAGTTCGTCCAGATCCGGGGACAGGCCGGGCACCAGCCGGGACGGCGGGGGGACCACCGAGTTGACGTGCGCGTAGGCGACCTGCACGGCGCTCGCACCGGTGAACGGCTGTCGGCCGGTGAGCAGTTCGTACAGCAGCACGCCGACGGAGTAGAGGTCGCTGCGCGCGTCCGTCGGATCACCGAGCACCACCTCGGGGGCGATGTAGGCGACGGTGCCGAGCAGCGTGGTCGAGTTGGTCGGGGCCGTGATGGCACGGACCAGGCCGAAGTCCGCCACCTTGACCCGGCCGTCGTGCCCGATCAAAACGTTCTCCGGCTTCACGTCGCGGTGGATGAGGCCGGCGTCGTGCGCTGCCGCGAGGCCGTCGATCACGGGATCGATCAGGGCCAGAGCGTGCCGCGGTGTCAGTCGACCGCGCTGGTCGAGCACCTGCCGGAGCGTCTGCCCGGGCACGTACTCCATCACGAGGTAGACGACGTCGTCGTCGGCCCCGCGGTCCTGCACCTGGACGACGTGAGGGTGGTTGAGGCGGGCGGCGGCCCGGGCCTCGCGGATGAACCGGTCGAGGAAGTCGGGATCAGCCGTCAGGTGGTCGGCCATCACCTTGACCGCCACCTCGCGGTCCAGGCGTCCGTCCACGGCGAGGTAGACGGTGGACATGCCTCCGCGCGCCAGCCGCTCGACGATCTCGTAGCGCTGGTCGATCACCCGGCCCACCAGCCGGTCGGGTACGCGGTGCTGCACCCGACGATCCTACGGCGCGTGGGCGGGGCACCCCGGCGCAACACTCGCACCGGGGCGCACCACGGGTAGGTCGGGTCGGTACCGGGAACCTGCCCGGCCACGGGCCTGCGGTCAGCCGAACCGCTTCATGTGCGCCTTGACGCTGTTCACGTAGGCACGGGTGTCGGCGAAGAATCCGTACCGGCTGACCGATCCCTGCCCCTGGTAGTAGGAGCCGATCGCATGATCCAGGTTCGGGCTGGACCGCACCAGGGCACGGATGATGGCCACGCCGGCCGTGGCGTTGTCGTACGGATTCAGCAGGTTCAGCGGCCGGCCGACCAGTTGGGACGCCCACGTCCCGGACGAGGGGATCACCTGCATCACGCCGATGGCGTTGGCCGGGGACACGGCGGTGGCCGAGAAACCCGACTCTTGATACGCGAAAGCCATCGCCAGGGCCGGGTTCACGCCCATCGACCGCGCGGTGCTGGCGACGATCTGCTGCATCTGCGCTGGATTGGGCAACCGGGAAGCGAGCAGTGCCGCCTTGTTGCGGTTGGCATCGGCCACGACGGTCGTCGGGTAGGTGTAGTGCAGGAACGTGCTCGGCACCAGCTCCGGTGTGGCCTTCCGCGGCGTGGCGGCCGGCGTGACCGTGACCCCTCGTCCCGGGATGGTCAGCCGGCGGCCCGGGTAGATGATGGTCGAGACGGACATCCGGTTGGCGCTCAGCAGGGCCGGCAAGGACACCCCGTGCCGGGCGGCGATCGCGCCGAGGGTGTCTCCGCTGCGGATCGTGTACGAACCGCCGGTGGCGGTCGGACGGGCGGTGCTGACGGCCACCCGCGGGGCGGCCGAACGCAGGGCGGCCGAACCGGAGAGCCGGAGGTTCTGACCCGGATAGATGATCGAGGTCATCGTCAGCCCGTTGGCGGTGAGCACGGACGACAGGCTCACGCCGTGCCGGGCCGCGATGGCGGACAGCGTGTCACCGGAGCGCACGACGTACGAACCGGACCTGGTCACCGGGGTGGCAGCCGGTCGGGGTGTCGCCGGTCGAGACGCAGCAGCGGGTCGGGGGGCGGGCCGGGCCGGCGCGCTCACCGCGCCGGTCAGGCGAAGTACCTGGCCGGGATGGATGATGCTGGCCCCGGTCAGCCGGTTGAGGGCCAGGACGGACGTCGGGTTCAGGCCGTACCGGGTCGCGATGGCCCAGACGCTGTCGCCTCGCTTGACGGTGTATCGGGCCGGCACGGCCCGGGCCGGCACCTGCAGGGCGGGGGCACCGAGCAGCGGAGTCTGAGCGCCGGCCGGTGCGTGCGCCGGTGCGGCGACGGCGGGGGCGGCGACGGCGAGCGAGGTGAGCATCACGGCCGGCACGGTGGCGGCGGTGACGGCGGCACCGAGAACGCGGCGGCCCGGCGCGGCCGCGTGCCGAGTGGTGTCCGGTGACGCGCCGCAGGGCAGGGCGGACGAGGGGCTAGCAGACATAGGTCGACCTCACGGATCGTGGGCACCCCCGACCGGAACCAGCCTCGCGCGCCCCCAGTCGGCGTGGTGAGGGTGGTTCCGGTGGTGAAGGTGTTGCGAATGAGACAGCTGTGAATGTACCCGAGATTCGCCATATCACAAACCGATCTCGTCGCTTCGGATTGTGCGGCGTGAGATATACCGTGTCGCAACCCTCAGGGCGCCCGCCTCCGACCGTCCCTCCGCAACCTGCTGATCGGAGCACTCCGACGTGGCGCGTGGGCGCCGTCCGTGGCACGCTGACACCGTGGACACGCATGATGCGAGCCCGATCACGGGCACGAACGCAACGCCGGAATCCGACTCCCTGACCGACCTCGTGGGTGACTGGCTGCCCCTGCCCGACGCCGCCGAGCGACTCGATCTGCAGGTCACGAAGGTGCATCGGTTGATCGACGACGGGACCCTGCTCGCCCTCCGGGTGGGTGAGCCTCCGGTACGCAGCGTCCCGGCCGCATTCCTGACCGAGGACGGGCCGGTGGACAGTCTGCGGGGCACGATCAGCGTGCTGCGCGACGCGGGATTCAGCGACGACGAGGCGCTGCGCTGGCTCTTCACCTTCGACGAGTCGCTGCCCGGCCGTCCGATCGACGCGCTGCGCACCGGCCGCAAGACCGAGATCCGCCGTCGGGCGCAGGCGCTCGCCTGGTGACGTCGTGGGACCGTCCGTCCGCCGAGGTCAGGCCTGACGACTGACCGCGCGGCCGGCCAGCTCGGTCAGGGCCGCGCGGACCGGGACCGGCGCCGGCAGCAGCCCGATCGCCGTCACCGCCCGCCGATGAAGATCCTCGATGAGCTGCTCGGTGCGGCGCAGTGCGCCGGAGTCGATCAGGATCGTGCGGAGCCGCTCGATGGTGGCCGAGTCGAGATCCGGTCTCCCGAGCTGGGCGCTGAGCCAGGCGGCCTCGTCCGCCGGCGCCTGCTGGAGGGCGAAGCCGATCAGGACGGTGCGCTTGCCCTCGCGCAGGTCGTCGCCCGCGGGCTTGCCGGTCAGCGCCGGGTCACCGAAGACGCCGAGGACGTCGTCGCGCAACTGGAACGCTTCGCCCAGGGGCAGTCCGGTCGCGCTGAGCGCGTCGATGAGGTCCGCCTCCGCGCCGGCCAGGGCGGCACCGAGCACGAGCGGACGCTCCACCGAGTACCGGGCCGACTTGTACGACGAGATGGTCCGGGCGCGGGCCACGGCTTCGGCGGGCTCCCGGCTCGGTCCGGCCACCTCCTCCAGGACGTCGAGGTACTGGCCCGTCAGCACCTGCATGCGCATCTGGTCGAACACGAGGCGGGCGCGCGTGCCGCTCGCGGCGGCGGCACCGAGTGAGCCGAACACCTGCTCGCTGAAACTCAAGCACAGGTCGCCGGTCAGCACCGCCGCGGAGGTTCCGAAGTGGGTGCCGTCCAGGGCCCAGCCGTGCTCCGCGTGCAGGGCCTCGAATCGGCGGTGCACGCTCGGCATCGAACGGCGTGTGTCCGACCGGTCGATGATGTCGTCGTGGATCAGGGCGGCGGTCTGGAAGAGCTCGAGCGCGACGCCGGCCTGCACGATGTCGACCGTCGCCGGGGTGTCCACGGCCGCGTGGCCCCAGTAGCACAGGGTGGCGCGCATCCGCTTTCCGCCCCGGCTCAGGCTCGCGATCGCGTCGACCAGGTGCCGACCGTCGGGGGAGATGGCGGCCAGGTTCTCGACCTCGCCGCGCAAGAACGCGGCGAGAGCGGCGTCGACGGCTGCCACGAAGGCCCGGTCGTCGGCCGGGACGGTGTGACCCGGGCGTACCGGTGCGGACATGCGGGCTCCTCGGGTCGGGGGTCTGCGGTCGGTGCCAGTCTAGGGTCGGGTCGGCTGCCACCACGGGCACGCGGCGGCACCGGAACGTCGGTAGCGGCTCCTAACATGGGACTGTGGCGGTGCAGGAGCGAGGACGGGCGGGTGCGTCCACGCGTGGCAGCGTCATCCTGCACGTGGACATGGACGCCTTCTACGTCTCGGTCGAGGAGCTCGACGATCCGTCCCTTCGGGGCCGGGAAGTGCTGGTCGCCCACCACTCGCCACGCTCGGTGGTGCTCTCCGCGTCGTACGAGGCCCGCGCGTACGGGGTCCGGTCGGCGATGCCGGTCGGCGCCGCCCTGCGGCTGTGCCCGCAGGTGCGGATCGTCGAACCGTCCATGGAGAAGTACCGCCGGATGTCGACGGCGGTGATGGGGGTCTTCACCCAGATGACTGATCTGGTGGAGCAGGTCAGCGTGGACGAGGCCTTTCTCGACGTCGGTGGCGCCGTCCGCCGGCTCGGGGAGCCACTGCAGATCGGGCGGCTGTTGCGCGAGCGGATCCGCCGCGAACTCGGTCTCCCCGCGACGGTCGGCATCGCCGGTTCGAAGTTCGTCGCCAAGATCGCGTCCACCCGGGCGAAGCCCGACGGCCTGCTCGTGATCCCCGCCGAGCACACCGTGGCGTTCCTGCATTCGCTGCCGGTGACGGCGCTGTGGGGCGTGGGGGAGAAGACCCGGCGGGTGCTGGCACGGGCGGGCATCTCCACGGTGGCGCAGCTGGCAGCGACGCCGGTCGGGACGATGCGGCGAATGCTCGGTGCGACCGGCGAGCACGTCCACCGGCTCGCCTGGGGAATCGACCCCCGTCCCGTCACTCCGGTCCGGATCGAGAAAAGCATCGGTGCCGAGGAGACCTTCGCCGAGGACGTGGCGGACGATGTGCGCCTGGAGGCCGAACTGCTCCGGTTGGCGCATCGCACCGCGGCCCGGCTGCGGGGCGCGGGGCTGCGGTCCCGCACGGTGTCCCTCAAGCTCCGCTACGCCGACTTCACCACGCTCACCCGCTCGCACTCGATGGCTGAGGGTGTCGACAGCGCGGCGCGGCTGCACGCGGTCGCCGTCGCGCTGCTTCGTGCCCTGGGACCGCGGCCGATGGCTGTTCGCCTGATCGGTCTGCGGACGGAATCGCTGACCGGGGAGACCGGGGCCGCCGAACAATTGAGCATCGATCGGCGCGAGAACAACTGGCGCCGCGCCGAACGCACCCTCGACGACGTGCACCGTCGCTTCGGTGCAGCCGCCGTCGGACCGGCGCGACTGATGGGCGGGCAGGCACGCCCGCCGGCATCGGGAGACGGCGCGCCGAACGGACTCGGAGGGTGAGGATCTCGCGGCGGAGCGACTCACCGAATGGCGCTGACGGACCCGGGCGACGACTGGTGGAGCGGATATCCCCACGGGGCGTCCGACGGCTTCCCATCGTCTTCGACGGGCCTCTATTCTGGACGTGGACACACCGTTCTGACTGCACCGCCCGACCGCGACGGCGTGGTATGGACGACTCGCCGGACCCACCCCGCGACCGCTCGATATCCGAGTGAAAACGGGAACACAAACCGTGCGAGAATCGTTCTCCAGACCAGGAGTCGGAGAGTTTTCCTCACGGGGCCCAAGCAACGGGCGCGGGGATCCTTCAGGTCGGACCGAGGGCAAGGAGGCAGTGATGCCACTGTCGGAGCACGAGCAGCGCCTGCTCGAGCAACTGGAACAACAGTTGCACAATGAAGATCCCAAACTGGCCAGCACGCTCGGGTCCGGAACGAATCGGTCGTTGGCCGCCCGGCACGTCGTGCTCGGTTCCCTCGTGGCCGTGATCGGCGTCCTCGTCCTGTTGTTCGGCATCTCCTCGCAGATCATCGTGCTCGGCGTCCTTGGATTCGTGATCATGGGCGGCGGCATCTACTGGGCGTCCGCACGGCACACCCGTGGCCGGCCGAACGGAGCGGGCCGCGGCGGCGACAACTCCGGTCCGCACCGCAGTGCCTTCATGACGTCGCTCGAGAATCGCTGGGACGAGCGCCGACGCGACGAGTCCTGAAATCGGTTCGCCAGACTCGCGTCACCAGCGTGAAGCGAGCCTGATCGTCGTACGACCGGCGCGATGTTCTCGGCGTGATGCGATCGTCTGACCGGCACCGCCGATAGATCGTCTGACCGGCACCGCCGATAGACCGGCGCCCGGCGGACGCCTCGTCCTGCCTTCCCGCCGATGCCTTCCGCTGTTGCGTGGTGCCTGCTCTCCAGCGACACCGCCCTCTCCCAGCATCCGGTCCCGCGACACGCCCAATGTCGACGGGAAAGGAGCGCTGCATCCCGAGTGAATCGACCGGGTCGTGAGATCGGACGCGGAGTGGGGTTGCCGTCCGGCGAGCCAGTGATCCATCCTTTCCCGCCGAAAGCGCCGCCTTCTCCCGCTGAGGGCCCCCTCCATTTCCCTCCACCACCGGATGGCGAGCGCCTGCACACCGACCGGCACGGCCGATGCCCAGCGGCGTGTCCGCGTCTCGGCTGGGCAAAGGGACGGGGTCTGTGGCGAATCACCGGCGGGGCATGTTCCGGTCGATGACGCCCGTAAACGGCCAAGCGGGCTGACAGTGGAGCACCGCCGGCGTTGACAGTGGTGAAGTGTGGAGTAAAGTGGAGGGCAGTAGAGGATCGTGGAGGCACGCTTGGGGGTGTGAGGTGTTCCTGGGAACGCATTCACCCCGTCTCGACGAGAAGGGCCGCCTCATCCTGCCGGCCAAGTTCCGCGAGGAACTGGCGGAGGGGCTGGTACTCACCCGAGGGCAGGAACGGTGCCTCTACGTGTTCAGCCAGAAGGAGTTCGAACGGGTCCACGACCAGATGCGACAAGCTCCCATCTCGTCGCGCCAGGTCCGGGACTACATCCGGGTCTTTCTCTCCGGCGCCTCCGACGAGGTGCCGGACAAGCAGGGGAGGGTGACCATCCCTGTGGCGCTGCGTGACTACGCGGGGCTGGACCGGGAACTGGCCGTCATCGGGGCAGGGACCCGTGCCGAGATCTGGGACGCCCAGGCGTGGGGCGAGTACTTGACGGAGAAGGAGAACGCCTTCTCCGAGACCGACGAGGACGCCCTGCCGGGCATCCTCTGAGGCCGCGATGACCACCGGGACCATGCAACGCGCCGGGAGCGCTGTGGTGGGATCTCCAGCCGCCCGTCCGACCGACCTGACTCACCTTCCCCGGAGTCAGGCAGGCAAGGGCAGGCGCGGATGGGGATCCGGCTGCACCGACATCCCGGCGCGTCGCGCGCGTGCGTCCCGGTTCTTGGTCCCGCAGGATGCGATTCTTGATCAGGACATGACGACGTCGGACCTTCCCCGCTCGCGGAGCTGGTTCGACACGGCCGCGGCACGGCATCCCGGCCGCAGGGATGGTGCGCGGCACGAGGTGGGGCGAGGTGGAATGACCGGGCAGACGCCGGCGTCGATGCGGCACACACCCGTACTGCTGAGCCGTACTCTCGACCTCCTGGCCCCCGCCCTGGCGCACGCGGGTGCGGTGGCGCTCGACGCGACCCTGGGCATGGGCGGTCACAGCGAAGCGATGCTCTCCCGGTTCCCGCACCTGCACCTGGTCGGCGTCGACCGGGATCCGCAGGCCCTCGGGCTGGCCGGTGAACGGCTCGCCCGTTTCGGTGGGCGGGTCACGCTGATCAAAGCCGTCTACGACGAGGTTCCTGCCGTCCTGGCGCGGGCCGGCGTCGATCACCTCGACGGGGTGCTCTACGATCTCGGTGTCTCCTCCCTGCAGTTGGACGAGACCGAACGGGGCTTCGCCTACGCACACGACGCGCCGCTGGACATGCGGATGGACACCACCTCCGGCATCACCGCTCGCGAGCTGGTCAACACCGCGGACGAGGCCGACCTCGTGCGGATCATCCGCCGCTGGGGCGAGGAGAAGTTCGCGGGGCGGATCGCCCGCGCCATCGTCGCTGCCCGTACCGTGGGTGAGCTCGCGACCACCGGGCAGCTGGTGGAGGTGATCCGCTCGGCTGTGCCCGCGGCCGCCGCCCGGACCGGCGGTCACCCCGCCAAGCGAACCTTCCAGGCGCTGCGGATCGCGGTCAACGACGAACTCGACGTGCTGGAGCGGGCCATCCCCGCCGCTCTCGGTGCGCTCGATCTGCACGGGCGGATCGTGGTCCTCTCCTACCACTCGCTCGAGGATGGGATCGCCAAGCGGGAACTGGCGGCAGCGTCGCGTTCCAGTGCGCCGCGCGGGTTCCCGGTGGAACTGCCCGAGCACCAGCCCCACTTTCGCCTGCTCACCAAGGGCACCGAGACCCCGTCCGAGCAGGAGGTCGCCGCCAACCCCCGCGCCGCCTCGGCTCGGCTTCGCGCCGCCGAACGCATCGCCGAACGCCCGGCCGCCCGCCACGCAGACCGCCACACAGGCCGCCACACGGACCGCCAC
This sequence comes from Tersicoccus phoenicis, assembly GCF_001968835.1. Taxonomy (GTDB): domain Bacteria; phylum Actinomycetota; class Actinomycetes; order Actinomycetales; family Micrococcaceae; genus Tersicoccus; species Tersicoccus phoenicis. Next base: position 34,894 of record NZ_MRDE01000063.1, read on the forward strand.
ACAGACCGCCGCACAGACAGGAGCGGCGCATGAGTGCCGTCACCAGCCAGCCCGACGCACCCGCGGCGCCCGAGGCACGACCGGCGCGGACGGAACCTCGACGCCGCACCGCCCTTTCGGTCGTCCCTGCCGGACCCAGCCGTCGGCGTACCCCGTTCGTGGTGTTCTGCTTCCTCGTCCTGGCGTCCGCGCTGGTAGCGGTCCTGGTCCTGAACGTCACCATGTCCGGGGGACAGTACACGCTGATCGAACTGCGTAACGAGCAGACCGCGCTGACCGAGCAGAACCAGGCGCTCACGGCCCAGGTGGAGAACAACGTGGCACCGCAGAACCTGGCCGCGAAGGCGGCGAAGGCGGGCATGGTGCCGGCGCCCGCGCCCGGGTACATCAACCTCGACCGGCTCAGCGTCTCCGGCAACCCGACCGCCGCCGTGAAGAAGGACGCACCCAAGGTGCAGATTCCCGCTCCGGCGGTCCCCGGCGCGCCGTCACCGGCGACAACGGACGCCAGGGTCGATGATGGGAAGAAGGGCGTGAAGTCGTCCGGCACGAAGGATCCGGTCCGGCCCCGACCGGTCGATCTGTACGGCGGCACCATCGAGGCGCCGCAGCAGAAGGGCCGCTGACCCGCCATACCCGCGACACCTTGCGGCCGGCGAGGGGCAGGGACCGGTCGCCGACTCGACCGGCGTGGCAGCACAGAGAACGACAGAGGAACGGCACACGGCCAGTCATCCGTGAGCGCCGGTCCGCAACGATGGGACGAGCGTGGCAACAGGCAGGAAGACGACACCTGGACGGACTCGCGACGGAGCGGCGACTCAGGCGGTGATCGGCCGACGGCTGCGGATCGGGCTGGTCATGCTGCTGACGTTGCTCGTGTTGCTCGGCGGGAGGCTGTTCTGGGTGCAGGGCCTGGACCCGTCCGGACTGGCGCAGGCCGTCACCGCCAATCGCACCCGGGTGATCGAAATGCCCGCCACGCGCGGAGAGATCGTCGACGCCAACGGCAACGTCCTGGCCAAGAGCGTGCAGAGCTTCAACATCACGGTGGACCAGACCCTGTTCCAGGACTACGACCGCGCGGCCGGGGACAACGGCGCGAAGGTCCGGGTGACCCGGGATGACGCCATCACTGAACTCGCCGCCGCGCTGAGCATGGACCGCGCGAAGGTGCGGACCGCCGTCACCGGAGACAAGCGCTTCAATTACGTCGCCCGCAAGGTCAGCCCGGAGGTGCGGACCAAGGTACTCGACCTGGGCAATCCGGCCGTCTACACCGAGACCAACTCCCAGCGCGTCTACCCCTCGGGTGCCGTCGCCGGTGGCCTCGTGGGCTTCATGAGCTCCGACAACCGTGCCCTCGCGGGCCTGGAGCTGACCCAGGACAAGCAGCTGACCGGCACCGACGGTGAGCGCAAGTTCGAGATCGGCGCCAACGGCGTCCGCATCCCCAACGCCACCGCCAACGACGTTCCCGCGCGGAACGGCGACACGGTGCGGTTGACGATCAACCAGGACATCCAGTGGGTCGCGCAGCAAGCCATCGCCAACCAGGTGGCTGCGACCAAGGCGGAATGGGGCACGGCCGTCGTCGTGGAAGTCAGCACCGGCAACCTGATCGCCGTCGCGGACTCGACCACCGTGGACCCGAACAACCCGGGTGCCACCCCGGCGGACCGACGCGGTTCGCTCGCCGTCGAGGCCGCCTACGAGCCCGGCTCCACCACCAAGATGATCACCGCGTCCGGATTGATCGAGGAGAAGAAGGCCACTCCGCTCTCGCAGTACCTGCTGCCGCCGACCTACACCATCGACGGTCAGACGTTCTCCGACTCGTTCGAGCACGGTTACGAGCGGCGGACCCTGGCCGGCATTCTCGGCTGGTCCATGAACACCGGTACGGTGATGGCCGGCTCGCAGCTCTCGCGGGAACAGCGCTACGACTATCTGCGCCGCTTCGGCATCGGGCAGCCCCTGAACCTGCCCCTGCCCGGCACCAGCCAGGGCATCCTCGCGCCACCGGACCAGTGGGACGGCCGGCAACAGTACACGGTGCTGTTCGGTCAGGGCGTCTCGCAGACGCCGGTGCACACGGCGATGGCCTTCCAGACCATCGCGAACAACGGCATCCGACTGCAGCCGCGGCTGATCGATGCCTACATCGAACCGGACGGCACGGAGCGCAAGGTGCCGATCGCCCCCGGCACCCGCGTGGTCACGCAGGACACCGCCCGCCAGGTACAGCAGATCCTCGAGGGCGTGATCACCGACGGTGGGGCCAAGGACGCCCAGATGGAGGGCTACCGGATCGGAGGCAAGACCGGTACCTCCGAGAACCCCGGCCCCAACGGCGGGTTCGACGGCTTCACCGCGTCCTTCGTCGGGATAGCGCCGATGGACAACCCGCAGTACGTCGTCGGCATCGTCCTGCAGAAACCGCAGGGCAACATCTACGGCATCTCCACCGCACCGGTGTTCAAGACGATCATGAGCCAGGTGCTGAACACCTACCAGGTCCCTCCGTCGACGGGCAATCCGCCTCGCCTCCCGCTCTCCTACTGAGCGAAGAACGCGCTACGGTGAACAGGATGCCTGCTTATCATTCCGCCTCGGACGAGGCTGCCCCCGGGGGCACGCCCGACCGTTCCCCTGGTGGTGCCTCGACCTCCACGGCGCCGCCGGCCGGTGCGGCTGCGCTCCGGCCCGCCCACCCGCGTGCCGTACCCCTGTCGGAGTTGCGTGCCCTGATCGACGCGGAGGCCGTTCCCGGTTCCGCGGGACGCGCCGACCCGGCCGTCACCGGAGTGAGTCTGAACACGTCGCAGACGCTGCCCGGGGACCTCTACGCGGCGTTGCCCGGCACGCACCGGCACGGCGGGCAGTTCATCGCGGACGCGGTCGACGCCGGCGCCGTCGCCGTGCTCACCGATCCGGACGGCGCCGCCCTGGCTGCTCGCTCCGGCGTCACCGTCCCCGTCCTGGTCCACCCGCGCCCGCGTGCGGTGGTCGGTGCGCTCTCACACCGCGTCTTCGGTCCGGCCGCGACGGACGAGGAACTGGCGCTGTACGCGGTCACCGGCACGAACGGGAAGACCACCACGACCTACCTGATCAACGGGCTGCTCGGTGCCGCCGGCGCGAGGACGGGCCTGATCGGGACCATCGAGATCCTGGCGGGGGGCACGGCCGTCCCGTCGGTGCTCACCACGCCGGAGGCGCCGCAGGTGCATGCGCTGCTGGCCCTGATGCGGGAGCACGGAGTGAACGCGGCAGCCATGGAGGTCTCCTCGCACGCGCTGTCCTACCACCGGGTGGACGGGATCCGGTTCGACGTCGCGGGCTTCACGAACCTGACGCAGGACCACCTCGACCTGCACGGCAGCATGTCCGAGTACTTCGCCGCGAAGGCGCAGCTGTTCACTCCCGAACACTGCCGACGCGCGGTCGTGCTCGCCGACGACCACTGGGGTCGGGCGATGGCCCACCACGCCGCGGACCGGCTCGGCGCCGACGCGGTGACCTGCCTGCTCGTGGGCGGGCCCGAGGACGGGGCACCGGGCATGGACGCCGCATCGGGCCCCGACCTGCGCGCTGTCGATCTTCCCGGTGCCCTCTGGCACGTCACCGACCTGACGCGGGACGGACTCGGCCACCGCTTCACCCTGGTCGGACCCGCCGGCGTCCGGTTGCATGCCCGGACCGGGCTGCCCGGCCGGTTCAACGTGGCCAACGCGGCCCTGGCCGTACTGATGGTGCACGCCGGAGGGATGGACCCGGCCGCGATCCAGGACCTGCTCGAGGTGCCCGACGTGCTCACCCCGCAAGTGCCCGGCCGGATGCAGGTCATCGGCACGGCGCCGCACGCCGTCGTGGACTTCGCCCACAACCCCGACGCCCTGGTCCGCGCGCTGGAGGCGACCCGTCCCGACGACGGCGGCCGGCTGCTGCTCGTCTTCGGCGCCACGGGGGACCGGGACGCCACCAAGCGGCCCCTGATGGGCCAGATCGCGGCCCGACTGGCGGACGTGGTCATCGTCACCGACGACGACCCGCACGACGAGGACCCCGCCCGGATCAGGGCTGCCGTCCTGGCCGGCGCTCACCGGGCCGTCCATGACGAAGGGTTCAGCCGGGTCGTCGAGGAAGTGCACCCCCGTGCGGAGGCGATCCGCCGGGCGGTGGCCCTGGCCCGCCCGCAGGACAGCATCCTGGTGGCCGGCCGCGGCCACGAGGTCTGGCAGGAGGTCAAGGGCGTGAACCTGCCGCTGGACGACCGGCAGGAGTTGGCCGCCGCCCTGCGCCAGGTCGGCGACCGTGGGAATGCCCCGGTGGACGAAGCCGATCCAGCGCCCCGGGACGGTCGTCACCAGGAGGAAGGCAACACACCAGCATGATGGACGTCACGGCAGCGCAGGTCGCCGAGATCACCGGGGGCACGCTCACGGCCGGCACCGATCCCGCCACGGTCGTCTCGGCCGTCGCCACCGACTCCCGCGAGGTCGGTCCCGGCACCCTGTTCGTGGCCAAGCCCGGTGCGGTGGCCGACGGGCACGACTTCGTCCCCGGTGCACTGGCCGCCGGGGCGAGCCTGGTCCTGGCCGAGCGGGAGACCACCGACGACGCCGGCCGGCCGCATCCGGCCGTGTTGGTGCCGGACGCCGTGCTCGCGATGGGCGCCTTGGCCGCTGACCACGTGGCGCGGCTGCGTGCGACCGGGCCGCTGACCGTCATCGGCATCACCGGCTCGGCCGGCAAGACCACCACCAAGGATCTGACCACCGCCCTGCTGGCCACCCGGGGTCCGACCGTCGGACCGATCGGCTCCTACAACGGCGAGGTCGGTGTCCCCCTGACCGTGTTCACCGCCGGACCCCGGACCCGGTACCTGGTGATCGAGATGGGGGCGACCCAGCAAGGCAACATCGCCTATCTGGCCGACCTCGTCCGTCCCGACCTGGGCGCCGTACTGATGGTCGGAACGGCGCATCTGGGCGAGTTCGGCTCCGTCGAGACCATCGTCGCGACCAAGGGCGAACTGGTCGAGGCGCTGCCGGCCACCGGCACCGCCGTCCTGAACCACGACGACGAGCGGGTCCGGTCGATGGCCGCACGCACCGGCGCGAGCGTGCTCTGGTTCACCGCCGACCCGCGCGCCGACGAGCACCCCGAGCTGGCGTCCGCCGTGCGCGCGACCGACCTGCGCACCGACGCCGACGGGCACCCGGTCTTCACCCTCCACCTGCCCCCCGGACCGAACGGACCCGGCACCGAACACCCGGTACGGAGTCGTCTGATCGGCGTCCATCACGTCGGGAACCTGCTCGCCTCCGCCGCGCTCGCGCACGCCGCCGGCGTACCCGGCACCGACATCGCCGCCGTCCTGACCACCAGCGGTGCCGTCAGCCGCTGGCGGATGGAACGCACGGACCGGCTCGACGGGGTGACCGTGATCAACGACGCCTACAACGCCAACCCCGACTCCATGCGGGCCGCCCTGCGTACGCTCGCCGCGCTCGGCGCCGACTCGGGCCGCCGCACCTGGGCCGTCCTGGGCACCATGCTGGAGCTGGGGGAGAACTCCGTCGCCGAGCACGACGCGATCGGCCGGGCCGCGGTGCGGCTGAACATCAACCAACTCGTGGTCGTGGGAGAGGAGGCCCGCGCCCTGCACACCGGCGCCGTGATGGAGGGCTCCTGGGGGGATGAGTCCCGCTGGGTGCCCGACGTCGACGCCGCCGAGCGGCTGCTCGCCGATGAGCTCCGGCCCGGCGACATCGTGCTGGTCAAGTCGTCCAACGGGGCCGGGCTGCGCCACCTGGGTGATCGGCTAGCATGGGGGCCGATGAGCAGCCAGGACACGGCCGAGCCGCCCGCGGCCCCGGAGGTCAGCGGACCGTGATCGCCCTCATCCTCAGTGGCGGCCTGGCCCTGCTCTTCTCCCTGGTCGGCACGCCGCTGTTCATTCGGCTGCTCGTGCGCCGCGGCTACGGCCAGTTCATCCGGGACGACGGGCCCACCTCGCACCACACCAAACGAGGCACGCCCACCATGGGCGGCACCGTCGTCGTCGCCGCGGTGCTGGCGAGCTATCTGATCACCCACCTCGTCGTCTTCCTGCTCAACCCGCGGACCGAGGGGCCGACCATTTCCGGTGCCCTGCTGCTGTTCCTCATGTGCGCCATGGGCGGCGTCGGGTTCCTCGACGACGCCCTGAAGATCTCCCGGCAGCGCAGCCTTGGTCTGACCGCCGCGGCCAAACTGACCCTGCAGGGCGTGATCGGCATCGTGTTCGCGGTGCTGGCGCTGGGCTTTCCCGACGCCAACGGCGTCACGCCGGCGTCGACCGCGATCTCCTTCGTCCGCGACACGCCGCTCGACCTGGCGTTCGCCGGGCCCGCACTCGGCGTCGTGCTGTTCGTGATCTGGGCCAACCTGATCGTCACCGCGACCACCAACGGCGTGAACCTGACCGACGGTCTCGACGGGCTCGCCGCGGGGGCGTCGATCATGGTGTTCAGCGGTTACCTGATCATGGGGTTCTGGCAGTACAACCAGAACTGCGCGTCCCCGCGGATCGCTCAGGCGGGAGCCTGCTACTCGGTGCGGGACCCGATCGACCTGGCGATGCTCGCGGCCGCGCTGATCGGCGCCCTGGTCGGCTTCCTGTGGTGGAACACCTCCCCGGCGAAGATCTTCATGGGCGACACCGGCTCGCTCGCCCTGGGCGGCGCGGTCGCCGCGTTCGCCATCCTCTCCCGCACCGAGCTGCTGTTGATCGTCCTCGCCGGCCTGTTCGTCATCATCTCCCTGTCCGTCATCCTGCAGGTCGGATTCTTCAAGCTCACGCGCGGGCGACGGCTGTTCAAGATGGCGCCACTACAGCACCACTTCGAGCTGAAGGGCTGGGCCGAGGTGACCGTCGTGGTCCGGTTCTGGATCATCTGCGGGCTCGGTGTCGCCGTGGCCGTCGGCATCTTCTACGCCGAATGGGTGGCCCTGGCGTGAGCGGGCCCGACGACACGGACGCGACTTCGCCCCGGACCGATTCTCCGCGCACACGGGCACTGCGGAGCTGGGACGCCGACTGGGCCGGGTTGCGCGTCGTCGTCGCGGGGATCGGCACGGCCGGGTTCGCTGCCGCCGACACCCTGATCGAACTCGGCGCCGCCGTCGTCGTCGTCGACGCGGCGGACACCGCCGCCAGCCGGCAGGCCGCGGACACGCTGCGCATCGTCGGTGCGCGCGATGTCCTGCTCGGTCCCGACACCGCCGGGACCCTGCCCCGGATCGATGACGCCGCGCCCGAGCTCGTCGTCGTGTCCCCGGGCTGGCGGCCCACCGCCCCGCTGCTGCGGGCCGCCGAGGCCGCGGGCGTACCCGTGTGGGGGGACACCGAGCTGGCGTGGCGCGTGACCGAGCGTGCCGGCCGGACCACGCCCGCATGGCTGGCCATCACCGGCACGAACGGCAAGACCACCACGGTGGGGATGACCGAGGCGATCCTGCAGGCGGCCGGGTTGAAGGCCGTCGCCGTCGGCAACGTCGGCACCCCCATCCTGGACGCGCTGCGGGACCCGGTCGAGTACGACGTGCTCGCCGTCGAGCTGTCCAGTTTCCAGCTGCACTACAGCCACAGCCTCTCCCCGCTCGCCAGCGTCTGCCTGAACATCGCCGAGGACCATGTCGACTGGCACGGCTCCTACGCGCAGTACCGGGCCGCGAAGGCGAAGGTCTACGCCCGCACCCGGGTCGCCTGCGTCTACAACGCCGAGCAGATCGAGACCGAGCGGATGGTCGAGGACGCCGACGTGGTCGACGGCGCTCGCGCGATCGGTTTCACCACCGGTGCTCCCGCCCTGAGCATGGTCGGCGTCGTCGACGGGCTGCTGGTGGACCGCGCCTTCGTCGCCGAGCGCCGCACCAGCGCCGCCGAACTCGCTCACGTCTCCGACATCGGCGACCTGGTGCCGCGCCACCAGGTCGCCAACGCCCTCGCCGCCGCCGCCCTGGCGCGCGCCGCGGGCGTCGAACCCGTCGCCGTGCGGGACGGCCTGCGCGCGTACCATCCCGGCGCCCACCGGATCCAGCCCGTCGCCACCTTGGACGGCGTGCTGTGGGTGAACGATTCGAAGGCCACCAACCCGCACGCCGCCGACGCCTCGCTGGCCTCGTTCCGGCCGGTGGTCTGGATCGCCGGTGGCCTGTCCAAGGGCGTCGCCTACGACGAGCTCGTCACCCGGCACCGCGACCGTTTGCGCGCCGTCGTGCTGATCGGCGTGGACAGCGCCGACCTGCGCGCCGCGCTGGCGCGACACGCCCCCGATGTGCCGGTCATCGAGCCCGGTGCGGGCGAGACTGGACTCGGGCAGTCCGCCGGGACCGATGGCGGAACCGGCATCATGACACGGGCCGTGTCGGCCGCCGCCGCGGTGGCGACCGACGGGGACACCGTGCTGATGGCGCCGGCGGCCGCCTCGATGGACCAGTTCGTCTCGTACGCCGAGCGTGGTGACGCCTTCATCACGGCGGTGCGGCGATTCGCCGACGACGACGGCACGGCCGGCGGTACGACAGGCGACGCCGGCTGACGCACTCGCCGGTCGCGAGGTCGGTGCCGGTCGCTCGCTCGACGTACCGGCACGGCACCAGACCCGCCCGCAGACAGGAGATCAGCCCGTGGTCATCACGCCCCCGCGGCCGCAGGCCCCCCGCGTGGGGGCGAGCCCCGTCCGGCCCGCACCCCCGCGGGTGCCCCGGTCCACGTTCTTCCGGCTGATCGCCGGCGTCTGGGCGCGCATCGAGGACCGCGACCAGCGCTCCGGCAACTCCAGCTACTACCTGATCCTCGGCTCGACCATCGCCCTGACCGCCGTCGGTCTGCTGATGGTGCTCTCCTCGTCCGCGGTCGAGGCCATCGCCCAGGAAGGCTCCTCGTACGCCCTGTTCCTCAAACAGGGCATGTTCGGCATCCTCGGCCTGATCGGCATGTTCGTGCTCAGTCGACTGCCCGTCCCGGCGTTGAAAGGGCTCGCCTGGCCGGCCGTCGGGTTGGCGATATTGCTGCTGCTGGCGGTGTTCACCCCGCTGGGCTACGAGGTCAACGGGAACCGCAGCTGGCTGCGGTTCGGTGGCCTGACCGGGCAGCCGTCCGAGGCCGCCAAGTTCGCACTCTGCCTCTGGATGTCGCTGATCCTCGCCCGCAAGGGTGCGCTGCTCCGGCAACTGCACCATGCCCTGATCCCCGTGCTTCCCGTCGCGGCGCTGATTATCGGGTTGGTCGTGCTGCAGCGCGACCTCGGCACCTCGCTGCTGCTGGTGATGATCGTGATGGCGATCCTCTTCTTCGCGGGCGTACCGAAGCGGCTCTTCGTCGTCGCCGGCGTGCTCGCCGCGGCCGGCGCCGTCGCGATGGCCCTGGGCAGCGGGAACCGGATGTGTCGCATCACGGGCTGGCTCGGTGCCGGCCAGTGTGTCGGCGTCAACGACCAGGCCAACGCCGGTCTGGGGGCGCTCGCCTCGGGTGGCTGGTGGGGCCTGGGGCTCGGCCAGAGCCGGCAGAAGTGGTACTACATCCCGGAAGCCCACAACGACTTCATCTTCTCCATCATCGGGGAGGAACTCGGCCTGGTCGGCACCCTCGTCGTGGTCTGCCTGTTCGGCATCCTCGCGATCGCCATCCTGCGCGTGATCATGCGGCACACCGACCCGTTCGTCCGGATCACCTCCGGCGCCATCCTCACCTGGATCATCGGCCAGGCGTTTGTGAACATCGCCATGGTCACGGGCCTGCTGCCGGTGATCGGGGTGCCCCTGCCGTTCATCTCCTACGGTGGCTCGTCGTTGCTGGTGGTGCTGTGCGGTATCGGCGTCGTGCTCTCCTTCGCCCGCACCCGCCCGACGGCCCGGCGCGGTGGGCCCACCGGTTCCGGGGTGGGCCGGGTGCCACTGCTGAACGGGTTGGACCGGGGAACCGATGCCCGTGCCACCGGACGGGGCCGCGGCTGATGCGTCCACCGAGCATCGTGCTGGGCGGCGGCGGCACCGCCGGGCACGTGTCACCCCTGCTGGCCATCGCCGACGCCATCCGTGCTGCCCGCCCGGAGGCGGAGCTGCTCGCCGTCGGCACGGCAGCCGGCATGGAGACCCGGCTCGTCCCCGCCGCCGGGCACCGACTGGCCACCATCGACCGGGTGCCGCTGCCACGGACGCTGTCTGGCGACCTGGCTCGGTTGCCCGTCCGGTTGGCCCGGGCGGTACGGCAGGCCGGGCAGATCCTCGACACGGCGGCCGCCGACGCCGTCCTCGGTGTCGGCGGGTACGTGTGCACCCCGCTCTACCTCGCGGCCCGCCGCCGCGGCGTGCCCATCGTCATCCACGAGGCCAACGTGACGGCCGGCCTGGCCAATCGGGTCGGAGCCCGGTTCGCCACCGCGGTCGGTACCGCGTTCGCGCGGACCAGGCTCCCGCACGCCCGGCTCGTCGGCATGCCGATGAGCGCCACCATCGCGGGCCTGGACCGGACCGCCGCCCGGACCGCCGCCCGCGCCCGGTTCGGCATCGCCCCGGACGCGCGGCTGCTCGCCGTCACCGGCGGGTCCTCCGGCGCCGCGTCCCTGAACCGGGCCCTGGTCGGTGCGTTGCCCGCGCTGGCCGCGGCCGGGGTGACGGTGCTGCACGTGACCGGCCGCGGCAAGCAGATCGAGTCCGCCCCCGGCGTCGCCCTGACCGGGCCGCACTACACCCAGATCGAGTACGTCGACGGCATGGCGGACCTGTACGCCGCGGCGGACCTGCTCGTCGCCCGCGCCGGCGCCGGCACCGTCAGCGAGGTCGCCGCCGTCGGCCTGCCCGCCGTCTTCGTCCCCCTGCCCCACGGCAACGGCGAGCAGGCGCTCAACGCCCGGGTCCTCGTCGACGCCGGCGCCGCCCTGCTCGTGCGCGACCACGAGTTCACGGCCGACTGGATCGGCGCCCGGGTGCCGACCCTGCTGCACGACGACGCGCGGCTCGCCGGCATGGCCGCCGCCGCTGCCGACCGCGGGATCCGCGACGCCGACCGCACCATGGCCCGGCTCGTCCTCGCCGCCGCCGACCAACACGTCGAGGGTCCGGCCGGTGCGTCCGGGGGCGCCCGGTGAGCGAAGCGACGAGCAGCCGGCCGGACGCGCTGGCCCGGCTGGGCCGGGTGCACCTGATCGGTATCGGGGGAGCCGGTATGTCCGCCGTCGCCCGGATCCTGTTGGCCCGCGGCGTACCGGTCAGCGGCTCCGACGCCCGCGAATCCGCCGTCGTCACGGCGCTGCGCGACCTGGGCGCGACCGTGCACCTGGGGCACGACGCCGCACACGTCGCCGGCGCCGACACGGTCGTCGTCTCCACCGCGATCCGCCCGACCAACCCCGAGCTCGCCGCGGCGCGGGCCGCCGGGCTCACCGTGCTGCACCGGTCCGAGGCGCTGGCCGCGGCCATGACGGGTACCGACGTCGTCGCCGTGGCCGGGACGCACGGTAAGACCACCACCACGGCGATGACCACGGTCCTGCTGCGCGAGACGGGCCGCGATCCGTCTTTCGCCATCGGCGGTGACGTCTCCGCGCTCGGGGTGAATGCCGCGCACGGCGACGGCGGCGTGTTCGTCGCCGAGGCCGACGAGTCCGACGGGTCGTTCCTGAACTATCAGCCGCGCGTCGCCGTGGTCACCAACATCGAGCCGGACCACCTCGACCACTACGGCACCCCGGAGGCGGTGCACGCCGCCTTCGCGGACTTCACCGCCCTGCTCGGGCCCGAGGATACCCTGATCGCGTGCCGGGACGACGCCGGGTCCGCCGACCTGGCCGCCCTGGCCCGGTCCCGGGCCGGCGGCCCCACCGTGCTGACGTACGGCACCAGCCCGGCGGAGGACCCCGGCCACGACGCCGTGATCGAGGACATCGTGCCCGCGGGTGCGGGCAGCCGCAGCCGGCTCGCCCTGCCCGGCGGAGAGCGGGCGGACCTCGTGCTGCGCGTGCCCGGGGAGCACAACGTGCGCAACGCCGTCGCGGCCCTGCTCGTCGGGGTCGCGCTCGGCGTCGGCGCGGGGGAGGGGAGTGCGGCGCTGGGCACCTTCACCGGTGCCGGCCGCCGATTCGAGTACAAGGGCGCCTCTCCGGACGGGACGATCCGGGTCTACGACGACTACGCGCACCACCCCACCGAGGTGGCCGCCGCCCTGGCCGCCGCCCGCTCGGTGGCCGGGGCAGGCGCCGTGCACGTGATCTTCCAGCCGCACCTCTTCTCCCGCACCCGGATCTTCGCCGCCGAGTTCGCGGCGGCGCTGGCCGCCGCCGACCGCGTCACCGTGCTGGACATCTACCCGGCCCGCGAGGAACCCGAGGCCGGGGTGTCCAGCGCACTCATCACGGACCGGTTCGCACCGGACGCCGCCGTCGCGCTCGTCCCCGACCCCGAGCATGCCGTGCTCGACGCGGCGGCCGCCGCCCGGGCGGGCGATCTGCTCCTGACCGTCGGTGCCGGCGACGTCACCGCCCTCGGCCCGCGCCTGGTGACCGCGCTCGCGGCCGTCACCGCGTCCACTCCGACCGGGACCGCACCGGCCCCCAACGCACCCACGAACGACCCGGAGGCCGACGATGAGTGAACGAACCGCGCGGGAGAAGGAGCGGGCGGCCACGGGTGCCTACCGCTCCGAGATCCGGGTCGGCTCGACCGGCAGGGTCAGTCTGCTCGAACCGGAACCGCCCAGCAGCGCCGCGCTGCTCGCGGGCACTCCCGGGACGGGTGACTCGACGGTGCTCGACTTCCCGGGCGCCGACCGCCGTCGTCGACGCCGCGGCTGGGCGATCGGCGCCGCCGTCACCCTCGCCGCGGTCGCCGCGCTGATCGCGGTGCTGGTCTTCTCCCCGGTGCTCGCCCTGCGCCAGGTCAGCGTCACCGGGAACCGGCTGACCGGCACCCGGGCGGTCACCGACGCGCTCTCCTCGCTCCAGGGCATCCCGCTGCCGCAGATCACCCGCGACGAGGTGCGGAACCGGCTCGCGTCGATGCCCGCCGTCGAGGACGTGTCCGTCGAGGCGCGGCCGCCGTCGACCCTCGCCGTCACCGTGCACGAACGGGTTCCGGTCGCGGTCCTGAAGGAGCAGGACCGGTATCTGCTGATCGATCAGAACGGCACCCAGCTGGCCACCGCCACCGACCGCTCCACCGTGTCCCTGCCGATCATCGACGGCGGCACCGCGGTCATCGGCAAGGACGTGTTCCGCGCCATCACCGCCGTGCTCGCCGCCCTGCCCGCCGACGTCCTGGCCAAGATGGAGCACGCCTCGGCGACCTCGGTCGACTCGGTGGAACTGACCCTGCAGGACGGCAAGAAGGTCGTCTGGGGCAACTCGTCGCAGCGGGAGCTCAAGGCGAAGGTGCTGGCCGCCTTGATCGCGCGGCCGCAGAACCCGGGCACCCCGGCGGTACAGACCTACGACGTCAGCACACCGTCCCGCCCCGTCACCCGCTGACCCGACGGGGCCATCCGAAGACACGCCGGGGACCGTGTTTGCTCCCGGCGAGCCGACCGCCTAGCGTTCTTCACGACGTCGAACTTGACATAACTCTAACCTTCAAGCTGAGGGTTAAGGTCGCGGACTTCGGCTTCGTGTCGCACTCGAACCCCGTGCGAGCATGGAGGCGCGGTCGTGGCCCCCGGGCACTCCGGGCCCCTCACGCACCGGTGAGGGACACCACCGCAAGGCCAGGCATCGGACCCACGGTCCGGTACGGCGAGGAACGAACGAACAAGGGATCGAGAACGTGGCAGCACCTCAGAACTACCTGGCCGTCATCAAGGTCGTCGGGATCGGCGGCGGCGGCGTCAATGCCGTCAACCGTATGATCGAGGTCGGATTGCGTGGTGTCGAATTCATCGCGATCAACACCGACGCGCAGGCCCTGCTGATGAGCGACGCCGACGTCAAGCTCGACGTCGGGCGTGAGCTGACCCGCGGTCTCGGTGCCGGTGCGGATCCCGAGGTGGGCCGCAAAGCGGCGGAGGATCACGCCGAGGAGATCGAGGAGGTGCTCAAGGGCGCCGACATGGTCTTCGTCACCGCTGGCGAGGGCGGCGGCACCGGCACCGGCGGCGCGCCGGTGGTCGCGCGCATCGCCCGCGGCCTCGGCGCCCTGACCATCGGCGTCGTGACCCGGCCGTTCACCTTCGAGGGCCGGCGCCGGTCGAATCAGGCCGAGTCCGGCATCGACACGCTGCGCGACGAGGTCGACACGCTGATCGTGATCCCCAACGACCGGCTGCTCTCCATCAGTGACCGCAACGTCTCCATGCTCGACGCGTTCCGCTCCGCCGACCAGGTGCTGCTCTCCGGTGTCCAGGGCATCACCGACCTGATCACCACCCCCGGCCTGATCAACCTCGACTTCGCCGACGTCAAGTCGGTCATGCAGGGAGCCGGCTCGGCCCTGATGGGCATCGGCTCGGCTCGCGGCGAGGATCGCGCGGTCAAGGCCGCGGAGCTGGCCATCGCCTCGCCCCTGCTGGAGGCCTCCATCGACGGGGCCTACGGCGTCCTGCTCTCCATCCAGGGCGGCTCCGACCTCGGCCTGTTCGAGATCAACGAAGCGGCCCGCCTGGTCCAGGAAGTCGCGCACCCCGAGGCCAACATCATCTTCGGTGCGGTCATCGACGACGCCCTCGGCGACGAGGCGCGCGTCACCGTGATCGCCGCCGGCTTCGACACCACCGACTCCGACGACGAGCGGCCCGCCACGCCGGCCTACGCCGCTGCTCAGACGGGGTCCGCCCCGTCACGTTCCGCCGGGCAGGGTGGCCCCGCCGGTCAGGGCCGGTCCTCCGTCCCGAGCCGGCCCGCTCCGTCCCGGCCCGCCTCCCGCCCGGCAGCGCCGGAGCGGCCCGCCCCGGCGGCTCCGCACGGGCAGAACGGCCACGGCCAAGGTGGGTTCAGCCAGAACGGCGCCGGAAGTGGATATCGTCATGGTACTCAGGAGCCCGTCCCCGCCTACGCCCCCGAGGGCGTCCGTGCGTCGGAGTCCGGCTGGGAGCAGGGCACCGAGGCGGACCGTTCCTCCGGCTCGCGGAACACCGGCTACGAGGAGTTGCCGGCCGTCGTCGAGCCCGGCTCCGGTCAGGCCGCGCGCCGCGACGACGACCTGGACGTGCCGGACTTCCTGAAGTAGGCAGCCGATGTTCCACCACCGGGAGCAGGTCGCGGCCGGCATCTGGGTCGGCTTCACCGACACAGGGGCCGGGAACCTGGCCAGCCGCCTCGGCGGCGATCCCGCCGAGGTGGCCAGGAATCGTGCCGCTCTGCTCGCGGCGATGGGAGTGCCCCACGGGTCGCTGCGCTTCATGCACCAAGTACACGGGACGGCGGTGCACCGGATCGGTCCCGCCGAGGCGCCGGGCGTGCCGGTGGCGGACGCGCTGGTCGACGGTGCGGGCACCAGTGCGCTGGCCGTCCTCGTCGCCGACTGTGTGCCGATCCTCCTGGTCGCCGAACGGTCGGACGGTTCGACGGCGGCCGCGGTGGCCCACGCCGGCCGACGCGGCGCCGCCGGCGGCATCGCCACCGCGACCGTGCGGGCTCTACAGGCCGAGGGTGGCGAACAGGTCCGCGCCTGGCTGGGCCCCGCGATCTGCGGCGCGTGTTACGAGGTGCCCGTGGACATGCAGGCGGAGGTCGAGGCCGTGCTGCCCGGCTCGGCATCGACCACGCGTGCGGGCACCCCGGGACTCGATCTCCGCGCCGGCCTCCACCGGCAGTTGCGCACCGCCGGGGTCGACGTCACGGTCGTGCCCGGCTGCACCCGGGAGAGCGAGAACCTCTTCTCCTACCGCCGCGACCCCGCCACCGGCCGGACCGCGGGCCTCGTCTGGCGCGTCCAGCCGTGACGGCACCCCCGGAGCCGGATCCGCGCACCGAGGAGCTGCGGACCCGGCTCGCCGCCGTGGCCGAGCGCATCGACCGGGCCACCGCGGACGCCGGTCGCTCCGACCGTCCGCAGCTGATCGTGGTGACGAAGTTCTTCCCCGTCGAGGACGTGCTGCGCCTGGCCGAGCTCGGGGTGCGCGACGTGGGCGAGAACCGGGACCAGGAGGCTTCCGCCAAGGCGGACGCTGCAGCGGCCACCCCGGCGGGCCGCGACCTGCGTTGGCACTTCATCGGCCAGTTGCAGAGCAACAAGGCGCGCTCGGTGGTCCGCTACGCACGCAGCGTGCACTCGGTCGACCGTGTGCCGCTGGTCCACGCGCTCGGCCGGGCCGTCCTCGATCACCGTCCCGCTGAGCTCGGCCCGCTCGCCTGCTGGGTGCAGATCGACCTCGATCCGGGCGTCGACCGCGGTGCCCGATCCGCCGGGATGACGGGTACGAGCGGGGGCACCGGCCGCGGCGGCGCGCCACCGGACCAGGTGCTGCCCCTCGCCGACGCCATTGCCGCCGCGGAGGGGCTCACCGTTGCCGGGGTGATGGCAGTCGCACCCCGGGGTGACGACCCCGATCCCTCCTTCGCGCGCCTGGCGCAGATCGCGGCGGACCTGCGCGAGGCGCACCCCTCCGCCACCGGTATCTCGGCCGGAATGAGCGCGGACCTGGAGAGCGCGATCGCGCACGGAACGACACACCTGCGTGTCGGATCAGATGTTCTCGGACCGCGCCCGGCCGTGGGGTAGCGTCCTAGGCAGTAACCCACGCACGATGCACAAGGGAGATGTTCATGGCCGGGACGATGCGGAAGGCAATGGTCTACCTCGGGCTTGCCGACGGCGATGAGGACTACGACGCGCCTGCCCCGGCGCAGCGTCAGGAGACCGCCTACGCGGAGCCCCAGCGTGAGACGCGACGGGAGTCCGCCCGTCCCGTTCCCGGCAGCGACGACTACCGTGCGCCGGTCACGCCGATCAAGCGGGCGACGTCTGCCCGCGAGGAGAGCACCGAGTTGCACCAGATCACCACGGTTCACCCGCGGTCGTACAACGATGCGAAAGTTATCGGCGAGAGCTTCCGCGACGGTATTCCCGTCATCATGAACGTCACCGACATGGGCGAGTCCGACGCCAAGCGGCTCGTCGACTTCTCTGCCGGCCTCGTCTTCGGGCTGCACGGCAGCATCGAACGAGTCACCAGCAAGGTGTTCCTGCTCACCCCGTCCTACGTGCAGGTGCTGGGCGAGGAGAAAAAGCCGCAGGACACGACCGCAGGCTTCTTCAATCAGAGCTGACCGGTCGGGCGTGATCGGGCCCACCGCGGACGGAACCGGTAGAATCCACGCGACCGGTACGCGAGCGATGAGGGATGTGCGCCTGAGGTGAGTTTCGTTTTCGGAGTGATCTACGTGCTCCTGTTGTTGTTCCTGCTCAGCCTCCTCATCCGTCTGATCTACGACTGGGTGCAGATGTTCGCTCGAGGCTGGCGGCCCCAGGGCGCGGGTCTGGTGCTGGCGTCCGCGATCTACACGGTGACGGACCCGCCGGTGAAGTGGTTGCGCCGCACGATCCCGCCGTTACGGCTCGGAGCGGTCTCTCTCGACCTCGGCTTCCTCATCCTGTTGTTCGTCACGGGCATCCTGATGAGCATCGCCTCCGGCCTCGCTCTCTCGTTCTCCTGATCGGGTGCCCCCGATTCCCGTTCCCACGACGTGGAGGGTGAAACGGTCCGACGCGCCCCGGTGGACGCGATCGCTCGCGTACAGTTGGGAACACGGCCGCCGGGTCCACCGCGGTCCGGTAGGTGTGCCCCTTTCCCGGGGACGAGCGGGGGACCGGTCGACACGGGATCCGACAATCCGACAAAGTGAGGTGACCTGATGGCTCTGACGCCTGAGGACGTTGTCAACAAGCGTTTCCAGCCCACCAAGTTCCGCGAGGGCTACGACCAGGACGAGGTCGACGACTTCCTGGACGAGGTCGTCGTCGAGTTGCGCAGGCTGAACCAGGAGAACGACGAGCTGCGTCAGCGTCTGGCTCGATCCGAGGGCGCCGCCGGCGAGACCGATGCCAGCATCCGACCGACCACGGGCTCCGAGAGCCTCACCGACGACAGCGGGACGGGTACCGTCGCCGCGGAGGGGCCGTCGGCCGCCACCGACGTCGATACCCGGACGGACACCGAGACGGGCGGCCAGGCCCCGGGGGCAGACCACACGGACACCGACACCCCGGCTCCGGTCACCTCCGCCGCCGACGGGACGGGTGCGACCACCCCGGCCGCGGACAACGCGGCCGGCTTGCTGGCCATGGCGCAGCGGATCCACGACGAGTACGTCAACTCCGGCATCGAGCAGCGGGACAGCATCATCGCGGAGGCCCAGGGCCGGGCGGAGGCGATGATCGACGATGCCGAGCAGAAGAGCAACCGCACCCTCAGCGATCTCGAGAAGCAGAAGTCCGCCCTCGAGGACCAGGTCGAGCAGCTACGCGGTTTCGAGCGGGACTACCGCTCCCGGTTGAAGGAATACATCGAGTCCCAGCTGCGCGATCTGGAGTCGACCGGGTCCGTCGAACAACGCTCCGACACCGTCTGACCCGGTTTCTTCCGGTCCGGTGCTGCGGTCGACGTCAGCGCCGGGCCACCCGATCCAGACTCACCCCGTCCGACCGGCTTACGCCCGACGCGGCCGGTGCGGGCGGCTCCCCCGCCCCGTCTCCGGCCGCGTCGGCTGCGCATCGTTGGCCGGATCCCAGCATTCGAGGAACTGCCTCATCATGATCGACGGCGACGACGCCCGCCCCGCCGCTACCCCGCCGGACACCGGCACACCGCACCCGTCTCCCGCGAGCCCGGACGGACGGGCCTCGTCGGGACGCGCCGACGAACCCGCGGCGGACGCCGACGGCTCGGTGGCCGCGGCCCGGACGCACCGCTTCGGGTACGTGCTCGTCCTGCTCGGTTGTGCCGTCTTCGCTTGGCTGCTCGACCAGACCACCAAGCTGTGGGTACTCGACACGATGACCGAGGGTCAGGTCACGCCCGTCCTGCCCCCCCTGTTGCAGTGGCGCTTCTTCCGCAACTCCGGGGCGGCGTTCTCGCTGGGGGAGGGCTACACCTGGGTGTTCACGCTGATCATGATCGCGGTGGCGCTGTTCATCCTGCTCGTCCTGGTCCGGAAGGTTCGGTCCTGGTGGTGGGCGATCGGCCTGGGCCTTCTGCTCGGGGGAACGCTGGGCAATCTCACCGACCGGTTGTTCCGCGACCCGGGTTTCGGTTTCGGCGAGGTGATCGACTTCATCGCGCTGCCGAACTTCGCCATCTTCAACCTCGCCGACTCGGCGATCGTCAGCGGCGTCACCACGCTGTGTGTGCTCACCCTGATCGGCATCGGCATCTCCGGGCAACGGGAGACGACAGCACGCCGCCGGACGACCGGCACGAAGCGCACCGGTGCGGAGGAGGCAGGCCCGGAGGTGGGCGGCACCGGCGACGAGCCGGAGCCGCGTCGGTGAGCGTGCCGGACCCGCGACCCACCCCGGTCCGGGTGCCCGCGGACGTCCGGGCCGAGCGAGCCGACGCCGTCGTCGCGGCCCTGCTGACGATCTCCCGGTCGGCGGCCGCCGCCCTGTTCGCCGGTGGTCACATCCGTCGCCGGGGCCACCCCCTGGCCAAGTCGGACCGGCTCAGCGGAGGCGAGATCATCGAGGTGACGGTCCCGGAACGGGAGGACCCGGCCCGGATCCGTGCCGAGACCATCGACGACATGGGAATCCTCGCCGACGCCGACGACTACGTCGTGGTGGACAAGCCGCCCGGTGTCGCGGCGCACCCCTCGCCCGGCTGGGTGGGGCCCACCGTGGTCGGCGGCCTGGCCGCTGCCGGGTACCGGATCTCCACCTCCGGTGCGCCCGAGCGGGCCGGCATCGTGCACCGGCTCGACGTCGGCACGTCCGGCGTGATGGTCGTCGCCAAGACCGAACGCGCCTACACCCAGCTCAAACGGGCCTTCAAGGAGCGCACCGTCGAGAAGGTCTACCACGCCTTGGTGCAGGGGCTGCCCGACCCCATGAACGGGACCATCGACGCGCCGATCGGACGGCACCCCGGCCACGACTGGCGCTTCGCCGTGACCTCGGACGGCCGCCCGTCCGTGACCCACTACCGGACGCTCGAGGCGTTCGGTCGAGCCACCCTGCTCGAGGTGCACCTCGAGACCGGCCGCACGCACCAGATCCGGGTGCACGTCTCGGCCCTACGACACCCCTGCGTCGGGGACCTCACCTACGGCGCCGACCCGCGGTTGGCGGCCGAACTCGGCCTGACCCGCCAGTGGCTGCACGCCCGGCGCCTGGGGTTCAGGGATCCCGGCACCGGTGACGCGGTCAGCTTCGAGAGCGCCTGCGCACCGGATCTGCAGTACGCCCTGGACGCGCTCCGTGCTCGTCCCTGACCGTGCCCCTGAGCCGGCGTGGGAGTGCGCCGGCCCGCTCCGCAGCCCGGGACGGGGCACGCCGTGGCATCGGTGAGCTTCGGACTCAACCGCCGCCGGGTCCGCCGGCAGTACGCGACGGCGATCCTGGCGTGCGCCGCGGTTCTCGCGGCGTGCATCGTCCTCGCCCTGCTGCTCGGGGACCGGTTGGCCGGGCCCGGCCACAGCTCGTTCCTGATCATGGCGCTCGGGACCGGGATGTTCGTCTCCGCCATCGCCCTGATCGTGCTCGCCACCCGACTCTTCGACCTGCGCAGCACGCCGGCACGGGTGACGGTGGACAGCCGCGGCATCTGGATGGGAGAGACGTACTACTCCTTCACCGACCTGCGATCCGTCGCCGTCACGCCCGCCGACCGCGGCCGGCCCCGCCGCCGGCGGCTCGTGCTCACCCCGCTCGACGAGCAACGGGTCGTCTACCGGCTCGGCGCGGCGGCGACCGACGAGACGATGGAGGCCGACTACCGGCAGTTCGTCCAGGTGCTCACCACCGCCGTCGCCGCCCACCCCAACCTGCCACCGATCACCTTCCTGGACTGACCCCGGACATCGCCGCACTGACGCGGGCGGCACGCGCGTGCCGCCACACGGACCGGTCCGGTGGCGGCCACTAGACTGGGTCGGTGGCATCCGGTTCCTCCTCGTCGTTCGTCCATCTCCACAATCACACCGAGTATTCGATGCTCGATGGGGCCGCTCGCCTCGACGACCTGTTCGCCGAGGCCAGCCGTCAGCAGATGCCGGCGATCGCGACCACCGACCACGGGTACCTCTTCGGGGCCTTCGATTTCTGGAAGAAGGCGACCGACGCCGGCATCAAGCCGATCATCGGGGTTGAGGCGTACGTCACCCCGGGCACCGCCCGGTCGGACCGGACGCGGGTGCGCTGGGGGGACGAGAGTCAGAAGAGGGACGACGTCTCGGCGTCCGGCACGTACACCCATATGACCCTGCTCAGCTACAACAACCAGGGCATGCGCAACCTCTTCCGTGCGTCATCGATCGCGTCGCTGGACGCCGCGTACGGCAAGTATCCGCGCCTGGACCGGGAACTGCTCGAGACCTACAGCCCCGGGCTGATCGCCACCACCGGCTGTCCCTCCGGGGAGGTGCTGACGAAGCTGCGGCTGGGCCAGTACGACGCCGCCCGCCAGGCGGCCTCCGACTACCGCGACATCTTCGGCGCGGAGAACTACTACTGCGAGGTCATGGACCACGGCCTCGAGTTCGAGCGACGCACGGTCGGCGACCTGCTGCGCCTGGCCAAGGACCTGGACCTGCCCCTGGTGGCCACCAACGACCTGCACTACACGCACGAGGAGGATGCAAAAGCGCACGAGGCGCTGCTCGCCCTCCAGTCCGGCTCCACGCTGCTCGAACCCACCTACGACGCCGGCGGCAGCCGGTTCGCGTTCAGCGGCACCGGGTTCTACCTCAAGAGCGCCGCCGAGATGCGGTCCCTGTTCACGGAACTGCCTGAGGCGTGCGACAACACCCTGCTCATCGCCGAACGCTGCGACGTCTCGTTCAACACGGGCGCGAACTACATGCCGAAGTTCCCCTGCCCGGACGGCGAGGACGAGACGTCCTGGCTGGTCAAGGAGGTCGACAGCGGTCTGGCCTACCGGTTCCCCGACGGCATCCCCGACGCGGTCCGCCAGCAGGCCGACTACGAGCTCGGCGTCATCACCCAGATGGGGTTCCCCGGCTACTTCCTCGTCGTCGCCGACTTCATCAACTGGGCCAAGAACAACGGCATCCGCGTCGGCCCCGGCCGCGGCTCCGGCGCCGGCTCCATGGTCGCCTACGCACTGCGCATCACCGACCTCGACCCGCTGCGGCACGGACTGATCTTCGAGCGGTTCCTCAACCCCGAGCGCGTCTCCATGCCCGACTTCGACGTCGACTTCGACGATCGCCGCCGCTCCGAGGTGATCCGTTACGTCACCGAGAAGTACGGTGACGACCGGGTCGCGATGATCGTCACCTACGGCACGATCAAGACCAAGCAGGCGCTCAAGGACTCCGCCCGCGTGCTGGGTCACCCGTTCAGTATGGGGGAGCAGCTCTCGAAGGCACTCCCGCCCGCGGTGATGGCCAAGGACATCCCGCTCGCCGACATCCACGACCCGCAGGCCAAGCGGTACGGCGAGGCCGGCGAGTTCCGGGAGCTGCTGGCGGGCGACGCGGCCGCGCAGCAGGTGTTCGACACGGCGCTGGGCCTCGAGGGCCTGAAACGCCAGTGGGGCGTGCACGCCGCCGGCGTCATCATGTCCTCGGACCCGATCATCGACGTCGTCCCGATCATGCGCCGCGCCCAGGACGGCCAGGTCATCACCCAGTTCGACTACCCCACGTGCGAGGGGCTCGGGCTGATCAAGATGGACTTCCTCGGCCTGCGGAACCTGACGATCATCTCCGACGCGCTGGTGAACGTGTTGCGGAACCGGGACGTCGACCTCGACCTGGAGACGCTCGGCGTCGACGACGCGGCCGCCTACGATCTGCTCGCCCGCGGTGACACCCTCGGGGTGTTCCAGCTCGACGGCGGTCCCATGCGCGCCCTGCTCAAGTTGATGCGCCCCGACAACTTCGAGGACATCTCCGCCGTCATCGCTCTCTACCGGCCCGGGCCGATGGGCGCCAACTCCCACACCAACTATGCGCTGCGCAAGACCGGGGTGCAGGACATCACCCCCATCCACCCCGAGCTGGCCGAGCCGCTCGCCGACATCCTGGACACCACCTACGGCCTGATCGTGTACCAGGAGCAGGTGATGGCCATCGCCCAGAAGGTGGCCGGCTACTCGCTCGGGCGTGCCGACATCCTGCGCCGCGCGATGGGCAAGAAGAAGAAGTCCGAGCTGGACAAGCAGTACGCCGGTTTCCACCAGGGGATGCTGGACAACGGGTACTCCGAGGCCGCGGTGAAGACCCTCTGGGACATCCTGCTGCCGTTCTCGGACTACGCGTTCAACAAGGCCCACTCCGCCGCGTATGGCTTGGTCGCGTACTGGACGGCGTACCTGAAGGCCCACTACCCGGCCGAATACATGGCCGCCCTGCTCACCAGCGTCGGTGACGACAAGGACAAGCTCGCCCTCTACCTGAACGAGTGCCGGCGGATGGGCATCACCGTGCTCCCGCCGGACGTCAACGAGTCCCTGGCCACCTTCACCCCGGTCGGCACCGGCATCCGGTTCGGCATGGCCGCCGTCCGCAACGTCGGCACCAACGTGGTCGAGGCGATGGTCGCCGCCCGCACCGAGAAGGGCGCCTTCACGTCCTTCAACGACTTCCTCGCCAAGGTCCCCGCCTCGGTGTGCAACAAACGCACCATCGAGTCGATGATCAAGGCCGGCGCCTTCGACGGCGTCGGCGAGGCGCGCCGGGCGCTCGCCATGGTGCACGAGGAGGCGGTGGACCTCGTGATCGACCAGAAACGCAAGGAGGACGCCAACCAGTTCGACCTGTTCTCCTCGCTCGGCGGGGACGACACCGACCCCGGTTTCGCCGTGGCGATCCCCGACCTGCCCGAGTGGGAGAAGAAGGACAAACTGGCGTTCGAGCGGGAGATGCTCGGCCTCTACGTCTCGGACCACCCGCTCGCCGGGCTGGACAAGGTGCTCAGCGAACACGCCGACACCTCCGTCGAGGCCCTGCTGGCGGACGACTCCCGGCCCGACGGCGCGAACGTCACCATCGCCGGCATGATCACCTCCCTGTCCCGGCGGATCGCCAAAACCTCCGGCAACGCGTACGCGCGGGCGGAGATCGAGGACATGTCCGGGTCGATGGAGGTGATGTTCTTCGGCAAGGCCTACGCGCCGATCGCCAACGTGCTGGCCGAGGACCTCATCGTCGTGGTCAAGGGACGCCTGCAGCGGCGCGACGACGGCACCGTCACCGTCAGCGCCCAGGAACTGTCCGTGCCTGACCTGTCCGGCGGGGCGCACGGACCGGTGGAGATCACCCTCGCCTCCCACCGGGCGACCGAGCTGCTGCTGACCGAGATGGCCGAGGTGCTGCGCAACCACCCGGGCAGTTCGGAGGTGCGGCTCAACCTGGTCGGCCGGTCCTCCGTGGAGGTGCTGCGGCTGCCGGTGCGGTTGCGGGTCAACCCGGACAACGCCCTGTTCGGCGACCTGAAGGTGCTCCTGGGCGCCGGGTGCTTCGAATCAGTGCCGATGGGGGCGAGTGTGCCGCAGCCACCGACGTTCGCCGGCGTCCGCTGATCACGGCGCTCGGCGCCGGGTGCCGTCCCGGGTCCGGGGTTCAGATCTGGTAGTCCAGATCCCCGGCCAGGTAGTACCGGCCGGAGTGGTAGAGCAGCGGGTTCATCGGGTCCTCCCCGGTGGGGGCACCACCGTCGACGATCCGGGCCACGACGACGGCGTTGTTGTCGAAGGGGATCCGCGCCTCGATCAGGCCCACCAGCCAGCCGCGCACTCCCCGCAGGATCGGCACTCCCTGGGGACCGAGCTCCCAGTTCTGCTCGTCGAACCGATCCCGGGTCCGCGCGAAGCGGTCCGCCAGCGGTTGGTTCGCCACGCCCAGGAAGTGCACGCCCAGGTGCGTGGCCGCCTCGACGGCGGGCCAGGAGGACGAGGTGACCGCCATGTTGAACGTCAGCCGCGGCGGCTCGGCGGACAGGGACGCGACGGACGTGGCCGTGAAACCGTACGGCACGCCGTCACGCATCGCCGTGATGATCGCGACCCCGGCCGCATGGCGCCGGAAGCCCTCCCGGAACAGGGCCTGCAGCTCCGCGTCGCTGTGCGCCGAGCCGAGGCCGTCGGACGGAGACGCGACGGGCTGGGTGCCGGTCGCGCCGGTTCCGGACGTGATCATCGGTCTCTACCTCGGGGTCGGGTACAACGGTCGCCGGACCGGGTCCGGCGCCTCCACGATACGCCGCGCGCAGGGGCGCGAGATTCGTTTGCGACCCCGCGTGAACGGGCCGCGACTACCATGGTGGGGTGAACGATTCCGCCGGTCCCGCCCCCGATCTGAGCACCGTCTCGACCCGCACCGTCTCGACCAGCAGCGGCACCCGCACCGCCTCCGGTGGCGGTGATGCCGTCGCGTTCGCGGTGCAGGATCTGCGCGACTCGGAGGCCACCGGTGCACAGCTGCGCGCGATCATGCCGCGGGCCGCGGCCGTCGCCCAGGATGCCACGGCGACCGTCACCGCCCTGTTCGAGCGGTTCCGGGCCGCGCCCCTGCCGACGGTGCTCGAGGCTACGGAGCAGTTCGACGGCGTCCGTCTGGATCACCCGAGGGTGCCCGAGGAGCACCTCGACGAGGCGTTGGCGAACCTGGACCCGCGCGTGCGGCAGGCGCTCGAGACGTCGATCGACCGGGTCCGCCGGTTCGCCGAGGCGACCCGGCCCGCCGACACCGAGGTGACCATGGCCGACGGCGCCCGGGTGGCCAACCGCTGGCTGCCGGTCTCCCGGGTCGGGCTCTACGTGCCCGGGGGACTTGCCGTCTACCCGTCGTCGCTGGTGATGAACGTCGTGCCCGCCCAGGCCGCCGGCGTCGCCTCGATCGCCCTGGCCTCCCCGCCGCAGAAGGCGTTCGGCGGCCGGCCGCACCCGACGATCCTCGCCGCGGCCGCGATGCTCGGCGTCCGGGAGGTGTACGCCATGGGCGGCGCCCAGGCGGTGGCCGCGTTCGCCTGGGGACTGCCCGGCGCGGCCCGGGCCGACGGCACCACGGCGCCCCCGCTCCCGGCGGTGGACGTGGTCACCGGCCCCGGCAACGTCTTCGTCGCGACCGCCAAGCGGCTGGTCCGGGGCCGGGTCGGCATCGACTCGGAGGCGGGTACCACGGAGATCGCGATCCTCGCCGACGAGAGCGCCGATCCCGGATTCGTCGCGGCGGACCTGATCAGCCAGGCCGAGCACGACCCGAATGCTGCCTCCGTGCTCATCACCGATTCGCCGACGCTGGTCACCGCGGTCCGTGCCGCCCTGTCCGAGTTGGTTCCGGCCACCCGGCACCGCGATCGGGTGGCCACCGCGCTCGGCGGTCCGCAGTCGGGGGCTTTGCTGGTCCGGGACCTGGACCAGGGTATCGCCGTGTGCGACGCCTACGCCGCCGAGCACCTGGAGATTCACACCCGGGACGCGGCCGGCACGGCCGCCCGGGTCCGCAACGCGGGCGCCGTGTTCATCGGACCGTGGAGCCCGGTCAGCCTCGGCGACTACTGCGCCGGGTCGAATCACGTGCTGCCGACCATGGGCACCGCGACCTTCTCCTCGGCGCTGAACACGACCACCTTCCTCAAGGCGGTCCAGTACATCGACTACGGCCGGGACGGCCTCGCGGCGGTCGCGCCGGTCGTGCGTGCCCTCGCCGACGCCGAGGATCTGCCGGCGCACGGGGACGCCGTGGACATCCGCTTCGCCTGAGCGCACCGACGACCGGCAGCAGCCGACTTCCAGTCGAGGCGCAGCCACTAGATGTAGGGCCTTCTCTTGGGAAAGGCACTACATGTGGTGTATATTCGCATCGAGTCCATGACGGTCGAGAGCGGGGAGGTGTCGGATGAACTGCCCGTTCTGCCGCTCGGCCGATTCCCGGGTCGTCGATTCGCGGATCGTCGACGACGGTGCCTCGATCCGGCGGCGTCGGCTGTGTTCGAACTGCGGCAAGCGGTTCTCGACGCTGGAGACCACCAGCCTCACCGTGCTCAAGCGTTCGGGCGTGGCCGAGCCGTTCAGCCGCAACAAGGTGATCGCCGGGGTGCGCAAGGCGTGTCAGGGCCGGCCGGTCACGGAGGACGACCTGGCGATGCTCGCCCAGGAGGTCGAGGAGTCGATCCGCGCCGCGGGGGTCGCCGAGATCGACGCGCACGACGTCGGGCTGGCCATCCTGCGCCCGCTGCAGCGCCTCGACGTCATCGCCTATCTGCGGTTCGCGAGCGTCTACCAGAGCTTCGAGAGCCTGGAGGACTTCGAGCAAGCGATCTCGTTGCTGCGTCACGAGGCGGATGTCGCCGCCGGCCAGACGCATTTCGACCACGCACTCGCCGGCGTCGGCCTACCCGAGCTGGACGAGCCGGCGCCGCCGGCCAGGAAGCCGCGGAAGCGGCGCACGTCGGCCAGCGGGGCCGACCAGGGCGGATTGTTCTAGCCCTCACCACACGCCGGTGGTGGCCGCGGAGGGGAAGCCACGGCCACCACCGGACTCCACGCGACGCGTGACCGACCGCGACCCCGTCAGCCCTTCTTGGCTCTCTTCTTCGTGTAGTCGAACCGCAGCGCGGCGTGCAGCGCGGCGCCGACGATGCCGGCGTTGTTCTTCAGCGTGGCCGGCACGATCTTCGTCTGCAGGTCCAGCTGCGGGAGGAAGTCCTCGCTGCGCTTGGAGATGCCGCCGCCGACGATGAACAGCTCGGGGGAGAAGAGGAACTCCACGTGCGAGAAGTACCGCTGCAAGCGGGGCACGTACTCCTCCCAGCTCAGGCCGTCCCGCTCCCGCGCGGTCGCCGACGCCCGGCTCTCGGCGTCGTACCCGTCGATCTCCAGGTGACCGAGTTCGGCGTTCGGCACGAGTTTGCCGTCCATGATGTAGGCGGACCCGATGCCGGTGCCCAGGGTGATCACCAGTACGACGCCGAGCTGGCCCTTGCCGGCGCCGTACTGGGCCTCGGCCAGGCCCGCGCCGTCGGCGTCGTTGAGCACCTCGACGGGCCGTTTGAGCCGCTCGGTCAACAGTCCGTCCACGTCCGTGCCGATCCAGCTGTGGTCGACGTTCGCCGCGGACCGGGCCACGCCGTTCTTGATGATCGCGGGAAAGGTGACGCCGACCGGGGCGTCCGGCTCGGGCCCCTCGGGCCGGTTCGTCAGTTCGGTCACGACCTCGGTGACGACGTCGGCCACGGCCTCCGGGGTGGACGGGCTCGGCGTCGGGATGCGGAAGCGCTCACCGATGAGCTTGCCCTTGGCCAGGTCGACGATGCCGCCCTTGATTCCGGTGCCGCCGATGTCCACACCGATCACCGGCCCCTGGAACCGGTGGTGGCTGGGCGCGGCCGCCGCACGCGCGGCGTCCCTCTCGGTCTTCGCCGCCCGCTTGCCGGCCTCCTTGATCGCCTTGTCGACGTCCTCGTCGTTGTGCTGGGACACCTCATGCTCCATCGGTCGGGTGCGGCAGTGGTGCCGACCTGGGGGCCGGCGTGTCCTCCCCATCATGCCTGCTCGGCACGATCCAGGCGATCCGGCTGCGGGAGCCGTGTCGTCGGTCAGGAGAGGGTGAGGATGTCGGCCCCGGTGTCGGTGACGACGAGGGTGTGCTCGAACTGGGCGCTGCGACGACGGTCCTTCGTCACCACGGTCCAGTCGTCGTCCCACATGTCCCACGCGATGGTGCCGAGGGTGAGCATCGGTTCGATGGTGAACACCAGGCCTGGCTCGAGCACCCGGTCGTAGGAGGGAGCCGCGTCGTAGTGCGGGATGATCAGGCCGCTGTGGAAGGCCTCTCCGACACCGTGCCCGGTGAAGTCGCGGACGACGCCGTAGCCGAAGCGGCGGGCGTACGACTCGATCGCCCTGCCGATCACGTTGATCTGGCGCCCCGGCTTGACCACCGTGATGGCGCGCCGCAGGGCCGCCTCGGTCCGCTCCACCAGCAGCCGGGACTCCTCGTCCACGTCGCCGACGAGGAACGTCCGGTTCAGATCCCCGTGCACCCCGTCCTTGTAGGCGGTGATGTCGATGTTGACGATGTCGCCGTCGGCCAGCACGGTGCTGTCCGGGATACCGTGGCAGATCACCTCGTTGATCGAGGTGCAGATCGACTTGGTGAAGCCCTGGTAGTGCAGGGTCGACGGGTAGGCGCCGTGGGCGACCATGTACTCGTGGCCGATCCGGTCCAGCTCGTCCGTCGTCACGCCGGGCCGGATGGCCTCCGCGACCCGATCGATCGCCTGCGAGGCGATCCGCCCGGCCCGCCGGATCCGTTCGACCACCTCGGGTGTCTTCACGTCCGAGGCGGTGACGCGTTCGGGTCCGGTGCGGCCGACGTACTCCGGTCGCGGGATCGACGCCGGCACGGTGCGGATGGGGCTGAGCGTGCCCGGAACGAGGGAGCCGACGGGCGCGGTGGACGGGGTGGAGAGCATGGTCCGATCCTATCGACACCGCGCCAGCAGGCGTCCGGTCAGCGTTCGTGCACCCGCCGGGCGAACTGGTCGGCCCGCGCGATCAGCCCGTCGATCTGGCGGGCGACGACGGCTGCCGGATCGGGGTGCATGTCCCCTTCCGGCGGCGCGACCCGCACGTTGGCGCTGCAGGTGAAGTCGGCGCAGATCAGCGTTCCGACCGTGTTGCCGTTACGCCCGGCGGCGCCGGCACGTCGGGCGACCCACAGCAGGACCTCGTTCGTCGCCTCCACCGAGCGACACAGTTCGCACAGCACCGCGCGGTTCTTCCGCGCTCCTCCGGCCGGCGCCCGCAGGAGCACGGAGACGAGCCGGTGCTCGGCCGTGCGCAGGGCCAGATAGCCGCGCAGGGGCATCTTCGGATCGCGCCAGCCGAGGACGTCGAGCGCATCCCAGTCCAGTCGGTCGAAGCCCGGGGGAGGGGTGAGCCGGGCCGCTTCCGAGCGGCTGGCGTTGATGAAGGAGGAACGGATCTGAGTGAGCGTGATGGCCTGCATGGCGGTCTTCTTCCGGGATGGCGGTGGCCACTCGCGGGCACGACGGCACACGGGCACGGCCGCACGAGGGCGAGGACGGGAGAGGCGTCTGCCGAGCCGGTGAGCACCGTGTCGCGTCCGGGTACCGGTCACCGAGGTGGCGAGCACGAGGTGCCGCGACCGAGGCGCGAACACCGCTCACGGACGCGTGTGCCGGGCCGCTTGCAGGGCGGTCCGGGTCAGTGCGTGGGGGCAGACGGGATAAGCGCCGCGCAGCAGGCCATACCGGCCACCCCGCTTCCCGCGGCACCGGCTCCGTGACCCTGTCGCATCACTGTCTCCTCGCCTGCATTCCTCGTCGGTGGATCCGCTCGATCCGGGCCCGCCCGATCGCCGCGAGGCCGAAGAAACGTGAGCACGTCGTCCGGGAACGGACTCGTGCTCGGCGGATCACCGGCGTCGCGCGCACCCATCTTGCCAGAGCCGGCCCACGGCGTCCACACATCCCGGCGGACGGGATCGGCGGGTGGCCGATCCGCATCACAGGACGCCGAGGCGCGCTCACCGGTCGTCGGTGGCCTCCGTCGGGGAGGTCCTGTCCTCGTATCAGGACCTGTGGCACGTCGAGCAGTCGTTCCGGATGTCCAAGACCCACCTCCGGGTCCGGCCCATGTTCCACCACACCCGGGACGCCATCGAAGCGCACCTGACAATCGCTTTCACCGGCCTCGCCGTCGCCCGCTCGATGCAGGCCGCGACCGGGCTGAGTCTGAAGAAGATCATCACCACGTTCCGCCCGATCCAGGCCGCCCTGATCCGCGCCGGCGACCACACACAGCTGATCCCGGCCGACATCCGCGAGAACGCCGCCGACATCGTCCACCAGCTCACCGGCGAACCGGGACACTAAGCAAATGCATCAAGTCAGGCCAAGATCCGCGCCCTCATCACCGGCTGGAACGTCCGGGCGAATCCTTTCACCTCGACCAAGACCGCCGAACAGATCTTCACCAAAGCGAACAGTCAAACCACTTCAAACGCAGTCCACAGCTCCATCAATGCCCGGTGGCCCCTCCCGTCACAAATTTTGAAGTGTTACGACCCTATGGCCGGATGCAACTAAACGGGCTCATCGCAGTTGAGGGTGTAGTCGGGGTCTGAATCCGCCGGCCTCGAGTAGAGATCGGGCGATGTAGTGGGTGAGGTTGCGGAAGCCGAGGGCGGAGCCGCGGAGGTGTTCGAGTCGGCCGTTGATGGCCTCTGTCGGCCCGTTCGAG
>NZ_MRDE01000064.1 GCF_001968835.1 Tersicoccus phoenicis
GCAACATTCACCTGGATCGAGGAGTACTACAACCGGGCACGGCGACACTCCACCCTCGGCTATTTGACACCCGCCGAGTATGAATTAGGATTGAGGGACATCCACGAACTCGCCGCATAATTCTGGTATCCACTTTCCCGGGAACACTCCAGGCAACACCACGTGATCCATTCCACCTCAACAAGAGGAACCCCCGAATGCTTGTGATTGGTTGTGACAACGCTCATAGTACGCATAGAGGTTGACCAGCGTCTATAGAAATCTGGCAACCAAGGCGAGTCCGCTTGTCGACCGATCCGTACCCATGCCCTTCACCTCAGCGGATCGCCGCCACCTGCGCGTACAGCTCGGGGGTGCGCCGGTCGAACCAGCGGCCACCGAGCCGGACCCCGAGCAGCAGGAAGATGACGCCGAGCCCGGGACCGACCACCAGGGCCAGCCAGCCGGCCAGTGCGGAGCCGCCGAACAGGGCGATCGCGAACAGGATCAGGGCCGGCAGGCACAGCACCGCCATCACGCCCATCCCGGCGAACTGGACGAGCACCGGCAGCACACCGGCGCCCTGCGGGGACTTGAAGGGGCTCTCCCCGGGCGCCGGCACCGGGTAGACCCAGCGGGCCGAGACCACGCTGGCCAGACCGAGCCCGGTCAGCAGGACGCCGACGGTGCTCCCGGCCAGCGGCGCGAGCACGTCCCACCGGCCGCTGACGGCGACGGGAACGACGACGACGATCGCGAGCAGGGGCACCGCGATCGCCAGGCAGGCGAGCACCCGCCCCCACCGGTCGGCCGCACCGCGCACGCCCGAGGCCACGTGCAGCCAGAAGGCCGTGTTGTCGTACGAGATGTCCGCCGAGATGGACCAGCCCAGCAGGAACGCGACGATCGGCCCGGTCCACAGCATCAGGGTGAAGTTCCCGGCCTGCAGGCCGACGAACCAGAACACCACCGGCAGCAGCGGCACGACGACGAGGCTGCCCCCGTAGCGGGGGTCCTTGAACCAGTAGGTCAGGCAGCGCGCCGCCACCGCGGCCACGGCGCCGTCGGCCGCACCGAAGAACCCCAGCCGTCCGCCCGCTCGCGCCCCGGACCCCGTGGCCGGCGGGTTGACCAGGGCACGTGCCAGGGTGGCCCGCCAGATCGCCATCAGCACCCCGAGTGTGGCGAGCGCGATCACCGCCCGCACCGCGGCCGCACCGGCTTCACCGGACAGAGCGGAGGCGCCGATGCCCCACGCCGCGCCGAGCGGCGTCCACCCGAGCACGTCGGCGACCCGGGCGAACAGTGCCGGCAGGTCGGCGTTGCCCTCCGCGGCGGTCGCCACGGAGCCGATGATCGGTCCGAGCAGGATCAGCGGGATGAACGCGATCACGCCGGCGACGTCGCGGAACCGGCGGGAGTTGGTCAGCCCGGTCAGCCCGGTCGCGACGACGCGGGACGCGGCCACGCAGGTGAACAGGCCGAGCACCGCGCCGACGAGGCCCGCCAGGGCGCTGAGCGGATCGCGGGCGATCGGGACGACGCTGAGCAGCGACAGGACGGCGCTGGCCAGGCCCGGGATCCCGACCAGGGAGGCGATCGCCAGCCCGATCACCAGGGCGTTGACCGGCACGGCGTAGGTGGCGAACCGGCGCGGGTCCAGCGTCATGTCCACGCCGGAGGCGACCAGCGGCACGAGCGCCCAGCCCGCCACCAGGACCGACCCGCCGAGCACGACGACGGCGCCGGCGAGCGCCGCGTCGGCGAACCGCAGGGCCACCAGCCCGGCACCGATCAGGCCGAGCACGAACAGGGCGTAGAGCCCGCCGAGGACGAGCCCGACCACCTGCCACGGGCTGCGTCTGAGCCCGTTGACCAGCAGTCGGGCCTTGAGCCGGATCAGATGTGCAACCACGACAGGCCCTCCCCCGTCGTGCGCCCGCCGACCATCGCGACGAACCGGTCCTCGAGGCTCTGCCCGGCCCGCACCTCGTCGACGGTGCCGGCCGCCAGCACGTTGCCGCCGGCGATGACGGCGACGTGGTCGCACATCCGCTGCACGAGGTCCATCACGTGGCTGGAGACGATGACGGTGCCGCCGGAGTGCACGTAGGTGGCCAGGATCTGCCGGATGTTGGCCGCGGAGACGGGGTCCACCGACTCGAACGGCTCGTCGAGCACGAGCACCGACGGGGCGTGGATCATGGCCGCGGCCAGGGCGATCTTCTTCGTCATGCCGGCGGAGTAGTCCACGACGGCGGTACCGGCGTCGGCGGCGAGGTCCAGCGCGCTCATCAGGTCGGCGACCCGTTCGGCGACGGTGGCGCGGTCCATGCCGCGCAGCAGCCCGGCGTAGGTGACCAGCTGCTCGCCGGTCAGCCGGTCGAACAGCCGCACCCCGTCGGGCAGCACCCCCAGCATCCGCTTGGCCTGCAGCGGCGCGGCCCAGACGTCCGTGCCGCGGACCAGGACGCTGCCCTCGGTGGGCCGGAGCAGGCCGGTGGCCATGGACAGGGTGGTCGTCTTGCCCGCGCCGTTGGGGCCGACCAGGCCGTAACAGGAGCCGGCGGGCACGTCCAGCCCGATGCCGTTGACGGCGACCTTGTCCCCGAACACCTTGACCAGGGAACGGACGGAGAGGGCGAGCCGGTCACGTTGCGGACCGTCCGGGGCGAGCGGTGCCCACGGGCCGAGCGGGCGGGCCGGGTCGGCGGTGGCGGGCTGGGCGCGGGAAACAGAAGTGGACTCGGCCGGCGTCTGCGGGCCGCCCGCCGGCCCGGTCAACTCGCGCCCGACGGCCTCGGCGGCCGGGTACCGCATCGACTCCTGCCGGGTCGGATCGGTCGAGGGCGGGGCGGCGCGGTCGTCCATGGAGTCAGCCTAGAGCGGAGGTTCCCCGGTGTCGCGGAGGCAGCAGCCAGCGTTCCGGCCGTGAGTCCGCCGGCTTCCACACTCGCTCAGGCGTGAGTCCGTCGCTTCCCCACGGTGAGTCAGCGGTCCCCGCCCGAAAGCCCCGCTCAAAGAGCACCATCAACGGGCGGCACCAACTAACTCACCCGAGACAACGGGCGGCACCAACTAACTCACCCGAGACAACGGGCGGCACCGGCAGACACCACTCAGAACAGCACGCGGGCGAGCGCCGAGCGGGCGCGGGTGACGCGCGGGTCGGTGGCGCCGACGACGTCGAACAGCTCGACCAGGCGCGCCCGGGCGCTCTCCTTCTCCTCCCCGGCGCTGGATCCGATGAACGTGATCAGCCGGGAGAAGGCGTCCTCGACGTGACCGCCGCTGACGTCCAGGTCGGCGACGGCCAGCTGCGCGGTCAGATCGTCCGGCCGCTCTGCAGCCTCGGCGCGCACGACGTCGGGGTCCGCGCCGTCCAGCCGCTGCAGCAACTGGACCTGGGCCAGGCCCACGGCGGCGTCGGCATCGCCGGGGCGCTCGGCCAGCGCCCGACGGTAGGCCGCGGCGGCCCGGTCGAAGTCACCGGCGTCGATGGCGTCCACCGCCTCCTGGTGCAGGGGCGGCAGGGCGGGCTCCGCCTCGGCCTGCTGCTCCCCGGCCTGTTCGTCGTCGCCGCCGGCCAGGCTGCCGGTGACGCCGTTGGCCTGGGCGACCTGCAGCAGTTCGTCGAAGAACGCGTCGATCTGGCTGGCCGGCTGGGCGCCGGTGAACAGGGGCACCGGCTGGCCCTTGACCAGGGCGAACGTGGCGGGCACCCCCTGCACGGCGAAGGCCTGGGTGATCTGGGGGTTCGCGTCGATGTCGATGGTGGCCAGCGCGAGGCGGCCACCGCGGGCGTGCACCCGCTCGGACATCAGGTCCAGCATCTGCAGCGAGGTCTCGCTGTAACCGGCCCACAGCTGCAGGATCACGGGCACCTGGCCGGAGAGCTGGGCCAACTGGTTGATCCGCGCGTCGCTGCCCTCGACGACCCACGGGGACGGCGTTCCCTCCCCAGCAGCTCCGGGCGCCCCGGGACCGGCCGATCCAGCGGCGGACGCGGGGCGCTGCGCGCGCGCCTTGAGCGCGGACAGGTCCACCGCGCCGCGCAGATTCATGGAGGGGGGCACCGGCTGACCGGGGCGAGGTGTGGTCATGCCTTCAGCCTAGCCAGCCCTCCGCGCCCGGGCACATCGAGGCCGACGCCGGCACGAGCCCGCGGGGACCGGGTCAGCGCCGCGTCACGGAGAGCAGTTCCTGGGCCGCGCCGATCACCTGCAGCGCCTCCCGCGACCCCGCCGCCGGCACATAGAGCACCACGGACTCGCCGTAACCGATGTCCACCGGCGTGCCCGACTCCTTGACGCCGGCGAGCGCGGCCAGCTCGGACCGCAGCGTGAGCCGGCCGCCCTTCTCCTTCGGTGTCACCGCCACCGTGTTGCGCAGGGTGCCGATCACCAGGGCCCCGCCGTCGGACGTCTGCAGCACCCGCGTGCCGGCCGGGTCGGAGGTGTGCCGAGCGGTGAGCCGCGCGCCGGGATTGGTCCTGGCCGCCGCCGTCTGGCCGGCGATGATCGCATCGACGAAGCGATTCTTCGCGACCGTCGCGGTGTAGGCGGTGCGGCCGGCCGTGAGCACGGACGCGAGCGAGGTCAGGGCGGCGCGAGGCGAGGTCGTCAGCCCGTCGCCGCCGGCCGGGTCCAGCGGACGCGCACCCGGCTGGTCGGACCCGGCCTGGGGGAACGTGGTGCCGGGCAGCAGCCCGACCGCGGAGACCACCCGGTAGTTCTCCCGCGGCGAGGCCTGGACGAGGGTGAGGATCTGCGGCACCGTGCCGGCGTCGTCCTTGGTGACGATGACGACGGTGCGCGGCCAGTCCGCTCCGGTGGTGATCATCTGGGCGAGCACCGGTCCGGCAGCGATGGCCGCCGGTGCCCGGTACCCGGGCGTCCTCGAGCGGATCCGGTAGTTGGCCGTGCGCTCGGCCAGCGCCGCCCCACTCATCCGGGGCTGCAGCGCGGCACCGGAGCGGGCGTCGTCGGCCCGGCCAACGACGGTCGCGACCGAGCCCATGATCCGGTCCACCTGCGGGGGCTGCAGCGCGATCCCGGCATCGGCGAACCCGGTGCCGGTGCTGCCCTCGGCGGCACGGGCCGGCAGCGACCCGGCGGTGAGGAACCCGGACACCAGCATCCCGGAAACCAGCACGGTGCCGAGACCGGTGGACAACACGACATGCTCGCCCGAACCACCACGCCGGCCACCACGCCGGCGACCACCGCGGCCGAACCACAACAACGCCGCGCCGAGGAGCAGGGCGGCGGCGCCCAGCACCAGCAGGGGAACGGCCCCGGGCGTGCCCCGGTCGTTGGCCCAGCTGACGGTGATGTCCGTCGGGGCGGCAGCGCTGCCGTCGGCGGTCAACACAAGGGACGAGTCCACGCCGTCCGCGCCGGTCCAGGTGTGCGTCAGTTCCCCGGTCGCCCGCTGGCTGCTGATGAAGAGGTCGGCACCGTCCGGGCTGGGGACCCGGGTCTCGCCTGCAGTCGTCGTCGCGGCCAGCCCGTCGCCCCTCGCGCTCACGGTGGTGTGAGCGGCCGGGCCGACCCAGGCCTCGACGTCGGTCGCCCGGCCCCGCGCGAGCACGAAGGCGCCCGCGGCCCGGACCGAGACGGTGACGTCCTTGCCCTGCCCGAGGCCGCCGACCCCGCGGTCGATGACCGTGACCGGCGCCGAGCCCGACGGTGCGGGAACGGAGGCGGAGATCGTGGCCGGCGGCAGCCACCAGGTGCGCATCCCGACCCCGGCCAGGAGGGTCAGCGCCCCGATCAGGACCAGCGCCGCGGCACTGAATCGTCGAGCCCGTCTCATCGGCACGGCTTCTCCCCCGTCGGCTTTCACGTCTCGCCCCGCACGGCTAGCGCGTGTCCGCGCCCGGCAGGGCCCGTCCATGGTAACCGTCTCCGTGGCGTACACCGCGATGCGCCGGTGGGTGGCAGGATCGGACCACGACGATGACGAAAGTGGGTGCCGGTGGACACGGGATCGGATCGACCGGACGAGGAGCCACGGCTGTCCCCGCCCCCGGGGCCGGCGACGTCGTCCCGTCCGCGCCCGCCGCGGTGGCGGTCGCTGGCGCGCCGCCTGATCCGCCCGATCCCCGGCGCCCAGCCTCGGCGCCGCTTCGATCTGCCCCCGGACGTGGAGTCGGTCGAGCACCACTACTTCGACGCCGAGGGCAACGAGGTGAGCACCGACGAGGCGGCGTACGGGCCGCCCGGGCCGGTGTCCGTGCGGCGCAGCCCGGTCTACTACGGCTTCCTCGGCACGGTCGGCGTCGGCATCGCCCTGGGCCTCTACTACGTCGTCACGTCGAACAGCCAACTGCTGCTGTGGATCGCGGCCGCACTGTTCATCGCGCTCGGTCTGGAACCCGTCGTCCGCTGGCTGGAGCGCCGCGCGGTGCCGCGGCCGATCGGCATCATCGGCGTCCTGCTGGCGCTCGCCGGTGCCATCGCCGTCTTCATCGCCACCTTGATCCCGACGATCGTCGATCAGACCACCCAGCTGGTGCAGGCCGCTCCCGGATTCGTCACCGACTTCCTCAACTCGGACCTGGTCCAGCAGCTGGACCACCAGCTCAACGTCCGCGCCTGGGCCGAGGCCGAGGCGGCGAAGTTCTTCTCCAACTCGGCGGCCGTCAGCTCCGTGGCCGGTGGCGTGCTCGGTGTCGGTACCGCCATCGTCAACTCGCTGTTCGGCACTCTGATCGTGCTGGTCCTGACCCTGTACTTCCTTGCGTCGATGCCGGCGATGAAGCGCTGGGCCTACCGGCTGGCGCCCCGCTCGCGCCGAGCGCGCGTCGAGACGCTCGGCGAGGCCATCACCGACGGCGTGGGCAACTACGTGATCGGTCAGGCGTGCGTGGCCATCCTCAATGCGGTGTTCGCGTTCATCGTGATGACCATCGTCGGGGTGCCGTTCTCCGCGCTGCTCGGCTTCCTCGTCGCCCTGCTCGCGTTCATCCCGTTGATCGGCGGGGTGATCGCCGGCGTGCTGGTGTCCCTGATCGCGCTGACCGTCGGCTGGCAGACCGCCGTGCCCTACGCCATCTCCTACTTCGCCTACCTGCAGTTCGAGGCCTATTTCGTCTCCCCGCGCATCATGCAGCGCGCCGTCGCCGTACCCGGAGCGGTCGCGGTGATCGCCGTGATCGCGGGCGGTTCGCTGATGGGCGTGCTGGGTGCGCTGATGGCGATCCCGACGGCGGCGGCGGTGCTGCTGCTGGTCCGGGAGGTCTTCATCGCCCGCCAGGACCGGCTCTGAGACCAGGCCGTCCCGCGGCTAGTCGGCGGCGGTCGCGACCGGTCCGTCGAACGTCGTCGGCAGCGACACCGTGCCCGGGCCACAGACGACGTCGACGATCTCCTGGAGCACCCGGCTGACGTACTTCTCCCCCACCCACAGGTGCTTGGCGCCGTCGACGCCGGTCAGGTCGCACTGCGGCACGGCCGCGAACCGCTCGGCCGCCGCGGCCGGCCGGAGGAAGTCGTCGTGCTCGGGCACCAGCACCCGCAGCGGCTTGCCCGACGTCCGCCACCGCTGCAGGTCGGCGTCCCCGGCGCGGCGCAACGGCGGCGAGAGCAGCACGGCACCCTCGATCCGGTCCACCACCGGCGGCGCGGCCCCGTGCTTGAGGGCCAGCTCGGTGCCGAACGACCAGCCGACCAGCCAGCGAGCGGGCAGCCCGCGCGTCACCGCGAACGCGGTGGCCGCGTCGACGTCGGCCGCCTCGGTGACGCCGTCGCCGAACTCACCGTCGCTGCAGCCCCGCGGCGAACACGTGCCCCGGGTGTTGAAGCGGAGCACGGCCAGGTCCGCGAGCGCGGGCAGCCGGTAGGAGGCCTTCCGGAAGACGTGCGAGTCCATGAAGCCGCCGGCCGTGGGCAGCGGGTGCAGGGTGACGAGGGTGGCGACCGGGTCCCGATCGGCCGGCAGTGCCAGCTCCCCGACCAGCGTCAGCCCGTCGGAGGTGTGCAGCTCGATGTTCTCCCGCCGGGCGGGCAGCACCGTCGAGGCCCGGATCGGGGCCGGTTCGGCGCCGGCACGGAAATCGAAGACGGGGGCGGCGGACGTCATCGGGCCAGCGTAGTCAGTTGGGCCGGTGTCGTCAGCGATAGGCGCGCCAGCACCGTTCGTGCCAGTGCCGGCGGTCGGCCGCGGCCGCCTCGTCACCCATGATCCAGTCCGCTCGCCAGGCCACCACGTGCGCGATGCCGGGCAGGACGGCGTTGCCGCAGCCGGGACACACATAGGTCTTGACCGCGCGCTGGGCACTGACGGGCGCGACGACGAACGCTCCGTGCCGGGTGCTCTCGGTGCGGCGGACCCCGTCGAGGACGCCCTCGACGTCTCGGGGCTCGGCCGCCGGACGACGGCCGCGGCGCACCGAGGGCCGTGGGGCACGCGAGGGACGG
Source organism: Tersicoccus phoenicis (assembly GCF_001968835.1). Classification (GTDB taxonomy): domain Bacteria; phylum Actinomycetota; class Actinomycetes; order Actinomycetales; family Micrococcaceae; genus Tersicoccus; species Tersicoccus phoenicis. Next base: position 8,403 of record NZ_MRDE01000064.1, read on the forward strand.
TTGGAGCGGGGCACGCCTCCATTGTGTCGGTTCCGCCTTCCGTCCCACGACTCGCGGACGTCCCGCTCCGCTGCCGGTAGAGTCGTGCGGGTGCGTCTGACCATCGCCCGCTGCTCCGTGGACTACATCGGCCGGCTCCGGGCCCACCTGCCGCTGGCCACCCGGCTGCTGGTGGTCAAGGCCGACGGGTCGGTGCTGGTGCACTCCGACGGCGGCTCCTACAAGCCGCTGAACTGGATGAGCCCGCCGGCCACGCTGCGGATCAGCGAGCCGGACGACGAGGCGGCGGCCGCGGGAGCGGTCAGCATCTGGACCGTGCAGCACGCCAAGAGCGACGACCGGCTGGTCATCACCGTCGAGGAGATCCTGCACGAGAGCACCCACGACCTCGGTGTCGATCCGGGCCTGATCAAGGACGGCGTCGAGGCGGACCTGCAGCGCCTGCTCGCCGATCAGATCCACACCATCGGAACCGGCTGGTCGGTGGTCCGCCGGGAGTACCCGACCGCGATCGGACCGGTCGACATCCTCGTCCGCGACGCCGACGGCGGCACCGTGGCCATCGAGATCAAGCGACGCGGCGACATCGACGGCGTCGAACAGCTCACCCGGTACCTCGACCTGCTCAACCGCGACCCGCTGCTCGCCCCGGTCCGCGGCATCTTCGCCGCCCAGCAGATCAAGCCGCAGGCCCGGGTGCTCGCGACCGACCGCGGCATCGACTGCCTGACCCTGGACTACGACGCCCTTCGCGGTGTCGACGACGCGGACAGCCGCCTGTTCTGACATCCGCGCTGGCGGCCCCCTCCCAAACCCGGTCCCGAGAAGCCCGTCGGCGCACGTCAATCCCACGTCGTACCGCGGATCCCGGAGCGCGTGCGGCCACGTTGACCGGGCACCGGGCATGTGTTTTGCTTGGGGTGTCTTTGTGGTTGGATTTTCCGCTCGCAAGGCCGTTGCGAGCGACGAAACGCAGCACGCCCCAGCGGCTCGTGTGCGTCTCCTCGTCAGTAACGACGACCGGCACGAGGTGTGCCGGTCTTCACGCATCATCATGAGGAGAAATTCGATGGCACAGGGAACCGTCAAGTGGTTCAACGCTGAAAAGGGCTTCGGGTTCATCACCCCGGACGACTCCGACGGCGACGTGTTCGTCCACTACTCGGAGATCCAGACCAACGGATTCCGCACGCTGGACGAGAACCAGCGGGTGTCCTTCGAGATCGGCCAGGGCCAGAAGGGCCCGCAGGCCACCGGCGTCACCGTCATCTGATCTCGGCGTCAACGCAGAACGGCCCCCGGCAGCACCGCTGCCGGGGGCCGTTCTCCGTCTACCGGGTCCAGACCTACCGGGTCGACGCCGGTTCCGGCGCACGCGCCGCCGTCGGCCCGAGTCCGCGCAGCAGCCGACCCGCCTGACGCAGCGTCAGGTCCGGCGCGTACGCCTCCGCCAGCGCACGGGCGATCCGCGGCAACTGCAACGGATCGGGATAGGCCAGATACCAGGTGCGGTGGGCGGGAGCGAACCGGCTCTTGAAGGCCGCCAGGGCCGCGAACCCGTACGCCGGTTCGAGCAGCCGACGCAGCGTCCCCTGCAGTCGTTCGACCGTCGTCGCCTCCGTGGGCCCGTCCCCGGAGCCGGCCGCCCGCTCGGGGTCGACGGCCAGCGGCGAACCGGAGAGGGAGAGCGCCTGCACCTCGTCGCGGAAGTGCAGCACCGCCGAGGCGATGAGGAACTCCATCACGCCGTTGAATCCCCCCGGATCCCGCCGCATGAAGTCCAGCGTCCAGCTGACCACCTGCCCGTCCGCGTGGACGGGCAGCCAGGACACGACCCCGTGCACCCGGTCCTCGTCGTCGACGGCCAGACAGAGCGCCACGTCCGGATCGGCGAGCTCGGCCACCCCGCCGAGCGTGAAACCCAGTTCCGGCAGTGCCCGCTCGGCCACCCACGCCTCGGAGATCTCGCGCACCCGCGTGCGCGCGCCGTGCGGCAGGTCCGGCCATCGGTACCACCGCGCCCGCACCCCGATCCGCTCGGCCCGGTTCAGGGCGGTCCGCACGTTCTGCCATCGCTTGCCGGAGAAGGTCAGTCCCTCGATGGGCAGCACCGTCTCGTCGGCGACGCCGATCGCGCCGAACCCGAGCGGCCGGACCACCTCGACCAGGTCCCGCGGCACCGAGTAGAGGCAGGGCACCAGCGCCTCGTCCGCGCACCACCGGATGAAGCCGAGGGCCGCGTCGGGCCACCGCTCCCTCGCGCCGATCGGTCCCCCGATGGTCAGGGCGACGCCGTGGTGGCGCTGGTAGGCGATCGCCGCGGTTCCGTCCGGGGTGAACCAGTAACTCGCGCCCGGCCACAGCGTCATCCGCGACAACGAATCCCCACCCACGCGCACCAGCGCGGCCGCCCGGGCGACGACCGGCGCGGTGGCGCGCTCGGTCCGCCGGCCCCGGCGGATCAGGACGACCAGGCCGACCAGGGTGATCGCCCAGAACACGGCGCCGCCGTAACCGAACACCAACCCACTGACCGGGCCGTCGGGCTCGACCGAGACCCCGAACCGGGCGGGGAACGGGTAGGGGACGAACATCCGGACCAGGCTGGCCCAGAGGGCCCACCACGGGTGCGGGTGCAGGTCCGCGTTCCCCTCGGCGAACCACACCACCGCGTACAGACCGGCGACGGCGACCAGCCCGGAGACGACGACGGCGAAGGCCCGGCGGCCGGCGCGCGGCACCACGTCGCGGACGAAGAAGCGACGCTGACCGACCAGCACCAGGGCGAGCACCAGCGGTACCAGGACCCCGGGCAGCGTCGCCTCGAACACCCGCCAGGGCGGCAGCCGCCCGTTCGGGAACACGAACAGGGAGCGCAGGTTCAGGGCCGCCGCCGCGAACAGGCAGATCGCCGCCTGTGCCGCCACCGCCGCCCACAGGGCCGCCCGGCTGCCTTCGCGCATGCCCCAGGCGCACACCAGCAGCACCGCCAGCGGGGCCAGCGCCAGGGCGACGCTGCCCGGACCGGTCAGCGCCGCGCTGTGCGTGATCTCCGGGCAGGTCAGGTCCACCGCCGCCGAACAGCTGCGGCTCAGCTCCGCCGCCGTGGGCACCGGGTTGACGATGAGGACGCGCAGTTCCGCCAGGGGACCGGCCGGGGCGTGAGCCAGACCGGCCAGCAGCGGCCCGGTGGCGAAGACCCCGACCACCAGCGCGAGCAGGGTCCGGCGCTCTCGCGCGGTCGCCAGGAACACGCCGCCCCGTTCGGCGGGTCCGCGGGCGGCTCTGCCCAACAGCAGGCCGAGCAGCAGGCCGAGCACACCGAGGACCGACTGGGGGGCGCCCACGTAGAGGACCAGGGTCACCGTCACGGTGGCGGAGACCAGCCGGATCCGGCGACGCCAGAGTGCGGTCAGGCAGGCGCTCGCGGTCAGGAGCACCGTCATGGCGGCGACGTACGGACCGATCAGGGGTTGGTGGCGCAGGGAGCCCAGCCACTGGACGCCCATCTGGTCGGCCGCGGCGGCCACCGCGAAGTAGGCGCTGACGCCGATCGCCTGCCCGATGCCCGCCACCACGACCGTGCGCAGGGTGCCCATCGTGGCCTCCGCCAGTCCCACCAGCACCAGGATCAGCGCCGTGGCCGCGAGGTAGGACGCGAGATTGCCGGCGAACAGCGGTGCGGTGGCGACCGTCCACCACCGACCGGCCGGCAGGTCCCCCACCGAGGCGGCCACGACGGTCTCGATGCGCGGCGGCGGTCCGCTCACCAACGACCCGGTGAGGGCCCCGAGGACCCACAGTGCCGCCGTCCAGCTCACCGCGAACGGGGTGCGGCGCACGTGCCGGGCCAGACGGCGCACCGCGCCCCGGAGGGGCGATCGTCCGCTCACCGGCTCAGCCCCAGCGACCGCGCCACGAACGCCAACCCGCGGGGCAGGGCCGCTCGCACCATGACATAGGAATGCCCGACGCCCGGGACGATGTCGAGCTCGGTCCGCATCCCTGATGCCCGCGCTGCCGCCTCGAGCACCCGGGCATTCGCCTGGTACACCGGATCGGCGCTTCCCGCCGCGAAGAAGGCGGTTGAGGTGGGGTAGTTCCGGTGCCGCAGCAGCGTCATCGGCAGGAGACGATCGAAAGCCGAGGTGTCTCCCCCGAACGCCCGGCCGACCGTCACCCGCCGGTCGACGGACAGAGCCGGCTCCCGTTCCGAGCCCAGCGCGATGACGGAGCGATAGCGCTCCGGGTGCCGGGTTCCCATCTGGATCGCGCAGGTTCCCCCGTAGGAGAAGCCGCCGACCGCCCAGTGGGCGGGGTTGCCGTCGACGTCCAGTGTGCGCGTGATCCAGTTCGGCACGTCGACGGCCATGTAGGTGTCGGCCGCGCCCAGCGCGGTGTTCATGCACATCGTGTTCCCCACCGTTCCGTTGGGGTCCGGCATCACCACCACCGGCGCCAGCCCCTGATGGCGAGCGGCGAAGGCATCGACGACCTCTCGGATCTGCCCGGCGGCAATCCAGTTCGCGGGAACGCCCGGTTGACCGGCCACGAGGACGAGCACCGGCAGCTTGGGCCGATTCGGCAACAGATAGGCTCCCGGCAGATAGACCAGGGCCTGTCCGCCCGTGAAGCGAGACACGGTACCGGGGATGGCGATCCGACGGAAAACCCCGGTGGTGGCCATGCCCGCGGGTTGCCGCCAGCCCGTGCTCACCCCCGCCGAATCGAACGCGGGCCGCCCCTGCAGGCTGAGTGCGGGGGGAATGCCCGCGGCGACCGGCGGCGTGCGCCCCAACACGTCCGCGGCCGTGGCGAACAGGCCGTAGTAGGCGTTGATCTGCAGCGCCGCCGTCGCGGCGACCAGGACCACGGCCACCGGAGCGACCAGCAGGCGCCACCACCGGAAACGGGGAACGACCACCGCGAGCACGGCCAGCAGCAGACCGCCGACGCCGAGGGCTCCCCAGAGCACCACCTCGTCCGGCAGGGCCTCGGGCCACACCGAGAGCACGTCGACCAGCAGCACGCTGATCCCGTAGGCCACGCCGATGGCGACCGGGACGACCAGCACGACCAGCAGCCACCACCACCAGCGGGCCCGGCGTCGGACGAGCAGGGCCAGGACCGCGCAGACCGCGAGCACCAGCACCGTGATCGGCAGCCACCCGTCGACGACGGAGACGTGTTGCAGCCAGGTGTCCATGCCCGCCATCCCTCCCAGCAGTGACCACTACCGAGTGCAGCGTAGGCGTGGAGAGCGAGGTGGACCTTGATGCCACAGGGGGGCCACCTGAGAACCAGTGGTGAGTATCCGGTGAGCGCAGACGGTCGCCAGGAACCCGTCAGCGCCTGGACCGCGCCACTGACAGGAGCCCGTCAATGCCAGTTGCCGACCCGCCGGGACGGCCCGGCCTCCACCCAGGAGGACAGGCCCGCCCAGGCGTCCCGGGACAGCGCGAGGAGCGCCCGGTCGCCGTCGTGCTCGACCGTGCCGATCACGGCCCCGGGCTGCACGTTGCCCCGCTCGGCCTCCGTCGGCTCCCGCCAACCCAGCAGATCGAGCCGGCGACGGCTGAACTCCGCGACCGGCACCGGGCTGACGGAGAACATGCGCAGCCACTGCAGGGAGTTGTCCTGGTAGCGGCACACGCCCAGCTGCCAGCGCCCCGAGGGACGGCGCAGCGAGGCGTCGAACGTCCCGTAGGCCGAACGCAGCTGGTGGCGGCGGACCAACCCCGCCGCCACCAGCCCGAAGCAGGCGAGCACGATCACCACGAGGACGATGATCGCGACGACGCCTGCGTTCATACGACTCTCAGCGGGCCCCGGCCGTGGTGCCCTCCGCCACCGTGGCGTCGTCCGCCACGATCACCACGCGGTCGTGGTCCACGGAGAAGAAACCCTGCGAGACCTGCACCCGCACCCGGGCGCCGGTGACCGGTTCGATGGCCACCTCGCCCTCCGCCAGCAGGGCCAGCACCGGGCTGTGGCCGGGCAGGATGCCGATGTCACCGTCCGTGGTGCGGGCCTTGACCAGCCGAGCACCCCCGGACCAGATGAAACGGTCGGAGGCGACGACCTCGACCTCGAGTTCGGATCTGGATTCGGCCATGGCTACTTGGTCTGCTCCTGGATGCGGGCCCAGTTGCGCTCGACGTCGTCGAGGCCGCCGACGTTGAAGAACGCCTGCTCCGCCACGTGGTCGAGATCCCCGACGCAGATGGCGTTGAAGCCCTCGATCGTGTCCCGGACGGAAACGGTCGAGCCCTCCACGCCGGTGAACTGCTTGGCCGTGTAGGTGTTCTGCGAGAGGAACTGCTGGATCCGGCGCGCCCGGGCGACCGTGACCTTGTCCTCCTCGGAGAGCTCGTCGACACCCATGATGGCGATGATGTCCTGCAGTTCCTTGTTCTTCTGCAGGATCTGCTTGACCCGGGTCGCGACGTCGTAGTGCTCCTGGCCCACGTACTGCGGGTCGAGGATGCGCGACGTCGAGGTCAGCGGGTCCACCGCCGGGTACAGGCCGCGGGAGGCGATCGCCCGGGACAGCTCGGTGGTGGCGTCCAGGTGCGCGAACGTCGTCGCCGGTGCCGGGTCGGTGTAGTCGTCGGCCGGCACGTAGATGGCCTGCATCGAGGTGATGGAGTGACCACGCGTGGAGGTGATGCGCTCCTGCAGCAGACCCATCTCGTCGGCCAGGTTCGGCTGGTAGCCCACCGCGGACGGCATCCGGCCCAGCAGCGTGGAGACCTCCGAGCCGGCCTGGGTGAACCGGAAGATGTTGTCGATGAACAGCAGCACGTCCTGGTTCTGCACATCGCGGAAGTACTCCGCCATGGTCAGGCCGGACAGCGCCACCCGCAACCGCGTTCCCGGCGGCTCGTCCATCTGGCCGAACACGAGCGCGGTGTCCTTGAGCACGTCCGCCTCGGCCATCTCGACCCAGAGGTCGTTGCCCTCACGGGTACGCTCGCCAACACCGGCGAACACCGAGGTGCCACCGAAGTTGCGGGCCACGCGGGTGATCATCTCCTGGATGAGCACGGTCTTGCCCACGCCGGCACCGCCGAACAGGCCGATCTTGCCGCCCTTGATGTAGGGGGTGAGCAGGTCGATCACCTTGATGCCGGTCTCCAGCATCTCGGTGGAGCCCTCCAGGCTCGCGAAGGCGGGCGCTTTGCGGTGGATCGGCCAGCGCTCGGTGACCTCCAGCTGTGCGACCGGCACGTCCAGGGGCTCGCCGAGGACGTTGAACAGGTGACCCTTGACCACGTCGCCGACCGGGACGGAGATCGGTGCGCCGGTGTCCGTCACCGTGGTGCCGCGGACCAGTCCGTCGGTGGCCTGCAACGAGATCGCGCGGACGAGGTTGTCCCCGAGGTGCTGCGACGTCTCGAAGGTGATGGTGCGGGTGGTCTCCCCCACCGTCAGTTCGGCGGTGAGCGCGTTGTACATCTCCGGAAGCGCGTCCGCCGGGAACTCGACGTCGACGACCGGGCCGATGACGCGCGCGATGCGCCCGGTGGCGCCGCCGGACGTGGTCCCGGCGCCCTGTTCGTTCAGTGTGGCAGTCATCTCTCTCACTTCACTCGGTGCTGGCTTGTCATGGATTCTATCGGCCGCGACCTCGCGACCGGTGAGCGTCAGGAGGCGGCGAGGGCGTCCGCGCCGGCGACGATCTCGGACAGCTCCTGGGTGATCTCGGCCTGCCGGGCCGTGTTCGCCAGCCGCGTGTAGGTGCGGATCAGGTCGCCCGCGTTGTCCCCGGCCTGCTTCATCGCCCGCTGCCGCGAGGCGAGCTCGCTGGCGGAGGACTGCAGCAGCGCGGCGAAGATCCGGGACTCGATGTACCGGGGCAGCAGTGCGTCGAGCACCTGGGCCGGTTCGGGTTCGAACTCGTACAGCGGCAGCAGCTCCGACTCGTCGGTCACCCGCTGTTCGCTGACCTCCAACGGCAGCAGCCGGAGCACCTGCGGCACCTGGCTGACCATCGACTGGAACTGGGTGTAGACGACGTGGATCTCGTCGACGCCGCCCTTCTCGTACGGCGTCGTGAACTCGGCGAGCACCGCCTCGGCGATCTCCCGGGCCAGGGCGTACGTCGGCGCGTCGGTGTCGCCGGTCCACGCCCGCTCGAACGCCCGCCTGCGGAACTGGTAGTACGCCTGCGCCTTGCGCCCGACCAGGTAGAGCTTTGCCTCGGAGCCGGCCTCGCCCAGCCGTGTGACCAGACCCTCCGCCTTCTTCAGCGCGTTCGCCGAGTAGGAGCCGGCCAGCCCGCGGTCCGAGGTGAGCACGACGACGAGGGATCGCCGCACCCGCTCCGGCTCCGTGGTCAGCGGGTGGTCCAGGTCGTGCTGGCTGGCGACGGCGGAGACGGCTCGGGTGATCGCCCGCGCGTAAGGCGTCGCCGCGCTCACCCGCGACCGCGCCCGCGCGATGCGCGAGGTGGCCATCAGTTCCATCGCCTTGAAGATCTTCTGCATCGACTTCGTCGAATCGATCTTCTGGCGGTAGACGCGCAGCTGCGCTGCCATGAGGTTTCCTTTCGTTCCACCGGGCCGGGGTTGCCGCCCGACGGGAGCAGTGGGCTCAGCGGGCCTGCTTGACGATCTGCTCCTGGTTGATGTCCTCGGCGCCGATCGCCTCGTTCTCCTCGGTCCCGGCGTGGCCGTACGCCGACTCGTGTCCGAGGAAGCCCTTCTTGAAGTCGGTGATCTCGGACTCCAGGGCCGCAACGGTCTCGTCCTCGAGCTTGCCGGTCTGCGCCAGCGTGGTCAGGGCGATGTCCTTGCGGCGCAGGTGGTCCAGGAACTCGCGCTCGAACCGGCTGATCTCGTTGACCGGGACGTCGTCCAGCTGACCGGTGGTGCCGGCCCAGATCGACACGACCTGCTCCTCCACCGGGAACGGCGAGTACTGCTTCTGCTTGAGCAGCTCCATCAGCCGGGCCCCCCGGGTCAGCTGCTGCTGGGACGCGGCGTCCAGGTCGGAGGCGAACATGGCGAACGCCTGCATGTCGCGGTACTGCGCCAGGTCGAGCTTCAAGGTGCCGGAGACCTTCTTCATCGACTTGACCTGCGCGGCACCACCGACGCGGGACACCGAGATGCCCACGTCCACGGCCGGACGCTGGTTGGCGTTGAACAGGTCCGACTGCAGGAAGATCTGCCCGTCGGTGATGGAGATCACGTTGGTCGGGATGTAGGCCGACACGTCGTTCGCCTTCGTCTCGATGATCGGCAGACCGGTCATCGAGCCGGCGCCCAGCTCGTCCGAGAGCTTCGCGCAACGCTCCAGCAGGCGGGAGTGCAGGTAGAAGACGTCGCCCGGGTAGGCTTCGCGTCCCGGCGGGCGGCGCAGCAGCAGCGAAACCGCACGGTACGCCTCGGCCTGCTTGGACAGGTCGTCGAAGACGATGAGGACGTGCTTGCCGCCGTACATCCAGTGCTGGCCGATGGCCGACCCGGCGTAGGGGGCGAGGTACTTGAAGCCGGCCGGGTCGGACGCCGGGGACGCCACGATCGTGGTGTACTCCAGCGCGCCGTTGTCCTCGAGCGTCTGCCGGACGGCCGCGATCGTGGACGCCTTCTGCCCGATGGCCACGTAGACACAGCGGACCTGCCGCTGCACGTCGCCGGACTCCCAGTTGGCCCGCTGGTTCAGGATGGCGTCGACCGCGATGGCGGTCTTGCCGGTCTGCCGGTCACCGATGATCAGCTGACGCTGACCGCGGCCGATCGGGATCATCGCGTCGATCGCCTTCAGTCCGGTCTGCAGCGGTTCGTGCACCGACTTGCGTGCGGTCACGCCCGGAGCCTGCGCCTCCAGCGGTCGACGGCCCTCGGCCTTGATCTCACCGAGGTCGTCGATCGGCTGGCCGAGCGGGTCGACCACGCGGCCGAGGTAGGCGTCCCCCACCGGGACGGAGAGGACCTCACCGGTGCGGTGCACCTCCTGTCCCTCTTCGATCCCGGTGTAGTCGCCGAGCACGACGACGCCGATCTCCCGGACGTCGAGGTTCAGGGCCAGACCCAGCGTGCCGTCCTCGAACCGCAGCAGCTCGTTCGCCATCGCCGACGGCAGCCCTTCGACGCGGGCGATACCGTCGCTCGCGGTCGTGACGCGGCCCACCTCGACACGCTCGGCATTGCCGGGCTCGTAGGATGCCGCGAATTCGTTCAACGCGTCCCGGACTTCGTCGGCGTTGATGGTCAATTCGGCCATCGTCAGTCCCTACTCTCCTGTAGTGGTTGCCCACCGGGCGTGGTGCGCGGTGAGCGGTGGTTGTCGGTGGGCGGAGCTGGGCTCCGCGAACGGGTGGTGGTCAGCCGGCCAGTCGGCGGGCCAGGTCGTGCAGGCGGCTCAGCACGGAGGCGTCGACGACTTCGTCGCCCACGCTGACCCGCAGCCCGCCGAGGAGCTGGGGGTTCTGCCGTACGGTGACCAGCAGGTCCCGGCCGTACAGCCGATTCAAACCGTGGTGCAGGCGCTGGAACTGGTCGTCGGTCAGCGGGCGGCTGATGACGACCTCGGCGATCCACCGCTGTTGCCGGGCGGCGACCTGGTGCAGGAACCGCTGGATCAGAGCCACGGGCTTGAGTCCCCGAGGCGCCCGGACGGCCCGGTCGATCAGCAGCTTCGCCGACTCGGAGACACCGGGCACCAGCCGCAGCGCCAGCCGGGACTTCGCGTCCGGCGTCGCCTGCGGCTCGTCCAGGGCCCGCTGCAGATCGTGCCGGCCGCCGATCACCTCGGTGAACCGGAACAGGTCGTTCTCCAACCGGTCCAGTCCCGCCTTCCCGGCGGAGTTCTCGGCCTCGGCGGCGACGACCGTGGTCGCCAGCTCCTCCAGGGTGTCGCTCAGGTCGCGAGGCTCGGACCACCGATCACCGGCCGCTCGCACGGCCAGCTGCTCGACGTCCGTCTCGACCCGCCCGGCCAGCAGCCGGCGCATCAGCTGCGCCTTCTGCTCGGGCTCACGCGACGGGTCCGTCAGCGCACGCCGCAGCCCGGCGGAGGAGTCCAGCAGGTCGACGACGCCGAACAGGTCGCCGGCCATCGCGCCGGAGGCCCGTTCCAGCCGCGGCTCGAGATCGCGTCGCGCCTCGGCCGCCGATGTCTGGGAGGTACCGCTCATCAGTGACCGGTGCTCCCGTCCGCGTCCACGACCGATGCGCCGGAGCGGACCGGTGTGCGTCCGGCACTACCGGCGTCGGCGGCCTCCAGGTCGCTCAGGAACCGGTCGACCACCCGGGCCGAGCGCGCGTCGTCGTCGAGCGCCTCACCGACGATCTTGCCGGCCAGGGCGGTGGCCAGGCTCCCGACCTCACTGCGCAGGGACGCGACCGCGGCGGTCCGCTCGGCCTCGATCTGCGTGTGGGCCTGCTCGGTGATCCGGGCGGACTCGGCCGCAGCGCGCGCCTTCAAGTCCGCGAGGATCTTCGCGCCGTCGGCGCGGGCCTCCTCGCGGATGCGGTTCGCCTCGCCACGGGCGTCCTCGAGCTGCTGGCGGTATTCGGTCAGGGCCTCGTTGGCCTCCTCCTGAGCCTTCTCCGCCTTCTCGAGACCACCCTCGATGGCCGCGGTTCGCTCCGCGTACGTCTTCTCGAAGGCGGGGACGACGAACTTGATCAGGATGTAGAGCAGCACGCCGAAGCCGAGGAGCGCGACCACGATGTCCCAGATGTTGGGGATCAGTGGGTTCGCTGCTGTCTCAGCGGCCAGGATCTGCAGGCGATTCATCGCTCACCGTCCTCTTCGGTCGACAATCGGGAACGGACTAGAGGACGAACGCGAAGACCAGGCCCAGAATGGCCAGGGCCTCCGTGAACGCCAGGCCGAGGAAGGCCAACGGCTGCAGCACGCGCTGGGCCTCCGGCTGCCGCGCCACGCCGTTGATGTAGGCGGCGAAGACCAGACCCACGCCGACGCCACCACCGATGGCAGCCAGACCGTAGCCGATCGCGTTGAGGTTGCCAGTGATATTCATTGTTTTCCTTTCACGATGCCCGATTGGAGGTCGGACAGGGTTTACGGTGCAGCGATTCCCCCGGGTGGGGGAAGATGTGAGGTCAGTGCTCCTGGACCAGCGAGCCCTGGATGTAGACGGCGGTCAGCAGAGTGAACACGTACGCCTGCAGAACCTGGATGAAGACCTCGAACAGGAACATCGCGATGCCGCCGACCAGAGTCAGCGCACCGAGGCCCTTGAGAATGCCGTCGGCTTCGAGAAACAGGAACTCGGTGCCCGCCGCACAGATCGCGATGATCATGTGTCCGGCCAGCATGGTCGCGAACAGTCGCATGCTGTGGGTGAGCGGGCGGACGAAGAAGTTGGAGATGAACTCGAGCGGGATCACCACGATCAGCAGCGGCTTCGGCACCCCGCCCGGCACCAGCATCTGTTTCATGAAGCCGGCGCCGTGGCGCTTGAAGCCGAGGATGATCCAGGTCAGGTAGACCATGCCCGCCATCGCGTAGGCACTGCCCACGTAGGAGAACGCCGGCAACTGGATGACCGGGATCGACCCCATCAGGTTGTTGACCAGGATGAAGAAGAACAGGGCCGTCAGCAGCGGCACCCACGGCTTGAATTCCTTCTCCCCGATGATGTCCTTGCCGATGGAATTACGCACGAAGCCGTACGCGGACTCTCCGATGAACTGCAGCCGGCCCGGGACCAGATTGCCGCGCCGGGAGGCGATCACGAAGAAGATGGAGACGATGGCCGCCGAGAGCAGCATCACCAGCATCTGCTTGCCGAAACCGGTGCCGGACGCGGCGCCCCACGGGATCAGTTCCGGAAGGTGCAGATCCTCCGGTTTGGGAGCAACGAAGCCACCTCCGGATCCGGTTTCGGCGGGGAGCGCAAGCGCGATCAACGCGGTTCCTCTCTACGTGGCTCGTGGCGGGACCGTTCGACGGCGGACACGGCTGTGAGCGCGGGTCACCGAGCCCGTTCGACCGTATCAGAACGATCGGGAACACCACGGGATGTACCGGTGTGCCCGGCGAACGCCGGCGCCGGTGTCGAGACCGCATCCGAGGGGAACGCCCGCCCCCGGACGAGACCGGGAAGGGCGAGAAGACGCGGGTCTGAGCGTGTCGATTGGCTGGACCCAGCTTACCAAAGATCGACACCGCTCCCTGCCACGGGAACGCCGTACCGGGGCACTCAGGGCAGGTAGAGCCGGCGGGAGCGGGCGAAGGCGGCCAGTTCCGCCGTCTGCCAGGCGAGCACGACGACGACGGCGGTGCCGACGAACCAGACCGGGTCCACCCAGCCGGGTCGGCCGAGCAACAGCAGCGCCGCCCCGAAGCCGACCACCTTGAGGAGGTAGGCGATCATGAAGGCGCGCAGGGCGCGGCTGCCGCTCGCCGCCGCGAACCGGTGACCGACGAGCAAGCTGATGGTGAAGAACGCCTGCACCAGGGCAGCGGCGCCGAGGGCACTGCCCGCGGCACCCCAGCCGGCGGTGATCGCTCCCGCCGCCGTGGCCAGCACGGCGACCGGGACGCAGACCAGCAGGCAGAACCGCAGCATCGGCAGCCACACGCTGGGCACCGGATCGGCCACCGGCACTGGTCCCTCGCTCACGAGCGGCTCCCGTCGGGGACGTCACGGGGACGAGGGGCACGGCCCCGGCGCCGGGTGATCACGGTGGGACTGACCAGATAGCCCGCCACGACGGCGATCCCGGCGACGGCGGCCGCGGCCGACGTGGCCAGGGTGCCCTGCGCGGCGATGAAGCCGAGCAGCCCGACGGCGACGGTGCAGGCGGTGACCACGGCGGCGGACCCGAGGTGGGACAGACCGGCGTCGGTGAGGCGCTGGTAGACGTGCTGCCGATGGGGGGCGTACCAGCGGGCGCCTGCCCGCACGCGCCGCACCCAGGTGAACGCGGTGTCGGCCAGGTAGATCACCAGCGGCGAGAGCAGGTACTCGACGTACACACCGGCCAGGAAACCCGCGGCGGCCATCGCCGCGATCATGCCGCCGAGCAGGTAGGACCCCACGTCGCCGAGGAACACCGGTCCCCGGGCGCGGCCACCGGCGAGGTTCCACGGCAGGAAGGCGGCGAAGGCGGCGGCGAGCACCAGCGCGCTGACGGTGAGCCAGGTCTGTCCCGACAGCTGCCCGGCCAGGGCGTAGAACAGCCCGACGGTCAGGCCGTGCAGGCCGGAGATGCCGTTGATGCCGTCCATGAAGTTCGCCACGTTGATGTAGACGGCGATGGCCAGGGTCCCGGCCGGGATCCACCAGCCACTCTGCCCGAGCGCCAGTGCGAGGGCCGTGGTGCCGACGACCCCGACCAGCAGCTGCGTGCCGGCGCGCGCGCGAACGGAGACGCCGCGGAAGTCCTCGGCCCAGCCCAGCACGGCGGCGGCGCAGGCGAGGAGCAGCACGATCACCGTGACGGCGCGGTCCACCCGCACCGCCCCGGTCAGCAGCGCGAGCAGCATCCCGACGACGATCGCGATCCACGTCGCCAGGCCCATCCCCCGCACCGCCGGACGGGCGTGGGAGGACCGGGCGTTCGGCACGTCGATGACGCCGCGGCGCCGCAGCACGGGCCGCAGTACCGCCGGGAGCGTCCCGGAGAGCACCAGCACGACGGTGAGGACGAGCGCGAGCATCACTGACCGGCAGCCGGCGGATAGCCCGGCTCGTAGGGCCGTGCGTCCCGCTGTTGGGTGGGCACGATCGAGATGAATCCGGTCTCCGGCCCGTTCCCGTCCATGCCGGCCCGCCGCTTCCACTCGCCGTAGTCCAGTCGCTCGGGGTCGAGCTCGGCGATCGCGGTCCGGGAGATCTTCGGGTGCAGCTTCTCGTCCACCTCGTCGGAGCCGATCAACTCCTCGTGCAGCTTCTCGCCGTGTCGCAGCCCGGTGTAGACGATGTCGACCTCCCGGCCCGACATGGCGATCATCCGCTGGGCGACGTCGAGGATCTTCACCGGCTCCCCCATGTCGAGGATGAGCACATCCCCGGGGACGCCGATGGCACCGGCCTGGACCAGCAGCTGGCAGGCCTCGGGGATCGTCATGAAGAAGCGGCTGACCTCGGGGTCGGTCACGGTGACCGGGCCCCCGGCCCGGATCTGCTCGGTGAACAGCGGCAGCATCGAGCCGCGGCTGCCGATCACGTTGCCGAACCGGACGGAGACGAAGCGGCGGCCGCTCACGTGCGCCGCCCACGCCGTCATCCGCTCGGCCATCCGCTTCGAGTGCCCGAGCACGGAGGCCGGGTTGGCCGCCTTGTCGGTCGAGATGTTGACGAACGTCTGCACCTCGGCCTCCAGTGCGGCCCGCAGGACGTTCAGGCTGCCCAGCACGTTGGTCTTCCACGCCTCGCCCGGGTACTGCTCCAGCAGGGAGACGTGCTTGAGCGCGGCGGCGTGGAAGACCACCTCGGGACGGCGCCGGGAGAAGATCTTGCCGATCGCCTCCTCGTCGCGGATGTCGGCCAGCACGGTGTCCCGTCCGTCCAGCAGCCCTCGGCCGGTGAGCGAGATCTGCGTGGCCTGCAGGGCCGATTCGTCACGGTCCACCATGATCAGCTCGGCGGGGGCGAAGGCGCTGATCTGCCGGCACAGTTCGGACCCGATGGAGCCGCCCGCACCGGTCACCAGCACCCGCCGACCGGTGAGGTAACCGGCGATCTCGTCCACGTTGGTGTCCACCGGGTGCCGGCCGATCAGGTCCTCGACAGCCACGTCGCGGAAGTCACCGATGCCCGGTCCTCCGGCCAGCATGTCCCGCAGCGGCGGGAGCACGAGGACGCGGACCTGCTGGCCGGCCACGTGGTCCGAGATCTCGCGGAGCTTCTTGGCTTCGAGGTCGGCGACGGCGACGACGAGCACCCCGGCGCGCGTGCGGCGCACGGCGTCCGCGATGTCCTCGGTCCGCCCCAGCACCGGCACGCTGTCGATGCGCAGGTGCTTCTTGCCCGGGTCGTCGTCGATCAGGCCGACCGGGCGGTAGGGGGACTGCGGGTCGTTGTTCATCCGCCGGGCGAGGGAACCGCCGAGGAAACCGGCACCGTAGATCAGGGTCCGCTGCGCCCCGGACCCGGGCTTGGCCCGGGACTCGACGTACATCCGCTTGACGTACCGGCTGGCCGCCATGAACAGACAGGCGAACGGGAACGCGATCAGAGCGGTCGAGCGCGGCACGTGCAGGGACCGGTAGAAGAGCAAGGTGGCGGCCAGCAGCAACGCCGAGACGATGACGGTCACCACCACGAGCAGTCTCGCCTCGTTGAAACTGCCGAAGACGTACCGGCCGCGATAGAGGGCGAAGATGTAGCCCACCACCGCCTGCCCGGCGATGGCGAGCGCAGCGAAGATGACGAGGTCCGGCACGGAGATCGCGTCGACGGTGAGCTCGTACCGCAGCACCAGGGCGAGCACGATGGCCACCAGCCACGCACCGGCGTCCAGGGCGAACTGGATCCAGAACCACAGCGCCGGCTTCTCCTCCCGGGGCAGCCCGCCGACACCGGTGGTGATCTGCGCCATCGTGCTCCGTTCCGCTCGGACTCAGGTCCCGGGCCGGACCGTGCCGGCCCGCGGCACCGGTCCCGTGGACTAGGGTGGAATCCGTCCCAGCTTACCCACCGCCGCCCCGCTCCAGCCGAGACGAGCCGGAAGGACGTCATGTCGCAGCAGTTCCCTGACGTCCCGCCGGGGACCCCGCGCCGGGAGGCACGCATCGCGGCCGCGGTGGTCACGCTGGACCGGCCGGAGGACCTGTCCGTCCTGCTGGACGCGTTCGCCCGCCAGAGCCGGCCGATCGAGTCCGTGATCCTGGTGGACGCGGGTGCCGCGGACGTGCGGGAGCTCGCGGAGGCCGCCGACGTGCCGGTGACCTACGTCCGGTCCGAGGTCAACCTCGGGGGCGCCGGCGGGTTCGCGCTGGCGATCCTCGGGGCCCTGGCCTCGGGTGCCGAGTGGATCTGGATCATGGACGACGACGCGCACCCGGAGGACACCGGGACCCTTGGCGCCCTGCTGGACGCCGCCGCCGACCGGTCCCTGGAGGCGGTGCTGCCGCTCGTGATCACCCCGGACGATCCGAGCCGGCTCTCGTTCCACTTCCGGGTCGACGGGCGCAGCACGCACGACCGGGAGACGGTCGAGGCCGCCGGCTTCCGGATGGGCGTGGGCCACTTCTTCAACGGTGCCCTCGTGCACCGTGACGTCTTCTACACCGTGGGACTGCCGGACCTACGGCTCTTCCTGCGCGGCGACGAGACGGACTTCATGCTGCGGCTGCGCCGCGCGGGCGTCCGGTTCGGCACCGTCACCACCGCGGCGCTGCGGCATCCCTCCGCGGAGGTCGAGCTGCAGCACGTGATCGGTGACCGGTTGCACGTGCTGATCCCGGAGACGGAGACCAAGCGGTTCTACTTCTACCGCAACCGCGGTCAGCTGATCCGGCGCTATCGTCGCGTCCGCTCCCTCGTCGCCGACGGCGTCGGCTACCCCCTCTACTTCCTGCGCCGCGGCGACGTCGCCGGCCTGACGGCCTGGGCCCGGCCCTTCGTCGCCGGACTGCGCAACCGGTCCTTCGGCCCGCCCTGGACGCTGCCGCGATGACCGGCTCCGCGGGCGACGAGCCGGCGGTCGCCCCCGCCGTCCACCTCGTCGTCGTCACCTTCAACCGGTCCGTGTACCTGCGGGGCCTGCTGGACAGCGTCCTCGGCCTGGATCCCGCGCCGGCCGGCGTCACCGTGGTCGACAACGCCAGCACCGACGACACTCCCGCCGTGCTCGCCGCCTTCGGCGCTCGGGCCCCGTTCCCGGTGCAGGTCGAGCGGCTGCCGGTCAACAGCGGCGGCTCCGGTGGCTTCCGGGACGGGGTGAGCGCGGCGCTGACCGCCACCACACCGGGGACCGCCGGCTGGCTGTGGCTGATGGACGACGACGTCGTCGCGGTCCCGGATGCGCTCGCCGCGATCGCCCCCTTCCTCGCCGATGCGGGCGCCGTGCACGGGCGCCGCTGGGACGAGGAAGGCCGGCCGTTCTTCTGGCAGCACCGGTTCAGCACCTGGCTCGGCGTGCCGCTGCCCGTGCCCGGCAACGTGTTCCGGCATGGACCGGTGATGCGCACCGACGTCGGCTGCTTCGAGGGCATGTTCCTCAACCGCAGCACGGCGGAGCGGCTCGGGCCGCCGGACGGCCGGTTCTTCCTCACCTGGGACGACGCGATCTACGGCTGGCTGATCTCCCGCACCGAACCGGTCACGTACGTGGACCGGTACGTGCTGCGCAAGGTGCGGCCCCAGCGTCATGTCGACCTCGGCGTGCGGCACCTGAACGACTCGTCGGACCTGAGCCGGTACCACGTGATGCGCAACCGTGGCCACGTGGCCCGCTACCTGCAGACCGAAGGCTGCTGGTCACGGCCGGGGTTCGCGGTGGGCACCGCCCTGACGGCGGCGAAGGAGCTGGTCCGGCTGCTGTTCGTGGAGCACGGACTCCGCGGCGCCGTGCCCCTGTGGCGCGGGTGGCGGAACAGCCGCACGATCCTGCACGACCCTGCGTGGACGCCGGAGATGGGGTTACCGGAGATGGGGACATGAGGTTCGCCGTCCTCGGCGGTCGTGGCTTCATCGGCCAGGCCCTGGTCGAACAGCTGACCCGCTCCTCCCGCGCGGTCGTGACCGTCGTCGCCCCGCGACTGCGGTCCGACGCCGCCGACGTCGACGCGGTGCTGGCGGACGCACGCTCCCAGACCGAGGCCCTGGCTTTCCTGACGGAACGGTTCCGCGGGATCGACGTCGTGATCAACGCGGCGGGCCTGGCCTCCCCCGACGGCGCCGCCCCGGACCGGATGACCGGAGCGAACGCCGTGCTGCCGGCCGTGGCCGCCCTCGCCGCCCAGCGCGCCGGGGTCACCCGGTTCCTCCACCTCTCCTCGGCGGCGGTGCAGGGCGACCGGCCGCGGCTGGACGAGTCGGACGACCTCGCCCCCTTCTCCGCCTACTCCCGGTCGAAGGCCCTGGCCGAGCGGGCGCTGCGGCGTTTGCCGTCCGGCTCCGCCGCCGCGGGCACCCGGATCACCATCGTCCGGGCCACGTCGGTGCAGGGTCACGGCCGGCACACCACCGCGTCCCTGGCCCGGATCGCCCGCTCGCCGCTGGCCTCCGTGGCGGCGGGTCCCCCGCGGCCGACACCGGTGGTCTCGGTCCGCCACCTGGTCGGCTTCGTGCTCACCGTAGCGACCTGGGCCGGAAGCCTCCCGGCCGTGGTGCTGCAACCCGGGGAGGGTCTGCGCACCGACGAGGTGCTGTGCCTGGCCGGGGGCCGCGAGCCCTATCGGCTGCCCGCCGTTCTGTGCCGGGCCGCCGTGCGCGCCGGCTACCTGGCGTCCCGGATCGCCGGCGACCGGCTCCGCGGCGCGGTCCGGCGGGTCGAGTTGATGTGGTTCGGCCAGGAGGCGGACGCCGCCTGGGCGCGAGAGAACGGCATCACCGTGCCCGGCGACGTGCGCCACGTCCTGCAGCGCGCCGGCCGACCCTGAGTCGCTCCCGCTCCGGTCAGACGTCGGCGGCGCTGATCTCCGGGACGACCTCGCACAACCGCTCCAGACTCAGGGCGCCCTCCCGCACCACGGTGAACGTCTCACCGGTGCAGTCGACGATGGTCGAGGGCGCGTTCTCGCCGCGGGGGCCGCCGTCGAGGTAGACGCCGACCGCCTCGCCGAGCTGCTCGCGCGCCTGCTCGACGGTGGACGCAGCGGCGTGCCCGGTGCGGTTGGCCGAGGACACCGCGAGCGGTCCGGTCATGGCCAGCAGGTCGAGGGCGATCGGGTCGTCCGGCATCCGCAGGGCGACGGTGCCCCGGGTCTCCCCGAGGTCCCAGGTCAGCGAGGGCTGTGCGCGCAGGATGAGCGTCAACGGGCCGGGCCAGAAGGCGGTGGCCAGGTCCCGCGCCGGTGCCGGCACCTCGGTGGCCAGACCGTCGAGGGTCTCCGGCCGGCCCACCAGCACCGGCGGCGGCATGTTCCGGCCGCGCCCCTTGGCGGCCAGCAGCGTGGCCACCGCCCGCGGGGAGAACGCGTCGGCGCCGATGCCGTACACGGTGTCGGTGGGCAGCACGATGCACTCCTGCGCGGTGATCGCCTCGTGCGCGCGGGCCAGGCCCTCGGCCCGGCCGGCGTCGTCGGTGCAGTCGATGATCTCGCTCATGCGCGGGAGTCTCCGTTCTGATTCGGGCTGCGTCGGCCCGGGCTGGTGGGGATGACGCCGGACGTGGCGCGACGTCGCCCGGTCAGGTCCGGGTGCGCCTCGATGCCGGCGAAGCCCGCGTCGGCGAGGATTCGTTCCACGGCCGCGCCCTGCGCCTCGCCGTGCTCCAGGACGAGGAAGCCGCCGGGCCGCAGCGCCGCGGCGGCGGCCACGGCCGCGGCGGCCGGGTGCTCGAGGCCGCCGCGGTCGCCGCCGTAGAGCGCCTCGGGCGGGTCGTGCTCGGCGACCTCGGGGTCCACCGGCACGGCGTCCGGCGGCACGTACGGCGGGTTGGTGATGACGACGTCGAACGTGCCCTCGCGGCCGGCCAGCGCGGTCCGGAAATCCCCCGCCAGCAGCTCGACACCCGTGTCGGCGAGGTTGCGTCGCGCCCAGGCCAGGGCGAGGTCGCTGCGTTCGACGGCCACCACCCGGGCCCCGGGGACCTCCGCCGCGACCGCCGCGGCGATCGCCCCGGACCCGGTACCGAGGTCGGCGACCACCGGGGTCTCCACACCCCTCGCTCGCACCCAATCGAGTGCCACCTGGACCACGGATTCCGTCTCGGGCCGTGGCACGAACACCCCGGGCCCGACCGCCAGCTCGACGGTGCGGAAGGATGCGGTGCCGGTCAGATGCTGCAACGGCACCCGCCGCGCCCGCTCGGCCACCAGGTCGGCCAGCGCGGCGGGGGCGTCGGCGCCGGTGATCGCCAGCGCCCGCACCCGGCCACGGCTCACCCCCAGCAGGTGAGCGGCGAGCAGTTCGGCGTCCACCCGCGGCGTCGCGACCCCGGCGTCGGCCAGCGTGGTCTCGGCCTCGCGCAGCGCGGCCGCCAGCCCGTCGCGGGACACGAGCTCGTCCTGCCGCTCCGCAGGGCGCTCCGGGCTCGCATCCGCGCTCACGCCACATCCTCCCCCAGGGCCGCCAGCCGGGCGGCCTCGTCGGCGTCGATGCAGGACTGCACGACCGGCCCCAGTTCGCCGTCCATCACGGCGTCCAGGTTGTAGGCCTTGTACCCGGTGCGGTGGTCGGCGATCCGGTTCTCCGGGAAGTTGTAGGTCCGGATCCGCTCGGAGCGGTCCATGGTGCGGATCTGGGAGCGGCGCGCGGCGGAGTTCGCCTCGTCGATCTGCTCCTGCTGGTGGGCCAGCAGCCGGGCGCGCAGCACCCGCATCGCGGCCTCCCGGTTCTGCAGCTGGGACTTCTCGTTCTGCATGGCGACCACGATGCCGGTCGGCACGTGAGTGATCCGCACCGCGGAGTCGGTCGTGTTGACGGACTGGCCGCCCGGACCCGAGGAGCGGTAGACATCGATCTTCAGGTCGTTGGCGTTGATCTCGATCTCCTCCGGCTCGTCCACCTCCGGCAGGGCCAGCACGCCGGCCGCGGAGGTGTGGATCCGGCCCTGCGACTCGGTCACGGGCACCCGCTGGACCCGGTGCACCCCGCCCTCGTACTTCAGGTGCGCCCAGACGCCCTCCGCCGGGTCGTTCGACGAACCCTTGACCGCGACGGAGACGTCCTTGTAGCCCCCCAGGTCCGAGCCGGTGCCGGCGATGATCTCCGTCTTCCAGCCCCGGGCCTCGGCGTACCGGCTGTACATCCGCAGCAGGTCCCCGGCGAACAGGGCGGACTCCTCGCCGCCCTCGCCCGCCTTGATCTCCAGGATGACGTTGCGCCCGTCGTCGGGATCGCGCGGGATCAGCAGTCGGCGCAGCCGCTCGGTCGCGGTGCCCAACTCGATCTCCAGGCCGGGCACCTCGGCGGCGAGCTCGGGATCCTCGGCCGCCAGCTCGCGGGCGGCCTCCAGATCACCGGCGACGGCCTGGTAACGCCGGTAGGCCTCGACGACGCCGTTCAGCTGGGCGTAGCGCCGGCCGAGCTGGCGGGCCCGCCGTGGATCGGCGTGCACCGCCGGATCCGCCAGTGCGGTCTGCAGCTCCGCGTGCTCGGTGAGCACCGTCTGCACCGACTCGAACATGTTCTCCTCTTCTCCCTACCCCGACGACGACACCGCTTCACCGACGCTCCACCGACGACACCGCCCCGCCCGGACGGGCCCCGGACCGGTCCTCGGTGAGGAGAGCCCGGGCAGGACCGCCCGGTGCGGGGCGGTGCAGAGGAGCTACTTGTCGTCGGGCCTGGCGGCGAGGGTGGTCCGGCCCACCGTCATGAGGAATTCCGCGTTGGACTGGGTCTCCCGGATCTTGCCGGTCAGCAGCTCGAGCGCCTGCTGCTGCTCGAGGCCCGAGAGCACGCGGCGCAGCTTCCACATGATCTTGACCTCCTCCGGCGAGAGCAGGTTCTCCTCGCGGCGGGTGCCCGAGGCGTTCACGTCCACGGCCGGGAAGATGCGCTTGTCCGCCAGATTGCGGGACAGCCGCAGCTCCATGTTGCCGGTGCCCTTGAACTCCTCGAAGATGACCTCGTCCATCTTGGAGCCGGTCTCCACCAACGCGGTGGCGAGGATGGTCAGCGAGCCGCCGTTCTCGATGTTGCGGGCCGCACCGAAGAAGCGCTTCGGCGGGTACAGGGCCGCCGCGTCGACACCACCGGAGAGGATGCGCCCGGAGGACGGGGCCGCGTTGTTGTAGGCGCGGCCCAGTCGGGTCATCGAGTCGAGCAGCACGACGACGTCCATGCCCATCTCGACGAGCCGCTTGGCCCGCTCGATGGCCAGCTCGGCGACGGTGGTGTGGTCATCGGCGGGACGGTCGAAGGTCGAAGCGATCACCTCGCCGCGGACGGACCGCTGCATGTCGGTGACCTCTTCGGGACGCTCGTCCACCAGCACCATCATCAGGTGCACCTCGGGGTTGTTGATCGTGATCGCATTGGCGATGGCCTGCAGGATCATGGTCTTGCCGGCCTTCGGCGGGGAGACGATCAGACCGCGCTGGCCCTTGCCGATCGGGGCGACGAGGTCGATGACGCGCGGGCCGATCCGCTTCGGATCGGTCTCGAGGCGCAGTCGCTCGGACGGGTACAGCGGGACCAGTTTGGTGAACTCGACCCGGCCGGTGTTCTCGTCCGGGTTCTTCCCGTTGATGCTGGTCAGTTGGACGAGGGCGTTGAACTTCTGGCGGTTGGTACCGCCGCCCTGGTTGGTGTTCTCGCCGTCCCGGGGGGCACGGATGGCACCGACGACGGCGTCGCCCTTGCGCAGATGGTACTTCTTCACCTGGTTCAGCGAGACGTAGACGTCGTTCTGGCCGGGCAGGTAGCCGGAGGTACGGACGAACGCGTAGTTGTCCAGCACGTCGAGGATGCCGGCGACGGGCAGCAGCACGTCGTCGTCGGTCACCTCGGTGTCATCGACCTCGGGGCCGGCGTTGCGGCGACGGCGATCGGTGCGGTCGCGGAACCGGTCGTTGCGGTCGTCCCGGTTGTTGCGGTTGCGGTTGCGCCGGTTCCGGCCGCCGCGCGAGTCGTCGTCGTTCCGGTTGTCGTTCCGGCTGTCGCCGCGATTCTCGTTCCGGCTGTCGTTCCGGTTCTCGTTCTCGTCGCGGTCCCGGTTCCGGTTGCGCTCACGGCGGGACTGCCGGCTCTCCTGACGGGATCCGCTGTCGTCACCGGACTGGGTGTCATCCCGCTTGTCGTCCCGGTTACGGTTCCGGTTTCGCTGCCGACGGTTCTCGCCCTCGCCGGACTGCTCGCCGTCACCGTTCTCGTTCCGCTGGCCGTTCCGGCCGCGCGACGCGCCCTGCTCGGCGGTGTTCTCGGCGGTCTTCCCGGTGGTGTGCTCGGCTGCCTGCTCGGTGGTGTGCTCGGCTGCCTGCTCGGTCGTCTTCTCACCGGCCTGACCGGCTGCCTGACCGCCGGACTCGACGACACCGGCGCTGCTCGCCCGGCGGCTGCGACGAGCGGGCCGCTCCGGCGCGGCGCCGCTCTGCTGGCCGGCCTCGCTGCCGTTCTGCTGGCCGGTCTCGCTGCCGTTCGACGCAGCACCGTTCGACGCAGCACCGTTCGACGCAGCACCGTTCTGGCCGCGGCTCTCGGTGGGCCGGTCGGCGACGGCCGAGCCGCGCTGGTGATTGTCGATGGCGGTCACCAGGTCGCTCTTGCGCATCCGGGACCCGCCGCTGATGCCGAGCTGACCGGCGAGGGCCTGCAACTGGGCCAGTTTGAGGCCGGCGAGCCCGTTGGCACGCGGGCCCTCGGTCGCCGACCGGTCGGCGCTGGACGTGGTGGTGTCGGAACCGGTGGTGTCGGACGTGGTGGCGCCCGTCGTCTCCGGGGCGCTGCCCACGGTGACGCGATCGTTCTCCGTACCTGGCAACAGGTCGGTGGTGTTGGTCACGAAGGATCCTTCCCCCTCGATATCCGGTCGTCACTGGACGACGACCGTCGGGTAGTGGCTGAGCCGGACGCCAAGCGACCGGCTCCCCCGCCCGCGCTCACCGGATCGGTGAGCCGATCCGCTCGGGATCGGGGCGGTGTGAACGTCTTCTCCTCAGCTCCGGCGGCTTCCCGGTCCGGGGTGATCCACGCGTGGAGCGGGGGCGCTCCGAGGGTGACAGGAAGAAGAAGAGTGCACCGGGAACGGCGATGAGCCCGAACCGGGTGCGACACCGGAAACATAACACCTGACGTGTCAGCTTCGCGGGACCCTCGCCCCCGGTTGGAACATGATCACCAGATGATCGTCGAGATGTCGCTTGATCCTCGGTGCTCCTCCATTCTAGCACCCTCCCGCCCGACCGCCGGGGTACGCACGGTCCACCGGGCGCCGTCGGCGGTCTCGTCCCGGTGCCGACCGATGGCACGGACGACGGCGTCCCGCTGGACGGGATCGACCGCGAGGGTGAGCACGCTCGGTCCCGCTCCCGAGATGACGGCGGCGAAGCCCTGCTCCCGCAGCGTGCGGAGCAGTTCCGCGCTCGCCGGCATCGCGCCGGCGCGGGCGTCCTGGTGCAGGTAGTCCCGCGTCGCGGGAGCCAGCAGTTCGGGGGCGGACCCGATCGCGTGCACGAGCAGCGCCGCGCGACCCGCGTTGGCCGCCGCGTGGGCGTGCGGTACCGACGAGGGCAGCAGTCCCCGGCTGACCTCCGTGGACAGCTCCATGGCGGGGACCGCCATCACCGGGCTGATCGACGGCGCGACCGGCACGACGGCGTGCCCGAACGTCCCGTCGTCGCGCGCCCAGGTCACCACCAGAGAGCCGAACAGAGCGGGGGCGACGTTGTCCGGGTGCCCCTCCAAGCGGGAGCACCACTGGAACGTCTCCTCGCCGTCCGCACGCGCGTCGGGGGGCAGCAGCGCGTTGGCGGCCAGCACGCCCGAGACGATAGCGGCGGCCGAGGAACCCAGACCGCGGCCGTGCGGGATGACGTTGACCGCGTCCAGGTGCAGTCCCGGCGCCCGGTAGCCGGCGCGTTCCAGGGTCCGGCGGATGGTGCGGACCACCAGGTGGGTCTCGTCCCGCGGCACGTCCTGACCGGCTTCCCCGGCGACCCGCACGGTCAGCGCGGGACCGGCTCCCGGGTCCGTCGTGATCACGGTCAACTCGTCCCGCAGATCCAGGGCGAGGCCGATGCAGTCGAACCCGGGGCCCACGTTGCCCACCGTGGCGGGTACGCTCACCCGCACGCGCTGCCCTGTGGCCACCGGTCGCAGCCGCGCTCGCTCCCCCGTGGTCATCTCACTGCAGGCCGAGGGCGTCGGCGACGCTGACGACGTCGAACGGCACCCGGGTCGGCTCGATCGCTGCGCCGTCCGCGGACTTCAGGGCCCAGTCCGGATCCTTCAGCCCGTGCCCGGTGACGGTGATGACGATGGTCTGGCCGGGCTCGACCTCGCCGGCGGCGTGCTTCTTGAGCAGGCCAGCGACGCCGGCGGCAGAGGCCGGCTCGACGAAGACGCCCTCCTTCGCCGAGAGCCAGCGGTGCGCCTCGAGGATCTGCTCGTCGGTGACGGAGTCGATCAGTCCGCCGGAGTCGTCGCGGGCGGCCTCCGCCTGCTCCCACGAGGCGGGGTTGCCGATCCGGATGGCGGTGGCGATGGTGTCCGGCTCGGTCACCGGGTGGCCGAGCACGATCGGCGCGGCGCCGGCCGCCTGGAAGCCGCACATCCGCGGCCGGTGGGTGGCCACCGGCGCCAGCGTGTCCCCGGCCTGGTTCTCCCACGGCGTGGAGTACTCCACGTAGCCGCGCCAGTAGGCGGTGATGTTCCCGGCATTGCCGACCGGCAGCAGGTGCAGGTCGGGGGCGTCACCGAGCGCGTCGACGACCTCGAACGCACCGGTCTTCTGACCCTCGATCCGCGCGGGATTGACCGAGTTGACCAGGAACACCGGATACGCCTCGGCGAGCTTGCGGGCCACCTCGAGGCAGTTGTCGAAGTTGCCGTCGACCTGCAGCAGGGTCGCCCCGTGCGCCAGGGCCTGGCTGAGCTTGCCGAGGGAGATCTTGCCCTCGGGGACGAGGACGGCGCAGGTCAGACCGGCCTGCTTCGCGTAGGCAGCCGCGGAGGCCGACGTGTTGCCGGTCGACGCGCAGACCACCGCTCGCGCGCCGGCGGCCTTGGCGGCCGTCATCGCCATCGTCATGCCGCGGTCCTTGAAGGAACCGGTCGGGTTCATGCCCTCGACCTTGATCCGCACGTCGCAGCCCGTCAGCTCGGACAGGTGCCGGGCCGGCACCAGCGGGGTGCCGCCCTCGCCGAGGGTGATCACCTCGGTGTCCGCGGTGACCGGCAGCCGGTCGGCGTACTCGCGGATCACGCCGCGCCACTGGTGAGCCATCTCAGGCCCCTTCCACTCGCAGGATGCTGGTCACCTCGTGCACCGCGGGCAGCTGTCCGACGGCGTCGACGGTGCGGCGCAGGGCCGCGTCGAGGGCGCGGTGGGTGACGATGCGCAGGTCGGCGTCGTTGCTCGTTCCCTCGCGGGCGCCGTCGGCGTGCGTCGTCTGGCGCAGGGTCCCGATGGAGACGCCGTGGTCGCCGAACACGCGCGCGATCGTGGCCAGCACACCGGGTGCGTCGGCGACGCGCAGGCCGATCGCGTAGCTGGTGGCGACGGCCTCCAGCCCCACCGGGGTGACGCTGGCGCCCACGCTCTCGGTCACGCCGGGGCCGCCGAGGACCCGGCGCCGGGCGGAGCTGACGATGTCGCCGAGCACGGCGGAGGCGGTGGGCACCCCACCGGCGCCGGCGCCGTAGAACATCAGGGAGCCGGCGTACTCGGCCTCGATGTAGACGGCGTTGAACGCGCCCCGCACCGCGGCGAGGGCGTGCTCCCGGGGTAGCAGCGTCGGATGCACGCGGACGGCGACGCCGCGGTCGCCGTCGGGCGCCTGCGGGTCCGCGGGCACCGCCTCGCAGATGGCGAGCAGCTTGATCACGTAGCCGGCCTCACGCGCCGCGGCCACGTCGGCGGCGGTGATGGCGGTGATGCCCTCGCAGGAGACGTGCGCGCGGTCGAAGCTGGTGTGGAAGGCGAGGGAGGCGAGGATGGTGGCCTTCGCGGCGGCGTCCAGCCCCTCGACGTCCGCCGTGGGGTCGGCCTCCGCGTACCCGAGGCGCTGGGCCTCGGCGAGGGCGTCGGCGAAGGAGGCCCCGGTGGTGTCCATCGCGTCGAGGATGTAGTTGGTCGTGCCGTTGACGATGCCGAGCACCCGGGTGATGTTGTCCCCGGCCAGGTTGTCGCGCACCGGCCGGATGATGGGGATCGCCCCGGCGACCGCCGCCTCGTAGGCCAGCTGCACCCCGGCCTCCTCGGCGGCCGCGTACAGCTCGGGTCCGTGCTCGGCCAGCAGCGCCTTGTTGCCGGTGACGACGGCGGCGCCCCCGGCCAGCGCCCGCTTGATCAGGGACCGCGCGGGCTCGATGCCGCCCATCAGCTCGACCACGAGGTCCGCCCCGGACAGCACGGCCTCCGCGTCGGTGGACAACAGGTCCCGCGGGAGATCCACGGTCCGGGGCGCGTCGACGTCGCGCACAGCGATCCCGGTCAGCTCCAGCCGGGCGCCCACCCGCCCGGCCAGCGCGTCCGCGTCCTCGAGCAGGATCCGCGCCACCTGCGCGCCGACGTTCCCGGCCCCCAGCAGGGCCACCTTCAACGTCTCCATCAGACTCCCTCGTTCCCGGCCGGCTCCGGCACGTCCCGGGCCAGCAGGTCGGCCTCGGTCTCCGCGCGCACGATGGGACGGGCCGATCCGTCCCGGACCGCCGTCACCCCCGGACGCGGCAGGTAGTTGTAGTTGCTGGACAGGGACCAGCAGTAGGCGCCGGTCGCGGGCACGGCGAGCACGTCACCGGGGTGCAGGTCCGCGGGCAGGTACACGTCGCGCACCACGATGTCCCCACTCTCGCAGTGCTTGCCCACCACCCGGCACAGCACCGGCGCGGCCGTGGAGGTGCGGGAGGCGAGCACGGCCGTGTAGTCCGCGTCGTAGAGCACCGGCCGCGGGTTGTCGCTCATCCCGCCGTCGACGGAGACGTAGCGGCGCACCGCCGTCTGCTCCGATCCACCGATCCCGTCGTCGTCCTCTTGCCCGGTAGGCACCGCGTCCAAGTCCACCCGGACGTCCTTGATGGTGCCCACGGTGTAGAGGGTGATCCCGGCGGTGCCGACGATCGCGCGGCCCGGCTCGATGGAGATCCGCGGGACGGCCAGTCCGAGCTCGGCGCAGGTCTCACGCACGACGGCGGCGGTGGCGGCGGCGATGTCGGCCGGCTCCCGCGGGGTGTCCGTCGGCAGGTAGGCGATGCCGTACCCGCCGCCGAGGTCCAGTTCGGGCAGTTCGACGCCGTGCCGGTCCTTCACGTGGGCCAGGAAGGCCAGCAGCCGGCGCGCCGCGGCTTCGAAGCCGTCGGGTTCGAAGATCTGCGAGCCGATGTGGCAGTGCACGCCGATCAGGTCGACGTTCGGGGCGGCCAGGGCGGCGTCGACGGCGGCCTCGGCGGGCGACCCGGCCGGGCTCGCGCCATCCCCGGCCCCGCCGGCACCGCCGCTCTCCCCCGCACCGCTGGCACCGCCGCTCTCCCCCGCACCGCTGGCACCGCCGCTCTCCCCCGCACCGCTGGCACCGGGCTGGCCGGCACCGCCGCTCTCCCCCGCCAGGGACAGGCCGAACTTCTGGTCCTCGTGGGCGGTGGCGATGAAGTCGTGGGTGTGCGCGTGCACGCCCGGGGTGAGCCGGAGCATCACCGGAGCCCGGACCCCGGCCTCGCCGGCGAGCGCGTCGATCCGGTCGATCTCCGGCAGGCTGTCGGCCACGATCCGCCCGACGCCGGCGGTCAGCGCCCGGCGCAGCTCGGCGTCGGACTTGTTGTTCCCGTGCAGGCCGATCCGCGCACCCGGCACGCCGGCCCGGAGGGCGACCAGCAGTTCCCCGCCCGAGGCGGTGTCCAGGTTCAGGCCCTCCTGCTCGACCCAGCGGGCCACCGCGGTGCACAGGAAGGCCTTGCCGGCGTAGTAGACGTCGACGGTGGTGCGCTGGTCGGGCGACCCGCTGGCGAACGCTTTCGTGAACGCGTCGGCGAAGGCGCGGGCGCGGGCGCGGAACTCCCTCTCCGAGAGGACGTAGGACGGGGTGCCGAACCGCTCGACCAGCTCGGCCAGCCCGACCCCGCCGATCGTCAACGCGCCGCTCTCGGCAGAGTCCGTGCCCGCGCGCGCCGCGTCGGCCGGCCACAGGCCCGGCGCCAGGGCGTTCACGTCGTCCGGCACGGTCAGCCAGCTCGGGGCGAGGGGATTGGCGCGGGTCGGGCCGGCGCTGTTCCCATGCGCGCTGGTCACATGCGCTCCGGGGCGGTGACGCCGAGCAACCCGAGCCCGTTGGCGAGCACCTGGCGCGTGGCGTCGTTGAGCCAGCGGCGGCTGCGGTGCGTGTCCGTGACGTCCTCGCCGGAGAGCGGGGTCACGCGGCGCACGTCGTACCAGCGGTGATAGGTGCCGGCGAGGAGCTCGAGGTGCCGGGCCACGCGGTGCGGCTCTCGGAACTCGGCGGCCTGCGCAACGACGCCCGGATACTGGCCCAGCGCCGCCAGCAGCGCGGACTCGGTCGGGTGGTCGAACACGGACGCGTCGAACGCCTCGTCGCTGCGGTCCACGCCCGCTGCGTCGGCGTTCCGCCCGACGGCGCACGTGCGGGCGTGCGCGTACTGCACGTAGAAGACCGGGTTGTCGTTCGAGTGCCGGACCAGCAGGTCCAGGTCGACGTCGATGTTGGAGTCGACCGAGTAGCGGGTGAGCGCGTAGCGGGCGGCGTCCACGCCGACGGCGTCGACGAGGTCCTCCATCGTCACCACGGTGCCGGCGCGCTTGGACATCCGCACCGGCTTGCCGTCGCGGACCAGGTTGACCAGCTGCCCGATCAGCACCTCGACCCGGGCCGGATCGTCGCCCAGGGCCGCGGCGGCGGCCTTGAGCCGGGCGACGTACCCGTGGTGGTCGGCGCCCAGCAGGTAGACGCACAGGTCGAAACCGCGGGACCGCTTGTCCTTGATGTAGGCAATGTCGCCGGCGATGTAGGCGGCGCGCCCGTCGGACTTGATCACGACGCGGTCCTTGTCGTCGCCGTAGTCCGTCGAGCGCAGCCACCACGCGCCGTCGGCGAAGTACAGGGTGTCCGATGCCTTCAGTTGCTCCAGCAGGATCTCCACGTTGCCGCCCGTGAACAGGGAGTCCTCGTGGAAGTAGACGTCGAAGTCGACCCCGAAGTCGTGCAGGGACCGCTTGATCTCGTCGAACATCAACGTGACGCCGACCGAGCGAAATACCTCCTGCGGATCCGGGTCGGTCAGGGCGTCGGGGCGCAACCGCAGCACGTCGGACGCGATCTCGGCGATGTACTCCCCGCCGTAGCCGTCCTCGGGCGCCGCCTCGCCGCGCGCCCGGGCCAGCAGGGAACGGGCGAACCGATCGATCTGGGCGCCGTGGTCGTTGAAGTAGTACTCGCGGGTCACGTCCGCACCCTGGGCGGTGAACACCCGGGCCAGCGCGTCCCCGACCGCTGCCCAGCGGGTCCCGCCGAGGTGAATGGGCCCGGTGGGGTTGGCGGAGACGAACTCGAGGTTGACGCGGGTGCCGGCCATCGTGGTGCCGGCGCCGTAGGCGGTCCCCGCCTGGACGATGGTGCGGGCCAGTTCGCCCGCGGCCGCAGTGTCCAGCACGATATTGAGGAAGCCCGGACCGGCGACGTCGACCGAGGCGATGCCGTCGACCTCGCCCAGGCGGTCACCGAGCAGGGTGGCGATCTCCCGCGGCGGCCGGCCGGCCGGCTTGGCCAGCTGGAGGGCGACGCTGGTGGCCCAGTCCCCGTGCTCCCGGTTCTTCGGTCGCTCCACGCGCACCGCCGGCACCGTGGTCAGCGCCAGGTCGCCGGCGTCGACGGCGGCCTGCAGGCAGGCAGCAATAGCGGAGGAGAGTTCTTCGGGAGTCACCTGTTCAGGGTACCGGCGCGGCGTGTCGCCCCCCGAATCGTTGCGTCCGTCGGCTGTCTGTCAGCTGTCGGCTGTCCGTCAGAGAGGCAGTCCGGTCGAGAGGCAGTCCGGTCGAGAGGCAGTCCGCCAGGCCTTCATGGACGGTCGGGGTCTCGACGTCGCTACCGTTCAGAACGGTGGTCGCTCGGGATCGGTGACGTACTGACGTCCGGCCGGTGACGTCCACCGCAGTCGGGCTGCCACCGTGTGGCTCTCGAGCATCTCGAACCAGCGGGCCCGTTCGGGACCGGGCAGATCGGCCTCGCCGACACGACCCGGGTCAGCGGGATCGCGGAGCAGGTCGACGGGGTCACCGAGTCGGTCCACGGGGTCACCGGTTCGGTCCACCGAGTCACGTCGCGGGTCCACCGAGTCACCGAATCCACAGCCGGTAACGATGGATCCGTCCGACCGCGCCGGCGCGCGGAGCGGATCGAGTGGTTCCACCTGCACGGACCAGCCCGTGTGGTGTTTGAGGACGTGGTGGCGGCGACATAGCTGCGCGAGATTGACCACCTCACTGGCCCCGCCGTCGGCCCACGCGGGGACGTGGTCGACGTCGCACCGGTCGGCGAGCCGTCGACAGCCGGGGAACCGGCAGGTTCCGTCGCGCACCGCCAGCGCCCTCCGCAGCGCAGCCGGGACACGGTACTGCTGCCCGTTGGTGACGGCCACCGGCACCACCACTGGCGTCGTCCACATCGATGAGCCCTCCGCCGGCGGTGGTCCTGCCGCCGGCGGTTCCGGCCCTGGTGGACCTGCCGCTACCGGTGGTCCCGTGGCCTCGCCCGTGCCGCGCGCCGTGATGACCATACTCAGACTGGTGGCCAGAGAAGCCAGATAACGGGCATCGGCGGCGGCGATCGGGCCGAGTCTGCCCAACCAGGCGGGGTCCTCGGCGCCCAGCAGGGTGACCGCCGGCACCGTCACCACCAGCTGCGGCGCCCGCCCGTCGTCCATCAGCTGAGTCAGGTGACCGTCCGAGTCGAGCACGTCACCCGTAGGCGACTCCCCCGGCAGTACGGGGACAACCGATCGACGGCCGGTCAGTCCGCCGAGCAGGTCGGCCAGCACATCGGCCCGCAGCTGTCCGATCGTGGGCGGATACTGCCCAATCGCCTCTGCACGCGTTTCCCCGGCGATCGACTCTTCCCGCTCCGCCTGCTGCAGCTGGCGGGCGATCGTCGAGAGTCGACCGTCGATCCGGCGCGCCACCGCCGTCGGCAGCAGCGCCGACAACTGTGCCATCCCGTCCTGGTCTGCGCGCACTCGCACATAACGACCTGCACGGGCCGCTGCGAACCGTTCCGGGAAGGGGACCGGGTGACATTGCTCCCGCAGCAGTCGGGCTCGGTTCCGAATTTCTCCGGTCGTCATACCTCGCGTCGCCTCACCCAGCAGATCCAGCTCCGTGCCCTGCACCGCTCGGGTCAGCGCGTCGACCATCGCCTCGTCGGTGGCCGTCGGCAGCTCCCCAACATATCCGGCCACTCCCGCAGCGATCTCCACCGCGGCAGCACCGGTCACATGTCCCGCTCGCAGGGCCGCGTCCGTCGCCGCCAGATGGCCCCCGAACAACTCCGCGCGGAGCACCAGTCCCTGCGCGGCGGTCTCCCCAACGCGAAGTGCGCAGGCGATCTCGGCCACTCCGGCCCGCTCGGCCAGGGCCAGGCGCTCCGCCCGGGCCAGGCCCTCGCCGCGTTCCCCGTCGGCCAGGTCGTCGCCCGTGGTCGGGTGCGAATCCACCCACCGCTCCTGCTGCCGCTCCGCGGCGCGCATGGTCGACCCCGCCAGTCGGTGCTTCGCCCACGTCAGCCACGCTTCGATGCGCCGCACTTCCACCAGCCCACCGACGCCCTCAGCGAGACCCATCGACTCGGCGCACGGGCCGTCGACCACGGAGAGGAGGTGGGCGAGGGCAGCGGCGGGATCGACGTCGGTGGCCGAACCCGGGGCGGGAGCGGCCGGGGGCTCCAGCAACCCGGACCGCCCCGGAAGAGTCGTCGTCTCCGACGACCCACTCCGCGCCTGCTCTCCCGATCTCGCTTCCATGACCACACTCAACCAGCCGCCACCGACAGAACTCGGCGGTCCATGACGAACTCGACCAGACCGTCGGACCCGTCCGGTGACCCCGGGAGGACGACCGTCATCGGCCGTCTTCCCGGTCCCCGTTCTCCCGATCTCGCTTCCATGACCACACTCAACCAGCCGCCACCGACAGAACTGGGCGGTCCACAGAAGTGCCACAAATCCCGGGAGATGCCGGAACCGATCGCCCGGTCTACCGGTGCGCCGCGGGCAGGCCCAGCTCGTCCTCGAGCGTCCGCGGCCGGCAGCACACCGCGCCGCCGACCGCCACGATCACCAGGCCACCGCACAGCAACAGCACCGGCACCAGCCAGCCGCCGGTCGCCTCGTGGACGATGCCGACGAACAACGGGCCGAGGGATGCGAACGCGTAGCCCAGGCCCTGGGCGAACCCGGAGAGCGCCTGGGCACCGCGGTAGGTGCGGGTACGCAGATTGATCAGCACCAGCGCCAACGGGAAGCTCGCCTGGCCCACCCCCATCAGGCACACCCACCACCAGACCGTCGACGCCGACGCCCCGAGCAGCCCGAGATAACCGGCGGCGTAGGTCACTACCCCGATCAGACACAACGGGAACGGGTTGCGCATCCGCGCGGCCAGCACGGGCACGATCAGGCTCAGCGGCATGCCGATGAACGCGAACAGGGAGAGCATCGCTCCACCCCCGGCCCGGTCCAGGCCGGCGTCCTGCACGATCTGCGGCAGCCAGGTGAACATCGAGAACGTGTTGAACGACGTGAAGCCCATCATCGCCACCAGCCCCCAGGCGAGCGGGGAGCGCCAGGGTTTGACGACGGTTGCCGGCGCGCGGGACACGGGTTGTTCGACGCCGGCCTGTTCGACGACGCGCTGCTCGACGGCGGGCAGCTCACCCGTCGGTATCTGGGCGTCCGGAGCGCGCACGACGGCGACGTCAGGGCCGGCGCCGCGACCGCGCGCCAGGGCCAACCACGGCACCGCCGCCACGAGACACGCGATGGCCCACGCGCCGGTGGAGATGCGCCAGTCGGTGGCCTCCGCGAGCGGCACCGCCACGAGCGGCGGCACGGCGGTACTGAGCGCCAGGATCGTCACGTAGAGGGCGGTGACCAGGCCGATCGCGTCCGGGAAGTACTTCTTCACCAGGGGCGGCAGCAGCACGTTGCCGACGCCGAGGCCCGCGACCGCCAGCACGGACAGCGTGAGGAAGACGGTGGTGCCGGAGGTGAGGGCGCGGCCGACCTGGCCGATGATGGAGACCACCATGGCGAGCACCGCGAGCCACTCCCCGCTGATCCGGCGGAGCAGGACCGGGGTCAGGGCACCGAAGACGGCGAACGCGACCGGGGGCAGCATCCCGAGCAGGCCCGTGGTGGTGGCGTTCAACGGCACGTCGCGGGTGATGGTGCCGATCAGCGGGGTGACGTCGGTGACGGCGACGCGGAGGGTGAACGCCAGCAGCATGATCCCGACCAGGGCCAGCCAGCGGCCCTGCCAACGCGTCAACTCCACCCTGCGAGGTTATCGGCCGGCCACCGCCCTCCCCGCCGCCCAACGGCGTGATGCCGCCCACCATCCGGATTGGGCGCCCGACCCGCTTCGCTGGTAGTCTCAAGGACGCACCAGCCCGCGTAGCTCAGTGGATAGAGCGTCTGCCTCCGGAGCAGAAGGTCGTAGGTTCGAATCCTGTCGCGGGCACCGTCGTGAGCGATGTCGTGGTCCGACCGAGGACCACGACATCGCTCTTTTCGTGACGGCACGCTCGACGCCAACCCCCGGGAGTGCGCGATGACGGAGAAGGTCGACCTGAAGAAGACGCTCGAGGGCTATCGGGCGCCCCGGGGCCGCTTCCGCGAGCTGGACGTGCCGACGTCGCGCTACCTCGCGGTCGACGGGCACGGCGACCCCAACACCTCCCCCGCCTTCACCCGCGCCGTCGAGACCCTCTACCCGGTGGCGTACCGGCTGAAGTTCGCGAGCAGGAACGACCTCGGCCGGGACTACGTCGTCCCGCCGCTGGAGGGCCTGTGGTGGGCGCAAGGCATGGATGCCTACACCAGCGCCCGCGACAAGACGCGCTGGGACTAGACCCTGATGCTGCTGGTGCCCGACTGGATCGACGAGGCGCTGGCCGTTTCGGTGCTGGATGAGGCCGGGCGACCACCGTCGGGTACCGTGCTGCGGGTCGAGACCCTCGCCGAGGGACGCTGCGTGCAGACCCTGCACGTCGGCGCGCACGACGACAAGGCGGACGTGCTCACCCGGCTGCACCGCGAGTACCTGCCCGAACACGGGCTGAGGCCGACCGGCCACCACCACGAGATCTACCTGAGCGACGCGCGGCGGGTGGCGCCCGAGAAGCGGCGCACCATCCTGCGGCAGCCGGTCCGGCCTGTCTGAGACCGACGCAGGCGCCGCCGACGACGGCGCGACCCCGGTTCCGGCCGCCGTGACAGGATCGGGTGCATGAGCGTCTTCACCCTCGGCACCCTGCACGCCGTACCCGCCACCGACCGTCCCGACCTGCTGGGCGAGCCCGTCCGCGCCGCGCTGACCGAACTCGGCTGGCTGGACTCCGTCGGCGTCGTCGAGATCGACCCGGAGCTGTCCGACACCGCCGCCACCGAGCAGGCCTACGGTCTCGACACGCAGACGCTCGTC
Organism: Tersicoccus phoenicis; assembly: GCF_001968835.1. Lineage (GTDB taxonomy): Bacteria > Actinomycetota > Actinomycetes > Actinomycetales > Micrococcaceae > Tersicoccus > Tersicoccus phoenicis. Next base: position 44,804 of record NZ_MRDE01000064.1, read on the forward strand.
AACTGTGTCGTCGTGGCCGGACGGCGGGAAGGCGTCGAGAAGGTGGCCGCGTGCGCGGTGCCCGCGACCACCCGCGCCGACGTGAACAACACGGTCAAGCGACGCCTGGACGTGCGCAAGGCCTCCTTCCTCGCCCGGGAGGACGCCGTCGAGCGCACCGGCATGGAATTCGGCGGGATCTCACCCATCGGGCTGCCGGCCGACTGGCCAGTGCTCGTCGACGCCAGCGTGCCGGGCCTGCCCGTGATCTGCATCGGCTCGGGTGTGCGCGCGTCGAAGCTGCTGTTGCCCGGTGCCACGCTGGCGGAGCTGCCGAACGCCACCGTGGTCGAGGACCTCGGCCGCTGACCACACGCAGGCTGACACCCCCCGGCGTCCGGCGGGGCCGTAGTTGCCAGCAGCCGAGAAGCGGCTGCGGACGGAATCCGTCCGCAGTGCGCGCCTAGGCTGAGAGGCATGGCCACCTTCCGTAAAGACCGATCCGGGGCGCCGCGCGGATTCTTCGCCTGTGAGGCCGCGGGCCTGCGTTGGTTGGCGTCTGCCGGCGGAGCCCCGGCGGTGACGGTGCTCGAGGTCGACGAGGACCACCTGCTGCTGGACCGGTTGGACCAGGTCGCCCCGACCCCGGAGGCGGCCGAGGCGTTCGGCCGGGCCCTCGCGGTCACGCACGACGCCGGCGCCGATGCGTTCGGCGCCCCGCCGGCCGGATGGGACGGGGACGGCTTCTTCGGCCCGCTGGAGGACCCGCTGCCGATGCCGGCCGCGGCCGAACCGACCTGGGGCGCCTTCTACGCGCGAGCCCGGCTCGGCCCGCTGCTGGACCTGCCCCGCGCGAGGCACGCCTTCAGCCCGCGCACCCGCGCCGCGATCGGTGACGTCATCGACCGGCTGCTCGCCGGTGACTTCGACGACGGTGACTTCGACGACGGTGACCTGGACGACGACGAAGCCCCCGCCCGGCTGCACGGCGACCTGTGGAACGGCAACGTCATGTGGACCCCCGACGGCGCCACCCTGATCGACCCGGCTGCCCACGGCGGCCACCGGGAGACCGACCTGGCGTTCCTCGCCCTGTTCGGCAGCCCGTTCCTGGACCGCGTGCTCGCCGGCTACCAGCAGGCCCACCCGCTGCGACCGGGCTGGCAGGACCGGGTCCCCCTGCACCAGCTCTACCCGCTGATGCTCCACGCCATCCTGTTCGACCCGCCCGAGCACGGCGGCTACCACGGAGGCTACGCGCAGCAGACCGACCGGGCCGCGCGGGCAGCCCTGTCGCTGCGGTGAACGATCCGCGTTCCGCCGGGGTGCGCGATGACGTGATCGCCCGGTTGCGCGCGGCCGGCTGCGTGTTCGCCGAGGAGGAGGCCGACCTGCTGCTCGCCGCCACCGGAGACGAAGCGGCCCGCGAGGACCTGGTGCGGCGGCGCGTGGCCGGCGATCCGCTCGAGTACCTGCTGGGCTGGGCCGCGTTCGACGACGTGCGGGTGCACGTCCGCGCCGGCGTCTTCGTCCCCCGCCGTCGGACCCTGCTGCTGGCCCGGCTCGCCGCCGACACGCTCGGTGCCACCGGCCCGGCAACCGTGCTCGAGCTGTGCTGCGGCGCGGCCGCCGTCACCGCCTGGCTGGCCCGGCACGTGGCTGCCGACACGCGCGGTGACACCGGCGAGAGACGCATCCGGCTGATCGCCGCGGACATCGACCCGGACGCCGTCGCGTGCGCCCGCCGCAACGCCCCGGACGCACTGGTGCTGGCCGGTGACCTGTTCGACCCGTTGCCGCCGGACCTGGCCGGCACCGTCGACGTCGTCGTCGCCAACGCCCCCTACGTGCCGACCGACGCGATCGGGTCGATGCCGTCCGAGGCCCGCGACCACGAGCACCGGGTGGCGCTCGACGGCGGGCCGGACGGGCTGGACGTGCAGCGTCGGATCGCCGCCGACGTCGGACGCTGGCTCGCCCCCGGCGGCACCGTGATCGTGGAGACCAGCGCCGGACAGGCCACGACGAGCGCCCGGCTGTTCGCGGACGCGGGTCTGGCCACCCGGATCGTGCGGGACGAGCAGACGGACGGCACCGTCGTCGTCGCCCGCCGCGAGCCCGGAGCCGCCGCCGAGCGCGCCTAGACTGGGTCACCGTGCCGGCTACCATCAGCTATCCCCCCGCGCTGCCCGTCAGCGCGCGGCGCGAGGACATCATGGCCACGGTCGCCGGAAACCAGGTGACGATCATCGCCGGGGAGACCGGGTCCGGCAAGACCACCCAGATCCCCAAGATGTGCCTCGAACTCGGCCTCGGCGAGCGCGGCCTCATCGCGCACACCCAGCCACGCCGGCTCGCCGCCCGCACCGTGGCGGAGCGGATCGCCGAGGAGCTCGGCGAGAGCATCGGGGAGACCGTCGGCTACCAGGTGAGATTCACCTCGGTCACCGGCCCGAACAGCCGGATCCGGCTGATGACGGACGGCATCCTGCTCGCCCAGATCCGCAGCGACCCGAAGCTGCGCCGCTACAGCGTCATCATCATCGACGAGGCCCACGAGCGCAGCCTGAACATCGACTTCCTGCTCGGCTACCTCAAGCGGCTGCTGCCCACCCGGCCGGACCTGAAGGTCATCATCACCTCGGCCACCATCGACCCGGAGCGCTTCGCCGCGCACTTCGCGCTGCCGCCGGCCCCGCGCGACGGCGACAGCAACGGAGAGCCCGAGCCGGCGCCGATCCTCGAGGTCTCCGGCCGCACCTACCCGGTCGAGATCCGCTACCGGCCGCTGACCGAGCCGGCCGAGGAGGACGACGACGGCGACGGCGGCGACGGCGACACCAGCCCCCAGCAGGAGGGCCGGGACCCCCTGGACGCCGTCTGCGACGCGGTCGACGAACTCTCCCGCGAGGCGCCCGGCGACATCCTCATCTTCTTCTCCGGGGAGCGGGAGATCCGCGACGCGGCCGAGGCCCTGCGCGCCCGGCTGCCCGGCAACCGGCGGCTCGCGGACGCCGAGGTGCTGCCCCTGTTCGGCCGGCTGTCCCTGGCCGAGCAGCACCGGGTGTTCACGCCGGGACCCCGGCGACGGATCGTGCTCGCCACGAACGTGGCCGAGACGTCGCTGACCGTGCCCGGCATCCGGTACGTGATCGACCCCGGCACCGCGCGTATCTCCCGGTACAGCGTCCGCACCAAGGTGCAGCGGCTCCCGATCGAGCGGATCTCCCAGGCGTCGGCGAACCAGCGGGCGGGCCGGTGCGGCCGCGTCGCGGACGGCATCTGCATCCGGCTGTACTCGGAGGAGGACTTCGAGGGCCGCCGCGAGTTCACCGACCCGGAGATCCTGCGCACCAACCTGGCCGCCGTCATCCTGCAGATGGCCGCCATGGGCATCGCCGAGGGCCCGCGCGAGGTCGCCGCGTTTCCGTTCGTCGAGCCCCCGGCCGAGCGGGCGATCAACGACGGCGTCACCCTGCTCCGGGAACTCGGGGCGCTCGCACCCGCGCGCGGCTCCGCCGCGAAGCCCGCGCGCGGCTCCGGGCTGACCGAGGTCGGCCGGCAGCTCGCCCAGCTGCCCGTCGATCCGCGGCTGGGCCGGATGATCGTCGAGGCCTCGAAGCGCGGGTGCGCCAAGGAGGTGATGATCCTCGCCGCGGCGATGACCATCCAGGACCCCCGCGAGCGGCCCACGGACAAGGAGGCACAGGCGAAACAGCAGCACGCCCGGTTCGTGGACCCCACCAGCGACTTCACCGGCTTCCTGCTGCTGTGGAACCACCTCCAGGCCAAGCAGCGAGAACTCTCCGGCACCGCGTTCCGCCGGCTGTGCCGGGCCGAGTACCTCAATTACCTGCGGATCCGGGAGTGGCAGGACCTGTTCGCCCAGCTACGGCAACTCGCCAAGCCGCTCGGCATCACCCTGGCCCCGGGCCGCGACGTCGACGCCGTCGCCGGGCACGACGCCATTCACCAGTCGCTGCTGGCCGGGCTGCTCAGCCAGGTGGGGCTGTGGGACGAGCGCAAACGCGAGTACACCGGCGCCCGCGGCACCCGGTTCGCGATCTTCCCCGGTTCCGCCCTGTTCCGGAAGAACCCGGACTGGGTGATGAGCGCGGAACTGGTCGAGACGTCCCGGCTGTGGGCCCGGGTCAACGCCCGGATCGACCCGCGGTGGGTGGAGGGCCTCGCCCCGCACCTGATCAAGCGCAGCTACTCGGAGCCGCACTGGTCGTCGAAGAACGCCGCCGTGATGGCGTGGGAGAAGGTCACCCTGTACGGGCTGCCGATCGTCGCGCGCCGGCAGGTGAACTACGGCCGGATCGATCCGGAGTTCTCCCGGGAGCTGTTCATCCGGCACGCCCTGGTGGAGGGCGACTGGCGCACCCACCACCCGTTCTTCCGCCGCAACCGGGCGCTGCTGGACTCGGTCGAGGATCTGCAGACCCGGATGCGGCGCCGGGACCTGCGGGTCGACGACGAGACGCTCGTCGACTTCTACGACGCGCGGCTGCCGGCCTCCGTCGTCTCCGGCCGGCATTTCGACGCCTGGTGGAAGCAGGAGAAGCACGAGCACCCCGACCTGCTCGACTTCGACCGGGGCCTCGTGCTGACCGCCACCGAGGACCTGGACACCGACGCCTTCCCCACCGTGTGGCGGCAGCAGGGCCACGAACTGCCCCTGAGCTACGCCTACGACCCCGCCGCCGAGCGCACCCGCGAGCTCACCGCCGAGGACGGCGTCAGCGTCCGGGTGCCGGTCCTGTTCCTGCAGCAGCTCGACCCGGGCCCGTTCGCCTGGCAGATCCCGGGCCTGCGGGTCGAGCTGGTGACGGCGCTGATCCGCTCCCTGCCCAAGGCCGTGCGCAAGAACGTCGTTCCCGCCCCGGACGTCGCCCGTGCCGCCGTGGCCGCGTTGACCGCCGACGTCGACCCGGCGTCCGACGACCTGCTGCCCTCGCTCGCCCTCGTGCTGCGCCGGCTGCGCGGCGTCGTCGTCGACCCCGCCCTGTTCGACGTCGACGCGATCCCGGCGCATCTGCGGCTCCGGTTCGTCGTCGTGGGCCAGAACGGCCGGGTGCTCGGCGAGGACACCTCCCTGGAGCGCCTGCAGGCGGGGCTGGCGGACGCGTCCCGGCAGGCCGTCGCGGCCACCCTCGGCGGTCAGAAGCCCGGTTCCGGTCGCGGCCGCGGCGGCACCTCCCCCGCACCGGTCTCCCCCGGTGCGGCTCCCGCCTTCGCCGAGCCCGCTTTCGCCGAGTACACCGGCCTGACGGCGTGGCCCGGTGAGACCATCGACCGGGAGGTCTCGACGACGGTCGCCGGGCACGCCGTCACCGGGTATCCTGCGCTGGTCGACGACGGCAGCAGTGTCGCGCTGCGGGCGTTGACCGAGGCGGACGAGGCGGTGCAGGCGCACCGCCGCGGCGTGATCCGGCTGCTGGCCCTGCGCGTGCCCTCCCCGCAGCGGTACGTGCTGGATCACCTGTCCAACCGGGAGAAGCTGACCTTCACGCAGAACCCGCACGGGTCGGTGGCGTCCCTGATCGAGGACTGCACCCTCGCGGCCGTCGACCGACTGGTGCCCGCGGACCCGCCGTGGACCCGCGCCGCCTTCGACGCGCTGTACGAGCAGGTCCGCGCCGAGTTGATCGACACGGTCTTCGCCGTCACCGCGCTCGTCGAGCGGGTGCTCGCCGAGGCGGCACAGATCCGGCGCTCGTTGAAGGGGACGACGTCGCTGGCGCTGGTGGGCGCCCTGAACGACGTCAAGGCTCAGCTGGACCACCTGGTGTATCCGGGCTTCGTCGCGGCGACGGGTTGGGCACAGTTGCAGCACTACCCGCGGTACCTCACGGCGATCAGCCGGCGGCTGGAGAAGCTGCCCACGACCGTGCAGCGGGACGGCCTGAGGATGGCGGTGGTGCAGGGCCTGGAGGACGATCTCGACGCCGCGGTCGCGGCCCTGGTACCCGGGGCCAGGCCGTCAGCGGCGCTCACTCACGTGCGCTGGATGATCGAGGAGCTGCGGGTCAGCCTGTTCGCCGTCGAGCTCGGCACCGCTTACTCCGTGTCCGAGAAACGCGTCCGGACCGCGCTGAAGGCGGCCACCAGCGGCTGAGGGCCGGGGGGCGGGACGGTGCTCTGCTCGTGCGCCGAGTGGACGGAAAACGCGCCCATGCCGCACAAATGACACCATCGTCCGCACACTCGTCGCCTGACCCCGACGGTGTCGCCGGCAGTTCAGTCCGCCGGGACGGTCGCCTCGTGGCCGGCTGCCCGGAGGGCGGCGCGCAGGGCCCGGCCGTTGGCGGCCAGCCGGTCCCGGTCGGGGTCCTTCGCGGCGTTGGCGAAGTCGAACTGCGCCTCGGACGTCGCCGGGAAGACGTGCACGTGCGTGTGCGGGACCTCGAAGCCGGCGACGATGACGCCGATCCGGTCGCCGTCGAACGCCTGCAGCTGCGCCTTGCCCACGAGCTGCGCGACCTCCATGACGTGCGCCAGCAGGTCCGCGGGCAGGTCGGTCCAGGCGTCCACCTCCGCCCGCGGGACGACCAGCGCATGCCCGTCGGCGAGCGGGCCGATGGAGAGGAAGACGACGACGGCGTCATCCTTCCAGACGAAGTCGCCCGGGACCCGCCCATCGATGATCCGGGTGAACAGGGTCGGCTCACCCTTCTCGGCGGGCTGGCCGCTCGCGGTGAGCCGGGTGCCGGGTTGCGGGGGCTTGGGTCGTCCGAAGGTCATACCGGCACGCTACCGGCGCCCGGCCGACCGGCGCCACGGGGCGCGAGCGCACTCCCCGGTGAGTCAGCCGAAGGATTCCGGCTCGGCGCCGTCGGTGGCCGCCGGGGGGTCCGTCGCCGCGTACCGGGCACTGAGCGCGCCGGGGATGTGCCCGGCCTTCGGGTCGATCGGCTCCGTCTCGTCGCGGTAGTGGTCGAACCCGTGGGGGTCACCGAGCTTCGACCGCACGTCCAGGAGCACGACGCGCCGGCCGGCGGCGCGCGGCGCCGCCAGCGCGTCAGCCAGGCCGGCCGCGGAGATCAGGTTCGCGCTCACAACCACCCCCGTCGCCGGAACTGCCACCACAGTGCCCCCGAACAACCCACGATCAACAGCAGCGACGCGACCGTGCCCCACCCGGCGCCGTACCCGGGGAAGGGCACATTCATGCCGTAGAAGCCCGTGATCAGGGTCGGCACCGCGATGATCGCGGCCCAGCTGGTGACCTTCTTCATCACGACGTTGAGGGTGTTGCCCTGGATGGTCAGGTGGGTCTGCAGCACCGAAGTGGCCATGTCCCGGGCGGACTCGGTCCAGTCGATCGCCCGCAGCACGTGGTCGTTGACGTCCTGGAGATAGGCGGCGAGCTCGATCAGAGCCTGCCGCCGCTGTTCGTCGGCGGTCGGTGCGTCGGCGCTCTCCTCCCCGCCCCGACCGGCCGCGTCCTCGTGCACATGCCGGAGCAAGGTGGCAGTCACCTCGCGCATCGGCACCAGCACCCGACGCAGCCGGACCAGCGTCTTGTGCAGCTCGAAACCGTCACGCTGCAGACCGGTCCGCACCGATCCGTCGTCCTCGGCGAACAGGTCGTCGCCCAGTCCGTCCGCCGCCTCGTCCAGCCGCTCCGCGGCAGTCAGCTGACCGTCGACCAGGCTGTCGATCAGCGCGTGCACCAGGCGCCAGACCCCGGTACCGGCCAGGTCCTCCGCCTCGTCGGCGCGGTCGAGCACGTCGCCCGCGTCGAATCCCTCGTCCTCGGCCAGCACGATCAGGACGTTGCGCCGGATCACCGCGGAGACCTCCGTCAACGCCAGCCCGGGGGTCCGACCAGCACGCTCGTCGACCCGCACCGCGTAGGCGTTGAGGAAGAGGTGGTCGGCGTAGTGCTCCAGCTTGGGGCGCTGGTGCTCGGTGACGACGTCCTCGACGGCCAGCTGATGCACCTCGAGGGCGGGCAGCAGCGCCCCGACCTCCTCGGTGCGGCCCGCCGGCAGGCAGATCCACAGGCAGACGGCCCGATCCCGGGACAGCTCGGCAATACCGTCGACGTCGAGGCGGCGGTCCTCGTGCCGGCCGTCCCGGAACACCCGCACCGGCAGCATCGGCTCAGACCTCGACGCGCTGACCGGGATCCAGGTGCTCGACCGCGACCCCGTGGGCCCCGGCATGGGTGCGCAGATGGCTCTCGGCCATGGTGCGGCCCGTCTCGGTGAGCAGCGCGTCGTGGATCGGGAACGCTCGCGGGGCCCGGACGGCGATGGCGAAATCGATCACCTCCGCGGTCTTCGACCACGGCGCGTGCAGGGGAACGAGCAGCGTCCGCACGGCGACGCCGTCCGGGACGATGAAACTGTCCCCCGGGTGGTACACGTTCTCGTCGATGACGTAGCCGAGGTTGGCGACCATCGGGATGCGCGGGTGGATCAGGGCGTGCTGACCGCCGACCGTGCGCACCGAGAAGCCGGCCACGGTGACCGTGGTGCCGGAGTCGGCGGTGACGATCCTGCCCCGGACCGCCGGGTCGGCGTCGGCCCGCAGGGTCGCCGCGACGGATTCGGGCGCGTGCACGGTCAGGTTCGGCGCGGCGGTCAGCGCGGCGAGCAGCTGCTCCGGGACGACGTGGTCGGGGTGCTCGTGGGTGATCAGGACGGCATCGGCTCCCTCGAGCGCGGTATCCACCTCGGAGAACGAGCCCGGATCGATCACCAGTACCGCGCCGTGGTCCTCGATCCGGACGCAGGAATGGGTGTATTTCGTCAGCTGCATGGCCCCAGCGTAGTCAGCGCCGGGGCCGGGACGCCGAGAGGCAGCAGGAATCCCGCTGCTAGGCTCGTCGGAGCAGTTCCCCGCCGCAGGAGGCATTCACCCGTGTCGAGCCGATCGTCATCACCGGCCGCGGCTTCCTCGGCCCCGCGGGCCCCCGAGCGGAACACCCGGCAGCGCAGCGCGGTCTCGCGCGCCCTGGACGACCTGGACGACTTCGTCAGCACCCAGGAGTTGCACCGCATCCTGACCGATGCCGGCGAACGGGTCTCGCTGGCGACCACGTACCGAGTGCTGCAGGCCATGGCCGACGACGGCCGGGTGGACGTGCTGCGCGGCGCAGACGGGGAAGCCGTGTACCGGCGCTGCGAGGCGCCCGGGCACCATCACCACCTGGTCTGCCGCGTCTGCGGGAAAGCCGTCGAGGTGCAGGCGCCGGCGATCGAGGCGTGGGCCGAGCGGGTCGCCGTCGAGCACGGGTTCACGGACGTGGAGCATACGGTCGAGGTGTACGGGCTCTGCCCGCGCTGCTCGACCGCCCGCTCCGCACCGTCCGGCCGCCCCGGCGCTCCCGTGCCGCCCCCGTCACCCGGCAGATCAGGTAGATGAGGAACGAGGTCGTCGTCACGTAGGGGCTGATCGGGATCGACCCGCCGAGGGCGAGCAGGATTCCGCCGACCGCGGCGGTCACGCCGAACCCGACGCTGAGCGCGGCCACCAGCCACGGTGTCGACGTCACCCGCAGGGCCGCGGCCGCGGGCGTGATCAACAGGGAGAGCACCAGCAGGGCCCCTACCACCTGGATGGACAGCGCCACCGCCAGGCCGAGCAGCACCATGAACGCGACGGACAGCGCACCGACGGGCAGCCCGCGTGCGGCGGCCATGTCCGGGTCCGCGCTGGCGAAGACGAGGGGACGCCACAGCACGGCCAGGCCGAGCAGCACGATCGCGGCGACGATCACCAGCCACTGCAGCTGTACCTCGTCGACCGCGACGATCTGACCGGTCAGCAGCCCGAACTTGTTGGCGGACCGTCCCTGGTAGAGGGACAGGAACAGGATGCCCAGGCCCAGTCCGAAGGGCATCAGCACCCCGATGGTGGAATTGCGATCCCGCGCGCGCACACCCATCACCCCGAGCACGACCGCGGCGGACACCGAGCCGACGAGGGAGCCGGCCACGACGTCGACCCCGATCAGCAGGGCGAAGGCCGCGCCCGCGAACGAGAGTTCCGCGATGCCGTGGACGGCGAAAGCGAGGTCACGCATCATCACCAGCACACCGATCAGACCACCGACCAACCCGAGCACCGCGGCGGCGACGAGGGACGTGGTGACCAGGGGCAACAGCTCCCCGTAGTCGGCGAAGTTGATGATCGAGCCCCACACGGCGTCGGCGTCCACGTCAGTGCCCCTCTCCGGTGTCGCTGTGGTCGTGATGGTGGTGGGTGGTGGCGTCCGGCAGGCCGACGACGACGAGTCGACCGCCGGTTTCGAACACCTCGACCCGGGACCCGTACATGTCCGAGAGCACCTCGGTGCGCAGCACCTCGTCCGGGGTGCCCAGCCGGAACCGGCCGCCGACCAGGTACAGCACCCGGTCCACGTGCTCGAGTATCGGGTTGATCTCGTGGGTGACGACGACGACGGCGGTGCCGTGCTCGGTCCGCTGCCGGTCGATCAGGTCGGCGACCGCCTGCTGGTGCTTCAGATCCAGGGACAGCAGGGGCTCGTCGCACAGCAGCAGCCGGGGCCGGGTGGCGAGGGCCTGCGCCACCCGCAACCGCTGCTGTTCACCACCGGAGAGTGCGCCGACGGGGGCGTCGGCGTAGTCGCGGGCACCGACCCGGTCCAGCAGCTCGTCGACCAGCCGGGCGTGCTCCCGCCGGTGCCGGCGCGGGCCGAGCCGGGTGCCATCCAGCCCGAGCCCGACGAGATCGCGGGCCCGCAGCGGGGTGTAGGGGGCGAAGGGGCGCTGCTGCGGGATGTAGCCCGTCCGGGCGGCGGCGCGGCCCGGGTCCCGACCGTCCACGGTGACGCTGCCCGCGTCGAGGCGTTGCAGGCCGAGCAGCGTCCGCAGCAGGGTGGTCTTGCCCGAGCCGTTGGGGCCGAGCACGGCCAGGAACTCACCGGGCTCGACGGTCACGTCCAGACCGTCGAGGACGCGCCGGCCGCCGAACGCGACGGTGGCGCCGGCGAGGCGTGCAGCCGGATTCACCGCGATGCCCGCAGCGCCGACTCGACGGCGGAGACGTTCGCGGACATCCAGTCGGCGTAGCGGGTGCCCACCGGCAGAGTCTCGGCGAAATCGACCACCGGCACCCCGGCGTCGGCCGCGGCGGACGCCAGGGACCGCGTCTGGGCGGTCTCCGTCTGCGGGTTGTACGCGAGGAAGGCGACCCGCCGCTGCGCCAGCAGGTCGCGCACGCTCTTCAGGTCGGCCGGGGAGACGCTCCCCCCGGCCTCGACGGCGTGGGCGAACGACGGCGGCGTCACGTCGCGCAGTCCGGCATCGGCGAGCAGGTAGAGCGGCACCGGTTCGGTGACGACGACGTCACGGCCCGTACCGTCCGCCGGGGCGGTGTTCTTCAGCGTCGCGAGACGGCGCTCGAGGGCCGAGAGCTTGCCCGTCAGGGCGGACGCGTTCGCGGCGAACGCCTGCGCGTCGGCCGGGCGCCGGGCGGCAAGCTCGTCCTTGATGACCGGGACCAGCGCGACCATCGCGGCCAGGCTGTACCAGACGTGTTCGTTCGCCGGGCGCCCGGATACGGCTACGGCGTCGATCACCGCCCCACCGACGCGGTCCGCCTGGATCAGGGCCGACATGAACGGGTCGTATCCGCCGCCGTTGACGATCACGAGGTCCGCCTTCGAGACGTTCAGCCGGTCCCGCACCGTCGCCTCGTACGCGTGCGGGTCCTGATCCGGCCGGCTGATCAAAGGGGTGGCATCCACGGCGTCCCCGCCGACGGCCGCGGCGATGTCCACGTACACGTTGGTGGAGGCCACGACGCGGAGGCGCCCGTCCGCGGCGGCGTTGCGACCCGTTGCGCGGCTACCACCGTCCTCGCTGCACGCGGCCAGCGGGAGCACCAGCACGGTGGCGAGGAGGGCGGCGATCGAACGGAAGGCACGGGGCACGGAAGACCTCGGTGGACGACGTGAGCAGATGACAACGATTCGCAGGAAGCGACACCGTCATCGTAACCCCTGTCGCGAACGATTCGCATCTGCGCGTCGGCGGGTACCGAAAGGTCATCCCAGCCGGCGGGAGTCCTGGCTCTGGCTCGCGTCCCGGATCTCGCCGACGAGCTGCTCGATGATGTCCTCGAGGAACAGGACACCGAGCGTCCGTCCGCTGCCGTCGATCACGCGCGCCAGGTGCGAGCCGGTGCGCTGCATCAGCGCCAGCGCGTCCTCCACCTCCTCGTCCGGGGCGAGGTTGACCAGGGTCCGCACCCGCGACTCGGGGATCGGCCGCTGGTGAGCGGCCGGGTCGATGCCGAGCACGTCCTTCAGATGCAGATAGCCGGTCAGGTTGCCCGTATCGTCGACGAACACGAACCGGGAGAACCCGGTCCGGCTCACGGTGCGCTCGAACTCCTCCGGCGTCGCCCCGACCCCGATGGTGACGAGGTCGTCGACCGGGACCATGGTGTCCCGGGCCAGGTGATCGGAGAACTCGAGGGCGCCGGAGATGATCCCGGCGTCGTCGTCGACCAGACCGGTGCGGGTGGACTCCTCCACGATGGAGGACAACTCGTCGAGCGTGAACGTGGAGGTGACCTCGTCCTTGGGTTCGACGCGGAGCAGCCGGACGATGTGGTTGGCGGTCCAGTTCAGCGCCTCGATGACGGGTTTGACCAAGCGGCCGACGAACACCAGCGGTGGGGCCAGCACCAGGGCCGCTCGGTCCGCGACGGAGACGGAGATGTTCTTCGGCACCATCTCACCCAGCGTCACGTGCAGGAACGTGACGATCAGCAGCGCGGCGCTGAAACCGATCACGACGGCGACGTCGTACGAGAGGCCCACGGATTCGAGCGGACCCGCGATCAGGTGTTCGATCGACGGCTCGGCGACCTGCAGGATCAGCAGGGAAGATACGGTGATGCCCAGCTGGGCGCAGGCGAGCATGAGCGAGACGTTCTCCATCGCCCACAGCGTGGTTCGCGCTCGCCGGTGCCCGGTCTGGGCCAGTGGTTCGATCTGGCTGCGCCGGGCGGACATGATCGCGAACTCGGCGCCCACGAAGAAGGCGTTGCTGATCAGCAGGATGACGAGCCAGACGATGCCCCACCAGTAGCTCATCGGACCTCCCCTCCCCTCTCGACGGCCGTGGCGCCGTGCGATCCACCGGCGGCAGGGGTGCCTTCTCCCGGGTCCGCGGGCCGGTCGGTGAACCGGATCCGGTCGATCCGGCGGCCGTCCATCCGTTCGACCGTCAAGGTGCCGGACCCCACGTCCACGGTGTCCCCGGCGACGGGGATGCGACCGAGCTCGGCCATCACGTACCCGCCGACCGTCTCGTACCCGGATTCGTCGGGCACCGTCAGGCCGGGGATCTGTTCACTGACCTCGTCCGGGCGCATCAGCCCGGGGAAGTACCAGTCCCCCGCCGCGCTCTGCAGCACGCCGGGCTTGACCCGGTCGTGCTCGTCGGAGACCTCGCCGACGATCTCCTCGACCAGGTCCTCCAGCGTGACGACGCCGGCGGTGCCCCCGTACTCGTCGAGCACGACGGCGAGCTGGAGGTTGCCGTCGCGCAGTTCAGCGAGCAGCGCATCCAGGTGCACGGTCTCGGGCACGCGCAGCACGTCGGTCATGATCGCGGCGGCGGGGATGTTGGCGCGCCGCTCCGCGGGCACCCCGATCGCCTTCTTCACGTGCACCACGCCGCGGATCTCGTCCACCGAGGATCCCAGCACGGGGAACCGGGAGTACCCGGTGCTGCGGGCGAGTTCGACGACGTCCGCGACCGGTGCCTCGTCGTCGACGGCGGCCATCCGGGGCCGCGGGGTCATCACGTCCGCCGCGGTCTGGCTCGCGAACCCGAGCGTGCGGGAGACGAAGGTCGCGGTGCCGGCGTCGAGCGTGCCGAGCTGGGCCGAGCGCTGCACCATCGAGGAGAGCTCCTCGGGCGAGCGGGCACCGGAGAGTTCCTCCTTGGCCTCGAGCCCGACCAGGTGCAGGACCCGGTTGGCGAAGCCGTTGAGCACCACGACGGCGGGCTTGACCACCGCGGTGAACATCAACTGGGGCCGGGCGAGCGCGCGGCCGAGCGGTAGGGCACGCGCGATGGCGAGGTTCTTCGGCACCAGTTCACCGAGCAGCATGGAGAACAGGGTGGCGATGATCATGGACGCGACCAGGGCGATGCCGTACTGCAGCGACGCGGGTACGCCCACGGCGCCCAACGGCCCCTCGAGCAGCACCGCGAGCGACGGCTCCATCACGTACCCGGTCAGCAGGGTGGTCAGGGTGATGCCGAGCTGGCAGCTGGACAACTGGGTCGACAGGCTCTTCAGACACTGCAGCAGCGCTTCGGCACCCCGCTCACCGGCGTCGACGGAACGCTGCACCTGGGGCTGGTCGAGCGCCACGAGCGAGAACTCGACGGCGACGAAGAATCCGGTGCCGAGGATGAGCAGGAAGCCGACGAGAAGGAGCAGCCATTCCATCAGGCATCAGCCCGCGTCGGCGCGTAGCAGGGAGCGGATGCGGTGCGGGGCGAGCCGGACCGCGAGGAGCGACTTCGCCCCGGGGCAGCGTCAGCTGCACCCGGCGATGTCCTCACGATTCTGCGCACACGGCGATGCGCGGCCGGCCCCCGTTGAGGGCGCTTCATGGGCCAAGAGTCTACCGGACGGGTGGACACCGGACACCGGCAGAAACTCGAAGGGTGCCATGACCGGCCCTCCCAGAACGTCCTCGATCGGTCTACCGTCGAATACGAGCGGGGATGAGAGCGAGCGAACGGCTACCGAAGGAGCGATCGCATGAAAGAGATTCACGAACGCACTCTGGGCACCCAGCACCTCGCGGTGTCGCCACTCGGACTGGGCTGTATGGGCATGAGCCAGTCGTTCGGCGCCCGCCCGCCGCGGGACGAGATGATCACGCTCCTGCGGGCCGCGGTCGACCGCGGCGTGACCCTGTTCGACACGGCCGAGGTCTACGGCCCCTTCCACAACGAGGACGTCGCCGGCGCCGTCAAGGAGCTGGTCGACGCCGGCAAGGTCCGCCACTTCGGGCTGTCCGAGGCCGGCGTCACCACCATCCGCCGGGCACACGCCGTGCAACCCGTCACTGCCCTGCAAAGTGAGTACTCCTTGTTTTGGCGCGAGCCCGAGGACGCCATCCTGCCCATCCCGGGTACCAGGCGGCTCGACCGCCTCGATGAGAACCTCGGGTCGGTACGGCTCGAACTCACGCCCGACGACCTCGCCGAGCTCGACGCCGCGTCCGCGAGCGTGCAGGTCCAGGGCGACCGCTACCCCGAGGCCATGCAACGCATGATCGACCGCTGACGGACGGGTGGTAGCACAGCAGAAATGTCGGAGGCGGGTGGTGGACTTGCTGCATGGAAGAGTTCACCACACCACGCGAGGGCAGCGCCGAGCGCGGCTTGGATTGCAGGCCGGCTCCCGACGCGGATACCGACACCGGCCCGGCCGCCGATCAGGAGTGGATGGACCGGGGCATCGACTGGCCGCGCTACGAGAACGCTCTGGCCCCCGCCCTGGGTGAGCTGGCCGACTGCGCCCGGGCCGAACGGGCGTTGATGGCGCGTCGAGCCCACGTGATCACCACGGTGATGCACCACGCCGAGGACGCACACCGACGGTGGGCCACCACCCACCCGGAGTCCTCCGCGAGCCTCCCCTCGCGGCTCGTCCGTGACCTCGCCCATTCCAGTGCCGTCGGCGAGCTCGCCTGCCTGCTGAAGCTGACCGAGCGCGCCGCCGAGGATCTGATCGCTCAGTCCACGGTGCTCACTTCCGCGCTGCCCCGAGCCCTGGCGGCCCTGGCAGCGGGGCGCATCAGTTGCCGGTCGGCGGCGGTGATCACCGACGTCGCGGGGGAACTGCCGCCCACGGTGGTCCCCCGGTTCGAGGAGCGGATCGTGGCGTACGCCGAGGGCGACGTCACCGACGCGCAGGTAGCCGCCCGCGCCCGCCGGCTGCGGGACGACCTGCACCCCGAGTCCCTCGCCACGCGCCGGCGGCGGTGCCACGACGATCGCCGGGTGTGGATCCGGCCCGCCGGCGATGCGATGGCCTGGCTGGGCGGCTACCTCGCCGCCGAGTCGGCCGCCCTGATCGAGGCCACGCTCACGGCCCTCGCTCGCGAGGCTCGTGACGCCCCGGACGAGCGCCGGACCATGGAACAGCGCCGCGCGGACGCCCTGGTCGATCTGCTCACCGATCCGGAGTCGCTCTCCCGGCCCGGCTCGCCCGCCGCAACCGCCACTGGATCCGTCGACCGACCCGTCGCTGGGCCCGCCGGCCGGCCGTCACTGCCGGGAACCGGATGGCTGGCCCGACCGGTGCTGGCGGTCACCGTTCCAGTCGGCACCATGCTGGGCGGACCGGAGCCGGGCTGGCTCGCGGGATTCGGTCGGATTCCCGCCGACCAGGCCCGGCAGCTGGCCGCGGCCGCCACCAGCTTCACCCGGATCGTGACCGACCCGGCCGACGGCGGCATCGTCTCGATCGACCCGCGCCAGTACCGCATCCCGGCCGCCCTGCGCCGTGCGCTGGCCCAGCAGACCGCCAACTGCCGGTTCCCGGGATGCCGCGCCCGGGCCGACACCTGCGACCTCGATCACCGGGTTCCCCACCGGCAGGGCGGCACCACCGATGCGGAGAATCTGCTGCCCCTGTGTCGAACCCACCACCTACGCAAGCACCGCACCGCCTGGCGGATGCTGCACGGACCGGGCACGACCGGAACGGACACCGGCACAGCCGCGACCAGCATCACGTGGGTGTCGCCGGGTGGGCGCCGCTACACCAGTGAGCCCGAGCCGCCGCCGTCCGTCGTGCTGGCCGACCCGCCGCCCTTCTGACCGGGCAACCCTCTGACCCGCGCCTCGATGACCAGCAGCGCTGACCGGCGGCTCACCAGCTCTGCGCGAGCGGGCGGCCCTCCTCGTACCCGGCGGCCGACTGGATGCCCACGACGGCGCGCTGCCGGAACTCGGTCAGGGTGCGCGCCCCCGCGTAGGTCATGGAGCTGCGCACCCCGGAGGTGATCCCGTCGAGCAGGTCCTGCACCCCGGGGCGGGCCGGATCCAGGAACATCCGCGAGCTGGAGATGCCCTCCTCGAACAGTCCCTTGCGGGCCCGCTCGAACGCCTCCTCCCGCTGGGTGCGGTTCTGCACCGCGCGGGCCGAGGCCATGCCGAAGCTCTCCTTGTACAGTCGGCCGTCCGCGCCCTGCTGCAGGTCGCCGGGGCTCTCGTGGGTTCCGGCGAACCAGGAGCCGATCATCACCTGACTGGCCCCGGCGGCGAGCGCGAGCGCGACGTCGCGGGGGTAGCGCACCCCGCCGTCGGCCCACACGTGCCGGCCCAGCGCCCGGGCCGCGTCCGCGCACTCGAGCACCGCGCTGAACTGGGGCCGGCCCACGGCCGTCATCATCCGGGTGGTGCACATGGCACCGGGGCCCACCCCGACCTTGACGATGTCGGCGCCGGCGTCCACCAGATCGCGCACCCCGCCGGCGCTGACCACGTTGCCCGCCACCACGGGCACGTGCGGGGCGAGGGAACGGACCGTGCGCAGCGCCTCGATCATCCGGCGCTGGTGCCCGTGCGCGGTGTCGACGACGAGCGTGTCCACCCCGGCGTCGAGCAGGCCGCGGGTCTTGGCGGCCACGTCGCCGTTGATGCCGACCGCGGCCGCGACCCGCAACCGTCCCTCCGCGTCGACAGCGGGACGGTAGAGGCCGGAACGGAGCACACCGGTGCGGGTCAGGGCGCCGGCGAGCACGCCGTCCCGCACCACGGGCGCGAACCCCGACGCGGTGGCGTTGAGCACCTCGAATGCGTGCCGCAGGGCGGTCTCCGCCCGGTCCGGGTCGGACGCCAGGTCCGCGGCGTCCAGTTCGGCGGCGTCGACGGTGGGCGAGGTGCGCAGCACGGCCCCCAGCGAGGCGAAGCGGTCCACCCCGGCCAGGTCGGACTCCCCCGCGACGCCCAGCACACGGCCCGACTCGTCGGCGACCACGACGTACCCGTGGGCGCGCTTGCCGATCAGGTGCAGCGCATCGACGACGGTGTCACCCGGACCCAGCCGGACCGGGGTCTCGAACACGGTGTGCCGGCCCTTCACCCAGCCGGTCACCTCGGCGATCACCGGCAGCGGCACGTCCTGGGGCAGCACGCCGAGAGCGCCACGACGGGCCACCGTCTCCACCATGCGCCGACCGGTCACGGCGGTCATGTTCGCCACGACGATGGGGATGGTGGTGCCGGTGCCGTCGTCGGTGGCCAGGTCGACGTCCAGCCGGGAGGCCACGTCGGAGGCCGACGGGACCATGAACACATCCGCGTAGGTCAGGTCGGTCGTGGGCTCGGTGAGGAACTTCATGGTCGGCTCTCCTGCCAGGGATCGGACGGCAAACCAAGCAACGATACCGTCCGCCGTCCCGATGCGGCAACCCGCCCTCCGAGTCACCGGCACCGTGGTGATTCGCCACCCTCCCGCGATCATCACTAGACTGGTCACTGGTCTTCGCTGCCCAGGCGCGACCACGCGCGGCCGGACGACGTGCCGACCTCGGACGTCCGGTGCGGAGCGCGTGAGCGTCTGTGCGGCCGGGACGACGGTGGATCGGGCAGCTCAGACGGAAGAGGCGAATTCATTGCCACACCAACCACACCAGCGCATCCCCGAGGAGTTCGCGGGTAACGAGTGGCTCGTCGACGAACTGTACGAACAGTTCACGAAGGACCGGAACGCGGTCGACCAGAAATGGTGGCCGATCTTCGACTCGTTCGACGCCGACGCGACCACCAGCCGCTCGGGGACCGCGGGCAACGGCGCTGTGCAGGACAGGACCCCCCGGAAGTCCCGCAGCACCGGTGCTGACGTCACCGACGAGGGTCCGGCCACCAACCCGGCCGACCCGGACGCCGACGCGAAGGGTTCCCGGCCCGCCGGGCCGGGCGGCGGCGCCCTGGGCGTGAAGCCGACCTCGATCGCCGAACCCGGCACGAACAGCCCCCGGATCCGCACCCCGATCCCGGCACAGCTACCGGCGAACGACCGGGAGAAGCGCACCGAGGAGGACACCCGGACCGTCCTCAAGGGCGTCGCCAAGGCCGTGGCCGCGAACATGGACGCCAGCCTGAGCGTACCCACGGCCACCACCGTCCGGGCCGTGCCGGCGAAGCTGCTGGTGGACAACCGGATCGTGATCAACAACCACCTGCGCCGGGCGCAGGGCGGCAAGGTCTCCTTCACGCACCTGATCGGGTTCGCCGTCGTGCGGGCGCTGGCCGCTTTCCCGTCCCAGAACGTGCGGTACGAGGTGGTCGACGGCAAGCCGACCGCGGTCCAGCCGGCGCACGTCAACTTCGGCATCGCCATCGATCTGCCGCGGCCCGACGGCACCCGCACGCTCGTGGTGCCGAACATCAAGAAGGCCGAGACGATGAATTTCGTCGAGTTCTGGACGGCCTACGAGGACCTGGTCAAGCGGGCGCGCGAGAACAAGCTGACCATGGACGACTACAGCGGGACCACGGTCTCGCTGACCAACCCGGGCGGCATCGGCACCGTGCACTCGGTGCCGCGGCTGTCCGCCGGCCAGGCCTGCATCGTCGGCGTCGGCGCCCTCGAGTACCCGGCCGGGTACCAGGGCTCGAGCGAGAAGATCCTGGCCAAGCACGCGATCAGCAAGATCATCACGCTGACGTCCACCTACGACCACCGGGTGATCCAGGGCGCCGGCAGCGGCGAGTTCCTCCGCCTGGTGCACCAGTTGCTCCTCGGTGAGCAGGGTTTCTTCGACCACATCTTCGAGGTCCTCCGGATCCCCTACGAACCGGTCCGCTGGGCGCAGGACGTGCAGGTCGACCCGTTGGAACAGATCAACAAGGTCGCCCGGATCCAGCAGTTGATCCACGCCTACCGGGTCCGCGGCCACCTGATGGCCGACATCAACCCGCTCGAGTACGTCCAGCGCAAGCACCCGGACCTGGACATCCGCACCCACGGGCTGACCCTGTGGGACCTGGACCGGGAGTGGCCGACCGGCGGTTTCGGCGACAAGCCCAAGCTGGCGCTGCGGGACATCCTCGGGGTGCTCCGGGACGCGTACTGCCGCAACGTCGGCATCGAGTACATGCACATCCAGTCGCCCACCGAGCGCGAGTGGTTCCAGGATCGGCTGGAGCACCCGTACAAGAAGCCGGACCGCGAGGAGCAGCTGCACATCCTCGCCAAGCTCAACGCGGCGGAGGCGTTCGAGACCTTCCTGCAGACCAAGTTCGTCGGGCAGAAGCGGTTCTCCCTGGAGGGCAGCGAGTCCCTGATCCCGTTGCTCGACGCCGTGATGGAAGGTGCGGCGGACGACGGGCTGGACGAGGTTGCCATCGGCATGGCGCACCGCGGCCGGCTCAACGTGCTGACCAACATCGCCGGCAAGACGTACGCGCAGGTGTTCCGCGAGTTCGAGGGCACCGTCGACCCGAAGTCCGTGCAGGGCTCCGGCGACGTCAAGTACCACCTGGGCACCGAGGGTTCCTACGTCTCGGAGCGAGGGAACCGGACCCGGGTCTACCTGGCGGCGAACCCGTCACACCTGGAGGCCGTCGACTCCGTCGTCGAGGGCATCGTCCGGGCCAAGCAGGACCGGCTGGACCAGGGCGCGGACGGGCCCTCCTCCTTCCCGGTGCTCGCCGTCCAGGTGCACGGGGACGCGGCGTTCGCCGGCCAGGGCGTGGTCGCGGAGACGCTGAACCTCTCGCAGTTGCGCGGCTACCGCACCGGCGGCACCATCCACGTCATCGTCAACAACCAGGTGGGTTTCACCACGGCGCCGTCGTCGGGACGGTCCTCGGTCTACTCGACCGACGTCGCCCGGATGGTGCAGGCGCCGATCTTCCACGTCAACGGGGACGACCCGGAGTCCGTGGTGCGCGTCGCCCAGCTGGCGTACGCGTACCGGCAGCGCTTCCACAAGGACGTCGTGATCGACATGATCTCCTACCGGCGGCGTGGTCACAACGAGGGCGACGACCCGTCGATGACGCAGCCGATGATGTACACGCTGATCGAGCACAAGCGCTCCACCCGCAAGCTGTACACCGAGGCCCTGGTGGGCCGCGGTGACATCAGCCAGGAGGAGGCGGACCGGGCGCTGAAGGACTACCAGGAACGACTGGAGCGGGTGTTCTCCGAGACCCACGCCGCGCAGACCTCCCCGATGCCCGTCATCACCGGCGACAGCGAAGCCGTCTCCGACCTGGAACGGCCCACCGCGCAGCAGCAGGACGACGGCGGCATCACCGTGCCGGACTCGACGGCCATCAGCGCCGAGCGGCTGGCCCGGATCGGGCAGGCGCACCTGGACATCCCCGAGGGGTTCACGGTGCACCCGAAGCTCAAGGCGCTGCTGGAGAAGCGGGAACAGATGTCCCGCGAGGGCGGCATCGACTGGGGTTTCGGCGAACTCGCCGCGCTCGGTTCGCTGCTGATGGAGGGCGTCCCGGTCCGGCTCGCCGGCCAGGACTCCCGGCGCGGCACGTTCGTGCAGCGGCACGCGGTTTTCCACGACCGGGTCACCGGTGACGAGTGGACCCCGCTGACGCACCTGACCGAGGACCAGGCGAAGCTGTGGATCTACGACTCGCTGCTGAGCGAGTACGCGGCCATGGGCTTCGAGTACGGCTACTCGGTGGAGCGGCCGGACGCCCTCGTCCTGTGGGAGGCCCAGTTCGGCGACTTCGCCAACGGCGCGCAGACCATCATCGACGAGTTCATCTCCTCGGCCGAGCAGAAGTGGGGGCAGCGCTCCTCGCTCGCCCTGCTGCTCCCCCACGGGTACGAGGGTCAGGGTCCGGATCACTCCTCCGCCCGGATCGAGCGGTACCTGACCATGTGCGCCGAGGACAACATGACGGTCGCCAACCCGACCACCCCGGCCTCGCACTTCCACCTGCTGCGGCGGCACGCGTTCAGCAAGCCGCGCCGGCCGCTGATCGTGTTCACGCCGAAGCAGTTGCTCCGGCTGCGGGCGGCGGCGTCCCCGGTCGAGGACTTCACGCAGGGCACCTTCCGGCCGGTGATCGGCGATCAGGCGGGGCTGCGGGCGGAGGACGTCAAGCGCGTCATCCTCGTGTCGGGCCGGCTGTACTACGACCTGGCCGCGCACCGGGACAAGCACGAGATCACCGACACCGCGATCGTCCGGGTCGAGCGGCTCTACCCACTGCCGCTGGCGGAGGTGCGCGCCGAGCTGGCGACCTACCCGAACGCGGAGCTGGTGTGGGCGCAGGACGAACCGGCGAACCAGGGTCCGTGGCCGTTCATGGGGCTGAACCTGGTGCCCGAGCTGGACCGCCCCGTGCGGTTGGTGTCCCGTCCCGCGTCGGCCTCCCCGGCCACCGGTTCGGCCAAGCGCCACGCCGTCGAGCTGCAGCGGCTCGTCTCCTCGGCCTTCGCCGAGAACTGATCGCTGCCGTGTTCGAACAACGCACCGTACGCATCAGCGCGGTCGGCGACGAGCTGCTGGCCGGGGTCGGCGACCCGCGGGCGCTGGGCTGGTTCGGTCGGGTGCTGGCCCGCACGCCCACGGACGACGTCGACCTGGCCGCCTACACCCTGGCCGCCCCGCAGGAGGGCACCGAGGCGCTGGCCGGCCGCTGGCAGGACGAGGTCGGTCGCCGGTTCGAGGACGGCGCGGAGAACCGCCTCGTCATCGGGCTGGCGGCGCACGACCTGGACGTGGAGGTCTCCAGCGCCCGCAGCCGGCTGAACCTGGCGAACATCATCGACGGCGCCTCCCAGCAGGGCATCCCGGTGATCGTCGTCGGGCCGCCCCCGGGTCTCGACCCGGTGCGGAACCGGCGGCTGGCGGACCTGTCCGCCGCGTTCGCGGACGTGACCACCCGGCGTCGGCACACGTACGTGGACACGTTCACGCCGCTGCAGCATCACGAGCAGTGGCGAGCCGACCTGGCCGCGAACGACGGCCGGCCGGGGCAGGCCGGCTACGGACTGCTCGCCTGGCTGGTGCTGCACCGGGGCTGGTACGAGTGGATGCGACTGCCCGCGCCCGCCTGACGGCGGTCCGGAGCGTGGCACCGGTCGTGGAAGAATGGACCGGAATCGATTCTCGACGGCGAAGGAGGCAGTGATGAGCAAGCGGGCACGTAAGCGCCGCGACCGCAAGCGCGGTGGAGCCAACCACGGCAAGCGGCCGAACACCTGAGCCGTGAGGCGACACGGCCTCATCGACGCGCGAGGAGGGCCCCGGACGATCACGTCCGGGGCCCTCCTCGTGTGCGGGCTGTGTCGTGTACGGACGGTCAGCGGGAGACGCGGACGGCGGTGATCCGGCTGATGATCGTGGCCTTGAGCGTCTCCGGGGCGGTCTCCGCGCAACTGCGCCGCACCACGGTGCGGATCACCCGCTCGACCTCCTCCTCCTGGACGCACTCGGGGCAGTGATCGAGGTGCGCCTTGATCTCGGCGATGTCCTCACGCGGCAGCGCACCGTCGAGGTACTCGTAGAGCCGCTCGATCCGGGCGTCCGTGCAGCCCCCGAGGGCCGTGCAGTCTTCCTCACTCATGTCGTTTCTCCTTGGTGGTGCTGCTCACCCGCATGCCGCGGTCCACGGCGTAGTCGGAGAGCTTCTCTCGCAACAACCTCCGGCCCCGGTGCAGCCGGGACATGACCGTGCCGATGGGTGTGCCCATGATCTCGGAGATCTCCTTGTACGCGAATCCCTCGACGTCGGAGAGGTACACGGCCAGCCGGAAGTCCTCCGGGATCTCCTGCAGGGCCCGTTTGACGTCGGTGTCCGGCAGGTGGTCGAGGGCCTCGACCTCGGCCGATCGCAGACCGGTCGACGTGTGGGACTCGGCGCGGGCGATCTGCCAGTCCTCGATGTTCTCCGACTGGGACTGCTGCGGTTCGCGTTGCCGCTTGCGGTAGAGGTTGATGTACGTGTTGGTCAGGATCCGGTACAGCCAGGCCTTGAGATTGGTGCCCGGCTTGTACTGGTGGAAAGCGGAGAAGGCCTTCGCGTACGCCTCCTGCACCAGGTCCTCGGCGTCGGCGGGATTCCGGGCCATGCGCAGCGCGGCCGAATACAGCTGGTCGACGTAGCGGAGCGCGTCCCGTTCGAACCGGGTCCGGCGCTCGTCCGCCGATTCGCTGGCGACGTCGACGTCGGGTGAGTCGGTCGGCGCGTCGCTCTCGGCGGTGCGCGCCGCCGGTCGGGGTGTGTGCGGTGCTGAAGTCATCGTCGCCCAGTCTACTGGCGTCGCCTCGAGCACCGGCATGGCCCCTCCTTCCGGGTCCGTCGCTGACGTACCTCGTTCCTGGTGCGCCTTCCGATCATGCCAACCATGACGCTCACCGGGCTTATTCCCCGGATCGGGTGGGCGGAGCCGGGAATAGATGGAAGACTGGCAGGCACCGACCACCCCTGGAGGCAGATCATGACGCTCGTTCGTTTCTTCGCCCGCCCCGCCCTCGCCGGCACCTTCGTCCTCTCCGGCATCGACCGGGTCAAGAACGCGGCCAGCCAGGCTCCCGCCCTGCAGCCGGTTCTCGGCGGCCTCCGCTCGGTGGCTCCGCAGGTGGCCCAGTACACCCGCGACGAGGTCACGGTGGCCAAGGTGCTCGGCGGTGTGCAGACCGGCGCCGGTGCCCTGCTGGCCATCGGCAAGCTCAGCCGGCTCGCCTCGACGGTACTGGTGGGTACCCAGGCGATCACCGCGTGGGCGGAGTACGCTCAGGCGCCCGCGGACACCGCCGAGCAGAAGACCGCCCGCCGCACGCAGCTGCTGACGAACATCGGCCTGGCCGGGGGCGCCGCCCTGGCGGCGGTCGACCGGAACGGCAAGCCGTCCCTGGCGTGGCGGGCCGAGCACGCGGCGGCCGAGGCGCGGCGCTCCGCGAACCGGTCCGAGACCCGCAAGGCGGTGCAGAAGAAGGCGACGGACGCCAGGAAGAAGGCCGCGGACGCGACCAAGAACCTGAAGCGGAACGCCGAGCAGGCCCGCGAGGCCGCCGCGAAGAAGGCCGCGAAGAGCGGCTCGAACAAGGCCGAGTGGCAGAAGAAGGCGGAGAAGCAGCTCAAGGCTGCCGGCATCCTCTGACCGGCCCCCGATGACCGGTACGGCCGACACGCCACGACGGAGCCTCCCCTGGTGGGAGGCTCCGTCGGCGACCCGGCCCGTGGACGCCGTGCTCGCCGTCCCCGGCTCCAAGTCCCTCACCAACCGGTACCTCGTCCTCGGGGCCCTCGCCGGTGGCGGCTCCCGCCTGCGCGCCCCGCTGCACTCCCGTGACACGGAGCTGATGCTGGCCGCGGTCCGCGCCCTCGGCGCCCGGGTCGACGAGATTCCCGGGCCGGGCGGCTTCGGTCCCGACTGGCAGTTCACCACCCCCCTGCCGAGCGGTCCGGCGGCGAGCGCGACCCCGGCCCGCTCGGTCGACTGCGGCCTCGCCGGCACCGTGATGCGGTTCGTGCCACCGCTGGCGGCCCTGACCGGGGGCCCGGTGCGGTTCGACGGCGACGAGGCGGCGCGCCACCGACCCATGGGCGCCGTTCTGGACGGGCTGCGCGCGCTCGGCGTCACGGTCGACGACGACGGTCGGGGCGCCCTGCCCTTCACCGTGGACGGCACGGGCGCCGTGACCGGCGGGCGCGTGGTCATCGACGCCAGCGCCTCCTCCCAGTTCGTCTCCGCGTTGCTGCTCGCCGCTGCTCGCTTCGCGGCGGGGCTCCGCCTCGAACACGCGGGCCCGCCGATCCCCAGCCTGCCCCACGTGCAGATGACCGTGCAGGCGCTGCGTGCGGTCGGCGTCGCCGTCGACGACGGCACGCCCGACGTCTGGACGGTCGAACCGGGCGCGGTCCGGCCCTTCGACGTCGCCATCGAGCCCGACCTGTCCAACGCCGGCCCGTTCCTGGCCGCGGCGCTGGTCACGGGCGGGCGGGTCACCATCACCGGCTGGCCCGAGCGCACCACCCAGGGCGGGGACCACTGGCGGCGAATCCTGCCCGCCTTCGGGGCCACCGTCACGTCCGGTCCCGGCCGGCTCACCGTCACCGGACCGGCCCGGCTGCGCCCCGTCGACCTCGATCTCTCGGCCGCGGGCGAGCTGGCCCCCACCGTCGCGGCGCTGGCCGCGGTCGCGCCCGGTCGTTCCCGGCTGCACGGCATCGCGCACCTGCGCGGGCACGAGACGGACCGGCTCGCCGCGCTGCGCACCGAACTGACCCGCGCCGGCGCGCCGACCACCGAGACGGAGGACGGCCTGGTCGTCGACGGCGGCCGGCTGCACGCCGCCGACATCCACAGCTACGCCGACCACCGGATGGCCACCTTCGGCGCGGTGCTCGGTCTGGTCACCCCCGGGACGCGGGTGGCGGACATCGCGACCACCGCCAAGACCCTGCCCGAGTTCCCCGACCTGTGGGCGCGGATGCTCACGGGCGGCAGAAGCCGGTGAGCGGCCGCGAGTGGGACGAGTCGGACGTCCGGGTCCGGCCCAACCGGCGCGGCACCCGACCCCGGACGAAGGACCGGCCCGAACACCGGGACGCCGTCGTCGGGCGCGTCATCACCGTGGACCGGGGCCGGTACACGACCGTCGTCGCCGAGGACACGCCGGACGAACGCGTCGTCATCGCCGCCCGCGCCCGCGAACTGCGACGCACCGCGATCGTGCCCGGCGACGCGGTCGACCTCGTCGGTGACGTCAGCGGCACCGCGGACACCCTGGCGCGGCTGGTCCGGATCCGGGACCGCCGCACGGTGCTGCGCCGCAGCGCGGACGACACCGACCCGGTCGAACGCGTCGTCGTTGCCAACGCCGACCAGCTCGTCATCGTCACCGCCGCGGCCCGGCCCGAACCGCGCACCGGGTTCGTGGACCGCGCCCTCGTGGCCGCCTACGACGCGGGCATCACCCCCCTGCTGTGCCTGACCAAGGCCGACCTCGCCGACCCGGCCCCGTTCCTGGCGCGCTACGCCCACGTGGACCTGCCGGTGGTGATCAGCCGCACCGGTGGAGCGAGTGGCCGGCCGGAAGCCACCGGGGCGGGACCCGACGCCGCCCTGGACGCCACCGCCGTCGGCCGCCTGCACGCCCTGCTGGACGGGCGGATCAGTGTGCTGATCGGCCACTCGGGCGTCGGCAAATCCACGCTCGTCAACGCGCTCTCCGCCGCCGACCGCGCCACCGGCTCGGTCAACGACGTCACCGGCCGCGGCCGGCACACGTCCTCCTCCGCGCTGGCGATCAGGCTGGCCGACGCCACCCCCGGCAGCTGGATCATCGACACGCCGGGCATCCGGTCCTTCGGGCTGGCGCACGTCTCCGCCGACAACCTGCTGCGGGCGTTCGACGACCTGGCGCCCGGCGCGGAGGACTGCCCACGCGGGTGCGAGCACCGCAGACCGGAGGACGGCTGCGAGCTCGACGCGTGGGTCGCGGCGGGCGGCGCCGGTGCCGCCGGCCCCGCCCGGCTGGCGTCGTTCCGTCGGCTGCTCGGCGTCGCCGAGACGGAGCCGGCCCCCGAGAAGGAACTCGGTTCCTAGCCGGGTCCTGGCACCGTATCCGGCGAGGCAGACGATAGCGTGAAGAGCATGATCACTCGCGACCGGCCCTCGTCGTCCTGGACCGAAGACCTGCGCCTCGCGCACGTGATCGCCGACGCGGTCGACGCGCAGACGATGGCGCGGTTCAAGGCGCAGGACCTGACCGTGGAGACGAAGCCGGACATGACGCCGGTCACCGACGCCGACACCGCCGCGGAGGAGTCGATCCGTGCCCAGCTGGCCCGGGTCCGACCCCGGGACGCCGTGCTCGGAGAGGAGTTCGGATCCACCGGATCCGGTCCGCGCCGCTGGGTCATCGACCCGATCGACGGCACGAAGAACTTCGTCCGTGGCGTGCCGGTGTGGGCGACCCTGATCGCGCTGATCGACGAGGAGCGGCCCGTGGTCGGCGTCGTCTCCGCCCCGGCGCTGAACAAGCGCTGGTGGGCCGCGGCCGGCAGCGGGGCGTTCACCGGTCGGTCCCTGGCCGCGGCCACCCGGCTGCGGGTCTCGGACGTCAGGACCCTCGCCGACGCGTCCCTCTCCTACTCCTCGCTGAGCGGTTGGCGCGAACGGGGCGGCCTGGACCGGTTCCTCGGCCTCACCGACGCGGTCTGGCGTACCCGCGCCTACGGGGACTTCTGGTCCTACTGTCTGGTCGCCGAGGGCAGCGTCGACATCGCGTGTGAACCCGAACTGAACCTGCACGACATGGCGGCCCTGGTCCCGATCGTCACCGAGGCCGGGGGCCGGTTCACCTCCCTCGACGGCGTCGACGGGCCCTTCGGCGCCAACGCGCTGGCCACCAACGCCCGGCTGCACACCGACGTCCTGCGCCTGCTCAACCCCGGCCTGGACGAACTCGCCCTCACCCCCGGCCAGGGCTGAACCGGAAGCATTGCCGTGGGCCCGGGCCGCCGGTAACTTTCAGGTATGCCTAACTCTGCCGTGCGGGTCCGCCGGCCGGCCCGGTGGCCGACCGTTGCCCTGCTCGGACCGGCCTTCGTCGCCGCCGTCGCGTACGTCGATCCGGGCAACGTGGCCGCGAACCTCACGTCCGGGGCAAAGTTCGGCTACCTGCTCGTCTGGGTGCTGGTCGCGGCGAACGCGGTGGCGGTCCTGGTGCAGTACCAGTCCGCCAAGCTGGGCATCGTCACCGGGCGATCCCTGCCGGAGTTGCTGGGCGACCGGCTCTCCGCCTGGCCGCGTCGGGCCTTCTGGGTGCAGGCGGAACTGGTCGCCCTGGCCACCGACCTGGCCGAGGTGGTCGGCGGGGCGATCGCCCTGCAGCTGCTGTTCGGGCTCCCCCTGCCCGTCGGTGGCGCGATCGTCGGGCTGGTCTCGATGGCGGTGTTGCTGGTGCAGAGCCGGCACGGGCAACGGCCCTTCGAGCGGGTGGTCGTCGGGATGCTCGGCGTCATCACCCTCGGCTTCCTCACCGGCCTGGTGATCAGCCCGCCCGACGCCGGGGCCGTCGTCGGCGGCCTGGTGCCGCGGTTCGCCGGTCCGGACTCGGTGCTGCTGGCCGCCAGCATGCTCGGAGCGACGGTGATGCCGCACGCGGTGTACGTCCACTCCGCGCTCAGCCGGGACCGGCACCACACCGCGCGGGACACCGGACTCGTCCTGCGGGCCACGCGGTTCGACGTCGGTGGCGCCCTCGTCCTGGCCGGGGCGGTCAACATCGGGATGCTGTTGCTCGCCGCCTCGACGCTGGGCGGGGTGCAGGGCACCGACACCATCGCCGGGGCCCATGCCGCCGTCGTCACCGCCCTGGGCCCCGTCGTCGGGGTCCTGTTCGCGCTGGGGCTGCTCGCCTCGGGCCTGGCGTCGACGTCCGTGGGCTGCTACGCCGGCGCGGTCATCATGGGCGGCCTGCTGCGGTTGCGGATCCCCCTGCTTCTCCGGCGCGCCCTGACGCTGGTGCCGGCCATCGGCCTGCTGGCCGCGGGAGTGGACCCCACCTGGGCGCTGGTCATCTCGCAGGTGGTGCTCTCCTTCGGCATCCCGTTCGCCGTGATCCCGCTGCTGCGGTACACCGGCCTGCCCGCCCTGATGGGCCGGTACCGGGACCCGGCGGTGACCCGGGTCCTGGCCTGGGCGGCGGTGGCGTTGATCGTCGCGCTCAATGTCGTGCTGTTGTGGCTGACCGTCACGGGGACGGCCGGATGAGCGCTCCGGCCCGCTCCTCGGCCAGTGTCCAGGACTACGTCAAGGTGATCCACGCCCACACCGAATGGCAGGCGGCACCGATCACGACGACGGCCCTGGCCGCCCGGCTGGGCGTCACCGCGGCGTCCGCCTCGGAGATGGTGCGCCGCCTGGACCAGCGTGGCCTGGTCCGGCACCGCCCGTACCGGCCCGTCGAGTTGACCCCGGCCGGGCGGAGTCTGGCGGTGGCCATGATCCGCCGGCACCGGGTGCTGGAGACCTGGCTCGCGGCGGAGCTGGGGTACGGCTGGGACGAGGTGCACGACGAGGCGGAACGGCTCGAGCACGCCGTCTCCGACCGGCTGATCGAGGCGATCGCGGACCGGCTCGGCGACCCGGAGCACGATCCCCACGGGGACCCGATCCCCCGCCGGGACGGCACGGTGGCCCCGGTCAACGCGCGGCCGCTCGCCGGTTTCGACGCCGGTCATCGGGTCGCCGTTCGCCGGGTCAGCGACGCGGATCCGGCGCTGCTGCGCGACCTCGCCGCCGCGCGGATCGGGCTCGGCACCGGACTGACCGTCGGGTCGGGCCTGCGGGCGCGGCTCGACGACGGCGACGAGGTGGCCCTCTCCGCAGCGGCGGTCGCCGCCGTGTGGGCCGTCGACCGCGGCGAGCACCCGGGTTGCACGCTCAGCCAGCGTTCCTGACCTCCACCACCCGGGCCTCCCAGGGCTGCAGGACGGCCGGGTCCGCTGCCGGTTCGGCTGCCGGCTCCGCCAGGTTGGCCAGCACCGGCGTGGCGTCCGCCGGTCGGCACGACGGCGGCAGGACACATGGTCCGCCACTGAGGTTCGCGGTGAGGAGGAGGGTGCGCTCACCCAGGGTCCGGGTGTAGGCGAACAGCTGCTCGTGGTCGGGCTCGAGCAGGTGGAACCGGCCGAAGGCGACGACGTCGTCGGTGTGCCGCAGCTCGATCAGCCGCTGGTAGAAGCGGAAGATCGACCGGTCCGAGGCCCGGTCGGCGGCGGCGTTGATGGTCGCGTAGTTGGGGTTCACCGGCATCCACGGCGTCACGTCCGGCCGCTCCGATCCGGCGCTGAAGCCGCCGTGCACCGAGGCGTCCCACTGCACCGGGGTCCGCGCGTTGTCCCGGGTCATCAGCCGCAGCGCGGCCAGCACGTCCCGGGGGTCGGCGCCCCGCGCGGTCACCGCCTCCGTGTAGTGGTTGATCGCCTCGACGTCGTGGAAATCCTCGATCCCGCTGAACGGGACGTTCGTCATCCCGAACTCCTCGCCCTGGTAGATGAACGGCGTCCCGCACTGCAGGTGCAGCACCGCCGCCCACGCCGTGGCCGAGGCGTACCGCACCCGGTTCCCGTGCTCGACGTCCCCCCGCTCCTCGAGGGCCTGGCCGTCGTCGCCGAACCGGGAGACCAGGCGCGGCTGGTCGTGGTTGTTCAGGTACAGGGAGTTCCAGCCCCGGCCGGCCAGACCGTCCTGCCACCGGGCCAGGTTGGCCTTGAGGTGGCGCAGGTTCAGGGTGGCCGGGTCCCATTTGCCGCCCTTGCCGTGGTCCAGGCCGACGTGCTCGAACTGGAAGATCATGTCGACCTCGCCGCGGGTCGGGTCGGTGTACAGCTGGGCCTGTTCCAGCGGCGTGCCGGGGGTCTCCCCCACCGTCATCAACTCGGCGTCCCGGCCGGCGAACACCTCCCGGTGCATCTCGCGCAGGTACTCGTGCACTCGGGGGCCGTTCGCGTACTGCTCGGCCCCGAGCGGCATCGGGGAGGCGACGGGCTCGACGTCGACGAACGCGCCCTTGGAGATCAGGTTGATCACGTCCATCCGGAAGCCGTCCACACCCCGGTCCAGCCACCAGCGCATCATGGCGTACACGGCCCGCCGCACGTCCGGGTGGTCCCAGTTCAGGTCCGGCTGCTGGGAGGCGAACAGGCGCAGATAATACTGCCCGGTGGCCTCGTCCCACTGCCAGGCCGGGCCGGAGAAGAACGACCGCCAGTTGGTCGGCTCGGCGCCCGGGCTGCCGCCGGTGCAGCCGGGGCGGGGATCCCGCCAGATGTACCAGTCGCGTTTGGCCGCGGTGCGGGCGGACCGGGACTCGCGGAACCAGGCGTGCTCGTCGGAGGTGTGGTTGACGACGAGGTCCATGATCAGCTTCATGCCCCGCTCGTGCACCGCGGCGAGCAGCTGGTCGAACTGTTCGAGCGTGCCGAACCGGGGGTCGATGCCCTGGTAGTCGGCGATGTCGTAGCCGTTGTCGTGCTGCGGGGACGGGTAGATCGGGGAGAGCCAGATGACGTCGACGCCGAGGTCGGCGAGGTGGTCCAGCCGGGAGGCGATGCCGGTCAGGTCGCCGAAGCCGTCGCCGTCGCCGTCGGCGAAGCTGCGCGGGTAGATCTGGTAGACGACCGCCCGCGTCCACCAGGGCGCGTCGGCCGGGTCGGGGAAGGCGGCGGACGGGGCGGGCACGGTCCGGGCGGTGGGGTCTGCGGTCATCGACCCATGATGTCAGGTGGTGACGGTCAACGGCGGCGGAGCAGACCGCCGAGCAGGAACGCGAGCCCGACGACGATCGCGAGCAGCGTGTAGAGGGTGTGGGTGCCGCCCACCACGGTCACGGCGAGGATGAACACGAACGACCCGGACAGGATGATCAGCCCGATCACGATCAGCCACCGCCCCGGCTGGGGAGGCGGGATCGGCGGCAACCACGGCGGCCGGTCGTCCGTCCAGCTCACGGGTCCAGTGTAGGGCCGGACGCTCGCCGGGCGGCTCCCCCGCTGCCGCCGTCTGGTTGGGACACGACATCCCGTTGACAGCCCCTAGACTTCACCGGTGAACCCGTCAGCCGCCGCGCAGCAGCAGCACACCGCGTCCCCCACCCCGCGAACCGGATCCCACCCGCTGGTGCGGGTCTCGCAACCGCACGTGCTGCGTAACGCGATCCTCGCGCTGGCGGTCGGCGGTTTCGGTATCGGCGTGACCGAGTTCGCCATGATGGGCCTGCTGCAGAACGCGGCGGACGACCTGGCCGTGAGCATCTCCGACGCCGGGCACGTGATCTCGGCCTACGCCCTCGGCGTCGTCGTCGGCGCCCCGGTCCTGGCGACGCTCGGCACCCGGATCCCCCGCAAGCACCTCGCGGTGTGGCTGATGGTGTTGTTCACCGTCGGGAATCTCAGCGCCTTCTTCGCGCCCACGTACCCGTGGCTCGTGCTCACCCGGTTCGTCGCCGGGCTGCCGCACGGTGCCTACTTCGGGGTGGCGGCGCTCATCGCCGCGTCGCTGGCACCGGCCACCCGCCGGGCGCACGCGATCGCGATGGTGATGATGGGCCTGTCCGTGGCGAACGTCGTCGGCGTCCCGGCCGCCACCTGGCTCGGTCAGACGTTCGGTTGGCGCTGGATGTTCGTGTTCGTCGCTTTCATCGGTGTCCTCGCCGTCGTCCTGATCGGCCGTATCGTCCCGTTCCTGCCGGCGGACCCGGGCGCGAGCCCGCTGCGTGAACTCGGGGCGTTGCGCCGGCCCCAGGTCTGGTACGCGCTGCTCACCGGGGTGGTGGGGTTCGGTGGCTTCTTCGCCATGTACTCCTACATCGGCCCGATCATGACGTCGGTGACCGGGCTCGACGCCGCGTGGTTGCCGCTCGTCGTCGGGTTGTACGGGTTGGGCATGGTGCTCGGCAACCTGATCGGCGGCCGGCTGGCCGACCGGTCCGTGATCGGCGGCATCGTGCTGGGCCTGGTGGTGACGTGCGCGCTGCTGGCCGTGTTCGCCGTGCTCGTGCACTGGCCCGTGACCGCGCTGCTGCTGGTCCTGCTGATCGGCGCGAGTGGCTCCGTCCTGGTACCCGGCCTGCAGGCGCGGCTGATGGACGTCGCCGCCGATGCGCAGACCCTGGCCGCGGCGCTGAATCATTCCGCCCTGAACATCGCCAACGCCCTCGGTGCGTTCCTCGGCGGACTGGTGATCTCTCTCGGGCTCGGCCTCGTCGCCCCGATCGTGCTGGGCTCACTCCTGGCCGCGGCCGGCCTGCCGATCCTCGGGCTCAGCGTGCTCCGGCAGCGGCGGACGGGCAGCGCGAGCGCCTGACACCCCGCTCGACATGCCGGCGGCGGAAGCGGACGCGCAGGTCACCCCGGTGATGCCATACTTGGATCATCAGCACCCTGAGGATGGAGGACATCATGGGCATCATTGCGTGGATCGTGCTCGGTCTGATCGCCGGCGCCATCGCCAAGGCGATCCTGCCGGGACGTCAGGGCGGTGGGTGGATCGCCACCCTGATCCTGGGCATCATCGGAGCTCTGCTCGGCGGCTGGATCGCCAGTGCGATCTTCGGCATCAACGTCAATCGGGAGTTCTTCAGCATCGGCACCTGGATCTTCGCCATCATCGGCGGCGTCATCGTCGCCGCGATCTGGCAGTGGATCCGGGGGCGGACGGGCGCACGCAACCGCGCCTGACCCGCCTGCACCCACGGACGGCCCGGACATCGGTCCGGGCCGTCCGTGTGTGCTGGCTCCTCAGCGGCGCTGGGCGCGCGCGGAGGCGTACAGGCAGACCGTGGCCGCGGTGCCGACGTTGAGGCTCTCCGCCGCCCCGTACACCGGCACCCGAACCCGCGCGTGCGCGGCGCTCCGTTCGTCCTCCGCCAGGCCGTGCGCTTCGTTGCCGAACAGCCACGCCGTCGGCGCCTCCAGCGCGAGGCCCTCGGTCGGTGCCGCCGCCGTCTCGCGACGGATCAGTCGACGGGCCGCGGCGGCGTCCTGCAGCGCGTCCAGGTCGGTACTGCCGTAGCCGTCCGCCGCCAGCAGGGTCACCGCGGATGCCCGTAGCCGGTCGGCCAGACCCGCGAACGGGACACCGAGGACGACGGGCAGGTGGAAGAGGGACCCGACGGTCGAGCGGACGGTCTTGGGGTTGTAGAGGTCCACGCTGCCCCGGGTGAGGATCACCGCGTCGGCCCCGGCCGCGTCGGCGGCCCGGAGCACGGTCCCCGCGTTGCCGGGGTCGCGGACCTGGCACAGCACCGCGATCAGGCGGGGATCGCCTGCCAGTACCTCGTCCAGACCCACGTCGACCATCCGGCAGACGGCGACGACCCCCTGCGGGGTGACGGTGTCGCTCATGGCCGCCAGGACCTCCGACGTCACCCGACGCAGGACGACCCCGTCGGCGGGCTCGCCCAGTTCCGGGTGGCGGGCCAGGGCGTCGTCGGTGGCGAACACCTGCTCCACGGTTCGGTTGCCGGCGCGATGCCGGCGCAGGGCTTCCCGGACGGCCTGCGGACCTTCCGCGAGGAACGCGCGGCGCCGCGAACGCGCGGAGCGCCCGGCCAGGCGCGCCACCTCCCTGACCCGGTCGGCTCCGGGGTGGGACATGACGGCGCTGTCCGGGCGCTCCGTCGGGCCGGTGCCCCGTTCCGCCCGCGAGATGGTGCGCCTCAGGCTGCGGTCGCCGGCGCCGACGTGTCGGCGGGCAGGGCATCCTTGGCGAGCGCGACGAGCGCGGTGAAGGCCGCCTCGTCGTTGACGGCCAGCTCGGCGAGCATCCGGCGGTCCACCTCGATCTCGGCCAGGCGCAGACCCTGGATGAACCGGTTGTAGGTGATGCCGTTCGCGCGAGCCGCGGCGTTGATGCGCTGGATCCACAGCCGGCGGAAGTCGCCCTTCCGCGCCCGGCGATCCCGGTAGCTGTAGGTGAACGACTTGGTGACCTGCTCCTTGGCCTTGCGGTACAGCCGCGACCGCTGACCGCGGTAGCCACTCGCCCGGTCCAGGGTCTCCCGGCGCTTCTTGTGGGCGTTGACCGCCCGCTTCACACGTGCCACGTGTCTACTCCTTTACTTGGTGACGGGGCGAACCCCGTGGAATTCGTCTGTCGAGCGGGTCTGTCTACAGACCCAGCATCCGCTTGATGGTCTTGGTGTCCGCCGGGGACACGTCCTTGTCCATGGACAGACGGCGGGTCAGGGTGCTGGGCTTGCGCTCGAAGTTGTGGCGCATGCTGGACTGCTGGCGGCGCAGCTTGCCGCTGCCGGTGACCTTGAATCGCTTCTTGGCCCCGCTGTGAGTCTTCTGCTTCGGCATCGGCCGTCTCCGTTTCTTCATCGGGCCGCGACGAGTCGCGGCGCATTCCTGGGTCCTGGTCGGGACCCGTCCGTGGGTGACCCGATCGATTGCCGGGCGAGGTGGTGGCTTACTTCCGTCCGCCGGGCTTGGGGCCCGGTTTCGGGGCCGATGGCCTGGGCGCCGACGGCTTCGGCGCGGCGGCGGGCTTGGAGGCCGCCGACGTCGGCGCCGCGGCGGGCTTCGACGTGGCAGTCTCGACGAC
Organism: Tersicoccus phoenicis; assembly: GCF_001968835.1. Classification (GTDB taxonomy): domain Bacteria; phylum Actinomycetota; class Actinomycetes; order Actinomycetales; family Micrococcaceae; genus Tersicoccus; species Tersicoccus phoenicis. The sequence continues at coordinate 80,858 of NZ_MRDE01000064.1, forward strand.
AGGGCTCTCGACGGCCGGTGCCGCGGCAGCGGGTTCCGTCGCCTGCACCGCTGCGGGTGCCGACTCAGCCGTCGTGTCGACCGGGGTCGCCGTCGGCGCCGGCGCCGTCTCCACGGTCGCACCACCGCCGGCCGATCGCAGCGCGTCGCCGATGCTCTGGGTCATCGGCGCCTGCTCGCTCGTCTCCACCCGGCTATCGGCCCGGCTCTTCGACTCGCGGCGTTCCTCGCGCTGGGCGGCGCGGCGGGCGTCGGCCTTGTTCTTGAGCGGTCCGATGACCATCACCATGTTGCGTCCGTCGATCCGCGGCGTGGACTCGACGGAGCCGACCTCGGCGACGTCGGTCGCCAGCCGATCCAGCAGGCGGATGCCCATCTCGGGACGCTGCTGTTCCCGGCCGCGGAACTGGATCATGGCCTTGACCTTGTCGCCGGCACCGAGGAAGCGCAACGCGTGGCCGACCTTGGTGTCGTAGTCGTGCCGGTCGATCTTCAGCCGGAACCGGATCTCCTTGAGCACGGTGTTGGTCTGGTTCTTGCGCGCCTCGCGCGCCTTCACCGCAGCCTCGTACTTGTACTTGCCGAAATCCATCAGCTTCGCGACGGGCGGCTTGGCCTGCGGGGCGACCTCGACCAGATCGAGGTCGGACTCTGCGGCCAGTCGGAGGGCGTCCTCGATGCGGACGATGCCTACCTGCTCACCGGCAGGCCCGACGAGCCGCACCTCGGGGACGCGGATACGATCATTGATTCGGGGATCGCTAATCTGTTTGCTCCTGTAGTCGGTTGGCGATTCACGCCGCGGGGGCGTGAAGACCCCACGCACACGAAAAGCCTCCGTCTGCGCATGCACACGGAGGCTTCGGAAGGAGCGGGAGGACCACGCGAGCGGGTCACGGACCGACGACGAGGACGCCGTGGAACGACGCCGCACCGCACGCCGGGTCCTTGATCCAAGGAGCCTGGTGCCCGACCGGAACCCGGCGGCCGCACTGTCGAACGGGCCGTCGCGGGTGGGAGAAGCCTCCGCTTGCAAACGGCCCGCTCAGGGCGGGCCGCTGGTCTGTGCCAAGCTTACCATCATGAGCTTTCCGGACCAGAATCCCACCCCGCCCGCACCGCACGACCACCACGACGCGCACGCCCACACCGGCGATGGGGCCGGTGATTCTGCTCAAGCGCAGCTGCGGGACATCGCCGAGGTCCCGGCGGTCGAGGTGATCACGACGGCCGCGGTGCACCTGATGAGCGCGGCGGCGGTCAAGTGCGGGCTGGCCGACGGCGACGACGCGGCGTCGCTGACCGACCTGGACGAGGCGCGGAAACTGATCACTGCCCTGGCCGGGTTCGTCACCGCCGCCGCCCCGGAGATCGGCAGCCAGCACGCCGGCCCGTTGCGCGACGGTCTACGGTCGCTGCAACTGGCCTTCCGTGAGGCCTCGGCCATCCCGGACAAGCCCGGTCAGGGGCCGGGCGAGAAGTTCACCGGGCCGGTCAACTGACCGTCGCGCTCAACCGCGGCGGCGATCGACGCGTGCCCGACCGCCCACGAGGGCCAACCCCACCAGGGCGAGCACCAGCGCCAGGGAGCCGGCACCGATGAAGCCGGCGCCGGGCCCGAACACGTCGATCGCGATACCGATCGTCGGGGAGCCGAGCGCGCTGCCCGTGGTCAGCGCCGAGCCGTACCAGCCCATCGCCTGTCCGCGCCGCGCCTCCCCCACCAGGTCCGCGACCCGTTCGCTGCAGGCCGTCAGCGTCGGGGCGCACAGCAGGCCCGGCAGGATGGACAGCAGGCCGAGGGTGAGCGGGTCGGTGGCGAGGGCCAGCGGGATGGTCACCAGGCTCATCCCGGCCAGCAACAACAACGGAGATACCGGCCGGTCCAGCACACCGTAGGTCAGGCCGCCGACCACCGAGGCCAGGCACCAGAACAGGAACACCAGACCGAGGGAATCGACGTCGTCCGACTCGCGGAGCACGGCGACGAAACCGACGTCGGTGCCGGAGAGCAGCAGGCCGACCGCGGCCGCCGCCCCGAGCACGGCGACGATCGCCGGGGTCAGCCAACTCCGCCGGCGGCTGCCCACCACCGGCTGCGACGCGGTGATCAGCGGCAGGGACGACGTGATGGCGTCCGTGGCGGCGGCCACCTCGGCCGGGGCCAGCGTCTGCATCGCCTCCGTGTCCTGCCGCCGACGTCGTTCGTCGGCGGTGGCGTCGTCGCGCCGGCCGACCTGGCTGGACCGGGTGGGCGGGTTGAACCACATCAAGAGGGCCCCGGCCAGGGAGGCGCACACGCCGACCAGCACGAGGCCCACCTGGGTGCCCACGGTGGTGGCCAGCAGGACGCCGGTGGCCGGGCCGATGACGAACACGAGCTCGGTGCCCATGGAGTCGATGGCGTAGGCGGTGCGGCGCTGCTCCTCGGGGACGAGGACGGCCAGGGACTGGCGGACGACGGAGAAGACCGGCAGGGCGAACAGACCGCCGAGCACGGCGGCCGGGATCAACAGTTCGTAGGGCAGGAACGGCGCCACCGACCAGATGCCCACCTCGGCCACCACGGAGGGAATCAGGGCCCGCCGCAGCCCGACCGTGTCGACCCGGTGGCCGCGCCAGGGGGCGCCCACGGCCAGGCCGATCGTGATCGCGGTGGCGACGATGCCGGCGGCGGTGAAGCCGCGCTGGAGGGAGTCGACGACGTGCAGCGTGAGCATCACACCGGCCGCCGCGTGCGGGACGCGGGCGAGCATGCCCACGATCAGCAGGCGGCGGATCGGTGGCTGTGCCAGCAGCGTGCCGTACCGGGCGAACGTCGTCGTCCTCATCGCGGACATCGTCCTGTCGTCTCGTCCCGGCTCGGGGCGCGGGTCAGGTGGGTGCGGCCACGATCCGCAGTTCAATCGAATCGACGCCGTCGGCGAACACGGGGTCGGCGGCCAGTCGCTCCTGGATCCGGCGCACGGTGGCGTCGAGGTCGTGACGGTCGAGGCCGGCGCGCAGGGTGAGACCGATGCGCAGTTCCGGTCCGGGGCCACCGCCGGGGACCCGGGTGCCGTCGAGGGCGGCGCTGACCACGCCCCGGCCCGCCGTGCAATCGACCTGCAGGACCGCGGGCTCGCTCACTGTAGCACCGCGCGCGGCGGCGGCGACGGCGGCGTCGGTGTACGACGGCGTCCACGGCTTCTGCTGCGCCAGGGCCCACAGCGCGGGCCGGCGCACGACGAAGCTGATCGCCGCACCGGGGTCGAGCACCATCAGCTGGGCGCCTTCCGCGGCCGCGGCCAGGGCGGCTCGGGGCGCCCAGGTCGGGATCGGGCGCGCGTCCGGGTGCCAACCCCGCAGCGTGTCCACGGAGCTGAAGACGGGCAGCACGGTGCGCCCGTCGGGGGCGGCGATCGTCACCAGGGACAGCTCCGCCTCCTTGTCGGAGACGGGCACCGGCGCAGCCTCCGGGTCACCTCCGTGGGGGGCGGCGACGCCGGCGATCAGCGGAACGAAGATCCGCGCTTCCCGGAGCGCGTCCACGACGGCGTCCTCGCCGGCGCGACCGGCGCGCAGCTCGTCGAGCGCGGCGTTCACCCGAACGTCGGCGGACCCGTCGTCGTCGGCGTGGGTCGAGGGAGCGGCCGCATCGGGGCCGAGGTTCCGGCCCGCCCACGGGATGCCGGCCGAGTCGGCGGGGCCGCCCGCGGCGTCGAGCAGGGCCCGGATGTGCCCCGGCAGTTCACGGCTCACGGCCGGCCGGCCACGTCCAGCGCCTCGGGCAGCGTGAACGCGCCCGCGTACAGCGCCTTGCCGACGATCGCTCCTTCGAGTCCCCGGGGCACGAGCGCGCGCAGCGCGGTGAGGTCGTCGAGCGTGGAGATGCCGCCGGAGGCGACGACGGGCTTGCCCGTGCGGGCGAGCACCTGACCGAGCAGGTCCAGGTTGGGTCCGCGCATCGTGCCGTCCTTCGTCACGTCGGTCACCACGTAGCGGGCACAACCGGCGTCCTCGAGCCGGGCCAGCACGTCCCACAGGTCACCACCGTCGCGGGTCCAGCCGCGGGCGGCGAGGGTGGTGCCGCGCACGTCGAGGCCGACGGCGATCGCGTCGCCGTACTTCTCGATCGCGGCCGCGGTCCACACCGGGTTCTCGAGTGCGGCGGTGCCGAGGTTGACGCGGCTGGCGCCGAGGGCGACGGCCTGCTCCAGGGACGCGTCGTCGCGGATGCCGCCGGAGAGCTCGACGCGGACCTCGAGGTCCCGCACGACGCGGCCGAGCAGGTCCCGGTTGGAGCCGCGGCCGAAGGCGGCGTCCAGGTCCACCAGGTGCACCCATTCGGCGCCGGCGTCCTGCCACTGGCGGGCGGCCTCCACCGGGTCGCCGTAGGCGGTCTCACTGCCGGCCTCGCCCTGGACCAGGCGGACGGCCTGCCCGTCGGCGACGTCGACCGCCGGCAGCAGGATCAGCCGGCCGGTGGTCGTGTCGGCGACATCGGGAGCCGCGGGGGTCGGGGTCATGCGTGTCCTCGTCTTCTCCGGCGCGGTGCCGGTCAGGGTGTGCCGGGTCGGCTACAGGGTGCCGAGCCAGTTGCGCAGCAGTTGCGCGCCGGCGTCGGCGGACTTCTCCGGGTGGAACTGGGTGGCCGAGAGCGGCCCGTTCTCGACGGCGGCGATGAACGGACCGCCGTGCCGGCTCCAGGTGACGCGCGGGGCGGCCATCGTCGGGATGGTGACGTCGAACGTCCAGTCCTGCACGCCGTAGGAGTGCACGAAGTAGAAGCGCTCGTCGGCCAGCCCGGCGAACAGCGCGCTGTCGGCGGCCGGTTCCACCGTGTTCCAGCCCATGTGCGGGACGACGTCCGCGGCGAGCCGCTCGACCGTGCCGGGCCACTCCCCCAGGCCGTCGGTGGGCACGCCGTGCTCGACGCCGCGCTCGAACATCACCTGCATCCCGACACAGATGCCGAGCACGGGCCGGTTGCCGGCGATGCGTCGACCGATCAGGCGCGGCGCGTCCACGGCGCGCAACCCGTCCATGACGGCCTCGAACGCGCCGACGCCGGGGACCACCAGGCCGGCGGCCTCGGTCACGTCGGCCGGGTCGTGGCTCAGCGTCACGTCGGCGCCGACCCGTTCCAGGGCGCGCACGGCCGAGCGGATGTTCCCGGACCCGTAGTCCAGGACGGTGACGCGCGGCGCGCCGCTCACAGGGCGCCCTTCGTCGACGGGATGCCGTGCACCCTCGGGTCCGGCTCGACGGCCGCCCGCAGTGCCCGGGCGAGCGCCTTGAACTGGGCCTCGGCGATGTGGTGGGGATCCCGTCCGCCGAGCACGGTCACGTGCAGGCAGAGGTGGGCGTGCAGGGCGAGGGCCTCGAACACGTGCCGGGTGAGCGAGCCGGTGAAGTGCCCGCCGATCAGGTGGTACTCCTGCCCGGCGGGCTCGCCCGTGTGGACGAGGTAGGGCCGGCCGGAGATGTCGACGACGGCGCGGGCGAGGGCCTCGTCGAGGGGGACGGTGGCTTCGCCGAAGCGGCGGATGCCGGCCTTGTCACCGAGCGCTTCACGCAACGCCTCGCCGAGGGTGATCGCCACGTCCTCGACCGTGTGGTGGACGTCGATGTGCGTGTCACCGGTCGCCTGGACGGTCAGGTCGATCAGGGCGTGCTTGGTCAACGCCGTCAGCATGTGGTCGTAGAACGGGACCGAGGTGTCGATCCGTCCCTCGCCGGTGCCGTCGAGGTCGAGCTCGACGGTGACGGAGGATTCGCTGGTCGTCCGTTGCCGGCGGGCGGTCCGGGATGGGGTGGTCATGGCAGTCCTTCGTCGTCACGGGCGATGACGGGGTGGGAGAGGGTGGGGTCGAGTCTATCGAGCGACGCGGCCGGGCTGCTGGCCGCCGTCATCGGGCAGGAACGGCGACACCCGCGTCGACCAGTTCCCGCATCCGGTCCAGGAAGGCGGTGGTCTCCGCCTCGGTGCCGGCGCTGACCCGGAGCCGGCCGTGCAGGCCGATGTCGCGGATGATGACGCCGGCGTCGAGCAACCCGTGCCACACCGCCGTGGCGTCCCGGAGCGGACCGAACAGCACGAAGTTGGCGTCCGACGGGGTGGGGGTCAGACCGAGCCGGTCCAGCCCGGCGACGATCCGGTCGCGCTGGGCCTTGATGTCCTCGACGGTGGCCAGCAGGGCGTCGGCGTGGGTGAGGGCACCCAGGGCGACGGCCTGGGTGACCGCGGAGAGGTGATACGGCAGACGCACCAGCCGCAGGGCGTCGGTCACCTCGGGGGCGGCGGCCAGGTACCCGAGCCGCGTGCCGGCCATGCCGAAGGCCTTGCTCATGGTGCGGGAGACGACCAGCCGCTCCCGCCCGGGCAGCAGGCGGAGAGCGCTCGGGGTGCCGGTGTGCGCGAACTCGACGTACGCCTCGTCGACGATCACCATGGACCGGGTCTGCTCCGTGGCCGCGTAGACGGCCTCGACGACATCCAGACCGGTGGAGGTGCCGGTGGGGTTGTTCGGACTGCACACGATGACGACGTCGGGTGCCTCCGCGCGGACCTGGGCCGCCGCCGCGTCCGGGGTGAGGGTGAAATCCGGCTCCCGGGTACCGGCGATGTAGCGGGTATCGGTGCCGGAGGCGAGCAGCGGATACATGGAATAGGTGGGCGGGAAGCTCATCAGGGTCCGGCCCGGTCCGGCGAACGCCTGGAGCAGCTGCTGCAGCACCTCGTTGGACCCGTTGGCCGCCCACAGGTGGTCGGCGTCCAGCCCGTGCCCGAGGTAGCGGGCCAGACTCGCGCGCAGGGTGGTGAACTCGCGGTCGGGGTAGCGGTTGAGGGTGTCGAGGGTGCCCTCGACACCGCGCAGAATCGCGTCGCGCACGGAATCCGGCAAGGGGTGGGTGTTCTCGTTGACGTTCAGCTGGATCGGCACGTCGATCTGCGGCGCACCGTACGGCGTTGCGCCCCGCAGGTTCTCCCGCAACGGCAACGCGGCCAGGCGCTCCAGTCGTCCCTCGGCGTCGTTCGCAGTCACCGTCCTAGTCTAGGAACGCACCCCGGGGGCCGCGAATCGGCCACTCGGGTCGAGCAGCAGCAACCCCGCGTCAGGAACCCAGCGGGACGTACAACTTCCGGCCGGCGTCGATGCGGTCGCCGTCCAGGCCGTTCACCACCACGATCTGCGCGACGACGTCGCGAGTGTCGCGTCCGTGAGCGTTCGCCGCGGCGACCTGCCACAGCGACTCCCCGGGTTGGACGGTGACCTGCAGCGCCGGCGTGGACGGAACCGCACGGACGCCCTGCTCGGCAGCTGCGGGAGCCGTGGTGAACACCGCGACCAGGGCCAGCAACGCCGCCGTCGCCAGCAGCACGGGCAGGCCGAGGAGGACGAGCCGTCCGCGCCGGGTCAGCCGTAGCGTCGGGGTCGGGGTCTTCGGGGTCGGGGTCTTCGGGGTCGGGGTCTTCGGGGTCGGGGCACTCGCGCGGCGGGTGCGGCGGACGGGCAACGTGAAACTCGGTGCGTGCAGGACGTGGATCGACATGCCAGCCTCCTCGGTCAGGGATCCGGATGGTCGCTCTCGCGCTGGACCCGAACTCCGACTCCTGAGGAGCCGTCTCGATGCCCAGCGTTCGAATACGCCTTCGAATCCGTTCTTCACTCTTTCTAGCACTGATCCTCGAACGATGTCGAGACTCGCTAGAACAGATGTTTGAAAACGGTGCTCCGCTCCCCTAACGTGTGAGGCAGAGAACCGGAGTGGTTCTCAGTGCATCAACCGCCACCGACAGAACTGCGCAGAGCCGGATCCTGTGGCCGCCGGGCCCGCCGAGAGCCGGCTCGGCCGCCGCCGCGCAGCCGCTGGTCGGACCGTGAGAGGACACCGACGTGCAGCGAAACGCAACCCGGGGCCTGACCCCCCGTCAGCAGAGGATCCTCGAGACCATCCAGCGCTCCGTCACCGCGAACGGCTACCCCCCGTCGATGCGGGAGATCGGGGACACGGTCGGCCTGGCCAGCCTCTCGAGCGTCACCCACCAGCTCGGGCAGCTGGAACGGCTCGGTTATCTCCGGCGCGATCCCAAGCGGCCGCGGGCGATGGAGGTGCTGACCCCGCTCACGCTGACCGAGCAGCCCGTCCCCGCGGCGGACGCGGATCCCTCCGCCCCCGTGTCCGCGCCGCTCGCGCCGTCGGCGACGGACACGGCCATGGTGCCGCTGGTGGGCCGGATCGCTGCCGGTGGGCCGATCCTGGCGGACCAACGGGTGGAGGACGTGATGCCCCTGCCGCGCCGGCTGGTGGGCCACGGTGAGCTGTTCATGTTGCAGGTCTCCGGGGACTCGATGATCGACGCGGCGATCTGCGACGGCGACTGGGTGGTGGTGCGGCGACAGAAGGCCGCGGAGAACGGTGACATCGTGGCCGCGCTACTCGACGACGAGGCGACGGTCAAGACGTTCCGGCAACGGGACGGGCACACCTGGCTGCTCCCCCAGAACACCCGGTACGAGCCGATCCTGGGCGACCACGCCACCGTGATGGGCAAGGTCGTCTCCGTGGTTCGCGCTCTCTGAGCCGCTGTCCGCTACGTCAGTCGGTCAGCTGGCCGGGACCGAGGTAGCGCCGGTGGTGGCGGCGAGCCGACTGAGCGCGGCCAGGGCGACGTCGCGATCCGTCGTGGTCCAGAACGGTGGCAGCGTCGCCCGGAGGAAGGCGCCGTAACCGGCGGTGGCGAGCCGGGAGTCGAGCACGGCGACGACGCCGCGGTCCTGCCGACTGCGGATCAGCCGACCGGCGCCCTGGGCGAGCCGCACCGCGGCGTGGGTGGCCGCCACCGCCATGAAGCCGTTGCCACCGGCACCGGCGACGGCGCGGGTGCGCGCCGTCGAGAGCGGGTCGTCCGGCCGCGGGAACGGGATCTTGTCGATCACGACGAGCCGGCACGCGGGCCCCGGCACGTCCACACCCTGCCACAACGACATGGTGCCGAACAGGCAGGTGTCGGGGTCGGCGGCGAACTGCTCGATCAGCGCCGCCGTGCCGCCCTCCCCCTGGCACAGGATCGGCACGTCCAGCTTCTCCCGCAGCGCGTCGGCCGCCTGTTCCGCGGCCCGCCGAGCGGAGAACAGGCAGAGCGCTCCGCCGCCGGATGCGCGGATCAGGGCCTCCAGTTCCTCCAGCGCGGCGGCGGAGACGCCCTGACCAGGACGCGGCAGGTGCTTCGCCACGTAGAGCACGCCCTGCCGGGGGTAGTCGAACGGGGAACCGACGTCGACGCCGGTCCAGCCGGGTGCACCCGTTCCCTGCAGTCCGAGGGCGCCGGCGACCGGCTCGAACGCGGATCCGATGGCCAGGGTCGCGGACGTGAGCACCACCGTGCGGCCCGCGAACAGCCCGTCCCGCAGGCGGCCGGCGACGGAGAGGGGCGCGATGGTCAGGGTCGCCGGGTCGGTCGGGTCTGCCTCCGCGTAGCCGGTCTGGGGTGACCAGTGGCCGGGCCGGGAGACCCACACGGCGTCGCTGGCCGGTGCCGCGGCCAGCAGCCGCTCGGCCACCTCGTGGACCTGGCTGAGCCGGGAACGGGCCAGCTGCCGCCCGCCGTCCGCCGGCGCCCCCTGGCCCGGCTTGGAGTCGGACAGCGCGGCCCGGGTGGCGGCGAGTAGCCGGTTGACCGCCGTGGCCTGGTCCTGGTCGAGACCGCGGGCGAGCAGGCCGGTCGGCGTCGTCGTCAACGCCGCGTCGAAACCGTCCGCCGCCTCCTGCAACGCCGTGACGTCGATGGCGGTGTGCCGGCGGGCGGCACTCGCGGCGGTGTGCACCATGGTCGCGGACAGCTGGCCCGTCACGGCCCCGGTGACCCGGTCGGCCAGTTCGTGCGCCTCGTCGATGACGACCACGTCGTAGTCGGGCAGGACGGCGAGCCCCTCGAACGCGTCGATGGCGAGCATCGCGTGATTGGTGACGACGAGGTCGGCCTCGGCGCCACGCTGGCGGGCCCGTTCGCTGAAGCACTCGGCGGCCACGGGGCACTTCTGGGCACCGAGGCACTCCATGGCGCTGACCGAGACCTGGCGCCAGGCGCGTTCGGAGACGCCGGGCCGCAATTCGTCCCGGTCCCCCGTCTCGGTCTCCTCGGCCCAGGTGCGCAGCCGGGTGATCTCCCGGCCGAGGGCACTGATCGGTCCGTCGGCCCGGGGCGCGGCGGGATGGGGCGCGGCCGTGTCGGCGCCGAGGCTGAACAGCGTGTCGGCGGGGTCCTCCTCGGGGGGGAACCCGCCGTCGAGCTTGTGCCGGCACACGTAGTTGCCGCGGCCCTTCACCAGCGCCACGTCGATCGGCCGGTCCAGCTCGGGAGCCAGCGTCTCCAGCAGCCGGGGCAGGTCGCGGCCGACGATCTGGGCCTGCAACGCGAGCGTCGCGGTGGCCACCAGGACCGGCCGGTCGGCGGCCAGGGCATGCCGGATCAGCGGTACGAGGTAGGCCAGGGACTTGCCCGTGCCGGTACCGGCCTGGACCAGCAGATGGCGACCGTCGGAGATCGCCCGGTCCACGTGTTCGAGCATCGCGCGCTGTCCGTCGCGCGGTTCACCGCCCAGCCCGGCAACGGCGGCGTCGAGCAGCGCGGTCGCCGGAGCGGCTTCACCCGCCGTCTCGCCGGTGTCTTCACCGTCGGGACCGTCGTCCGCGGCCCGCCGACGGGGCCCGGCACTCACGACGTCATGACGAACGGGTCGAGCAGGGGCCGCAGCCCCGCCCGGACCCGCACGGTGAGCCGTGTCCCGTCGGGGTCGTGGTGCAGGGCGACGATCTGAGCGTCGGAACCGTGCAACCGGGAGAGGATGTCGCCGCGCTCGTACGGGATCAGCAGGTCCAGGGCCTGGTCGGGCCGCGGGATGCTCGCACTGATCCGCTCCTTGAGTTCGTCGATGCCCTTGCCCGTGCGGGCGGAGACGACGATGCTCGACGGCTCCCGCCGGCGCAGGCGTTCGAGCGTCAGTTCGTCGGCGGCGTCGGCCTTGTTCAGGACGACGACCTCGGGGATGTCCCGGGCGTCGACCTCGGCCAGCACCTGCCGGACGGCGGCGATCTGTCCCTCCGGGTCCGGGTGGGAGGCGTCGACGACGTGCAGGATCACGTCCGCGTCGGCCACTTCCTCCAGCGTGGACCGGAACGCTTCGACCAGCTGGGTGGGCAGCGACCGGACGAACCCGACGGTGTCGGCGAGCGTGTAGCCGATGCCGTCGTCGGTCTGCGCCTTGCGCACGGTCGGATCCAGGGTGGCGAACAGGGCGTTCTCCACCAGCACGCCGGCATCCGTGAGCCGATTGAGCAGCGACGACTTGCCCGCGTTGGTGTACCCGGCGATGGCGACGGAGGGCACCTCGTTGCGCCGTCGGTTGCCGCGCTTGGTCACGCGGGCCGGCTCCATGGCCGCGATCTGGCGGCGCAGCTTGGCCATCCGGGTCCGGATCCGGCGCCGGTCCAGTTCGATCTTCGTCTCACCGGGACCACGCGATCCGATGCCGCCGCCGGCGACACCGACGCGGCCACCGGCCTGCCGGGACATCGATTCGCCCCAGCCGCGCAGGCGCGGCAGCAGGTACTCGAGCTGGGCGAGTTCCACCTGGGCCTTGCCTTCACGGGACTTGGCGTGCTGGGCGAAGATGTCCAGGATCAGCGCGGTCCGGTCGATGACCTTGACCTTGACGATGTCCTCCAGTCCACGCCGCTGGGACGGCGAGAGCTCGGAGTCGACGATCACGGTGTCGGCGCCGGTCGCGGCGACGATGCCGCGCAACTCCTCGGCCTTACCGGAGCCGAGGAACGTGCCGGGATCCGGGGTCAACCGGCGCTGAACCACGCCGTCGAGCACCTCGGACCCCGCCGTCTCCGCGAGGGCGGCCAACTCGCGGAGCGAATTCTCGGCGTCGGCCGCCGTCCCGGCGGTCCACAGCCCGGCGAGCACCACGCGCTCGAGGCGCAACTGCCGGTACTCGACCTCGGTGACGTCCTCGAGTTCGGTGGACAGACCGGCCACCCGGCGCAGGGCACGCCGCTCCGCCCGGTCGTCCTGGTCGCCGTCGTAGTCGGTCCGGTTCTCCTCGCCCTCCGCGAGGGCCAGGGCCCGGCGGTCGAGGATGCGAGCGGACGCGTCGTGACGGTCGTTGCCCGCGTCGGTGGGCGAGGTGCTGCCGGACGCCCGGATGCGCGCACCGGTACCGGTCACGGCGTCCTCCCGCGCCAGAATGCGGTCGATGACACCCTGCATGTCCTCCGGGGCCAGTTCGCGGGTGCCAGAGGTGGGCTGTCGGGACTGGGTCATGGTCTCCTTGGTACTGCAACGGTTGTCCGGCGCACCGACGCGGTCGTCTGTGCGGCGATTCTGCGGTGAGCCGACTCTGTCTCCATGGTAGTCGCCGCCCCGTCGCCGGAGCGGAGTTATCCACCGGTGGGTTCAACACCGGGCGGGCGCCGTCTCTTCCCGTTCGTCCCCGCGGGCGCGCGGCTCCGACCGGCAACGCCCCGGCACGACCATGCCCCCGGGCGGGTAGGACGAAAGTAGGGTGGGACAGGTGTCCGATCACTACTTCTCCGCGCAGCCCGCGGGCCCGATGACGGTGCGGACCCTGGCGGTCACCCTCGCCGGTCGCACCGTGACGGTGCGCACCGCGGGCGGCGTCTTCAGCCCCGACGCGGTCGACAAGGGCACCGCGGTCCTGCTCAAGTACGCACCGACGCCGCCGCGCACCGGCCGCTTCCTCGACCTGGGTTGCGGGTGGGGCCCGATGGCGCTCACGCTCGCCCTGCGCTCCCCCGACGCCGACGTCCGCGCCGTCGACGTCAATCAGCGTGCTCTCGATCTGGTGCGGCACAACGCGGCGGCGCTCGGGCTGGACCGGGTTCACGCCGTCGAACCGGAGCAGGTACCACCCGGCGAGCAGTACGACCTGATCTGGTCCAACCCGCCGATCCGGATCGGGAAGGCGGCACTGCACGCACTGCTGGCCCACTGGGTGCCGCGGTTGCGGCCGGGCGGGACGGCGCTGCTGGTGGTGCAGAAGAATCTCGGCGGGGACTCGCTGCAGCGGTGGCTGACCGGGGCCCTGGGCGAGGATTTCACGGTCGAGCGGGCGGCCACTGACAAGGGCTTCCGGCTGTTGCGCGTGCAGTGCGCGGACTGACGCGGAGCGAACTACGGCGCCGAGTAACATCGGCGGCACAGTGCCCCGTTCGTCGAGTTCATGCCGGCTGGGGGCGATTCAGTGTTGTCCGCTCCGGGAGCTGGCCCTTTCCCTGCCCGAGATGGTGCGTAGATGCGAGGAAACCATGCCCCGAATGTCGCCCGCAGAAGTCCTGTTCTGCCGCAGTGTTCCGTGGCGCTTTCTGGCCCGGAGGATGGTTCCCTGGGCGACTCAGGGATGGCCCCTGGCTGGACGCGTGCTGGAGATCGGCGGCGGTAGCGGGGCGATGGCCGCAGCAATCATTGAGTCCAACGGGCAGGTGAACCTCACGACGACCGACATCGACCTCGCGATGGTCCAGGCTGCGCAGCGATCCCTCGCGGGACTCCCCATTGAGACACGTCAGGCCGATGCCGCTGCCCTGCCTTTCGCGGACGGGTCCTTCGACATGGTGTTGAGCTTCCTCATGCTCCATCATGTGGTCGAGTGGGAGCAGGCGATCGCTGAGGCGGCTCGAGTTCTGCGCCCGGGAGGGTCGTTCGTCGGATACGATCTGCTCTCCTCGCGCGTCGCACGCTGGATTCATTGGGTCGACCACTCTCCGCACCGCCTCATTGAAGTCGCTGCGTTCAGAGCCGCCCTGGAACAAGCTGGTCTGAACCCGCTCCGACTCCACGCTACTGCCGGGGGCCGGGTCCTACGATTTGTCGCACAGAAGCCGAGCATCGCCGTCAACGACGCCTCGTAACTCTTCCTGTAGGTGGACACGGACTTCCCCAGCGCTCCCCTCCGCACCGGCGCCCACTCGATGGGAGACTCCGTCAGAGCAGGTCGATCCGGCCGACCAGCACCGCCGGGCCGCTGAGTTCGACGTGCTCGGTGCCGTCCGCTGCCGGGATGAACGCGACGCCGAGGACGCCCCCCGGCACAGCGATGCGGTAGCGATCGGGCGCGCCCGGGCCGGCCCAGAAGCGGATGGCTGCAGCGGCGGCGCAGGCTCCCGTCCCGCAGGACTGGGTCTCCCCGACGCCCCGTTCGTGCACGCGCATGGCCAGGTCGGCGACGCCGTCGGGACCGATCAGCGGGTCGGCGGGAACGACGAACTCGACGTTGGTTCCGGCGGGCGGCCGGGGCTCCACGGTCGGCGCCCGGAGGAGCACGAGGTGGTCCAGTTCGGCGCGGGAGGCCAGCGCGACGACGGTGTGCGGGTTGCCCATGCTGATGGACAGGGCAGGCCGGTCGACGTCGACGCCGTCGGTGCGCACCCGGGCGTCGGCGCCCCGCTCCCGGGCGACGGCCGGGTCGACCAGGCTCCACGGGCCCATGTCCACGGCGTAGCCGTCCTCGACGATGCGGACCACCTTCACGCCGCCTCGGGTGCCGACCGGCAGCACCGCACCCGGCTCCACGGCGACCAGGCCCTCGCGGCGCAGGAACTCGGCGAACACGCGGACGCCGTTGCCGCACATCTCCGACAGGGAGCCGTCGGCGTTGCGGTAGTCCATGAACCACTGGGCGGCCGGCTCCGTCGCCAGCAGCGCGCGGCCCTCGGGCAGCAGCCGCGACGGGACCGCGCGGATCAATCCGTCCGCGCCCACCCCACGGTGCCGGTCGCACAGCGCGGCCGCGGTGGACTCATCCACCGGCCGGTTGCCGTCCGGATCGGCCAGCAGCACGAAGTCGTTGCCGGTGCCGTGGCCCTTGGTCAGGGGAAGGCCTGCCCAGCGCTCGGCGGCACGGGCCAGCGCGTCGTCGTGCACCCTGCTTTCCGACGGGACACCGTCCGCGACGACCCCGGCCGGCGAGCCGGTGAGGGGGGAGAACGGATCTGCGGCGGACATCTGCTCAGCCTAACGCGGAGCAATGGCTCCGCCGAGTGGGACCGGACCGGCTCCTGAGCACCGGGACCGAATCACAGCAGCCTCAGCTGCCACACTCGGTGGATCGGTTGCACCGCTCAGGAGTCGGCGGCCCGATCAGGACCGCAGCCGGGTGAGGGCGGCTTCGAGCAGCCCGTCCCGGTCGGTGCCCTCGACGTCGAGCCAGTGCACCCGGGGGTCGGCGCCGAACCAGGTGCGCTGCCGTTTCGCGAACCGCTGGGTGGCTGTGATGGTGTCCGCCACCGCGTCCGCCTGATCGAGCGTCCCGTCCGCGACGGCGAGGAACTGGGCGTAACCGATGGCGCGGGAGGCGGTCCGGCCCCGGCGCAGTCCGGCCGCGTCGAGCCGGGCGACCTCCTGGGCGAGCCCCCCGGCGACCATCGCCCGGACGCGCGCGGCAAGTCGCTCCCGCAAGGACGGTGTCGGTCGCCGCAAGCCGAGCTGGACGGCGGGCCGGACGTACCGGCGATCGGGCATGAAGGAGCTGAACGGTCGACCGGTGATCTCGTGCACCTCGAGCGCCCGGATCACTCTCCGGGCGTCGTGCAGCCGACCGGCGGCAACGGGGTCGACGGCGGCGAGCCGGTCCCGCAGGGTCGGGAGCCCGGCCGCTCCCGCCTCCCGCTCGAGCCGGGCCCGGACGGCCGGATCCGTGCCGGGCAGCTCGAGTCGATCCAGGGCGGCACGGACGTAGAGCCCGGAGCCGCCGACCAGGATGGCCCGGCGGCCGCGTGCCGTGATGGCGTCGATGACGTCTCGGGCCTGCCGCTGGTAGGCGGCCACGGACGCCTCGTCGGTGACATCCAGCACGTCGAGCAGATGGTGCGGGACCCCCCGTCGGTCGGCGAGCGGCAGCTTGGCGGTGCCGATGTCCATCCCGCGGTACAGCTGCAGGGCGTCGGCGTTGACGATCTCCCCGTCGAGGGCGACCGCGAGATCCACGGCGAGGTCGGACTTGCCGGTGCCGGTCGGCCCGACGATCGCGATCACCGGGTCGGGCTGGCTCACCACCGGGTCACGACGGCCAGGGGCTCACGCTCGGGCCGGCAGGCCGGGCATGCCGAGCGCCACCGCGCCGGGGCGCCCGTTCGTGTCGGCGGCGGGCGGCATCGACGCGGGCACGGCACAGGATTCGGCCTGGGCACGGTCCCAGGCGTCACCGGCGCGGGTGCGGCGCAGCCGGTAGTCGGCCGGTACGGGGTCGGCGATCAGGTGGTAGGGCGCGGCGGCGGTGATGGGGACGGTGACCATGTCGCCCGGCCGCGGCCGGTCTCCCCCGCTGGGGACGGCGACATGGACGAGCCGGTTGTCCCGGGCCCGGCCGGAGATGCGGCCGGTGGCGTCGGCCTTCGACCCCGCGGCCGCGGTGATCATCACCTCGGCGGTGCTGCCGAGAAGCGCGCGGTTTTCCTCGCCGCTGATCCGCTCCTGCAGGGCGATCAGCCGCTCGTACCGTTCCTGCACCACCGCCTTGGGCACCTGCCGATCCATCGTGGCGGCCGGTGTGCCCGGGCGGATCGAGTACTGGAAGGTGAAGGCGGCGGAGAAGCGGGAGGCCTCGACGACGTCGAGGGTGGCCTGGAAGTCGTCCTCGGTCTCCCCGGGGAACCCGACGATGATGTCGGTCGTGATGGCCGCGTGCGGGAGCCGGTCGCGGACCTTGTCCAGGATGCCGAGGAACCGCGAGGACCGGTAGGACCGGCGCATCGCCTTGAGCACCGCATCGCTGCCGGACTGCAGCGGCATGTGCAGTTGCGGCATGACGTTGCCGGTCTCGGCCATGGCGTCGATGACGTCGTCCGTGAAGGCGGCCGGGTGGGGGCTGGTGAACCGGACCCGTTCGAGGCCCTCGACGGTTCCGCAGGCGCGGAGCAGGTCCGCGAACGCGCCCCGTTCGCCGAACTCGACGCCGTAGGAGTTGACGTTCTGCCCGAGCAGGGTCACCTCGACGGCGCCGTCGGCGACCAGGGCGCGCACCTCGGCGAGGATGTCGCCGGGCCGACGGTCGCGCTCCTTGCCGCGCAGGGAGGGCACGATGCAGAACGTGCAGGTGTTGTTGCACCCGACCGAGATCGACACCCAGCCGGAGTGCACGGACTCGCGCCGGGTGGGCAGGGTCGACGGGAAGACGTCGAGGGACTCGAGGATCTCCAGCTCGGCCTGCTGGTTGTGCCGGGCACGGTCGAGCAGGGTGGGCAGCGAGCCGATGTTGTGGGTGCCGAAGACGACGTCCACCACGGGCGACTTCGCCAGGATCGTGTCCCGGTCCTTCTGGGCGAGGCAGCCGCCGACGGCGATCTGCATCCGGGGGTTCTTCCGTTTGGCCGGCACGAGTTGCCCGAGGTGGCCGTAGAGCTTGTTGTCCGCGTTCTCCCGCACGGCGCAGGTGTTGAAGACGACGACGTCGGCGTCGCCTTCACCGGCGTCTTCCGGCACGGGCAGATACCCGGCGGCGTCGAGCAACCCGCTGATCCGCTCGGAGTCGTGCACGTTCATCTGGCACCCGAAGGTGCGGACCTGGTAGGTGCGGGGTGCGTCGCGGTCGGTGGTCGCGGACGGGGCGGTGGAGACGGTCGAACTCACCGGACCAGCGTACCGACCGTGGTGGCTCGCCGCGGACCGTGGCCGCGAGATGCACGGGACGTGGACGTCCCCGAGTCGAAGGTGCCGGAAACGCGGTTGTGGTCAGTCCGTCCCGGACACCTCGCCCGGGTCCGGGCCGTCCGCGCCGGCCTCGGCGAACACGTCGTTGACCGCACGGAACGCCGTGCCGGGTGGGTAGCCCTTGCGGGCGAGCATGCTGACCAGGCGACGGACCAGGCGTTGCCGGTCGGCGTCCGGGTCGGTCAGCTGGCGGCGGTCCGCGGCGGTGAGCTTGCGGCGGACGAGCGCCAGTGCGCCCGCGTACTCCTGCTCATCGGTGAGGTCGTCGAGGGCGTCGACGATGGTGTCGCGGTGCACCCCCTTGAGGGTGAGTTCACGGCGCAGCGCCGACCTGCCCAGGTGCCGGTACCCGGCGCGGCTGCGTACCCACGCCCGGGCGAACTCGGCGTCGTCGACCAGACCCAGGTCCTCGTAACGGTCCAGCACCGCGGTCGCTGCGTCCTCGGGCACGTTCCGGTCGGCGAGCTTGCGTTCCAGTTGCGCCCGGCTCTTGGCCGACCCGGTCAGCTGACGCAGCACGATGCTGCGGGCCACCTCCTGCGGGTCGGCCTGCGCATCCGGCTCGTTCGGCTCGTCCGGCGGTGGGGCCGGCCGTGGTCCTGGACGGTCGGGGCGATCGGCTGACGGCTCGCCCGCCGGGCGCCGGCGGCGAGTGCCGCCGCGTCGATCAGAAGCCGTCGTCGTCCCCGACCGCCTTCAGTTGCGGGCCGTCCGGCTCCGCCTCGGCTGCCTGGACCCCGATGCCGAGCTTCTCCCTGATCCGCCGCTCCAGCTCGTCGGCGAGCTCCGGGTTGTCCTTGAGGAACTGCCGGGCGTTCTCCTTGCCCTGCCCGAGCTGGTCCCCGTCGTAGGTGAACCAGGCCCCGGACTTCTTCACCAGCCCGTGCTCGACGCCCATGTCGATCAGGCCACCCTCGCGGGAGATGCCGAAACCGTAGAGGATGTCGAACTCGGCCTGCTTGAACGGCGGGGCCATCTTGTTCTTGACGATCTTGGCCCGCGTCCGGTTGCCGACCGGGTTGGCCCCGTCCTTGAGGGTCTCGATGCGACGCACATCCACCCGGACGGAGGCGTAGAACTTCAGCGCCTTGCCACCGGTGGTGGTCTCCGGGCTGCCGAAGAAGACACCGATCTTCTCGCGCAGCTGGTTGATGAAGATGGCGGTCGTCTTGGTCTGATTCAGCCGGCCGGTGATCTTCCGCAGGGCCTGGCTCATCAGCCGGGCCTGCAGACCGACGTGGCTGTCCCCCATCTCGCCTTCGATCTCGGCGCGGGGCACCAGCGCGGCGACGGAGTCGATGACGATGATGTCCAGCGACCCGGAGCCGATCAGCATGTCCATGATCTCGAGGGCCTGCTCGCCCGTGTCCGGCTGGGACACCAGCAGCGCGTCGGTGTCGACACCGAGCTTCTGCGCGTAGTCCGGATCCAGGGCGTGCTCGGCGTCGATGAACGCCGCGATGCCGCCGTTGCGCTGGGCGTTGGCGACGGCGTGCAGGGCGACGGTCGTCTTGCCGGACGACTCGGGGCCGTAGATCTCCACGACGCGCCCGCGGGGCAAGCCGCCGATCCCCAGCGCCACGTCCAGGGCGATGGAACTGGTCGAGATGGTCTCGATGGGAGCGCGTGTCTCGTCGCCGAGACGCATCACAGACCCCTTGCCGAACTGCTTGTCGATCTGGGCGAGGGCGGTCTCGAGGGCTTTCTGACGGTCGGCTGGTGCCGGCATGTTCCACCTCTTCGGTCGTGGGCGCGGTGGCCAGGTTTCGGTCGGTTGCGGACCCGGGTGACGCCGTTCCGGGCCCTCGCGGTGGGCGGGGACTCGGGGCGGTGGATCCGATGTCTGCAACGGTAGGCGGCGGCACCGACAAAAGCAGTGAGCCCCTGTCGCCTGTGGACAACGCTGGAGGTCGGTGGTGGAGGTCGGTGTTGGAGATCGGTGCTAGCACGGGGTGCCGTCCCGGTTGTCTCGTGCTGCCCTCAAGCCTACTGCGAACCGAACAGGTATTCGAAGGTTCGACCACGGCGTGTTGCCGACCGGGGGCGTGTCGCCGGCATCCATCAGCGGCGGGGCGGGATGTCCCGGCCGAGCCGACGGGACTCCGGTACGTCCTGCGCGTCGCAGACGGCCAGCCACACCTCCCGCGGATCGATCCCGGCGTCGAGAGCATCGGTGACGCTTCGGCCGCCCAGCCGGGTGAGCACCAGGTCGCGGGCGAGGACACGGGAATAGGCGACACCGAACTCGTCGTCCATCAGCCGCCAGAAGCTGCTCGATCGCATGTCTCTCCTGTCGAACGGTCGCACGCGGGATACGGTCGCACGCGGGAAACGGTCCCGGCGCGGCGATGGGGCCCGCCACACCGGCGGGCCCCATCGGGGTCGATCGTGGACGGCAGCGCCGTCGTGCGCTCAGACGCGTCCCGAGTACATCGGGCGCGAGAACTGTTCCGGTACCTCGTCTGGGATGTCCGCCACGAACTCGCGGGACAGGTCGCTCGGCACGGTGTCCGGGACAGCGACACCCTCGGCCATGGCGAGCCGGTCGCTGACCTCCCGCAGCAGCAGGGACAGCGGGACGTCGAGGGCGGAGCAGATGGACGAGAGCAATTCCGAGGAGGCTTCCTTCTGGCCTCGCTCCACCTCGCTGAGATAGCCCAGGGACACGCGCGCGTCGTGGCTGACCTCACGCAACGTCCTGCCCTGGCGTTGACGCACATCACGCAGCACATCACCGATCTGGTGGCGCAACAGAACCATCGTGCGCTCCTTCCGGTCGTGTTTCGTCTCTTCGGCCAGACCCACTTCACGCCAACGGACCACACCGTTCACGGATACGGGTTCTTTCACCATCTACCTCGTCAACTCCTGTCGGGGTGAACCCCGCGCGTTCCTCACGGTGGTCCCATGCTACCGGTGCCATCGGCGCCGGCTACTGGTGACAACCTTCCGACGTGATGCTTTGTTCCGCCCATCCGCGCGCCGACGGCGATGCCGCGCCGGCTGTCACCGGGTCGACCCAGCCTAGGCGCGGAGGCTGAGTACGCACTGGCGCCGGACTGGGGGGCCACTGAGCGCACCGGCTGACGGTCGGGCTGACGGTCTCGGGCACGCGAGTGTCAGCGGGTGCGCAGAGACTCCAGCAGCACAGCGAGTGCTGCGTCGCGCGCGGAGGCTCGGATCTCGGCCCGGCTCCCCGTGAACCGGTGCCGGGTGGCGGTCGCGCCGGCAGCGGTAGCGATCCCGATCCAGACGGTGCCGACGGGCTGGCCGTCGTGGGGTTCCGGGCCGGCGACGCCGGTGGTCGCGACCGCGACGTCGGCGCCCGTCGCCACCCGGGCGCCGACCGCCATCTGCGCAGCCACCTCGGGATCGACGGCGCCGTGGGCGGCCAGCCGGGCGGGGTCGACGCCGAGCAGGCCCACCTTGACGTCGTGGTGGTAGGACACGACGCCGCCGCGCAGCACGGCGGAGGCGCCCGGGACGTCGACCAGCGCCGCGCACACGGCGCCCCCGGTGAGAGACTCGGCGGTGGCCAGGGTGCGGCCGCGCTCGACGGCGGCGGCGATCACCCGGGCCGGGTCGGCCTCGGGCTCACACACGGGTGCCGCCACGCCCGGCACGGCGCAGGCGCACGGCGTCGCGGACGTAAGCGGCACCGGTGACGACCGTGACGACGAGAGCTGCGGCCATCACCAGCCAGCCCAGCCACAGGGCCCAGGGGCCGAGAACCGTCCCCAGCGGCAGCAGCAGCAGGATGATCGCCGCGGCCTGCAGGACGGTCTTGAGCTTGCCGCCGGCGGAGGCGGCCATCACCCCGTAACGAATCACCCAGAACCGCAGGCCCGTGATCCCCCACTCCCGGATCAGGATCACGACGGTCACCCACCACCACAGTTCGCCGAGCAGCGAGAGCATGACCAGGGCGGACCCGGTCAGCAGTTTGTCCGCGATCGGGTCGGCGATCTTGCCGAAGTTCGTCACCAGCCCGCGCGACCGGGCGATGTCGCCGTCGAGCTTGTCGGTGTAGATCGCCACGACGAAGAGGACGGCGGCGATCCAGCGCAGGGGCCCGTGCGCTCCCCCGTCGGCGGCGAGCAGGACGACGAACACGGGCACCAGCAGGATGCGGATCCCGGTCAGCACGTTCGGCAGGTTCCAGGACGAGACCGGGGACGAGTGCGGTGCCGGGGTGCTCATCCGTCAAGGCTACCGTCGGGTGCTCAGCGCCCGGTCAGGTGCCAGGCGTCCTCGGACCCGTCCTCGTCGGCATCGTCGTGGTAGTCGATGACCTGCGTCCGGCCGTCGAGGTCGGTCTCGACGAGGTCCGTGCCCCGTTCGTCCCGGTCGTCCCTGGCGGGAGCCCCGGCGTCGGACGCCGCGGCAGCCGGCGACGGCCCGTCCCCACGGATGGCGGCGAGCGTGACCGCGAGATCGTCGGGCTTGACCAGCACGTCGCGGGCCTTCGACCCTTCCGACGGACCGACCACGCCGCGGGACTCGAGCAGATCCATCAGCCGGCCGGCCTTGGCGAACCCCACCCGCAGCTTGCGCTGGAGCATCGACGTCGAGCCGAACTGGGTGTTGATGACCAGCTCGGCGGCCGACAGCAGCACCTCCAGGTCGTCGCCGATCTCCTCGTCGATCTGCTTCTTCTCGGCCTGGACGGTGACGTCGTCCCGGTAGACCGCCTGCAGCTGGCCCTTGACGTGCTCGACGACGCGGTGGATCTCCGACTCGGTGACCCAGGCGCCCTGTACGCGCATCGGTTTGGAGGCGCCCATCGGCAGGAACAGGGCGTCGCCCTGCCCGATCAGCTTCTCCGCGCCGGCCTGGTCGAGCACGACGCGCGAATCGGTGACCGAGGAGGTGGCGAACGCCATCCGGGACGGCACGTTGGCCTTGATCAGGCCGGTGACGACGTCCACCGAGGGTCGCTGGGTGGCGAGCACGAGATGGATGCCGGCGGCGCGGGCGAGCTGGGTGATCCGCACGATCGAGTCCTCGACGTCGCGGGGGGCCACCATCATCAGGTCGGCCAGTTCGTCGACGATGACCAGCAGGTACGGGTAGGGCTTGATCACCCGCCTGGAGCCCGGCGGCGGGACGACTTTGCCGTTGCGGACCGCCTTGTTGAAGTCGTCGATGTGTTTGTACCCGTACGTGGACAGGTCGTCGTAGCGGGCGTCCATCTCCCGGACCACCCACTGCAGGGCCTCCGCGGCCTTCTTCGGGTTGGTGATGATCGGGGTGATCAGGTGCGGAACGCCCTCGTATGCGGTCAGTTCGACGCGTTTGGGGTCCACCATCACCATCCGCACCTCGTCGGGCGTGGACCGCATCAGGATCGAGGTGATCATCGAGTTCACGAAGGAGGACTTGCCCGCGCCGGTGGCGCCCGCGACCAGCAGGTGCGGCATCCGGGCGAGGTTCGCGACGACGAAGCCGCCCTCCACGTCCTTGCCGACGCCCATCACCATCGGGTGATCGGTCTTGCGGGCGTTGGTGGAACGCAGCACGTCGCCCAGGGAGACCGTCTCCCGGTCGCTGTTGGGGATCTCGATGCCGATGGCGGACTTACCGGGGATCGGCGAGAGGATCCGCACGTCGGCCGACGCCACCGCGTAGGCGATGTTCTTGCTCAGGGCGGTGACCCGCTCCACCTTGGTGCCGGAGCCGAGTTCGATCTCGTACCGGGTGACGGTCGGTCCGCGGGAGAACCCGGTGACCTCCGCGTCGACCCCGAAGTCGGTCAGGACCTTGGTCAGGGCGGCGACGACGGCCTCGTTGGCGGCGGAGCGTTCCTTCGGCGGGGTGCCGGGGGTGAGGAAGTCCGAGGCAGGCAGCGTGTAGGTGACGTCCCCGGCCAGCTGCAGCTGCTCGGACCGCTGCGGGATGGGCGTGGGCGGCATCTGCGGGGCGACCGGGGTGGACCGGACGGCGGCCAGCGCCTCGGTCGGACCGGCGTCGGCGTCGAGCCCCTGCTCGGCGCGCAGCCTGGCGGCGGCCTTCTCGGCCTGGGTGGGCCGGCGGACCCCCGGCGGCACGGTTGGCGCCTCGGCCACGGCGGGGATGTCGGCGGTGGCCGGTTCGGGCTCGCCCAGCAGGGCACGTTCGAACGCCTCGTCGCCGTCGTACTCGTCCAGGTCGCCGGCCCGGTGGTCCCGGTCCTTGCGCCCGAAGCGATTCTTCTTCCGGGCCGACCGGGCTGGTGGCGGGTCGTCGAGGTAGGACCGGTCGTGCTCGTCGGGCCGGGCGGCGCCGGCCTGCTGGCCGGTCAGATGCCGGTAGAGGTCGCGCAGCCGGGCGGGGATCCGCCCGAACGGGGTGGCGGTGATGATGAGCAGGCTCACGAACGCCAGCGCCAGCAGCAGCAGGAGGGTCCCGGCGGAGGTGATGATCTGGCTCAGCGGGCTCGCGGCGAGGAAACCGATCATTCCGCCGGCGGCCCAGAGCTGGTCGACACCCGCCGAGATCGTGGGCGCGCCGAGGGTGAGGTGGGCGACCCCGCTGGAGGCGACGGTGAGCACCGCCAGACCGATGGTCACCCGGTTGTTGGCACCCGTGGCCGTCGGCATCCGCATCAGCCGGATGCCGAGGATGACCAGGGCGAACGGCAGGACGAGGGCGATCGAGCCGAAGGTGCCGGCAGCGACGGCGTGCACCCCACGGGCGAACCACCCGGACAGGGACCACCACTCGACGGCGGCGACGAGGCCGGCCAGCAGGAGGAAGAGCAGGGCGCGCCCGTCCCGGCGGTCGTCCGGGTCGAGCCCCTCGACCCGGTGCCCGACGGCGCGGACGGCGTGGCCGACCCCGTGGGCGAGCCCGAGCCAGGCGCCGCGGACGGCGCGCACCGGCAGGGACGGCCGGTCGTCGGGCAGCGGGGCGCGCGAGGAGCCGCCCGAGCGGGCGGAGGACCGGCCGGTCCCGCCGCTGCCGGAGCGGGTGGATGCTCGCGACGCGCTGCCCTTGCCCTGGCGGGCGGGGGCGGGGGAAGTACGGGTCGCCATGTTTCCACGGTACCGCCGACACGCGTCAGCCCGCCGGATCAGCACGCCGGATCAGGGTGCCGGATCAGGCTGCCGGATCAGGGTGCCATCCCGGTTGGACGCCGACCAGCCGGAAGATCAGGAAGATCGACTGCAGGAACCACAGATGCTCGTAGCAGGAGGTTCTCCGCTGGGCGCGGGGTTACGCCTCCAGGACGACCGGGATGATCATGGGTCGCCGCTTGTACCGCCGGTTCACCCAGGAGCCGACGACCCGGCGGACGATCTGCTGCAGCTGGTAGGTGGTGTGGGCGCTGCCGGGACCGGACTGGACCGCGTCCTGCAGGGCGTCGGTGATCTTCGGGATGATCTCGGCGAACACCTTCTCGTCCTCGGCGAAGCCGCGGGCGTGGATCTCCGGCCCGGAGACTATCGTCCCGTTGTGCCGGTTGACGACGGTGATGATGGAGATGAAGCCCTCGTCGCCGAGGGTGCGCCGGTCCTTGAGGTCGTCGTCGGTGATCTCCCCCACGGTCGTCCCGTCGACGTAGATGAAGCCGCAGTCGATGCCGCCGACGACGCGGGCGACGCCGTCGGTCATGTCGACGACCGATCCGTCGTCGGTGAGCAGCACGTCCTCCTCGGCCAGCCCGGTGGCCTGTGCCAGTTTGCCGTTGGCGATCAGGTGCCGGACCTCGCCGTGCACCGGCATCACCTGCCGGGGACGGACGATGTTGTAGCAGTAGAGCAACTCGCCGGCGGCCGCGTGCCCGGAGACGTGGACCTTGGCGTTGCCCTTGTGCACCACATCGGCGCCGAGTTTCATCAGCCCGTTGATCACCCGGAAGACGGCGTTCTCGTTGCCGGGGATGAGGGAGGACGCGAGGATCACGGTGTCCCCCCGGCCGACCTGGACGCGGTGATCGCCGTTGGCCATCCGGGACAGAGCGGCCATCGGCTCCCCCTGGGAACCGGTGGACATCAGCACGACCTTCTCCGGCGGGTGGTCGTCGACCCTTTTGAGGTCGACCAGGATTCCCTCCGGGATGTGCAGGTAGCCCAGCTGCGAGGCGATCGACATGTTCCGCACCATGGAGCGGCCCACGAACGCGACCTTGCGCCCGTTCGCCTGCGCGGCATGCAGGACCTGCTGGACGCGGTGCACGTGGGAGGAGAAGGACGCGACGATGACGCGCTTGTCCGCCTGGCCGATGACCCGGTCGAGGGTGGGGCCGATCTCCCGCTCGGAGGACATGAAGCCGGGGACGTCCGCGTTCGTGGAGTCCACCATGAACAGGTCGACCCCTTCCTCGCCCAGTCGGGCGAAGGCGCGCAGGTCCGTGATCCGCCCGTCGAGGGGCAGCTGGTCCATCTTGAAGTCACCGGTGTGCAGGACGTTGCCGGCGGCGGTGCGCAGGAAGACCGCGAGGGCGTCCGGGATGGAGTGGTTCACGGCGACGAACTCGCAGGAGAACGGGCCGAGCTGTTCGATCTGTCCCTCGCTGACCGCGAGCGTGTACGGCTTGATCCGGTGCTCGGCGAGCTTGGCCTCGATCAGCGCGAGGGTGAGTTGCGAGCCGACCAGGGGGATGTCCGGGCGCAGCCGCAGCAGGTACGGGACGGCACCGATGTGGTCCTCGTGCCCGTGGGTGAGGACGACGGCGACGACGTCGTCGAGCCGATCCCGGATGCTGGTGATGTCGGGCAGGATCAGGTCGACGCCGGGCTGGTGCTCCTCGGGGAAGAGCACGCCGCAGTCGACGATGAGCAGCTTGCCGTCGAGTTCGAAGACGGTCATGTTCCGCCCGACCTCGCCGATGCCGCCCAGGGGGATGATCCGCAGGGTGCCGGGTTCGAGCGCCGGCGGGGCCTTCAGTTCCAGGGTGGAGTCACTCATGCGGACAGCTCCCAACCGGCCTCGGCCAGATCGGCGCGGATCAGGGCGGCCTCCTCCACGGACGGGCTCACCAGGGGCAGGCGCACGCCGGGGTGAGTGAGCACACCCTGCCAGGTGAGGATCTGCTTGGTGGCGACCGCGCCCTGCACCCGGGTCATGGTGGCGCGGATCACCGGTTCCAGTTCGTACGCGATCCGTTGGGCGGTGGGCAGGTCGCCGGCGACGACGGCGTCGACGAGCTTCCGGAACCGGGCGGTCGCGACGTGCGTGGTGACGCCGATGACGCCGACGGCGCCGAGCGCCATCCAGGGCAGGGTCAGCCCGTCGTCACCGGACCAGTACGTCAGGTCGGAACCGGCCAGCACCCGGGTCGCGGCGGCGAAGTCGGCCTTCGCGTCCTTGACCCCGACGATCCGGGGGTGCTCGGCCAGGCGAAGCATGGTCTCGGGCGCGATCGGGATGGCGGAGCGGCCGGGGATGTCGTACGCGATGATCGGCAGCCCGACCGCGTCGGCAATGGCGGTGAAGTGGGCCTGCACCCCGCCCTGGCTGGGCTTGTTGTAGTAGGGGGTGACGATCAGCAGACCGTCCACGCCCAGCTCCTCGGCGCGCCGGGACAGGTTGATCGAGTGGGCGGTGTCGTTGGTGCCGGTCCCGGCGACGATGCTGGCCCGGTCCCCGACGGCCTCGCGGACCGCCCGGAACATGGCGAGGTTCTCCTCGTCGGTCAGGGTGGACGTCTCGCCCGTGGTTCCGGTGACCACGAGCCCGTCGCACCCGTCGGCCACCAGCCGGTCGGCCAGCGCCGCGGCGGCGTCGAGGTCCACCTCCCCGTCCGGGGTGAAGGGGGTGACCATGGCGGTCAGCAGGCGACCGAAGGGGACGGTGGGCTCGGGCATGGCCTCCACGTTACCGGCTGCGGGCCCGGCGCCGGCGCAGCTTGACGACGACGAACCAGATCACCAGGAGAGCGATGACGGCGTAGATCACGTACTTGAGGGTGTCGACCCAGACCAGCACGGTGTCCCAGTTGTCACCGAGGACGTACCCGGCCAGGATGAACACGGTGTTCCAGATGCCGGAGCCGACCAGGGTGAGCAGCCCGAACCACAGGGCGGGCATCCGTTCGATGCCGGCCGGGATGGAGATGAGGCTGCGCACCCCGGGCAGGAACCGGCCGAAGAACACCGCCGCGGCCCCGTGCCGCGTGAACCAGGCGACCGCCTTCTCCACGTCGGCGACGTCGACCAGTGGAATGCGCCCGGCGAGCCGGACGATCCGGGCGTGGCCGAGCGCCCGTCCGATTCCGTACAGCGCGAAGGCGCCGATCACCGAGCCCGCCGTCGTCCAGGCGATCGCCTCGACGACGCCGAACTTGCCTTGGCTGGCGGCGAGGCCGGCCAGGGGGAGGACCACCTCGGACGGGATCGGCGGGAAGAGGTTCTCCAGGAGCACGGCCAAGCCGGCCCCGGGTGCGCCGATCGCGCCCATCACGTCGATCACCCAGCGGGAGACGGCACCGAAGATGCCTCCGGTGGCGCCGTCGACGGCGCTCTGGCTGCTCATCCCGACCCCGCCGAGCACGGCGACGCCCGCGAGGGCCGCCCCGGTCACGGCTGCACCATCGCGACGGTCCAGGCGCCGTCCGGCGTCGTCCGCGTGTAGCGCCGGCGCGGGTGGGCCCGGCCCGGATCGCTGGACCAGAACTCGACCGCGGTGGGCCGTAGTCGGTAGCCGTGCCACGTGGCCGGCCGACGGAGCCCGCCCGAGCCGGCGGCGATCTCGGCCGTGCGCCGACGCAGTTCGTCGAGCCCGGCGGGGTCGATCGGCTGCCCCTGCCCGGAGACGATGAACCCGGCCTGGGAGAGGCGGGAATGGGCGGCGAACAGGTCGTCGGAGTCGGCGTCACCGAGCATCGTCACGGGCCCGGTGACGCGGACCTGGCGCAGGGGCTCGGGCCAGAGCAGGACGGCGGCAGCCACCGGATGCACCGCCAGGTCGCGGCCCTTGGGGCTGCGCTCGGAGGTGACGAAGACGATGCCCGCGTGGTCGATCCGTTTGGCCACGACCACCCGGTTGGCGGGCTCGCCGTCCGGGGTCACGGTGGCCAGGGCGAGCGCGTCCGGCACCCCGGCGCCGGACGCGCGCGCCTCGTTCCACCACGTGTGCAGCCGGGCGAGCGGATCGGCGGGTGCCGCCGTGTCGGCCGCGGCGCCGGCCACGGGAACGACCCCGTTCACGGGGTGCCCCCGGACCTGCCGGCGACGGCGGGATGTCCGGGGTCCGCGGTGTGGTGGCGGATGGCGTCCCGCATGCTGCGCCGGGCTCGCGTCCGGTCTCCCGCGGCGTCGTAGGCCCAGGCCAGCCGGAACCAGCGGCGCCAGTCCTCCGGATCGGCCTGGACCTCCACCCGGTACCGTTCGAAGGCCGCGTCCGCGGCGGCCCGGACGATCCGGCCGGACGGTCGCCGCGGCAGATCGTCATCGGGCAGACCGCCCTCCCGTTCGAGCGTCCGGGCCAGCCGCTCCACCCGGGTCCCGAACGCGATCTCCCGGGCCAGCACCCACGCGCCGACGACGGGCAGCAGCAACAAGGCGACCCCGAGCCCCTTGGCGAGGAACCCGTCGGAGGCCAGCAGCAGCCACCCGCGCTGGGCGGTGAGGACGAGGTACAGCGCGAGCAGGACGACGACGACGGCGACCCACACCCGGGTGGCCAGGAAGAAGAAGGCCGGGGCGATGAAGATCAGGGCGAGCCAGAAGTCGAACGGCGAGGCCAGGGCGCCGAGCACCAGCAGGACCAGGCCGATCAGGTGGCGGGTGCTCAGGGCGCGCCGCGCGCCGTCTCCTCGTCGTTCCCCGGCTTCGCCCGGCCCCTCGGCGTGGGCGCCGTGCCCGGTGGTCTCACTCATCGCTCGGTCCTCTGCTCGTCTCGGGTGCGCGTCTCGTCGAGACCGAGGAAGGCCTCAAGCCCGTGGGTGAGCCCCGGGGCGCTGGGCACGGAGCGGATCCCGAGCAGGACGCCGGGCATGAAGGAGGCGCGGTCCAGCGAGTCGTGCCGGATGGTGAGGGTCTCACCGGGGGATCCGAGCAGGACCTCCTGGTGGGCGACCAGCCCGCGCAGGCGGACGCTGTGCACGCGCACGCCGTCGACCTCGGCGCCGCGGGCACCGGGGGCGGCGGTGCGGGTCGCGTCCGGGCTCGGCCCCGTGCCGGCGGCGCGGCGGGCGTCGGCGACCAGGGCGGCGGTCCGGGCGGCGGTCCCGGAGGGGGCGTCGACCTTGTCCGGGTGATGCAGCTCGACGATCTCGACGGACTCGAAGAACCGGGCCGCGCGGGCGGCGAAGGCGGTGGCGAGGACGGAGCCGACGGCGAAGTTCGGGGCGATCAGCACGCCCACCCCGGGAGCGGCGGTCAACGCGTCGCGCAGGCCCCGCAGGCGGGACTCGTCCCAGCCGGTGGTGCCGACGACGGCGTGGATGCCGTTCCGCACGGCGACGTGGACGATCTCCTCGGTGCTGTCCGGGACGGTGAGGTCGACGAGGACGTCGGTCCCGGCGCGGACGAGCTGCGCCAGGTCGTCGCCCCGGCCGAGCGCGGCGACGAGTTCGAGGTCGTCGGCGGCGTCGACGGCGTCGACGGCGGCCGCACCCATCCGGCCGCCGGCTCCGGTCACGGCCACCCGGATCCGCTCGCCGCTGGTCGGCGCTGCGACGCGGGCGCGTTCCTCCTGGGGGTCCTGGGGGGTGTCGACCATGTGTCCCAGCCTAACTGGCGGCGTGCATCCGGCAGCACGACCGAGCGGTGCCGGTGAGCGAGACCACAGCCGGTTCCCGACCGGCGGGCGACCGGATCCCGTAGACTGATCACGTTTTGGTAACAGTGACGCGCAGCCCCGCAAGCGGCCCCCCAACCTGTCCGGTCCCCCGCGTGCGCCCGGGGCTCGAGGCCAGCCGCGCGCCCCGTCCCCGCCACGTGGGCGTTCCGGGCCTGGACGGCCTGCGCGCCCTCGCCGTCGTGCTCGTGATGCTGTATCACCTGCTGCCCCAGTGGGTGCCCGGCGGCATGATCGGGGTGGACGTGTTCTTCGTGATCAGTGGCTTCCTCATCACCTCGCTGCTGTTGGTCGAGTTCCGCAGCACCGGCCGGATCCGGCTCGGCGCGTTCTGGCTGCGACGCGCCCGGCGCCTGCTGCCGGCGATGCTGCTCGTCCTGTTCGTGTCCACGACGGCCGCGGCCCTGCTCGGCGGTGACGTGCTGGTGGGCCTGGGTCGACAGCTCACCGGTGCGCTGACGTACACCAGCAACTGGCTCGGCATCACGTCGGGTTCGGCCTATTTCGCGCAGACCTCGCCGCAGCTGCTCACCCACTTCTGGTCGCTCAGCGTCGAGGAACAGTTCTACGTGGCGTGGCCGCTGCTCGTGGTCGGGCTGCTCCTGCTGAAGGTGCGACGCGCGTTGCTGGTCGGCGCCGCCACGGCCGCCGCCGTCGCCTCCGCGGCCGGGATGGCCGCCCTGCACGTGCCCGGCTCGGAGGCCACCCGGGTCTACTTCGGTACCGACACGCACAGCTTCGGGCTGATGGCCGGTGCCGCGCTCGCGTTCGCACTGCCGCACGCCCTCGACGCGGCCCGCAGGGTGACCGTGGGGCCGGTGGCGGCCCGGGTGCGGCACGCCGTCGGACTGGTCTGCCTGGCCGGGCTGGTCGCCT
This sequence comes from Tersicoccus phoenicis, assembly GCF_001968835.1. Taxonomy (GTDB): domain Bacteria; phylum Actinomycetota; class Actinomycetes; order Actinomycetales; family Micrococcaceae; genus Tersicoccus; species Tersicoccus phoenicis. The sequence goes on from NZ_MRDE01000064.1 coordinate 112,175, forward strand.
GCGGCGTGCTGCTGACCGAGCGCAGCGACGTCACCTACCAGGGCGGTCTGGCGCTGGCGACCCTGCTGACCGTCGGCGTCGTCCAGGCGCTGATGACCGGGCACGCCGGGGTGTTGAGCCGGGCGCTCGCCCTCCGTCCGCTGGTGTGGATCGGCCGCCGGTCGTACGGCCTGTATCTGTGGCACTGGCCGCTGTTCGTGTTGCTGCACTACGCGAACCCGACGCTGCCGATCCTCGCCCAGGCGCTCATCGTCGCCGTCGTCACGCTGGCCGCCACCGAGGCGAGTTACCGGTGGGTGGAACTCCCGGTGCTCCGGCTCGGCTGGCGCGGTGCGATCCGCTCGCTCGCAGCGCACACCCTCTCGCGCGGTCGGAAGGCGCTGGCGGTCGCCGTGGTCGCGGTGACGGCCGTGCTGGGCAGTGCCGGGGTGGCCGCGGCCGGCGTCGTCGACGCCCCCGCCATCACCCAGGCGCAGCGGCAGATCGAATCCGGTCAGCGGGTGCTGGACGCGCGGCCGACGGGCGCGGACCGGGGCGACGGCGCCGGGGACGACGTGACCGTCATCGGGGACTCGGTGACGGTGGCCTCGACCGCCGCCCTCGAGCGGGACCTGCCGGGCGCCGTGATCGACGCGAGCGTGGGTCGGTCGATGAACGACGCCGCCGACGTCGCCGGCCGGCTGGCCGGAAAGGGCCGGCTGAACCGGACCGTGGTCGTCGGCCTGGCCACCAACGCCGATTTCTCCGGCGCCCGGGTGCGGGAGCTGCTCGACGTCCTCGGACCCGACCGGCGACTCGTGCTCGTGACCGGTTTCGCCCCGGACCGGGTGTACTGGACGTCGGAAGCCAACCGGGCGCTGCGCGAGGCGGTCACCGACGACCCGCGGATCACGGTCGCCGACTGGCAGACGGCGATCTCCGCGCACGCGGACTGGCTGGCCAGCGACGGCATCCACCCCACCCCGCGCGGCCAGCAGCTCTACGCCGACGTCATCGCCCGCGCCGTCCGCGGATCGTAAGACCCGCCGCGGCGGCCGGAACACCCGGCGGCACCCGGCCCTCACCCGAGCGCGGCGGCGTCCTCGAACGGGCCGACGACGACGGTGCTGCGCGGCCCCGACGCGAGCGTGCGAGCGAGCTCGGTGACCTGCGCGGCGGTGACCGCCTGCACCCGGGCGAGTGACTCGTCCAGGTCGATGAACCGGCCGTGCACCAGTTCGGCGCGGCCCAGCCGGGACATCCGGGAGGCGGTGTCCTCCAGCCCGAGCACCAGACCGCCGCGGAGCTGTCCCTTCGCCCGGTCCAGTTCCTCGGTGCCGAGTCCGTGGTCGGCGAGGCGGGCCAGTTCCGACTCGAGCAGGCCGAGGACCTCCCGTGTCCGGGACGGTGAGCAGCCGGCGTACATGCCGACGTACCCGGCGTCCGCGTAACCGGCGGCGAAGGAATAGGTCGAATAGGCCAGGCCGCGTTTCTCGCGGATCTCCTGGAACAGCCGTGACGACATGCCGCCGCCGAGCGCGGCGTTGAGCACGTTCAGGGCGTGGCGGCGCTCGTCCGTGGCGCTCGGGCCGGTGGTGCCCATGATGATGTTGGCCTGCTCGACGGGCCGCTGGACGACCTGCAGGTCGGTGGCGGAGGTGATGACGGCCGGGGCACCCGCCCGGCGCGCCACCGGCATCGCATCGGGATCCAGCCGCCAGCCGGACCGGCGCAGCGCCGCCAGGACGAGCGCGCACACGGCGTCGTGGTCGAGGCTGCCGGCGGCCGTCACGACCAGTTCCTCCGGCCGGTAGTAGCGCCGGTAGTGCGCGGCCACGGAGTCGCGGCCCACACCGCGGATGATCTCCGGCGTCCCGCCGATCGGCCGGCCCAGGGGGTGCTCCCCGAGCACGGCCGCGGCGAAGCGTTCGTGCGCGACGTCCCCGGGATCATCGCCCGCCATCGCCAGTTCCTCGAGGATGACGGTGCGTTCCTGCTCCAGCTCGTCGGGGTCGAGGGACGCGGAGGTGACCATGTCGGCCATCGTCTCGATCGCCATCGGCAGGTGCTCGTCCAGCACGTGCGCGTAGTAGCAGGTGCTCTCCTTCGCCGTCGCCGCGTTGGACTCACCGCCGACGGCGTCGAAGGCCGCGGCGATGTCCAGAGCGGACCGGGTCGGGGTGCCCTTGAAGAGCAGGTGCTCGAGGAAGTGGGTGGACCCGTACTCGCCGGGCGCCTCGTCCCGGGAGCCGACGGCGATCCAGAAGCCGACGGTGACGGCGCGCTGGCCGGGCATCGCCTCGGTCAGCACGCGCACGCCGCCGGGCAGCACGGATCGCCGCACCGGCGCGTCGGACGCGGTGGGCCAGCCGGGGCCGGAAGTCGAGGTGGTGGTCATGGTCGCTCCTGGGAATGGGTGGAGAGGGCTGGCAGGGATCCGGTCCGGTCCGGGCCTGCCCCGGCGGGAAAACGACGGGAGGCCCGCCGCACGTGGCGGCGGGCCTCCCGCACGGTGCCCTCGATCAGGGGGCGAGTCGGACGGCGGATCAGCCCTCGGCCGGAGCCTCCGCGTGGACCCGTTCGGCGGTGTTGCCGGACCCGGCGTCACCGGATCCCGCGCCGTCGTCGTCGACCACGGGCGCCAGGGACAGCTTGCCGCGATCGTCGACCTTGGTGATCTCGACCTGGACCTTCTGCCCGACGCCGACGACGTCGTCGACGTTGTCGACCCGCTTGCCGCCGGCCAGCTTGCGCAGCTCGGAGATGTGCAGCAGACCGTCCTTGCCCGGCGTCAGGGAGACGAACGCGCCGAACGTGGTGGTCTTGACCACGGTGCCCAGGTAGCGCTCCCCGATCTCCGGGACCTGCGGGTTGGCGATCGCGTTGATCGCCGACCGCGCAGCCTCCGCGGACGGGCCGTCGGTGGCGCCGATGTACACGGTGCCGTCGTCCTCGATGGAGATGTCCGTGCCGGTGTCGTCCTGGATCTGGTTGATCATCTTGCCCTTGGGCCCGATCACCTCGCCGATCTTGTCGACCGGGACGCGGACGCTGATCACGCGCGGCGCGAACTCGCTCATCTCGTCCGGGCCGTCGATCGCGGCGGCCAGCACGCTGAGGATGTGCAGGCGAGCCTCGCGGGCCTGCTTCAGGGCCGCGGCCAGCACCGAGGCGGGGATGCCGTCGAGCTTGGTGTCCAGCTGGATCGCGGTGACGAACTCACTCGTACCGGCGACCTTGAAGTCCATGTCGCCGAACGCGTCCTCGGCGCCGAGGATGTCGGTCAGGGCCGCGTACCGGGTCTGACCGTCGACCTCGTCGGACACCAGGCCCATGGCGATACCGGCCACCGGGGCGCGCAACGGCACACCGGCGTTCAGCAGCGACAGGGTCGAGGCGCACACGGACCCCATCGACGTCGAACCGTTGGAGCCGAGCGCCTCGGAGACCTGGCGGATCGCGTAGGGGAACTCCTCACGGGACGGCAGCACCGGCACGATCGCGCGCTCGGCGAGGGCGCCGTGCCCGATCTCGCGCCGCTTGGGCGAACCGACCCGGCCGGTCTCACCGACGGAGAACGGCGGGAAGTTGTAGTTGTGCATGTACCGCTTGCGCTTCACCGGGGACAGCGAGTCGATCTGCTGCTCCAGCTTGAGCATGTTCAGCGTGGTGACGCCCAGGATCTGGGTTTCGCCGCGCTCGAAGATCGCCGAGCCGTGCACCCGCGGGAGCACCTCGACCTCGGCGGTCAGGCTGCGGATGTCGGTCAGGCCGCGGCCGTCGATGCGGACCTGCTCGCGCAGGATCCGCTGCCGGACGACCTTCTTGGTCACCGCGTTGAACGCACCGGCCACCTCCTTGCCGCGGCCCTCGAACTGCGCACCCTCACCGGCCAGCCGGGCGACGGTGGACTGGACCAGCTCGTCCGAGGCCGCCTCCCGCTCCTGCTTGGCGGCGATGGCGAACACGCGGGCGACGTCGTCGGACGCCTCGGCGGCGACGACGTCGTACACGTCCTGCTCGTAGTCCGTGAAGATCGGCAGCTCGATCGCCGGCTTCTGGGCGCGACCGGCCAGATCGGACTGCGCATCGCACAGCGCGCGGATGAACGGCTTGGCCGCCTCCAGGCCCTCGGCCACGGTGTCCTCGGTGGGAGCGGGGGCGCCCTGCTCCTTGATCAGCGTCCAGGCGTTGTCGGTGGCCTCCGCCTCGACCATCATGATCGCGACGTCGTCACCCGCACCGTCGGAGACCATACGGCCCGCCACGACCATGGAGAACACGGCGTTCTCCAGTTCGGAGTGCTTCGGGAACGCGACCCACTGGGCGCCGCCGGAGCCGTCCGTCACCAGCGCCACGCGGACGCCGCCGATCGGGCCGGAGAACGGGGCACCGGTCAGCTGGGTGGACATGGACGCCGCGTTGATGGCCACGGCGTCGTACAGCTCGTCCGGGTTGACGGACATCACGGTGATGACGACCTGGACCTCGTTGCGCAGGCCCTTGGTGAAGGCGGGGCGCAGCGGGCGGTCGATCAGGCGGCAGGCCAGGACCGCGTCGGTGCTGGGCCGGCCCTCACGCCGGAAGAAGGAACCGGGGATGCGGCCGGCGGCGTACATCCGCTCCTCCACGTCCACGGTCAGGGGGAAGAAGTCGAAGCCCTCGCGTGGCGATTTGCCGATCGCGGTGGCCGACAGCATCGACGTGTCGTCGTCGATGTAGACCATCGCCGACCCGGCGGCCTGCTGGGCCAGCCGTCCGGTCTCGAAGCGGACCGTGCGCTTGCCGTAACGGCCGTTGTCGATGACCGCCTCGGCGTACTTGATCTCGGGACCCTCCATGAAGGAAAGTCACCTCCGTTTCTGTGATCGTGGCCGCGCCGCCGGCACACGCGGGAGTCCGCGCGTGTGGCACCCGGTCTTCGATCGAGATCCCCGGGGCTGATCCGCGTCGTGTGGACGCGGTGTGCCCGGAGATCACTACCGAGGACCGCAGCTGCCGTCCGGGAGCGCTGGCCGGGATGATTTCGGGTTCCCCCGATCCCGTGTCGGGATCGGAGTGGAACGGGAAAGGCGGCCGGCACCGGTTCCCGGACCGGCGGTGGAGCCGCCGGTCCGGACACGATGGTGTCCAGCCGCCTTCCAGTGTATCGGTGCGGACGCGCTCAGCGGCGCAGGCCGAGCCGTTCGATCAGGGACCGGTACCGCGTGATGTCGGTGTCGTGCAGGTAGGTCAGCAGCCGGCGACGCCGACCGACCAGGGCCATCAGACCACGGCGGGTGTGGTGGTCGTGCTTGTGCACCTTCAGGTGTTCGGTCAGATCCCGTATCCGCTTGGACAGCAGAGCCACCTGCACCTCCGGCGAACCGGTGTCGCCCTCGGCGGTGGCGTACTCCGTCATGATCTGCTGTTTGGTGGCGGCATCGAGTGCCATGGATAACTCCTGTCGAGTCAGTACCGTGTCAGGTCGGGTGCCGGGCCGGACGGCACGTCACCACGCGGGCGACGAAGCGGGCCGAGAACGGCGCGGGCCCGGCAACCACGGACTGCAGCCGGACCCAGCGAACCAGTCTACCAGCGCAGGGGTACCCGTCAGCACCGGTCCAGTCGGGAGAGCTTTGGGCACCGTTGCCTGTTGAAGGTCTCGTCGTCCTCGACCTCGGAGTCACTCATGCGCCGGACCATGACCATCCTTGCCACCACCCTGGCCCTCGCCCTGGCCGGCGGCGCAACCGCCGCCCCCGCCCAGGCCAGCACCCGTCATCCCGCCCCGGGCAGCCCCACGCCCGTCACCGCAGCGAACCTGCTCACCCCGCTGTCCGTCGCCACCGGACGCGGCTCATCGGTCCTGTTCAGCCAGAACTTCAGCGGCACACTGAGCCGGACGGACGCCCGCGGCACGGTACGCACCGTGTACCAGTCCCGCACCCCCGGCGCGGAGGTGGGGGCGGTGTCCTACCGCTTCGGAACCACCTTCTTCGCCGAGAACACGGGAGCCGGACCGGACCCGGCGCCCAACACCGGGCTGATCAGGTCGATCTCGGGGGACGGCAAGGTCCGCACCCTGGCCGACGTCGCGGTCCACGAGGCCAGACGCAATCCCGACGGCAACGTCAGGTACGGCTTCCGGGACGTGTCCGCCTCCTGCCGGGCCCAGCTGCCCGCCGCAGTGCCGGGCGCCTACCGGGGCGAGGTCGACTCCCACCCGTACGCCACCGAACCGGTCGGCGACGAGGTGTTCGTCGCCGACGCGGGCGGCAACGACATCGTCGCCGTCAACCGGTGGACCCACCGGGTTCGCACGGTCGCCGTGCTGCCGCCGTCGGTCACCCGGGTCACCGCGGCGATCGCCGCGGGCATCGGCCTGCCGGCCTGCACGATCGGTCACGACTACTACTTCGAGCCGGTGCCGACGGGCGTCAAGCGAGGCTGGGACGGCTGGCTCTACGTCTCCACCCTGCCGGGCGGCCCGGAAGGCCCGGCTCTGGGCGCCCGCGGCGTGGTGTATCGGGTCAACCCGTGGAACGGTCGCGTCCAGCGCTTCGCGGCCGGCCTGCTCTCGCCCACCGGCCTCGCGTTCAGCCCGCGCGGCGACCTGTACGTCGCGGAACTGTTCGCCGGGCGGGTCTCGGTGATCCCGCGCGGCTCGCACACCGCACGGCCGTACGCGTCGGTGCCGTTGCCGGCCGATGTGGCGGTGAAGGGCGGCACGCTGTACGTGAGCACCAACGCGCTGCCGGCCGAGGGCGCTCCTCCCGCCGGGCAGCTCGTCTCGTTCCGGCTCGGCCGGGACCGCGACGGCCATGACCAGGACGGCCAGGTCGGGCCGAACCAGGACGCCGACTGAGGCCCCGCCCCGCGCGGGGGCCCGGGTGATCGAGCAGCGCCCCGGTCACGCCCGCTGGGCGTGACCGGGCGTCCGCGCGCCGTGCAGCACCGTCCGGGTCGCCGCGATGTCCAGGTGCATCTGCTCGATCAGCGCGTCGACGCCGGCGTACGCGACCATCCCCCGCAGCCGGTGAACGAACTCGACGGCCACCCGCTGGTCGTAGAGGTCGAACACGTCGACGTCCTCGCCGGCCGGCCGGTCGATGACGTGCGCCTCCACCTGTCGGCTGACGCCCTCGAAGGTCGGGTTGGAGCCCACCGAGATCGCCGCGGGCCAGCGATCGCCCCGCGCATCGACGAGCCACCCCGCGTACACCCCGTCGGCGGGGATGTAGCCGACGGCGTCCGGGTCCAGGTTCGCGGTCGGGAAGCCGAGCGCCCGGCCGCGCGCGGCACCGTGCACCACCAGCCCCCGCACGCGATGCGGCCGACCCAGCACGGTGGCAGCCGTGCGGACGTCGCCCGCGTCCAGGGCCTCCCGGATCCAGGTCGAGGAGCAGCGTCGTTCCCGGCCCGCGTCGGCCGGGTCGTCCGGGTCGCCGATACCGAACTGGTACTCCTCGATGACGGTGACGTCGACGTCGTGGGCGGCACCGAGCCGCTCCATCAGCGCCCGGTCCCCGGCGTTCCCCCGGCCCCACCGCACGTCGTGCCCGACGACGACGGCCCGCGCGCCCAGCGTGTCGAGGAAGACGCCGGTGACGAAATCCTCGGCGGTGGTCTGCGCCAGCTCGGCCGTGTAGTGCATCACCAGCACGGCGTCGACGCCGAGATCGGCCAGCGCCTCCAGCCGGTCGGCCAGGCCCATGATCAGGGTCGGCGCACTCTCGGGACGGTGCACGGTGGCCGGGTGCGGATCGAAGGTGACGACGACGGCGGGCAGCCCCCGGTCACGGGCCTGCCGCACCAGTTCCGCGATCACCTGCTGATGGCCGCGGTGCACGCCGTCGAAGTTGCCGATGGTCACCACGCTGGGTCCGAACCCGGCGGGAACCTCGGCGAGGCCAGGGAAATACTGCACGCGTGTGTTCTCCTTCGGGCGCCCCCGATCCGGGGGCGCAGGGCGGTCAGCGGCCGGCGGCCAGGGACCGTTTCAGGTCGACGGTCTTGGTGATCCACCGGTGCCAGACCAGCAGGGCCGCGGGGAACGCCAGCTCGAGGATCATCAGGACGATCATCAGCCAGTGCGGCGTCGCCCCGACGATCGCCCACGAGATCACCCGGCCGACACCGCCGAAGAAGACCATCATGCAGACCAGCCAGAGCACCGTGACCCACTGGAACTTCACGGCGATGGCGATGAACGCGGCGCCGACCCCGATCTGCTGGGCGGCGAAGAACCGGAACTGGCTCTCCAGGGTGGGATCGAAAGGACCGGTCGCCGCGTTCGGCAGGCCGTGCGTGCCGGCCAGGAGGAACCAGGCGCCGACCACCACCAGCACCACGCCCACGCCGATGACGACGGCGCGGAAGGTGCCCCAGTCCGAGCCCGGACGGTTCTCGCCGGCGCGGCCCGGTGTCCTGTCACCCGGTGTCCGGCCGCGGGTGTCACGCCCTCGGGTGTCGCGGCCCCGGGTGTCGCGGCCCCGACGCTCCCCCGCGCCCGGGCCGGCGCCGCCCTGCGGTTCCTCGATCGGTCCGGGACGGGCCTGGTTCTCACTCACGCTGCTGCCTCGATTCGTGGCCGGGAGGGGCCCGTCGGAACTGGTGCGCTCACAGTTTCTCACGTGGCGCTTCGCCGGGCGCCGCGGGACGAGCCGGCCCGCCGTCAGCGCCGTCACCGGCGGCACCGCCGTCACCGGCGGCACCGGGGTCAGCGCCGTCACCGGCACGGAGGCTGAGCAGCCACACGTCGACCGGATCCCCGCGCAGGCTCGCGAAGTCGGGCAGTTCGGCCCGGAAGGTGAAGCCCAGCCGCCGAGCCAGGGCCAGGCTGGCGTGGTTGCCGACGTAGGCCTGCCAGTAGAGGGTGCGCATGCCGAGGCCCTCGACCGCGTAGTCGATCAGCAGGAGGCAGGCCGCGGTGCCGATGCCTCGGCCGCGGGCGGCGGGCCCAATGTTGATCCCGACGTCCGCGGTGGTGGCCCGGAAGGCGTGCAGGCCCACGGTGCCGAGCAGCGCGTCGTCGTCCGTGTCGGCCACGGCGAACACGTGGTTGGTGCCGTCCCGCCAACCGTCCGGCACGGTGTGGTGCAGATACGTCAGGGCGTCGTCGGGGGTGTAATCCAGCGGGACCGGGACGAATCGGCGCGTGGCCTCGTCGCGGCAGTTCTCCACCAGTGCCGGGACGTCGTCCTCCCGCAAGGCGCGCAGCCGCACGGTCGGCCCCTCGATCAGGGGCGCCACCGGGGCGGGTCGCGGGGAGGTCTCAGGCACCGTCGCCACCCCGCCGCGGCTCCGTCGTCGTCCCCCGGGCCGTCCCGCTCTCCGCGCGCCGGGCCCGGCCGGGCCGGTTCCGGTGCAGCCACCACAGCCCGACGATCGGCAGCACCAGCGGCACGAAACCGTAGCCGCGGCCGAAGGCGGACCACACGGTGTCGTGCGGCAGTGCGGTCGGGTCGAGCACGCTGAGCAGCCCGACCGCGAGTACCCCGACCAGCTCGATGCCGACCGCGACGACGGCCGCGGTCCAGGAACCAGGCCGGCGGGAGGCCAGGCACACGGTGGCGACGATGTACACGGCCGCGGCGAAGGCGGACAGCAGGTAGGCCAGCGGCGCGTCCGCGAATTTCGTGGCGATCTGGAAAGTGGCACGCGCGGAGGCGGCGAGGGCGAAGATCGCGTAGACGGCGATGACCAGCCGCCCGGGCCCGGACGCTTTCGAAGTGCGGGGTGCTTCGTTCACAGGCCGCCCCGTCCTTCCCAGATCTGCAGCATGCGGGCCATCATGACGAACACGGTCACGCCCACGGCGGCGAGCACGAGGGTGCTCCACCGGGTGCGCTCGACCAACGACCAGTACACCGCCGCGGGCGGGATGAGGGCGGCGGTGATCAGGTAGCCCCAGTACTCCCAGGGGGCACCGCGCGGGCCGGCGCCGAGGACCGAGCCGATGATCGCGGCGACGACGACGACGAGCAGCACCAGTTCGACGGCCAGCACGGAGAAGACGGTCAGGTTGTCCGGGATGCGGCCGCGGACCCCCTCGACTACGCACACGGCCGTGGAGAACAGGCCCACCACGGTGGTCAGCCAGAACAGGACGCTCATCGCGGTCCGGATTCCGGGGAGATGCGCGGGCCGTTCGTGCTCCCGTCGTCCTTCGGTGCGGCCGGGTCCGGATCGACGAGGACGAGCGCCGGGCGGGCGGATCGCCCGTCGTCCTGCACGACGGCGGCGAGCCGGCCGTCCTCGGTCCGTGCGGCCACGGTCCCGGGAACCGGCCCGGGCCCGAGCCGACGCCCGTGCGCCAGTTCGGTGACCTCGGCGGCGCCCACGGTGCGGCTCGGCAGCACGGCGGCGGCAGCGGCACCGGCGTCGATCAGTCGCAGCGTCCCGTCGAGCGCCCGGTCCGCCTCGAGCTGGTCGAGGGTGGCGGCGTCCTCGATCCGGAACGGTCCGACGGCCAGGCGGCGCAACCGGGTCAGGTGGCCCCCCACACCCAGTGCCGCGCCGAGGTCCCGGGCGAGGGCTCGCACGTACGTTCCCGAAGAGCAGTCCACCTCGACGTCGACGTCGAGAACGGGGACCCCGTCCGCCTCGGTCGCGTGCAGCCGCTCGACCGTGAACCGGGAGACGGTGACCGGGCGGGCGGCCAACGTGACCTCCTCACCGTCGCGCACCCGCTTGTAGGCGCGCTGCCCGTTGACCTTGATGGCGCTGACGGCGCTGGGGACCTGCTCGATGGCGCCGGTCAGGGCAGCCACCCCGGCACGAACGGCCGCTTCGGTGACCCCGTCGGTCCCGACCGCGGCGACGATCTCGCCCTCGGCGTCGTCGGTCACGGTCGCCTGGCCGAGCCGGATGGTCGCCGCGTAGCTCTTCGGGGTTCCGACGACGTAGGTGAGCAGTTTCGTAGCCCGGTTCACGCCCAGCACGAGCACGCCGGTGGCCATGGGGTCCAGGGTGCCGGCGTGGCCGACCCGGCGGGTGCCGGCGAGGCGGCGCATCCGGCCGACGACGTCGTGGCTGGTCCAGCCGTCCGGCTTGTCCACCAGCACGAATCCGTCACGGGACTCGTGGGGGTTTCCGGGCGCTGGCACGCAGACGATCCTACCGCCACGTCACCCTAGACTGGCCGCATGCCCGCCCTGGCCGCGCATGTGCGCACCGTTCCACCGAACCTGATCCGCGAGATCACGCAGGCCGCCTGGGCCACCGGAGACGCCGTCGTCCTCTCGATCGGGGAACCGGGTTTCCCGACCGACGAGCACGTGCTGCGGGCGGCCATCGAGACGTACGAACGGGACGAGACCTTCTACACCCCGAACGCGGGGCTGCTCCCGCTGCGGCAGGCCTTCGCCGACCGGGTCAACGCGCAGCAGGGCCTGCACCTGGACCCGTCCCGCATCTACGTCGTCACCGGGGCTCAGCAGGGTCTGCACCTGGCGATGAGCCTGACCCTGGACGCCGGCGACGAGGTGCTGGTCCCCGACCCCGGTTACCCGACGTTCATGATGACCGCGTCGCTGGTGCACGCGGTGCCGGTGCGGTACCGGCTGCGGCCCGAGGACGGGTTCGCGCCGCGGGTGGCGGATCTTGAGGCGCTGGTGACGCCGGCGACCCGGGCGATCGTGCTGAACTCCCCGTCGAACCCGCTGGGCGCGGTGTTCGACCCGCCGACGGTGCGGGCGTTGATGGACTTCGCGGTCGAGCACGACCTGTGGGTGATCTCGGACGAGTGCTACGAGGCGTTCACGTACGACGGCGTCGAGCACGTCAGCCCGCTGCGGTACGACACCGACCACCGCGTGATCGTCTGCCACACCCTGTCCAAGACGTACGGGCTGACCGGGCTGCGGATCGGGGCGCTGGTCGTACCGCCCGGGACGGCGGCCCGGATCGACCCGGTGATGGAGGCCGTCGTCTCGTGCGTGAACCCGGCGGTCCAGCACGCGGCCGTCGCGGCCCTGACCGGGCCACAACGGTACATCGACACCGTCCGTGCCCACTACCGGGTCAACCGGGACACCGCGCAACGACTGCTGGCGGCGCGGGGGTACCCGTTCCTGCCGGCCACCGGCGCGTTCTACCTGTGGGTCGACGTGAGCGCCGTCAGCGGGGGCGACGTGCGGGCGTGGTGCCACCGGCTCCTCGCCGAGCACCGGGTCGCCCTGGCCCCGGGCACGGCGTTCGGGCCGAGCGGTGAGGGCTGGGCGAGGGTCGCGCTGTGCGGCTCGACGGACGCCCTCGTCGAAGGCCTCTCCCGCCTGCCCGCGCCGTGACGCTCGCCGGCGAGGAACGACGGGCTCAGTCCTCGGGATCGGCGGGTTTGCGGTAGGGGTCCTCCTCGCCCGCGTAGACGGCGCCGGAGGCCTGGGCGGCCAGCGCGGCGTCCCGCTCACGGGCGGTGCGCAGCAGATCCTCCACGTGAGAGGCGTTGACCGGCACCTCATCGGCGACGAACGTCAAGGTCGGCGTGAGCCGGGCGGTGATGTTCCGACCGACCTCGGAGCGCAGCACGCCCTTGGCCGACTCGAGCGCGGCTCGCGTGGACGCCTGCTGCTCCTCCTCGCCGAACACCGTGTAGTACAGGGTTGCGTGCTGCAGGTCGTTGGTCACCCGGCAGTCGGTGATCGTGATGAATCCGAGTCGGGGGTCCTTCACCCGCCGCTCCAGTGCCTGCGCGACGATGACCTTGATCCGGTCACCGAGCCGGGCGGCCCGTGCTGCGTCGGCCATGGTGGGTACTCCTTCGTGAGGTCTGACGGGGTCGACGCGGCGAGGGCGGCGCCGGCGGGACGGACGACGGCGCACCGTGCCCGCACCGGTGAGGTGCCGGGCGTGGTGCGCCGTCGGGTCGAGACCGGTCAGACGCGCGGCTTCTCGCGCATCTCGAAGGTCTCGATGGTGTCCGCTTCCCTGATGTCGTTGAACGAACCGAGGCCGATACCGCACTCGAAGCCCTCGCGGACCTCGGTGGCGTCGTCCTTGAACCGTCGCAGCGACTCGATGGTGAGGTTGTCCCCGACCACGACGCCGTCGCGCACCAGGCGGGCCTTGGTGTTGCGGCGGATGGTGCCGCTGCGCACCAGCGAACCGGCGATGTTGCCGAACTTCGAGGAGCGGAACACCTCGCGCACCTCGGCGGTGCCGAGCTGCACCTCCTCGTACTCCGGCTTGAGCATGCCCTTGAGCGCGTTCTCGATGTCGTCGATCGCGGCGTAGATGACCGAGTAGAAGCGCATGTCCACGCCCTCCCGCTCGGCCAGTTCGGCGACCCGCTCGGCCGGGCGGACGTTGAACCCGATGATGATCGCGTTGTCCACCGTGGCGAGGTTGACGTCGTTCTGGGTGATCGCGCCGACGCCGCGGTGGATGACCCGCAGTTGGACGTCGTCGTCGCCCACGTCGATCTTGAGCAGCGCGTCCTCCAGCGCCTCCACGGCACCGGACACGTCGCCCTTGAGGATGAGGTTGAGGGTGTCGATCTTGCCCTCGGCCACGGCCTTGTCGAAGTCCTCGAGGCTGATCCGCTTGCGCCGCTTGGCCAGCTGCGCGTTGCGGTCCGCGGCCTCCCGCTTCTCGGCGATCTGCCGGGCGGTGCGCTCGTCGTCGGTGACCAGGAAGCTGTCACCGGCACGCGGCACCGAGGACAGGCCGAGCACCTGGACCGGCCGGGACGGCAGCGCCGCGGCGACCTGCTCGCCGTCGTCACCGAACATCGCCCGGACCCGGCCGTGCGCGGTGCCGGCGACGATCGTGTCGCCGACGTGCAGGGTGCCGGAGTTGACCAGCACCGTCGCGACGGCGCCACGGCCGCGGTCGAGGTTGGCCTCGATGGCGACGCCGCGAGCGTCCTTGTCCGGGTTGGCCCGCAGGTCCAGCGCCGCGTCGGCGGTCAGCAGGATCGCCTCGAGCAACGCGTCGATGTTCAGGTTCTGCCGCGCGGAGACGTCGATGAACATGGTGTCCCCGCCGTACTCCTCCGGCACCAGACCGTACTCGGTGAGCTGACCGCGGATCTTGTCCGGGTTCGCACCCTCCTTGTCGATCTTGTTGACGGCGACGACGATCGGCACGCCGGCGGCCTGCGCGTGGTTGAGCGCCTCGACCGTCTGCGGCATCACGCCGTCGTCGGCGGCGACCACCAGCACCGCGATGTCGGTGACCTTCGCACCGCGGGCACGCATGGCGGTGAACGCCTCGTGACCCGGCGTGTCGATGAACGTGATCGCCCGGTCGACGCCCTCGTGCTCGTGCCGCACCTGGTACGCACCGATGTGCTGCGTGATGCCGCCGGACTCACCGGAGACGACGTCGGAGTGCCGGATCGCGTCCAGCAGGCGGGTCTTGCCGTGGTCGACGTGACCCATCACGGTGACCACCGGCGGCCGGGCCTGCAGTTCGTCGTCGCCCTCGGCCTCGAGCTCCGCGTCCAGGTCGATGTCGAAGGAGTCGAGCAGCTCGCGCTCCTCGTCCTCCGGGGACACGATCTCGATCTTGTAGCCGAGCTCACCGCCCAGCAGCGCGAAGGTGTCCTCGTCGAGGGACTGCGTGGCCGTGGCCATCTCGCCGAGGTGGAACAGCACGGTCACCAGCGAGGCGGGGTTCGCATCGATCTTCTCGGCGAAGTCGGTCAGCGAAGCACCGCGACGCAGCCGCAGGACGGTGTTGCCGTCGCCCCGGCGGACGGAGACGCCGCCCACCGACGGGGCCTGCATCTGCTCCAGTTCCGCCCGCTTCGCGCGCTTCGACTTGCGCTGTTTGCCGCGGTTGGCGCCGCCCTTGCCGAACGCGCCCTGCGTGCCGCCGCGTCCACGGCCGCCCTTGCCGAAGCCACCGCCGGCGGGACCCGAACCGGGGCCGCCACCGGGTCCGCGGCGCGGACCCGCGCCGGCTCCGGGCCGTCCTGCACCGGCGCCCGGGCGCTCGGTGGAGCGCTTGGGCATCATCGCCGGGTTGGGCCGGGGACCACCGGTACCGCCCGGACGCGGGGCACCCGGACGGGGACCGCCGGTGCCACCGGGTCGCGGGGCAACCGGGCGGGGTCCACCGGCGCCGGCCGGTGGGCGCGGACCCGCCGCGCCGGCGGCGCCGCCACGGGTACCACCCGGACGCGGCATGCCCTGCGACGGGGCGAAGGGGTTGTTGCCGGGACGGCCACCCTGGCGGGGCATGCCCTGCGACGGCGCGAACGGGTTGTTGCCCGGGCGGGGGGCACCGGGCCGGGGACCGGGCCTCTGACCCGGTGCCGGCGCCTGACGTCGACCGTCGTCCGGACGGGCACTGTCTCGGCGGGGCTCCTCGCTGCGAGCCGGGGCCTCCGGCGTGGGGCCGGGTCGGGCGCTGGACGGCGTGGCGGTCGTGGGACGCGCGGCCGGGGCCTGCGCATCCGCGTCCGCACGCGGCGCCACGGGCTGCGGGGCCGCGCTGCTCGGGGCGTCGGCCGCCGGAGCCGCCGGAGCCGGCGTCTGCGCCGGAGCGGACGGCGTCGCCGGGGCGGCGGGTCCGGGCTTCGGCGCGGTGGGACCGGGGCGGGCAGCGCCACGGGCCGGGGAGTTCCCGGACCCTGCGGTCTGCTGGCCCGTGGGTCGGGCGGCGCCGTTGCCGGCGGGTGCCGACGGGTACGCCGAGCGCAACTTGCGCGCGACGGGCGGTTCGATGGTCGAGGACGCCGACCGGACGAACTCCCCCAGCTCCTGCAGTTTGGCGAGGGCGTCCTTCGACGTGATGTTGAGCTCCTTGGCGAGCTCGTGAACGCGGACCTTAGCCACATTTCTCCTGTCTCGGTCCGCGCCGGACAGGGCCGGACCGTCTATTCCGTACTGCCGCTTTCGTTGCGCGAGGCACGGTCAGCGGCGATGAGAGAGCACGGTGACGTACTCATCGGGAGGCACTCATCGGGTTTCCATCAGTGTTCTGACCCGCTTTCAGGTTGACGGTCGTCCCGGGCCTGGTGCTGACCCGGGACGTGCTGTGCGATCCAGGACTCGACGTCGGTGGCGTCGACCGGAGCCCGGAAGGCCCGGTCGAACGCTCGACGTGAGAGCGCCCGGTGCAGGCACTGCGGCTCGGGATGGAGCCACGCCCCGCGACCGGGCAGGTGGTGCCGCACGTCCACCTGCAGCCGAGAACTGGAGGCGGAGGAGCGGACCACACGCACGAGCAGATGTTGGGAATCCCGGCGACGGCAGCCGACGCAGGTGCGCACGGGCCCCGCACGGAGATCCCCACCGTCCAAGTCTAGCTCCTGTTCCCGGCCCTGCGAACCGGGGCGTGTCAGCGCGCCCCGGCAGCGTCGTCGGCGATGTCGGGGGAATCGGCGGCTGCGGTGTCGGGGCCCGCGGTCTCGGCGGCCGCGGTGTCGGCGGTCCCGGCAGCCGTGGTGTCCGCTGCAATGTCGATGTGCCAGCCGGTCAGCTTGGACGCCAGTCGCGCGTTCTGTCCCTCCTTGCCGATGGCCAGGGAGAGCTGCGCTTCCGGGACCACGACCTTCGCGGACCGGCTCGCCTGGTCGATGATCGACACGGAGGTGACCCGGGCCGGTGACAGGGCATGCTTGATGAACACCGCGGGGTCCTCCGCCCAGTCGACGATGTCGATCTTCTCGCCCGCGAGCTCGCTCATCACCGCCCGGACGCGTGAACCCATCTCCCCGATGCAGGCGCCCTTCGCGTTGACGCCGGGCACCCGAGCCACGACGGCCATCTTGGTCCGGTGCCCCGCCTCCCGGGCGAGGGCGACGATCTCGACGCTGCCGTCGGCGATCTCGGGGACCTCGAGTCCGAAGAGCTTGCGGACCATGCCGGGGTGTGACCGGGACAGCAGGATCGAGGGCCCCTTCATGCCGCGATGCACGTCGAGCACATAGGCACGGATCCGGTTGCCGTGCCGGTACTCCTCACCCGGGACCTGCTCGGTCGGCGGCAGCACGCCCTCGACCGTGCCGAGGTCCACCTGCACCATGTGGGCACGGTGCCCCTGCTGGATCACCCCGGAGACCAACTCGCCCTCCTTGGCGCGGAACTCGCCGATGACGGCGTCGTCCTCGACGTCCCGCAACCGCTGCAGGATGATCTGCCGGGCGGTGCTCGCCGCGATCCGGCCGAACCCCGCGGGGGTGTCGTCGTACTCGCCGACCCGATTGCCGTCGTCGTCGGTCTCGACCGCGTAGATGGTCACGTGCCCGGTCTTGCGGTCCAGCTCGGCGCGGGCCTGGTGGGTGTGGCCGGTGCCCTTCTGGTAGGCGACGACCAGGGCCTGTTCGATCGCGGGGATCAGCCGGTCGAGCGGGATCTCGCGCTCCTGCTCGAGGAGTCGCAGGGCGCTCATGTCGATGTCCATCTCAGGCCTCCTCATCTCCGGCGGTGTCGTCCTGCTCAAGACGGCGGTCGTCCGGGTCGGTGAATTCGACCTGGACACGCGCGGAGGTCACCGTCTCGTAGGCGATCCGGACCGGCTCCCCGTCCCGGGCTCGGGTACCCTTGGGACCCTCGATGCGCGGAACGATCGTCACCTCGGTGTCACCGGTCTCCGTCAAGCGCCCCACGATCGTCGACCCGGTCGTCGTGACCACCTTGACCAGACGGCCGCGGGAGCGCCGCCAGTGGCGCGGCTCCGTCAGCTTCCGCTCGGCTCCCGGGGAGGAGACCTCCAGATTCACCGGCCCGGGGACGACGTCCGGGTCCTTGTCCAGGGCGTCGGAGAGCCGGCGGGCCAGCTCGGCGACCTCGTCGAGACCGAGCGATCCGATCCGCTCCTCCGGCAGGTCGACGATGACGCTGAGGGTGCGCAGCGCGGCGGGTCCGTGCAGCCGGACCTGCTCCAGGTGCAGACCCGCATCGGCCACCAGGGGCGCGAACAGAGTTTCGACCCGCCCGGTGTCGGCCGCCGTCGGTTGCCCGTTCCGCCGTGGCGCCGGCGCGTGCTTCTGGCCGGACCTGGCCGCCATCATGACCTCCTGCTGCGTGGTTGTGTTCCAGCCTAACGACATTACCGTGTCCCGGTCGGGCACCGGCACACGGGCAGGCCGCGGGCGGAGAGAAGGCAAGCCGAACCTTGCTGGCGGTATCGTCGCGTCGGGGGTTTGATGCCTGCATGGACCAGCCGCAGTCTCGTCTCCACGACCGTCCCGAGCCGCACGCCGACTCCGGCCTCTCCCAGCGGTTGAATCGACTCCGCGCCGGGGTGCTGGGCGCGAACGACGGCATCGTCTCGGTTGCCGCGGTCGTCGTCGGCGTCGCCGGCGTCACCACCGATCCGGGACCCATCGCCGTCGCCGGCACCGCCGCTCTGGTGGGTGGTGCCGTGTCCATGGCGCTGGGCGAGTACGTCTCGGTCAGCAGCCAGCGCGACACCGAGCGGGCACTGATCGCCAAGGAGACCGCCGAACTGCGGGACGACCCGGTGGGCGAGCTCGCCGAGCTGACCGAGCTCTATCGGCAGCAGGGTCTGCGCGAGGAGACCGCCCGGCAGGTCGCCCTCGAGCTGACCGAGCGGAACGCCCTGGGCGCGCACCTGGCCATGGAACTGAACATCGACCAGGACGACGTCGTCAGCCCCTGGCACGCCGCTTTCGCCTCGTTCGGGGCGTTCCTCGTGGGCGCGCTGCTGCCGATGATCGCGATCCTGCTGCCGCCGGCCGCCTGGCGCGTACCGGTCACCGGCGTCGTCACGCTGCTCGCCCTCGCCGTCACCGGCGCCGTGGCCGCGCGGTTGGGCAACGCTCCCCTGCTGCGGGCGACGATCCGCGTCGTGCTCGGCGGGGCGCTGGCCCTGGCCGCCACCTTCCTGATCGGCCGGCTGCTCGGTGTTTCCGGCGTCGGCTGAGCACGCCGCGAGGCTGCGTCAGGCGCGCAGGTCCGTGATGATGTCGGACCCGAGTTTGAGCACGAGCAGGCCGACGACGACGAGGAACACCACCCGGATGAACCGGCTGCCGCGGGCGACGGCGGTGCGGGCTCCGAGGTAGCCGCCCACCATGTTCGCCGCGCCGAGGATCAGGCCGAGTCCCCACAGCACCGAACCGTGCGGGACGAAGAACAGCAGGGCCCCGACGTTGGTGGCGACGTTGACGATCTTCGCCTTCGCGCTGGCCTGCAGGAACGCGTAACCGAGCACCGTGACCAGCGCGATCACCAGGAACGAGCCGGTGCCCGGGCCGAGCAGTCCGTCGTAGAAGCCGATCACCACCCCGATCAGCCCGGCCAGGCCGTGGTGGCGCCGGCCCCGGTGCCGCAGCTGCGTGACCTGACCGGCGGACGGTTTGAGCGCGGTGAAGACCGCGACCGCGATCAGCGCGATCAGGATCACCGGTTTGAACACCTCTTGCGGCAGGCTGGCCGCGACGACGGCCCCGCACACGCTGCCCACCAGGGCGAAACCGGCCATCGGCAGCGCGGTGCGCAGGTCCGGCCGGACGCGGCCGAAGTAGGTCACGGCACTGGTGGTGGTGCCGAACACCGAGCCCATCTTGTTCGTCGCGAGCGCCTGCACCGGGGTGATCCCGGGCACCAGCAGCATCGCGGGCAGCTGCAACAGGCCCCCTCCCCCGACGACGGCGTCGACCCAGCCCGCGGCGAGGCCGGCGACGATCACCATCACGATGATGGCCGGGTCGGCGGCCTCCAGGCCAGTGGTCACGAGGTGATCTTCACGGGGTGGTCGTCATGCGCCGGTCGTCGCTTGCCAGTCGTCAGTTGCCGGCCCTCACGAGCCACGGACGACGCCGCGCAGGTGCCCGACCGCGTCGGCCACGGGCACGTCGACGCTGTCCCCGGTGCGTCGGTCGCGGACCTCCACAACCCCGTCGGCCAGCCCGCGCCCGACGACGACCGTCGTGGGCACGCCGATCAGTTCGGCGTCCCCGAATTTCACGCCCGGGGAGGTGCGGGGCCGGTCGTCGTAGAGCACGTCCAGGCCGGCGGCCTGAAGGTCGGCGGCCAGTTGCTCGGCGGCGGCGAAGATCTTCTCACCCTTGCCGGTGGCCATCAGGTGCACGTCGAACGGTGCGACGTTCCGCGGCCAGATCAGGCCCCTCTCGTCGTGGTTGCCCTCGGCGAGCGCGGCGACGGCGCGGCTGACGCCGATGCCGTAGGAGCCCATGGTCACGGTGACCCGCTTGCCGTTGGCGTCGAGCACCTGCAGGTCGAGGGCCTCGGCGTACTTGCGGCCGAGCTGGAAGATGTGTCCCATCTCGATGCCGCGGGCCAGTTCCAGCGGGCCGGACCCGTCGGGCGCCTCGTCCCCGGCGCGCACCTCGCTGGCCTCGATCCCGCCGTCGGCGGCGAAGTCGCGGCCGGCGGTCAGGTCGAACACGTGCCGGCCCGGCTGGTTGGCCCCGGTGATCCACCGGGTCCCGTCGACGACGCGCGGGTCGAGCAGGTACAGCAGCCCGGTCGCCGATTCCGTCCCCAGGACCGGTTCGTCCAGAGCGATGCCCGGACCGATGTAGCCCTTGACCAGGCCGGGGTGGGCCGCCAGGTCCGCCTCGGTGGCGGCCTCGACGGCCACCTCGCCGGCGACGCCCAGGTGGGCGCCGATGGTGGCCTCGACCCGCTTCAGGTCGACGGCGCGGTCGCCGGGCAGGCCGATGACGACGATGCGCCGCTGCCCGGTCGGCAGGTCGACGGCGAGGACGACGTTCTTCAGGGTGTCCGCCGCGGCCCACGGCCGGTCCTCGCGCGGGAAGCGAGCATTGGCATCGGCGACCAGCGTGTCGATGGTCGGCGTGTCCGGGGTGGCCTCGACGTGGGCGGCGGGGGCGCCGGCGTGGTCGAGGGCCGGCGGCACGACCGTGGTGACCGCTTCGACGTTGGCGGCGTACCCGCCGGCGGAGCGGACGAACGTGTCCTCGCCGACGTCGGTCGGGTGCAGGAACTCCTCGCTGCGGGAGCCACCCATGGCACCGGAGACGGCGTTGACGGCGACGACCTCCAGGCCCAGCCGGTCGAAGATCCGCAGGTAGGCGCCGCGATGGGCGTCGTACGCGCGCTGCAGGCCGTCGTCGTCGGCGTCGAACGAGTAGGAGTCCTTCATGATGAACTCACGCCCGCGCAGCAGCCCGGCCCGGGGCCGGGCTTCGTCCCGGTACTTGGTCTGGATCTGGTACAGGTAGACCGGCAGGTCCTTGTAGGACGTGTACATGTCCTTGACCAGGAGGGTGAACATCTCCTCGTGCGTGGGGGCCAGCAGGTAGTCCGCCTCCCGGCGGTCCTGCAGCCGGAACAGGTTCTCGCCGTACTCCGTCCAGCGGTTCGTCACCTCGTAGGGCTCCCGCGGCAGCAGCGCCGGGAAGTGCACCTCCTGGGCGCCGATGGCGTTCATCTCCTCGCGCACGATCGCCTCGACCCTGCCCAGCACCTTCAGCCCGAGCGGCAGCCACGAGTATATCCCCGGGGCGGCGCGGCGGATGTACCCGGCCCGGACCAGCAGCCGGTGGCTGGCGACGTCGGCGTCGGCGGGGTCCTCCCGCAGGGTGCGGAGGAAGAGCTGGCTGAGGCGCGTGACCACGGGTGCGGAATCCGTTCGTCGGGGCGGGAAGATGGGCCGGTCCGGCCCCCAGCGAGTGTATTACGTCGCTGCTCGCACTCGTTCTACCCGGTCGGCGTTGCCCTCGTCGGCGGCCGCCTCGTCGCTGCTTGCACTCCAGCCCGAACAGTGACCGCCTTGTTCGGGCTCTAGCGCTCCGGCCCGAACAGCGACCCGATTGTTCGGGCTCCCGTGCACCGCCCGACGATCAGCCGAACGTTTCTCGGCCACCCCGAGTCGGCGTCGTCGCGTGCTCTCCTCGTTGCGGCGCTCAGCCGCGGTACGCGTCGGTTCGTCCGCGAATGTCGAGCACCACGACGACGCGCCGCTTGTCGTCGATGCGGTATCGAACCCGATAACTGCTGCGTCGAGCGACCCGGTCGCCGGCAAAGGGGGCGCGGAGCGGCATGCCCAGCCGTTGTGGATTGTCCCGAAGCGGACCGTCGATGAGTACCCATGCTGCGGCGGCCACCGCCGGGGGAAGCTCGTCCGTCAGAGCCCGGCGTGCGGGCCGGGCGACGTCGATGCCGTATTTCAAGCGGTCCCGGTCTCACGCTGCCGTCGTCTTGCGAGCAGACTCGCCATCTCCTCGCCGGTGGTCACATCGCCCTTCGCGATCGATTCATCCGCCTCGGCAAGGCGTTCCCGGTCAGTCGGATCGTTGAGCAGTGCGAGGGTCTCCATGATGGAGTCATAGTCCTCGACGGAGAGAACAACGGCAGCCGGTGTGCCGTTCCTGGTGATGGTCAGCGTGTCATGTGTCCGGGCCACGTCGTCCACCAGGGCAGACAGGCGATCCCGGACGGTAGCGAGGGGTAACGTCGTCATAGCCATGATTGTAGCCAACCGGTGGAGAAGGGAGATGAGCCGACAAGAACTCGGCATCACGCGATTCGGACAGTAAAGTAGGTATGTACCCACATTCTGGAGGGGACCGGTGAAGACGATAAGTGCGCGCGACTTCAATCGAGATGTCAGCGCCGCCAAGCGAGCAGCCGATGATGGCCCCGTGGTCATCACCGATCGGGGTCGAGCGGCCTACGTGCTGCTGTCGGCACCAGCCTACGAAAAACTCACCGACAAACGCAGCATCGTTGAGTGGCTGCAGACCGATGACGACCTCGACTTCGAGCCGGGCCGGCTGACGTCCCTGCCGCGGGCCGCGCAGCTTTGAGCTTTCTCCTCGACACGAACGTCGTCAGCGAGTTGCGAAAGCCGCCCGGCGTCGTCGACCCTCGGGTGTTGGACTGGGCGCAGCGGCATCCTGCACGGGGCCTGTACATCAGCGTCGTCACCGTATTGGAGGTCGAGTTGGGCGTCGCGCGAGTGGAGCGCCGCGATCGCCGGCAAGGGGCTGCGCTCAGGGCCTGGATGGACGCAGGGGTACTGGCCGGGTTCGCCGGTCGCATCCTCCCGGTGGACATCGACGTAGCCCTGCGAGCGGCGCATCTCCACGTACCAGACCCTCGTCCCGAACGTGACGCGTTCATTGCTGCGACCGCCGCCATCCATGGCCTGACGGTCGTGACGCGGAACGTGAGGGACTTCGAGCCGACCGGGGTCGCAGTGCTGGATCCGTGGTCGTCGGGCTCGTAGTCGGCGCACTCCCCGTCCGGTCGCGGGCCGTCCAAGAGCGATCTGGATCGACAACCTTTCGCTAGGTGAGGACCCCGCCGCCTCCCCGTCGTCATGTGGGGTCTAGGGCGTCGCCAGCTGAACCGTGGGCGCCCCTTCGACGTTCCACTCGAACAGGGCCAGATGCCACAGGCCCGGCGCTTTGCAGGAGGGATCGATGAGACCCGTTGCGCCGATCCGCTCAAGCGCTCGGCGCACCCGCCAGGACCGTGCGGTGCCGGTTTCGGCGGTCTCGCGCTGCCAGTCGCCGGCCGCGTCCTTCGGGTCGACGCCCAGTCGGCGCATCGCTGCGACGTCGCGAAGGTCCGCGATCCGCTGCGCCGTCACGGTGAAGGTCAGGACCTCCAGTTCGGCGGCTCGATCACCGCCGTGCTTGATCAGGGCCGCCGCGACACCGGAGCGCGACGCACTCAGGTAGAGCGTCGGCATGTTCGCTGGGGCGTAGCGCGTCGCTGATCGAGATCCTGCGAGCGCCGACTCCCGGTACGCCGGGTCGACAGCGCGAAAGAACGTGCCTTGAACGGTCACGAGCGGCGAGCCGTCCGAGGTGACGGCGGGGACCGTCGGGTTCTGCGGCATACCCGATCAGTACCACGTCCCCGTCACTCGTACCGAGCGCTGTCACGCCGCGAAGCGGGTTTCAGATCGGCTTGACCATGAACAGGCACGGGTTGTCCTCGCCCCACAGATCGGTCTCCTCCAGTGGCAGGAATCCACGCCGTTCGTAGAAGTGCCGCGTGCGGCCGTAGCCGAGGTCGGGGTGCGACGGGCCGAGGGTCTTCACCTCGAGCAAGCGAAGACCACGGGCCCGTGCGTCCGCTTCGACAGCGTCGACCAGAGCGGTGCCGACGCCGGATCCGTGGTGCGCGCGGTCCACGGCCATCAGATGCAGTTCGGCGACATGAGGGAAGTGCCGATCGACGAGAGCGATCCCGACGACGACGCCGGTGCGGTCCCGCACGGCCCACGTCTCCTTCACGCGAGCGGCGTCGATGTAGTCCTGGTTGGCCTCCGGCAGGCCGAACCAGTCGGGCAGCGTCTCCAGGATCCGCGCGACGTCGTCGGGAACGTGCTGGTCTGCTGCGGCTGTCCACACGCAGCTATCGTCACACGTCATCCCGTGGTGGTGCGCGAGGCCCGCGAATGTCGAACACCACGAGGCCTGCCACGTCGCTGTGCGCACCCCAGCCCGAACAGTGACCGCCTTGTTCGGGCTCTGACGCTCTGGCCCGAACAGTGACCCCGTTGTTCGGGCTCCCGTGCGAGGTGGCCAACCTGTCACCCCGCCCGCAGGAAGAATCCGCGCCGCGATCCACCGGGGGCTCGCACCAGGGACAGGTGCCGCCACAGCTCGGCCTCCGAGCGCCGCGTGTGCAGGTTCGCGCCGGTCGATCCGCCTTCGGATGTCAGGCCGAACGCCCCGGCGATGGCTTCGACGATCGTGGACTTGCCCGCTCCGTTCTCACCGACCAGGTCGGTCGCCGGCCCGAGGTCCAGGCCTTCATCGAGCAGCTGATCCACCGCGGGAAGGGTCGCGGGCCATCCACGCCGCGGCATCGGCTCCTCGGCCAGCTCCGCGACCCGGCGGATCGACAACCGATCACCGAACACGGTCACACATCCCTCGCACGGTCCCTCAGGCCCCTCACTCCTCCATCGCCGCGAGCTGGATGAGGTTGCCGCAGGTGTCGTCGAGGACGGCGGTGGTCAACGGCCCCTGCTGCAGCGGCTCCTGGGTGAACACGACCCCGAGATCGCGCAGCCGCTGGTACTCGGCACCCACGTCCGCGACGGTGAAACTGGTGAACGGGATGCCGTCGGCCACCAGTGCGTCCCGGAAGGGTGCGACGGCGGGATGCTCGGCCGGCTCGAGCGAGATCTGCACGCCGTCGGGATGCTCGGGCGAGGAGACGGTCAGCCAGCGGTACGGGCCGCCGAGCGGGATGTCCTGCTGCGGCACGAAGCCGAGCGGACCGGTGTAGAAGTCGAGCGCGCGCTGCTGGTCGTCGACGAAGATGCTCATGGTGCTGATGATCACGACTACTCCTGGGTGGTGTCGGAACGGGGGTCGGGAGGGTGCGGCTCGGTCCCCGGCAGCCGGGCGAGCCAGTCACGGACGGGCGCCAGCGCGTCCGTGTGCAGGTGATGGACGGTGGTCCGGCCGCGCGTGCTCACCGTGAGCAGGCCGGCCTCGCGCAGGACGACGATGTGCTTGGCCACCGCCTGCCGGGTCAGGGGCAGGTCGTACCGTTCGAGCAGCCGGATGGTCAGCTCGAACAGTGTCTGGTCGTTCCGCTCGGCCAGCTCGCCGATCACGGCTCGCCGCGCCGGATGAGCGATGGCGGTGAAACCGTCGTCCATCCTGACAGCATAAGCAACTTCTCGGTTGCGTGTCACGTGCGGCGTATGACGTCGCGTGTCACGTCGACGGCAGCATCGACTTGCGCCGGACCGGCCCGATCGCGTGGGCTGGTGCCGTTCAGTCCGGTCCGGACCGGACACCCCATCCCGAGCGGCCGAGAGACCTGGCTCCACGACGCCGCAGCAACCACCCCGTGCGCACACGGGGCCGGTGCTCACGCCAGGAACGATGGAGCTGATGCACCGATGACCACGACCCTGCCGACCGACACGGCCGCCTCGACCGGGTCCACCCCCGGCGGACCCGACGCCGAGTACGAGCGGGTGCATGCCCGGTTCGCCCCGATCCTCGCCCGCATCGCCGAGGACGCCCTGGCCCGTGACCAGGACCGCACCCTGCCGCACGAGCCCGTGCGCTGGCTCGACGAGGCCGGGTTCGGCGCCCTGCGCGTACCCGTGGAGTACGGCGGAGCGGGGGTGTCCGTGGAGACGGTGACGCGGTTGCTCATCGACCTCGCGGCGGCGGACTCGAACGTCGCCCACCTGTACCGCTCGCACCTGGGCTTCACCGAGTCCCTGCGGTGGCAGCCGACGCCGGTGCGGGAACGCTGGTACGGCCGGATCGCCGCCGGCCAGACGGTGGGAAACGCGTCCACGGAGCGCGGCGGCAACGCCCTGGGCACGCTGAACACAACGCTGAGCCGCGACGCGGACGGCGGCTGGCGGTTGAACGGCACCAAGTACTACACGACCGGCACGATCTTCTCCGACCACACCCGCGTCAGCGCTGCGCTCGAGGGTGCCGACGGACGCCGCTTCGCCGTCGTGCCCGTGACGGCCGACGGCGTGCGGGTCGAGGACGACTGGGACGGGTTCGGGCAGAAGCTGACCGGCACCGGGACGGCCGTCTTCACCGACGTGCTCGTCGACGACCAGGACGTGCTCGAGCGGGTGGTCGGGTCCGCGGAGGCGGTCCACGAGGCGGCCTTCTTCCAGTTGGTGCTGCTGGCCGTGCTCGCCGGTATCGCCCGAGCCGCCCGTGACGACGCCGCGACGATCGTCGCCGGTCGCACCCGCACCTTCAACACCGGCTCCGGCCAGCTGTTCCGGGACGACCCGCTGATCCAGCAGGTGGTGGGCCGCATCGCGGCCCGCGCCTTCGCGGCGGAGGCCACCGTGCTGGCCGCCGCCCGCAGCCTGGACCGCTCCCTCGCGGACGCACCTGCGGCGGTCGACGTCGGTGGGGAGCCGGAGCCGGCGACCCGCGCGCAGCTGGTGGCCGAGGTCGACGTCGAGCAGGCGCAGGTGACGGTGCCGGAGCTCGCGCTGGCCGCGGCGCAGCAGTTGTTCGAGGCGTCCGGCGCCTCCGCGACCAGCACGCGCAAAGGCCTGGACCGGCACTGGCGCAACGCGCAGACCGTGGCCACGCACAACCCCGCCGTGTTCCGGGCCCGCGCCATCGGCGACTGGTTCGTCAACGGCACCCCGCCGGAGGGGCTGAACGCGATCGGCGACGCCCGCCCGTCGAGCTGAGCCGGTGATCGCCGGTCGGCCCGCTCGCGCCGGGTGGACAATGAGACCATGACTCACCGGTTGAACGACGACGAATTCGCGCCGTACCTGGTGCACCACCTGCTCGCCGCGTCCGCCGGGGTGCAACTGTTCCGGGCTGCGTCCCGGACGTGGCGGGATACCAAGCACGGTCCCGACCTGCGTCGGGTGACGGAGGCGGTCGACGCCGACCGGCGGGAACTGGCCGCTCTGGTGCGCCGGCTGGGCTACCGGGTGCCACCCGTCCGCCGCGTGGTCGGCGTCGTCGGTGCCGTCGCCACCCGGATCGATCCGATCAACCCGCTGCGGCGCCGCGGCTCGCAGGCGACCGAACTGGAGCTGGAGGCGCTGGAGTCCGCGGTGGACGCGAAGGAGTCCCTGTGGGACACGCTGCTGTCGCTGCCGCCCACACCCGGGCTGGACCGGGCGGCACTGCAGCGCCTGCAGAAGCGGGCCGGTGAGCAGCGGGAGCGGCTGACGGCGATCCGTCGGGCCACCGTCGCCGCCCGTTTCCTGCGGAGCTGAGCGGGTCACCGACGCGTCCCCACCGCGATCGACACCGTCGCCGCCGTCGTTGACACCGCGCCGCCGTCGTTGACTATTGAATTTCGGGGCTCCGGCCCCGGGCTGGAGCCCCGAAATTCAATAGTCAACGCAGGGCGGGCTTTCGACCCACGCCGAGTCGACGCAGTGCGGACGCTCGACCCGCGCCGAGCCGAGATGGCCGCCGACGTCAGAACAGGACGGTCGCGAACCGGCCGACCGGGGTGAAGCCCACGTGCTCGTAGACGGCGCGGGCCCGGGTGTTGAAGTCGTTGACGTAGAGGCTGACGACGGGTGCCCGGAGCCGGGCGAGAGCGACGACGTCGGCCATGAAACCGGTCGCCAGGCCCTGCCCGCGGTGTCGCGGGTTGACCCACACGCCCTGCACCTGACTCGCGTGGGCGCTGATCGTGCCCAGATCGGCCTTGAACACGATGTCGCCGTGCCGGTCCCGGTGGATCAGGCACTGCCCGGCGGCGATGAAGCCGCGCACGCGTTCCCGGTAGGACTGTTCCCCCGCCTGCAGCGGGCTGTACCCGACCTCCTCGGTGAACATGTCCACGGAGGCGGGCAGCACGACGTCGAAGTCGGCCTGCTCCGCGACCCGGACCAGCCCCGGATCGTCCACGGGCACGTCCGGTCCGATGGCCAGCAGCGGCTGGTCGGGGCGGACGTCGAACGGGTGCGGGCTGTGCCCCTTGATCGCCTCCCACAGCGGTAGCACCGACTCGGCCGGGCCGAAGATGGAGGAGAACCGGCGACGCATCGCCAACAACGCCTCCGCGACGGGCGCCGCCACCTCCTCGGTGGTGCCGACCGGGACGATGTTGGCCCCGGCCCAGCAGGCGGCGGTCAGCCGACCCGCCACGAAGAGGCCGAGGATCCGGCCGGTTCCGGCGACGATGCCACGGGACCCGAGCTGGGCGTCGAGGAAGATGTTGGCGACCCGGTCGGCTGCGATCAGCTCCCGCAGCGCAGCCGTGTCCGCGGCACCCAGCTCGCGGACACCGTCGTCTCCGGCGGGGACGGGCCCGCGCTGGTCAGCCGACGGTGACCACGGGGTCGCCCTGGACGGCGTCCTCGCCATCGGCCTCACCCATCTCATCCGCGATCCGCATCGCCTCGTCGATCAGGGTCTCGACGATCTGGTCCTCGGGCACGGTCTTGACCACCTCGCCCTTGACGAAGATCTGGCCCTTGCCGTTGCCGGAGGCGACGCCGAGGTCGGCCTCCCGGGCCTCGCCCGGACCGTTGACGACGCAGCCCATGACGGCGACGCGCAGCGGCACCGTCAGGCCCTCCAGTCCGGCGGTCACCTTGTCCGCCAGGGTGTACACGTCGACCTGAGCCCGTCCGCAGGAGGGGCAGGAGACGATCTCGAGCTTGCGGGGCCGCAGGTTCAGCGACTGCAGGATCTGGTTGCCGACCTTGACCTCCTCCACGGGCGGGGCGGAGAGGGAGACCCGGATCGTGTCGCCGATGCCGCGGGACAGCAGCGCCCCGAACGCGGTGGCCGACTTGATGGTGCCCTGGAAGGCGGGTCCGGCCTCGGTCACGCCCAGGTGCAGCGGCCAGTCGCCGCGCTGGGCGAGCAGCTCGTAGGCCCGCACCATGACCACCGGGTCGTTGTGCTTGACGGAGATCTTGAAGTCGTGGAAGTCGTGCTCCTCGAACAGGGAAGCCTCCCAGACGGCCGACTCGACGAGCGCCTCGGGGGTGGCCTTGCCGTACTTGTCCATGATCCGCTTGTCGAGGGAGCCGGCGTTGACGCCGATCCGGATCGACGTGCCGTGGTCCTTCGCCGCCTGCGCGATCTCCTTGACCTGGTCGTCGAACTTGCGGATGTTGCCCGGATTGACCCGGACCGCGGCGCACCCGGCTTCGATCGCGGCGAACACGTACTTGGGCTGGAAGTGGATGTCGGCGATCACCGGGATCTGCGACTTCTTCGCGATGATCGGCAGCGCGTCGGCGTCGTCCTGACTCGGGCACGCGACGCGGACGATGTCGCAGCCCGACGCGGTGAGCTCGGCGATCTGCTGCAGGGTGGCGTTGATGTCGGTGGTCGGCGTCGTCGTCATCGACTGGACGCTCACCGGGTAGTCCGAACCGACCCCGACGCTGCCCACCTTGATCTGGCGGGTCTTCCGTCGCGGGGCGAGCACCGGCGGCGGTGATGCGGGCATTCCCAGGCTGACCGAGGTCAAGTTGTCTCCTCACGGATCGGTGGATCGACGTCCATTATCCTCCCCCACCTGTTCGTCACCGCGCCGCCTTCCGGATCGTTCGCCAGCAGCGTGGGCGGGACCGAGGAGGCTCAGAACAGCGTGATGGGTTTGACGATGTCGGCGAAGATCAACAGCGCCCCCATCACCAGCAGCAGTCCCGCCACCACGTAGGTGACCGGCATCAGCTTCGCGATGTCGACCGGGCCCGGGTCGCGCCGCCGGAACAGCCGGGCGAAACCGCGCCGCACGGCCTCCCACAAGGCGCCCGCGATGTGGCCGCCGTCCAGCGGCAGTAGGGGGATCAGGTTGAACACGAACAGGGCGATGTTGACGCTGGCGAGCAGCCCGACCAGTCCGGCGACCTTGGAGCGGACGTCGATCAGGTCGGTGGAGGCGACCTCGCCGGCGATCCGGCCGACGCCGACCACGCTCATCGGACCGTTGGGATCCCGCGGTGCGCTGCTGAACGCCGCCTGACCGACCTCGACCATGCGCTGCGGCAGGTTCAGCACGACGCCGACGACGGCGCCGACGTTCTGGGAGACCATGGGCGGCACCGCGGTGATCGGCTGCGGCACCATCTGCTGGGTGGGGCCGACGCCGATGAACCCGGCCGGCGTCGTCTGCACGGTGCCGTTCGCGTCCCGCACGGGGTTGCCCTTCGCGTCCAGGACGGCGACGTCGTTGGTCACAGGCGTGATGGTCGAGGTGACCCAGGTGCCGTCGCGGTCCACGACGACGGGCACGGAGCGGCCCGCGCTCTGCCGGATCAGGGTGGTGAGCTGGTTCCAGGACGTCACGTCGGTCCCGGCGAAGGACACGATCGTGTCACCGGGCTGCAACTTCGCGGCGACCGCGGGAGACGGCTTGTCCGTGGCCCGGCAGGAGGTCTGCCCGGTGCGCTGCTGCTGCGCGGCGGTGACGACGCACTGGCTGAGGGAGCCGACCGTCGTCGTCGGCTGCGCGGTGCCGAAGCCCATCAGCAGGACACCGATCAACACGACGCCGATGGCCAGGTTCATGAACGGGCCACCGAGCATGATGATGATCCGCTTCCACACCGGCAGCCGGTAGAACATCCGGTTCTCGTCGCCCGGTTGCAGCTCGGCGGCGGAGGCGCGGCGGGCGTCGTCTGCCATGGTCTGGAACATTCCGGTGGTCGACGCGCGGACCCGGCCGTCCTGCCGGGCCGGCGGGTACATGCCGATCATGGCGATGTATCCGCCCGCCGGGATGGCCTTGAGCCCGTACTCGGTCTCGCCGCGGCGCACGGAGAACAGGGTCCGACCGAAGCCGATCATGTACTGGGTCACGCGCACGCCGAACAGCTTGGCGGGCACCAGGTGTCCCACTTCGTGCAGCGCGATCGAGACGATGATGCCGACGACCACGACGAGCACGCCGAGGATGAAGAGCACTACTGTCATGGCCGTCCTGCCGAGTCGTTCACGTCGATGAGTGGGTCAGTTGGTGGTTTCGAGGGGGGTGCCGAGGAGCTGGTGCGTCCGGGCCCGCGCCCAGCGTTCGGCCTCGAGAACAGTATCCACGCTCAGCTGCCCGTCCGCCCGGTGTTCGCTGAGTACCCGCTCGATGGTCTCGCCGATGCCGAGGAAACCGAGTCGGCCGGCGTGGAACGCCTCGACGCACTCCTCGTTCGCGGCGTTGTAGACGGCGGGGTACGTGGCGCCCGCCGCGCCGGCGCGGCGGGCGAGCGCGACCGCCGGGAACGCGTCGTCGTCGAGCGGTTCGAACCGCCAGTCCGCGGCCCGGGACCAGTCGATCGGGGTCTCGGCGCCGGGCACCCGGTCCGGCCAGCCCAGACCCAGGGCGATGGGCACCGCCATGGTCGGCCGGCCGATCTGCGCGACCACGGCGCCGTCGACGAACTCGACCATCGAGTGGATGTACTGCTGCGGGTGGACGACGACGTCGATGGCGTCCAGCGGGACGTCGAAGAGCAGGTGCGCCTCGATCACCTCCAGCCCCTTGTTGACCAGGGTCGCGGAGTTGGTGGTGATCACCCGGCCCATGGCGAAATTGGGGTGGGCGAGTGCCTCGGCGGGGGTGACATCGCGCAGCTGCTCCCGGGTACGGCCCCGGAACGGTCCGCCGCTGGCGGTGAGGACCAGCCGGCGCACCTCCCCCGCGGTGCCGGCGCGCAGGCTCTGGGCGATGGCGCTGTGCTCGCTGTCCACGGGTACCAACTGGCCGGACGCGGCCTTGGCCGTGACCAGGGTCCCGCCGACGATGAGCGACTCCTTGTTGGCCAGGGCCAGGGTGGACCCCGCGTCGAGGGCGGCCAGGGTGGGGCGCAGCCCGATGGACCCGGTGATCCCGTTCAGGACGACGTCCGCCCCGATGGCGGCGATCCGGGTGGCGGCGTCGGGGCCGTGTTCGATCTGCGGCCGGTGCCGGCCGGGCTGCCCGGCGGAGCGGGCGGCGTCGTCGATCTCGTGCTGCAGTGCGGCGGGGTCGCCGGTGGCGATGCCGACGGCCTCGGCGCGGACGGCGACCACCTGCTCGGCCAGCAGCCGCAGGTCACGGCCCCCGGCGGCCAGCGCGGTGACCCGGAACCGGTCGGGGTTCGCGACGGCGACGGCGACGGCCTGGGTGCCGATGGATCCGGTGGCGCCGAGCAGGCTCACGGTCCGGCGACGCGGGCTCGTGTCCGCGCCGTGGCCGGTGCCGCTGTGGCTCGTGTCGGCGTGGCGGGGGTCGGTGTGGCCGGTGGGGGTGGACTCGTCCGTGGTGCGGGGGTCGTCAGGCGTGTCGGGCACCCGCCCAGTATGCCCCGAGCCGTTCCCGGGTCGATTATCGCGCTTCGGCGGGTAAGGCCCCACGAATGACCGCCGATCGGCGATAGTCGACGTGCAGGTCGCGGTCACCCGATCTCGGTGAGGCCTTTGACCAGCGTGGAGACGGCGCCCAGGTAGGCGATCACCACCACGGTCCGCCGGGCGACGGTGGCGGGCACGTGCGGGGCGATCCGCTGACCCAGCAGCAGTCCGCCGGCGGTGAACGCGACGATCGTGACCCACTGCCACGGATGCATCCCGGGCATCCGGCCGCCCGAGGCGATCCATTTGGCGGTCAGCGAGCAGAGGCCCAGGGTCAGGAAGTAGGGCTGCAGGGTGGCCGCGAAGGACCGGTGCGGCCAGCGGCTCAGCATCCCGTAGACACTGACCGCGGGGCCCCCGATCCCGGCGGCCGCGTTCATCGCCCCCGACAGGATGCCGCTCGTCGCCATCGTCACCGGCCCGGAAAGGACGAGGGAGGTGCGGGTCAGGAGAACCGAGACGGTCAGTGCGACGAGCAGCAGCACCCCGATGGAGATCTCGACGACCGGTCCGGGCAGGGAGGCGGCCAGCACGGCGCCGGGGACGATGCCGACCAGCGCAAAGCCGGCGAGCGCGCCGTACCGCCGCCAGTCGACGTCGCGCCGGACCAGGAACAACGCCATCGACGCCGACACGGCCGCGCACAGGTTGACGACCATGACGCCGTCGAACGCGCCGAGGCCGAGGACGAGGACCGGGGAGACGACGAGCGCGAACCCGAGCCCGGAGATGCGTTGGGCCACGGCCCCGACGACGACGGCGGCGAGGACGAGGGCGAACACCAGCGCCACTCTACCGACGCCATTGCCCGCTGACTGGTCACTCGATGTCGGTTCGGGGAGCGAACTGGCACGAGAACCGTCAGTTGGTGACCAGTCAACGGGTGGGTTCCGGTCACCTCGCCGAGGGCGGATCCGCTGGCAGCGGCGCGGCCTTCCCGCGTCGACCTTCGACGGTGACGCTTGACCCATGACATCGACAATCGACACGTGGCACCTGGACGAGGATCTGCAGCCAGCTGCTCCTCCTCTCCACGCAGGACCCGCGGCGGGAGATCAGCCTCTGGATCAACTCCCCCGGTGGATCCGTGCCGGCGATGCTCGCCATCCGCGACCTCATCCGGCTCCTGCCGATCCCCGTCTCCACCCTCGCCCTCGGGCTGGCCTGCGTGAGCAGCTACACCGTCCCCTACGTGACCCGGCAGGACAGCCGCGGAACCCAGACCCTGGACGTCTTCAGCAGCCCGCTCACCGACCGGATCGTCTACCTCGGCACCGGGATCGACGACGGCGTCGCCAACGTGCTCATCGCCCAGCTGTTGCACCTGCAGGCGGTGAATCCGGACGCGCCGATCGACCTCTACATCAACTCGCCGGGCGGGGCGATCCCCGCGATGCTCGCGGTCTACGACGCGATGCACCCTTCATCTCGTTGCGCGCCTGCTGATGGGCGGCGTCCCCGGCCTTCTCCGCCTCCTTGAGGTGGCGGTCCTGCGCCTTGATCACGTCATCGGCAGTCTCGCCGCGGTGCTCGAGGCCGGACGACGAAGACCGGGTCAGGCGAATCGCGCGCCGCGACGTCGCCGCACCCGGGCGAGCGCCACCGCGTCGGCGCGGAAGATGATCTCGACCACCTGGCCGTCGAACACGCTGAAGTCGAAGTAGACCGCGGCGCGGCCCCGCTGGTACCAGGCGGCGCCCGGCCCGTCACCGACGAACACCGGGAGCGCGGAGCGTGCGCTGCCGTTGAAGAAGGCCGCGACGGCGTCCCGCCCTTCGATCAGTTCCGGGGTGCCCGCGAGCACCGCGGCCCGATCGGCGCTGATCCGCACGTCGGGCGCCAGGAGACCGACCAACCGGTCGAGGTCACCCTCCCGCGCGGCGGCCAGGAAACCGTCGACCACCTCCCAGGGAGCAGAACGGTGAGAAGACGACGGCGGTGCATCGTCGGGTTGTTCGCCCGCCCGTTTCCCGGGCGCCGGTTTCCCGGGCGTTGGCGACTCGGGCGTTGGTTTCTCGGGCGTTGGTTTCTCGCCCGTTGGCGACTCGGCGGCCGGCTGCGCCACCTTGGCCCGAGCGCGGGAGGCCAGCTTGCGAGCTGCGGCTGGCGTGGTCTCGAGCATCCCGGCGATGGCCGTGAAGTCGACGGCGAACGAGTCGTGGAGCACGAACGCGACCCGCTCGGCCGGGCTCAGCCGGTCGAGCACCACACCGAGGGCGCCGCCGACGGCGTCCATCAGAGCGACGGCGTCCGCCGGGTCGGGTGCGGCTCCGCCCTCCTCGGTCGGCTCGACCGGGACCGGGACACGCGCCTTCAGTCGGTCCAGGCACAGCCGGGTGGTGACGGTCGTCAGCCACGCGGGCAGGCTCGCCACGGGGCCGTCGGTGGCGTGCATCCGCAGCCACGCCTGCTGCACGACGTCCTCGGCCTCAACCGGGTCGCTCAGCACGCGAGCAGCAAGTCGCAGCAGCCGGGGACGTTCCACCTCGAACTCGTCCGTCGCGTCCACCGTTGGCCTCGCTCGCCTACCCGGCGCCGCCCGCGCGGGCCAGCACGGACCGGGCGTGTCGGAGGATCGGCTCGTCGACCATGGTGCCGCGCCAAGTGAACACCCCGGGCCGGCGCTCGGCCTCCTCGAGCAGCTCCCGGGCGGCGGCCACCTCCTCGTCGTCCGGGGCGAACGCGGCTCTGACCGCGGTCACCTGCGACGGGTGGATGCACGCCTTGGCGGCGAACCCCGAGGCGGCGGCGTCCTCGCACTCGTCGGCCAGGCCCGCGGTGTCCTCGATCGCAGTGTAGACGGCGTCGATCGCGGCCTTCCCGTGCGCGCCGGCGGCCAACAGGGTCATCGACCGTGCGTGGGTGGCCACGGCCCGGTACCGCCCGTCCGCGGTGCGGCTGCCGGTGCCGCCGAGGGAGGCGACGAGGTCCTCGGCCCCCCACATCAGGGCGACGACGGTGGGCTCGGCGGCGATGGCACCGACCGCGAGGACGCCCGCGGCGGTCTCGATCAGGGCGATCACGTCGTGCCCGGCGAGTGCGCGCACCTGCGCGACGTCCTCGGTCTTGGCGAGCATGACGGTCCGGTACGGCAGGCCGGCCAGGGCGGCGACGTCGGCGGCGAAGTCGTCGGTCCCCGCCGCGTTGACCCGCACGATCGTCCGCGCCGGGTCCAGCGGGTGCGCGGCGAGGTTGGCACGGGCGGCGGCCTTGTCCGCGGGGGCGACGGCGTCCTCCAGGTCGAGGATGACGGCGTCGGCCCGGTCCGCGGCCTTGGCGTAACGGTCCGCGCGGTCGGCGGGGCAGAACAGCAGGGCCGGGCCCATCGAGAAGGTGGTCACGAGAGCGATGCTACGGGGCCGGATCCGGCGACCCTGCGACGGCAGTGTCGCCGGCTGGGGCAGGGTCGCCGGGGCGGGCAGCTCCGTCGTCGGCGCGGGTCGGGCGGTCGGCGGGGAGGGTGTCGACGGTCCGGGTGTCGGCGACCACCACGACGTTGCCGGCGGCGTGGCCGGTCTCGACCGCGGCGACGGCGTGCTCGGCCTGCGCGAGCGGCCAGGTGGCGGTGACGACCGGCGTGAACGTGCCCGCGGCGACGGCGTCGACGATGGCGGTGAACACCGCCGTGGTCCGCCGCCGGGTGACCCCTGACCCGCCGAGCGAGGCGGCCAGCTGCGGCTCGGCGACGCTGCGGATCTGCCGTGGGTCGCGCGCCAGGGCCGCCCCGTCCCACAGCACCTGACCGCCGACCAGGTCCATCACGCCGTCGACCGCACCGCCGACCCCGGAGGCAGCGGCCGCGCGAACCCGGTCGGACCAGCCGTCGCCGGACGCGACGTGCACGGCTCCGAGACCTTCGACCAGGTCGCGTTTGCCCGCGGACGCCACCCCGAGGACGGTGATCCCGCGGGCGGCGGCGAGTCCGCACACCGCCGTGCCGACGCCGCCGCCGGCGCCGAGCACCAGGAGTGCGGTTCCGGCGGGCAGGTCCAGCTCGGCCAGGGCGTCCCACGCGGTGCCGACCGAGACGGGGACGCAGGCGGCCTGCTCGGGCGGCACCGCCGGTGGTCGGCGGGCGACGCTGCCGGCGCTGAGCACGACCAGGTCGGCCAGGGCGCCGGTTCCCGCGGCGGCGGCGCCGAACACCGCGTCCCCGGGCCGCCAGCCGTCGACGTCGTCCCCGACGGCCACGATCTCGCCGGCGGCCTCCCGGCCCACCGCCATCGGGAACCGAACCGGGAACGCGTTCTGCCGCTGCCCGGACCGGACCTTGATGTCGGCCGGGTTGACTCCGGCGGCCGCCATCCGCACCAGCAGTTCACCGCGCCCGGGCACGGGTACCGGCACGTCGAGATGCTGCATCACCTCGGGGCCGCCGTACGCGGTGAAGCCGAAGGCGTGCATCGAGGTGACGGTCACCCGGCCTCCTGGTGCCGGCGGTGCGCCTCCTCGCACCAGACCAGCACCGACCGGGTGGCGACGGCGACAACGGCCCCCGACTGGTTGCGCGCGGTGTGCTTGAGCGTGACGATGCCCTGGCCCGGCCGACTCTGGGAGAGCCGCTTGCCGACGACGACGGTGGACGCGTACAGGGTGTCGCCGTGGAAGACGGGGGCCGGGAACTCCACCGCCTCGAACCCGAGATTCGCCACGATGGTGCCCTCCGTCAACTGCGCGACGGACAAACCGACCAGCATCGAGAGCGTGAACATGGAGTTGACCAACCGGCGCCCGAACGGTTGCCCGG
This sequence comes from Tersicoccus phoenicis, assembly GCF_001968835.1. Taxonomy (GTDB): domain Bacteria; phylum Actinomycetota; class Actinomycetes; order Actinomycetales; family Micrococcaceae; genus Tersicoccus; species Tersicoccus phoenicis. The sequence continues at coordinate 149,575 of NZ_MRDE01000064.1, forward strand.
AGGCGAAGTGCTCGTCCAGGTGCAGGGACTGGGTGTTGCCGGACAACGTGGTGAACAGTACGTCGTCGGCCTCGGTGATGGTCCGGCCCGGGCGGTGCTCGTAGACGACGCCGGTCCGGTACTCCTCGTAGTAGAGGCCGCGCTGGCGCACCGCCTCGGTGATGGGAATGGACCCGGTGCGCGGGCGATCCGCGGCACCCGAAGCCGCTCTGTGCGGGTCCGACGTCGTCGTCATGCTCACTCCAGTCCGAGCGAGCGGGCGATGAGCATCTGCTGCACCTCGGTGGTCCCCTCGCCGATCTCCAGGATCTTCGAGTCACGATAGTGCCGCGCGACGACGAACTCGTTGATGAAGCCGTAGCCGCCGAAGATCTGGGTCGCGTCCCGGGCGTTGTCCATGGCCGCCTCGCCCGCGACGATCTTGGCGATCGAGGCCTGCGTCTTGAACGGCTTGCCCGCGACCATCCGCGCGGCGGCGTCCCGCCAGGCCAGCCGGGCCGTGTGCACCCGCACCTGCATGCGCGCGATCTTGAACGCAATGGCCTGGTGCTGCCCGATCGCGGACCCGAACGCGCGCCGCTCCTTGGCGTACCGGACGGCGGCGTCCAGGCAGCCCTGCGCCGCCCCGGTGCCCAGCGCCGCGATGGCGATCCGCCCCTCGTCCAGGGTGTGGACGAAGTTGGCGTAGCCGCGGCCGCGCTCACCGAGCAGGTTCTTCTCCGGCACCCGCACGTCGGTCAACGTCAGCGGATGCGTGTCGGAGGAGTTCCAGCCGACCTTGTCGTACGCCTTCTCGGCGCGGAACCCCTCGGTGGGCACGGGCACTAGCAAGGTGGAGATCTCCTTCCGCTCCCGGCCGTGGCGGTCCTCCTGCGTGCCGGTGACGGCGGTGACGGTGACGAGGCGGGTGATGTCGGTGCCGGAGTTGGTGATGAACTCCTTGTTGCCGTTGATCACCCACGTCCCGTCCTCGAGCCGGGCGGTGGTGCGGGTGCCGGACGCGTCGGAGCCGGCCTCGGGCTCGGTCAGGCCGAACCCGGCGAGGGCGCGGCCGGCCGCGAGGTCGGGCACCCACGCACTCTTCTGTTCGTCGGTGCCGTAGTGCAGCAGCGGCGAGATGCCCAGCGACACCCCGGCCTCCAGGGTGATCGCGATGGACTGATCCACGCGGGCGAGCTCCTCGATGGCCACGCAGAGGGCCAGGTGGTCGCCGCCCATCCCGCCGTACTCCTCGGGCACGGGCAGCCCGAACAGGCCCAGCTCCCCCATCTGGGCGACGACCTCGTACGGGAACGTGTGGGCGGCGTCGTGGGTGACGGCGGCGGGCGCGACGACGGTGTCGGCGAAGTCCCGCACCATGGCGGCCAGGTCCGTCAGCTCCTCGCTCAGCCCGGTCGACGTGTACTCGGAACTGCTCAGGACGTCAGGCATCGGGGGTCTCCTTGCGCGGGGTGGTCTCGGGGTCGGGGGTGACGCCGGCGACGACGGTGCCGGCGGCGACCCGGTCGCCCACCGCCACGTGCACGGCGACGACGCCGTCGGCGGGGGCGGTCAGGGTGTGCTCCATCTTCATGGCCTCGACCACGACGAGCGGGGCGCCGGCCGTGACGGTGGCGCCGGCCGTGGCGGGCACGGCGACGACGGTGCCGGGCATGGGGGTGCGCACGTCGGGGTCGGCGCCGGTCGCGGCGCGCACGGCCCGCGCGCGGGCGGCGGCGAGGACGGCTGCCCGGTCGATCCGGTGCAGGGTCACCGTGTGCGGGTGGCCCGGGGACGGGTGCCCGGTGGACGGCTGCCCGGTGGCCGGGTGCGGGTTCGCGGGACGAGGGCCGTGGGCGTGGACCGCGTCGCCGTCGGCGAGCACCTCCCACGGGCCGGTCGGGGTGACCGGCTCGCCGTCGACCAGCACGGCCGGGCCCTGCGGCGACGCAGAAGTGCCCGAGCCGGGGGCGGCCTGCGTGACGGTGACGGCGCGGTCGTTCCCGGCACCGTCACGCAGGCGCAGGCGGTCGACCCGACCGCCCAGCCGGAACCCGGCGGCGCGGGCCCAGGCCCCCGCCGCCGGCGCGTCCGGCGTTCCCCCCAGTGCGCGGGACCGGGCCGGTGCGGCACCGGCCCCCGTCCCGAGGTCGAGCGCGGCGTCCGGGCTCGCGCCGCCCGCCGGCTGCCCGCCCGCCGCAATCAGTGCCACGGCGATGCCGGCGACATCCGCGTCGTCGGGTCGCCACCCGGTCAGCTCGTCCAGGCTCCGGTCGATCAGCCCCGTGTCCAGGTCGCCGGCCCGCACCGCCGGGTGAGCGACCAGGGCCTGCAGGGCGTCGACGTTGGTGCCGACGCCGAACACGACGGTCTGCGCGAGCGCGGCGGCGAGCCGGTCCAGGGCCTGGGCCCGGTCCTCTCCGTGGGCGATGATCTTGGCGAGCATCGGGTCGTAGTCGGTGCCGACGACGGCGCCCGGCAGGATCCCGCTGTCCACGCGGACGCCCGGGCCGGCCGGCTCGGTCAAGGCCACGACGGTGCCCGCGGTGGGCAGGAAACCCGCGGCGGGATCCTCCGCGTACAACCGCGCCTCGACGGCGTGGCCGGTCACGGTGACGTCGTCCTGGGTCAGGCGCAGCGGATGCCCGGCGGCGACGCGCACCTGCTCCTCGACCAGGTCCACGCCCGTGATCATCTCGGTGACCGGGTGCTCGACCTGTAGCCGGGTGTTCATCTCCAGGAAGTGGAACCGCTCGGGCTCGTCGGCGGAGACGATGAACTCGACCGTACCGGCGCCGCGGTAGTCCACGCTCGCCGCGGCCCGACAGGCGGCGGCGCCGAGCTCGGCGCGGGTGGCGGCCGAGATCAGCGGTGAGGGCGCCTCCTCGATCACCTTCTGGTGGCGGCGCTGCAGGGAGCACTCGCGTTCCCCGAGGTGGATCACCGTGCCGTGCTCGTCGGCGAGCACCTGCACCTCGATGTGGCGGGGCGAGGTGATCAGCCGTTCCAGCAGCACGGTGTCGTCCCCGAACGCCGCGGCGGCGGTGCGGCGGGCGGTGCGCAGGGCCGCGGGCAGGTCCCCGGGCGCGGTGACGGCGACCATTCCCTTGCCGCCGCCGCCCGCGGACGGTTTGACCAGCAGCGGGTAGCCGACCCGGTCCGCCGCGGCGATCAGCCGCGCGTCCCGGACACCCACACCGGCGCCGTCGTCGTCGGCCTCACTCTCGGCCTGCTCGCCGGCGAGGTCCGCGTCGTCGACGCCGGGGACGACGGGGACGCCGTGGGCGGCCACGTGGGCCTTGGCCCGGATCTTGTCGGCCATCGTCTCCAGCGCCCGTTTGCCGGGGCCGATCAGCACGATCCCGGCCCGGTCGCACGCCTCGGCGAGCTCCGGGTTCTCGGACAGGAACCCGTAGCCGGGGTGGATGGCCTCGGCGCCGGTGTCCTTCGCGGCGCGGATGACGGCGTCGACGTCCAGGTAGCTCAGCCGGGCCGCCGCCGGGCCGATCAGCACGGCGCGGTCGGCCTCGAGCACGTGCCGGGCGCCGACGTCGGCCTCGCTGTAGACGGCGATCGCCTCGATGCCGAGCCGGTGCAGGGTCGCGATCACCCGGCAGGCGATCTCACCGCGGTTGGCGACGAGCACCGTGGAGAAGAGCCGCTCGCTGCCGGGCACGGTCGCCAGGCTGGTGGTGGATTCGGTGGTCATGGGCCTCACATCCGGAACAGGCCGAAGCGGTGGTCGTCGGGCAGCGGGGTCCGGCTGACGACGTCGAGGGCGAGGCCGAGCACCGTCCGGGTGTCGGCCGGGTCGATCACGCCGTCGTCCCAGAGCCGGGCGGTCGAGTACCAGGGGCTGCCCTGGCGCTCGTACTGGTCGATCACCGGCTCGGTCAGCGCCCGCTCGTCCTCGGCGGTGAACTCCTCGCCCGCGGCGGTGGCGGCGTCGCGCCGGACGGTGGCCAGCACCGCGGCGGCCTGCGCGGAGCCCATCACGGAGATCCGCGCGTTCGGCCACATCCACAGGAACCGGGGACCGTACGCCCGCCCGCACATCGAGTAGTTGCCGGCACCGTACGAGCCGCCGATGATCACGGTCAGCTTCGGCACCCGGCAGGTGGCGACGGCGGTGACCATCTTCGCGCCGTGCTTGGCGATGCCGCCGGCCTCGGCGTCGGTCCCGACCATGAACCCGGTGATGTTCTGCAGGAAGATCAGCGGGATGCCGCGCTGGTCGCACAGTTCGATGAAGTGGGCGCCCTTGAGTGCGGACTCGCTGAACAGGACGCCGTTGTTGGCGACGATCCCCACGGGGTGCCCGTGCAGATGAGCGAACCCGGTGACCAGGGTGGCCCCGTAGTCCCGCTTGAACTCGCTGAACGCGCTGCCGTCGACGAGCCGGGCGATCACCTCGCGCACGTCGTACGGGGTGGTGGTGTCCGCGGGGACGACCGCGGTCAGTGTCGCCGGGTCGACGGCGGGTTCGACCGGCTCCCGGACGGTCCACGCGGGGGCGGCCGGCTCGGGCAGGGTCGCAACGATGTCGCGCAGGATCTGCAGGGCGTGCGTGTCGTCGTCGGCGAGGTGGTCGGCCACCCCGGACGTGCCGGTGTGCAGCCGGCCACCGCCGAGCTGCTCGGCGGTGATGTCCTCGCCGATCGCGGCCTTCACCAGCGGCGGGCCGCCGAGGAAGATGGTGCCCTGCTCGGCGACGATGACGGTCTCGTCGCTCATCGCAGGAACGTAGGCGCCGCCCGCGGTGCAGGAGCCGAGCACGGCGGAGAGCTGCGGGATCCGTGCGGCGGAGAGGTTCGCCTGGTTGAAGAAGATCCGCCCGAAGTGCTCCCGGTCCGGGAACACCTCGTCCTGCAGCGGCAGGAACGCGCCGCCGGAGTCGACGAGGTAGAGGCAGGGCAGCCGGTTCTCCAACGCCACCTGCTGGGCGCGCAGGTGCTTGGTCACGGTCATCGGGTAGTAGGTGCCGCCCTTGACGGTCGCGTCGTTGCACACGATCAGCACCGGCCGTCCGGCGACGAGCCCGATGCCGGTGATCAGACCGGCGCCGGGGCACGCGTCGTCGTACATGCCGGTCGCGGCCAGCGGGGAGAGCTCCAGGAACGGGCTGCCGTCGTCGAGGAGCTGTTCGACCCGCTCCCGGGGCAGCAGCTTGCCCCGGTCGCGGTGCCGCTGCCGGGCCGCGGCCGTTCCGCCCAGGGCGGCGACGCTCAACCGGTGTCGCAGTTCCGCCGCGAGCGCGGCGTGCGCGGCGGCGCGCCGCGTGCCGGCCTTCCCGGCGGTGTCGGGGGTGACGTCGAGGGTGCTGGTGAGGGTGTCCATCCGCCGTCCCGTCAGACCAGGGTCAGGGTCGCGCCGGGCGCCCGCAGGACGGCACCGACGTCGGCGAGGAACCGGGACCCGGCCTCCCCGTCGACGAGCCGGTGGTCGAAGGACAGGCTCAGCGTCATCACCTCGCGCAGGGCGACCTCGCCCCGGTGCTCCCACGGGATGCGCCGCACCTGGCCGGTGGCGAGGATGCCCGCCTCCCCCGGGTTGAGGATGGGGGTGCCCGCGTCGACGCCGAACACGCCCACGTTGGAGATGGTGAAGGTGCCGCCGCTCAGCGCCGCGGGGGCCGTCCGCCCGTCCCGCGCGGCGGCGGTCAACTCGCGCAGCGCCCGGCCCAGGGCGCGCAGGTCCATGGCGTCGGCGTCCTTGATGTTCGGCACCAGCAGACCGCGACCGGTGGCGGCGGCGATGCCGAGGTTGACGTAGCCGAAGCGAACGATCTGCCCGGCCGGTTCGTCCCACCGGGAGTTCAGCTCCGGGTGCCGGCGCAGGGCGACCAGGACGGCCTTGGCGACCAGGGCGGTCATCGTCGGTCGGTCCTCGGCCCACGACCGGTCGGCGCGCAACGCGTCCAGCAGGGCGACGCTCTCGGTCACGTCCACGGTGAGGAACTCGGTGACGTGCGGGGCGGTGAAGGCGCTGGCGACCATGGCGGCCGCGGTGTGCTTGCGGACCCCGCGGATGGGTTCGCGGGTCTCGCGGCCGGTCCGGGCCGGCCCCGCGCCGGCCGTCAGGGGTGCGGTGCCCGGCCCGTCCGTGCCCGGCCCGACCGGGCCGGTCGTCGGGCCGGTCGTCGGGCCGGTCGTCGTCGGGCCGGTCGTCACGGCCTCGGCCGCGTCGACGGTGCCGGTGGCCGTCTCCGCGGCGGCGACGACGTCGTCCCGCGTGACCAGGCCGCCGCGCCCGCTGCCGGTCAGCACGTCGATGTCGACGCCGAGGTCCCGGGCCAGTTTGCGGACGACCGGGGTGCACAGCCGGCGATCCTGCTGACGCCGGCCGTCCTGCGACGCGGTCGACACGGCGGCCGAGTCACCCGGTGGCACGGTCTCGGGGCCGCTCGGCGTCGGGATCTCCGGGCCGCCGGGCTGCAGCGGCTCGCTCGGTTCCGTCGGCACCGGCACGTCGGGCTGCGCGGGCTCGCCCGGCGGCGCCGGGACGTCGGGGGGCGAGGGCGTCCCCGGATCGGGCACCCCCGGTAGCGGCTCGCCCGGGACGGACGCCGCCGGCGAGCCGGCCCCGCCGGCCCCGGTGGTCCTGCCGCGGCGGCGGCGGGTGGGCCGGCCGGTTCCGGTGGGAGCGGCCCCGTAGCCGACCAGGGTCGGCTCGCGACGGGCCGCCCCCGAACCTTCGGCGCCGTCGCCGGCACCTGACCCGTCCGCGGCGGACACGTCGATCGCGAGGATGGGCGTGCCGACGTCGACCGTCGTCCCCTCCGCCTGCAGGAGCCGCTCGACAACACCGTCCCACGGGCTCGGCAGTTGGACGACGGCCTTGGCGGTCTCCACCTCGGCGATCACCTGGTTCAGGCTCACGCTCTGCCCCTCCGTGACCTTCCAGCTGACGATCTCGGACTCGGTCAGGCCCTCGCCGAGGTCCGGCAGCGCGAATTCACGGATCACGAAGCAGCTCCGATCAGGGAGGAGGTGGTGGACGGGCCGGCGAGGGCGTCGAAGCGGGAACCGGTCTGGGAGTTGTCGCGGCCGACGAGCCGGTCGACCGCGTCGAGGATCCGGTCCAGGTCCGGCAGGTGGTGATCCTCGAGCCGGGCCGGCGGGTACGGGATGTCGAAACCGGTGACCCGCTCGGGCGGGGCCTGCAGCGAGTAGAAGCAGCGGGTGGTCAGGACGGCCACGATCTCCGCGCCGAGGCCCCCGAACTCAGCGGCTTCGTGGGTGACGAGCAGCCGCCCGGTCTTCCGCACCGAGGCCTCGAGGGTGGCGAGGTCGAGCGGGTAGAGCGAGCGCAGGTCGATGACCTCCAGGTCGATACCCTCGTCCTCGGCGGCGGTCGCCGCGTCCCGGGCGGTGGCGACCAGGGGCCCGTAGGCGACGACGGTGGCGTCCGTGCCCGGGCGCACGACGGCGGCGCGGGTCAGGTCCGCGTCGCGGTCCGGGTCGACCTCACCCTTGCCCCAGTAGCGGCGCTTGGGTTCGAGGAACACGACCGGGTCGTCGCAGGCGATGGCCGCGCGCAGGGTGCTGTAGGCCTCCTGGGGGGTGGAGGCGCTGACCACGCGCAGTCCCGCGGTGTGCGCGAAGTAGGCCTCGGGGGACTCCGAGTGGTGTTCGGGGGAACCGATGCCGCCGCCGAACGGGATCCGGATGGTCACCGGCAGGCTGACGGCGCCCCGGGTGCGGTAGTGCAGCTTGGCCAGGTTGGAGACGATCTGATCGAAGGCCGGGTAGACGAAACCGTCGAACTGGACCTCGACGACGGGCCGGAAACCGCGCATCGCCAGTCCGATCGCCGTGCCGACGATGCCGGACTCCGCCAGCGGCGTGTCCATCACCCGGTGCTTGCCGAACCGGGCCTGCAGCCCGTCGGTCACCCGGAACACGCCGCCGAGGGCACCGATGTCCTCGCCCATCAGGACCGTCTTCTCGTCCCGGTCCATCTCGGCCGCCAGCGCCGCGTTCAGGGCGCCGGCCATCGTCATCGTGCTCATCACCTTGCCCCCGCAACCTGATCGGTTCCGGCGTGACCGGACCCGGCGTGGTCGGACCCGTGCAACGACGCCAGGTAGAGCAGGTAGCGCTCGCGCTGGTCCTCCAGCCACGCGTCCGGGCTGCCGAGCACGTGCTCGAACAGGCTCTCCGGATCCGGGTCGGCCATCGACGTGATACCGGAGCGCAGACCGCCGGCCGCGGTGTCGGCGGCGCGGGCCGCGCGGGCATCGAGCTCCTCGACGTCGTACCCGGTCGTCGCGAGCAACGCCCGGACCCGGGCGAGCGGGTCGCGCTGCTCCCACTCGGCGCGCAACTCGAGGTCCTCGTACCGCGTCGGGTCGTCGGCGGTGGTGTGGGGACCCATCCGGTAGGTGAGCGCCTCGATGTAGGAGGGGCCCTCCCCCGCCCGGGCCCTGGCCAGGGCCTTGCGGGTCACCGCGGTGACGGCGAGCACGTCGTTGCCGTCCACCCGCACCGACGGGATGCCGAAGCCGGGGGCGCGGTCGGCGAGATGGCCGCGCGCCTGCAGACCCACCGGCTCCGAGATCGCCCACTGGTTGTTCTGGCAGAAGAACACGACCGGCGCCCCGAAACTGGCCGCGAAGACCATGGCCTCGTTCACGTCGCCCTGGCTGGTGGCGCCGTCGCCGAAGTACACGATCGCCGCCTCCGGGCCGCCGTCGGCCTTGATACCCATCGCGTAACCCGTGGCGTGCAGGGTCTGGGCCCCGATCACGATCTGCGGGGTCGCCATGTGGGTGCGGGTCGGGTCCCAGCCGCAGGACGCAGCCCCACGCCAGAGGCTGAGGATGTCGACCGGGTCGACCCCGCGGCAGTAGGCGACGCCGTGCTCCCGGTAGCTGGGAAAGACCATGTCCGTACGCTCCAGCGCCCGGCCCGAGCCGATCTGCGCGGCTTCCTGGCCGGTGAGCGGGGCCCACAGGCCGAGCTCGCCCTGTCGCTGCAGGGCGGTCGCCTCCGCGTCGATCCGGCGGATGACGCTCATGTCGACGAAGAACGCGGCGAGCGCCTCGTCGTCGATGTCGTCGACGACGGCGTCGAAACCGGGGTTGGGCCGGCGTTCGCCGGTGGGGCTGATCAACTGGACGAGGTCGTCCACGAGCTGACCGCCCTGGTTGAGGGCATCGAGGATCACACTGTTCACGGACACGGCTGACACGCTGCTTTCGCATCAAGGGTCGGGCTCGACGCGGTGGCGTCCTCACCCGGGCGGGCTCCGTCGGCCGCCTGATTGTGAAAATACTCACATACGGCACCGAGCGCAACCGGACGGTCCGCCATTGAGCATGTCGCCAATGCGGCCGGTCATCTGCTTGGTGATTGTGTGCACCATGACTAGGTTCGAACGCATGATGCTTGTGGATTCAACGGACCTGCGGATCCTGCGGGACATGGTGTCGCACCCCCGCCGGACCGCGGTCGCGATCGCGTCGCGGTTGCGGCTCTCCCGGAACACGGTCCAGACCCGGCTGGGCCGGCTGGAGGAGGGCGGGGCGTTCCTGCCGTTCGCCCGCCTGGTGGCGCCGGCCGCCCTCGGCTATCCGCTCACCGCCTTCATGGCCGTGCAGGTGCAGCAGCCCGAGCTCGAGACGATCGCCGAGGCGTTCGAGCGGATCCCGGAGATCGTGGAGGCCCACGGGACGACGGGGACGGCGGATCTGCTGGTCCGCGTCGTCGGCGTCGACGCGGAGGACCTCTTCCGGATCCACCGGGCGATGCTGGCGTGCCGGGGAGTGGAGCGGATCGACACCTCGATCTCGATGCACGAGATCATCCCGTACCGGGTGCTGCCGCTGATCGATCAGCGGCTGGCACGCGGCGGGGGCTGAGCCCCGCGCCCGTCGCGTGCCCCGGGTCCGGCGGACGAGTCCCACCGGACCCGGGGCAGGCGACAGCGCCGGAACGGTCAGTGCTCGACGGCCTTCTCCGCGCCGACCCCGGTCAGGGAGCGCACCTCCATCTCCGCCTGCTTGCGCCGATTCTCCCCCGCCGAGTCGGTGACGGACCCGATCCAGCCGAGCAGGAACGCCAGCGGGATCGAGAACAGACCGGGGTTGGACAACGGGAAGACGGCGAAGTCCGCGCCCGGGATCATCGACGTCGGCGAGCCGGACACCACGGGTGAGAGGGCGATCAGCACGATCGCGGCCGCGAGACCGCCGTACATGCTCCACACCGCGCCACGCGTGGTGAACCGGGCCCAGAACAGGGAGTACAGGATGGTCGGCAGGTTGGCCGACGCCGCGACGGCGAACGCCAGCGCCACGAGGAACGCCACGTTCTGCCCCTGGGCGCCGATCCCGCCGAGGATCGAGACGATACCGATCACGACCACCGTGCGTCGGGCCACCTTGACCTCGCCGCCCGCCTCCACCGCGCCCTTGCGCACCACGTTCGCGTAGATGTCGTGGGCGAACGACGCGGCCGCGGTGATGGTCAGCCCGGCCACCACCGCCAGGATGGTCGCGAAGGCGACCGCGGAGATGAACCCGAGCAGCAGGGAGCCCCCGAGCTCGAAGGCCAGCAACGGGGCGGCGGAGTTGACGCCGCCCGGGGCTCCCTTGATCCGGTCGGCGCCGATCAGGGCACCGGCTCCGTACCCCAGCACGAGGGTGAACAGGTAGAACAGGCCGATCAGCCAGATCGCCCACACCACCGAACGGCGCGCCTCCTTGGCCGTCGGCACGGTGTAGAAGCGCATCAGCACGTGCGGGAGGGCCGCGGTGCCCAGCACCAGGGCCAGGGCGAGGGAGATGAAGTCCAGCCGGGACGTCCCCGTCTTGCCGTACTGCAGCCCCGGGTTCAGGATCGCCTCGTTGCCCCCCGCCGTCGTGACCGCCTGCCCGAGCAGTTCCGAGAGGTTGAAGCCGTGCAGGGCGAGCACCCACACGGTCATCACCGCGGCGCCGGCGATCAGCAGGCAGGCCTTGATGATCTGCACCCAGGTGGTCCCCTTCATGCCGCCGACCAGCACGTAGAGGATCATCAGCGCGCCGACGACGACGATGACGAGCGACTGACCGAGCCGGTCCGGGATGCCCAGCAGCAAGGACACCAGCGCCCCGGCGCCGGCCATCTGGGCGAGCAGGTAGAAGAAGCACACCGCGAGCGTCGTGATCGCGGCCGCGATCCGGATCGGGCGCTGCCGCAGCCGGAACGAGAGCACGTCGGCCATCGTGAACTTCCCGGTGTTGCGCAGCAGCTCGGCGACCAGCAGCAGCGCGACGAGCCAGGCGACGAGGAAGCCGATCGAGTAGAGGAAACCGTCGTAACCGTTGACGGCGATGGCGCCGACGATGCCGAGGAACGATGCCGCGGAGAGGTAGTCCCCGGCGATCGCGGTGCCGTTCTGCGAGCCGGTGAAGGATCGCCCCGCGGCGTAGTAGTCCGCCGCGGTCCGGTTGTTGCGGCTGGCGCGCAGCACGATCACCAGGGTCACGGCCACGAACAGCGCGAAGATCAGCATGTTGACCCAGGGCGTGCCCACCTGCTCGGTGGTGGCCATCGGGACGACGGTGGGCAGGGTCAGGGGTGCACTCACTTCTCGTCTCCTTCGGTGCTGGTGGCGGCGTCCCGACCGGCGAGCACGTCGACGTCGCCGTCGAACGTGTCGCCGGCCCTCTCCGGACGGTGGTGGAAGGCCGAGTCACCACCCTCGAGCTCGTCGCGCAGTTCGGCGGCCAGGGGGTCGAACCGGCGATTGGCGTGGGCGACGTACGCCATGGTGATCGCGAAGGTACTGACGAACTGCAGCAGGCCGAGGATCAGCCCGACGTTGATATTGCCGATGACCTTCGTCGACATGAACTCGTGGGCGTAGTCGGCCAGCAGGACGTAGAGGAAATACCAGATCAGGAAGGCGGCGGCCATGGGGAAGACGAAACTGCGGTGGGTGCGGCGCAACTGACGGAACCGCCCGTCCCGCTGCACCGCCTCGAAGTCGATCTGCCGGGTGATCCCCGGATCGGCATCCCCGGCCGGTGTACCGGCCGGGTGGGCACCGGGTCCGTGCGGCAGCTCGGTTCCGCCGGTGCCGGTCGTGCGGCGGCCGAGGGGTGGCCCGGGAGCGGGTCCGGTGCCCGGAGCGGGGTCGTCGTGAGAGCGGTGCTTGCCCATGGGTCCTCCTTGACGGACGGGCGGTGAACGCGGCGAGGAGACCGACGCCCGGGTTCGGGCATCGGTGGACCGACCGAGGTGCTGCATCGTTCCAGCCGGACCGGTGGAAGATCGTCACGAACCAGTGACCGGCCACGTCCGACGGCTGCGCCGCCGGGGGTGATCCACATCACTACGGGGAGCGTATCGGGTCGCACCGACGATCCCGGTGCAGGCCAGGCCGGCGTGTCGAGGACCGAGCGGGCTCAGGGGTGGATACGGAGCACGTCGATCACGCGGTCGAGGAACAGGTCCACCTGAGCGGCGTCATACGCCTCGGCGCCTCGCACCGCCGGGAACCGGGCCGCACGGACGTCCTGAACCCGCAGCGGCGCCTCCCCCGCCAGCCGGGCGTCGACGCGTTGGCACAGCGCGTCGACGTCGTGCCGCCGGTAGCCGGGCCGGCGTCCGGTCGGCGCCCGGAACCGGTTCCCGGGCGCGGCGCCGAGGCGGGCGCGGATGACGGCGAGCGCGTGATCGAGGTCGGCGCGGCGGGCGGCCTCGTCGTCGTGCTCGCGCCGGGCCAAGGCGTCCTCCCACCGGTCCAGCTCCGCGTCGACCGCCCGGGCGTCGTAGCCACCCCGGACCAGGTCGAAAACCGCGTCCCGGACGTGACCGCTGCTCATCGACGCGTCGGCGGACCCGGTCGCCCAGGCCTCGCGGACCCGGGCCAGCAACGCGTCCACCTGGGCCGGACGATAGCCGCGCAGGCGACGCGGCACGGTGGCGAACGCGCCCCGCTCGGTCGTTGGTCCATCCGCCGTGGTCGCGGCGACCCCGGAATCCCCCGTGGCGCTCATCGTCCGCGTCCTTTCCGAGCCGGGCCCAGCGGCCCCCGATACCGTCACCGTCCTGCTCCGTCCGGCATCACGTGCCGGACGTCACGACCGCGGCATCAGCAGTTCGAACATCAAGAATGCCACCGGCGCGGCGAGGACGATGGAATCGAGCCGATCCATGACGCCGCCGTGCCCCGGCAGGATCGTTCCCATGTCCTTGATCCCCACCTCGCGCTTGACCATGGATTCTGCCAGATCACCGACCGTGGCCGCACCGACCGTCGCCACGGCCAGGACGGCCCCGACCCACCAGGGCCGCCCGAGCAACACCGGAACGCAGATCAGGCCGATCCCGGCGGCGCCCAGGATGGACCCGGCGAACCCTTCCCAGGTCTTCTTGGGGCTGACCCGGGGCGCCATGGCGTGCCGGCCGAACAGCACGCCCACGACGTACCCGAACGTGTCGTTCGCCACCACCAGCAGCAGCATCGTGGTCAGCTTCAGGGCGCCCGCCTCGGTGCGCAGCAGCAGTAGCGCGAAGCTGACCATCAGCGGGATCCACGTCAGGGCGAGCACACCGGCCCGGGCGACAGCGGGAGCCCCCGGCCGCGGGTCGAGCGCCCGCCACAGCACCGTGAGCAGACACGCGCCGACGTACCCGAGCGTGAGCATTTCGGCACCGCCGAGATAGGCCGCGAACGGCAGCACCGCCGCGCCGATCGCAACCGGGATGCGGGGCAGCAGCAGCCGGCGGAAGGCCATCGCCCGGGCGAACTCGAGAACGCCGATCACCACGAAGACCGCCACGAAGCCGGTGAACAGCAGGGGCGAGAAGAACAGCCCGGCGATCAGCGCCCCGAGGAGCGCCAGGCCCACGCCGATCGCCGCCGGAAGGTTCCGGCCCGCACGCGACGGCGTGCGACGCGCCGTGCGATTGGCTCGGCCGTGGGCCGGCGGCAGCAGACCGAAGCGGCGGATCCCCCGCCCCGGCGTGGCCGTCATCGCGACCGGTACCGGCGACCCGGGCGGCGTCGGACGGGCCCGGTGGTCCGGTCCGTCCGACGTCGGGAGGTCGCTCATGTCAGACGTCCAGCAGCTCGGTCTCTTTGCGCTTGAGCAGCTCGTCGATCGAGTCGGTGTGCCGCTTGGTGGTGGAGTCGAGCTCCTTCTCGGCGCGGGCCCCCTCATCCTCACCGACGTCACCGTCCTTGACCAGCTTGTCCAGCTCGTCCTTGGCCCGGCGGCGGACGTTACGGACGGACACCTTCGCCTCCTCCGCCTTGGTGCGCACCAGCTTGATGTAGTCCCGACGGCGCTCCTCGGTCAACTCGGGCATCACGATCCGGATGACGTTGCCGTCGTTGGCGGGGTTCGCGCCGAGGTCCGAGGACCGCAGCGCCTTCTCGATGTCGGTGAGAGAACCCTTGTCGTACGGGGTGATCAGCAGGGTCCGTGCCTCGGGATTCTGGAACGACGCGAGCTGCTGCAGCGGGGTCGGCGCCCCGTAGTAGTCGACCGTCAGCTTGGCGAACAGCGAGGGATTCGCACGACCGGTGCGGACTGAGGCGAAGTCCTCCTTGGCCACCTCGACGGCCTTGTCCATCTTGTCCTCGGCTTCGAGCAGGGTGTCGTCGATCACGCGCGTCTCCTTGGCGTCGTTGGTCTCATCGTCTCGTTCGCCATCCTATCCAGCGGCGGGCGCGGACCCGGCCCGCTGCGCGCTGGACGGTCACGCGGTGATGATGGTGCCGATCTCCTCGCCGAGGATGGCGCGGGTGACGTTGCCGGCGCCCTGCATGCCGAACACCAGCATGGGCATGCCGTTGTCCTTGCACAGGCTGAACGCGGTCTGGTCCATCACCCGGATGTCGCGGCGCAACGCCTCGTCGTAGGTCAACCGGTCGAGCCGGACCGCGGTGGGATCCTTGCGCGGATCGGCGGTGTAGACGCCGTCGACCCCGTTCTTCGCGGCCAGCACGACGTCGGCGTGCACCTCGAGCGCGCGCTGGACGGCGACGGTGTCGGTGGAGAAGTAGGGCAGGCCGGCGCCGGCACCGAAGATGACCACCCGGTTCTTCTCCAGGTGGCGGATGGCCCGCCGCGGGATGTACGCCTCCGCGACCTGGCCCATCGTGATCGCCGACTGGACGCGGGTCTCGACGCCGGCCTGTTCGAGGAAGTCCTGCAGGGCCAGGCAGTTCATCACCGTGCCGAGCATGCCCATGTAGTCGGCGCGGGAGCGGTCCATTCCCTCCTGGGACAGTTCGGCGCCGCGGAAGAAGTTGCCGCCGCCGACGACGATGGCGACCTCGACCTGACCCATCGTCCGGGCGATCTGGTCGGCGACACCGCGCACGGTGGCCGGGTCAACGCCGAGTCGACCGCCGCCGAACACCTCGCCGGAGAGTTTGAGCAGCACCCGTCGACGGTGGGGGCCGGGCTCGTGGGCGAGGTCGGGGTTGTGGGTCTGCATGGGCGCCTGCCTTCCGATCACCGGGTGGACGCGACGACGGGGGTGGTCACCGTGTCGGTGACCACCCCCGTCGTCGCGTGGTCCGCTCCGCGGAGGAGCCGCGGAGCGGGTACTGCTGCTGGTGTGGGCCGTGGGTGCTAGGCCCCGACGCGGAAGCGGGCGAAGCCCACCGCCGTGGTGCCGGCCTCCTCGAGCACCTTACCAACGGTCTTCTTGCTGTCCTTGGCGAACGGCTGGTCCAGGAGGGCGACCTCCTTGAAGTAGCCGGTCAGGCGCCCTTCGACGATCTTGGTCAGCGCGGCCTCGGGCTTGCCCTCCGCACGAGCGGTCTCGTCGGCGATGCGCCGTTCGCTCTCGACCGTCTCGGCCGGCACGTCGTCCCGGCTCAGGTAGGTCGGCGCCATCGCGGCGGTGTGCACGGCGACGTCGTGGGCGACGGTCCGCGCGGCGTCGTCGGTGCCGTCGACGGCCACGAGCACACCCACCTGCGCGGGCAGGTCCTTGGAGGTCTTGTGCAGGTACGCGTCGACGGTGGCACCCTCGACGCGGACCATGCGGCGGACCTGGACCTTCTCACCCAGCAGCGCCCCGGCCTCGGTGACCTGCTCGGACACCGGCTTGCCGTCGATCTGGGCGGCGAGCAGGCTGTCCAGATCGGTGGCGCCCGAGGCGATGGCGGCGTCGAGCACCTTGGTGCCGAACTCGACGAACGGGCCGGCCTTGGCCACGAAGTCGGTCTCGCAGTTGACCTCGACCATGACGCCGACGTTGCGCTCGACGCGAGCGGCGATCAGGCCCTCGGCCGTCGAGCGGCCCTCGCGCTTGGTGACGCCCTTCAGGCCCTTGACGCGGATGATCTCCATCGCCTTGGCGGCGTCGCCGTCGGCCTCGTCCAGCGCCTTCTTGACGTCGAGCATGCCGGCGCCGGTGCGCTCGCGCAGTGCCTTGATATCGGCGGCGGTGTAGTTCGCCATGACATCTCCTCTTGTTCGGGCTCGGTGGGGTCGATCCGTGTCGGCCCCGGTCGTGACTGCGGACCGCGCTGAAGAAGTGCGGTCCGCAGTGGCGGCAACGCCGCCGGTGGATCGGTGGAGCGAACGCGGGCGTCGACCCGCGAGCGTCACTCGGTCGGGGTACCGGTCGCCTCGGGGGCGGCGTCGTCAGCGGTCGCTTCGGTGGCCTCGGCCGGCACGTCGGTCTGCGCCTGCGCGGCGTCGGCCGGATCGGCGACCGTGTTCTCGGCGACCTCGGTGTCCGCGGCGGCCTCGGTGGTGGTCTCGGACTGCTGCGCCTGAGCGCCCTCGAGCAGCTCGCGCTCCCACTCGGCCATGGGTTCCTCGGCGCTGCCGGCGCCGTCCCTGCCCGCCGCACGGTTGTTCCGCGCGATCAGGCCGTCGGCGACGGCGTCGGCGACCACGCGGGTCAACAGGTTGACGGACCGGATGGCGTCGTCGTTGCCCGGGATCGGGAAGTCGACCTCGTCGGGGTCGCAGTTGGTGTCCAGGATCGCGACGACCGGGATGCCCAGCTTCTTGGCCTCGTCGACCGCCAGGTGCTCCTTCTTGGTGTCGACGATCCAGATCGCGGACGGCGCCTTGGCCAGGTCCCGGATACCGCCGAGGGTCTTCTCCAGCTTGTCCTTCTCGCGGCCGAGGAGCAGCAGTTCCTTCTTCGTGTGACCGGAGGAGGCGACGTCGTCGAAGTCGATCTCCTCGAGCTCCTTCAGGCGGGAGATCCGCTTGGAGACGGTGGCGAAGTTGGTGAGCATGCCACCGAGCCAGCGCTGGTTGACCCAGGGCTGTCCGACGCGGGTGGCCTGCTCGGCGATGGCCTCCTGGGCCTGCTTCTTGGTGCCCACGAACAGGATGGTGCCGCCGTGCGCGACGGTCTCCTTGACGAACTCGAAGGCGCGGTCGATGTAGGACAGCGACTGCTGGAGATCGATGATGTAGATGCCGTTGCGCTCGGTGAAGATGAAGCGCTTCATCTTCGGGTTCCAGCGGCGGGTCTGGTGGCCGAAGTGGACGCCGCTGTCGAGCAGCTGGCGCATGGTGACGACGGGCATGCCGACACTCCTCCCGGCAGCGGCGGCTCTGTCGCCGGTCTCCGCTGCCTGTTGACGGTTGATAGCTTCCCGGACAGCTGCCCGGGCCGCCCGGCGGGCGGTGCTCCTGGTGTCCGGGACGGTGAATCACCGTGGACCTCCCGACCGGACTCACATCCGGACCGAGGGGAGGAACGGTCAGCCTGATGAACCGGAGAACCGGTTGTCGGCTTCTGCGCGCGGACACGCGTAGTCAGCCGAGGTCAGTCGGCTGCTGGATCCAGTCTAGCGCAGGCTCGGGTGCTCCCCGGCACCGGCTGGCACCGGCTTCTCCCTCCCCAGCCTCTGGTTCAGGGGGCCGTCGTCCACATTTCGCGGGTGCGCCGGACCGACGGTCCGTGATGCGGGCACGCTCGACCCATGACGACGTCGGCAGCACCTCGCCGAATACCGCAGGCTCTCTCGACCCGGGCGGTCGGCCGGCCATGTCGACGCCGAGCCGGGTTGGTCGCGCTCGTGCTCGCGGCGCTGCTGGGCGCTTCCCCGACCGTGGCACCCGCCGCCGACGGCCGTACGACCGGGATGCCGGTGGCCGTGCCGACGCCGGCGCCGCGCGGCTGGCAGTGGCCACTGCAGCCCCGTCCGCCGGTCGTCCGGCCGTTCGACGCGCCGGAGCAGCGGTGGTCGGCCGGCCATCGGGGCGTCGATCTCGCCGGGGCGCCGGGAACGGCCGTCCGGGCCCCGGCCGCGGGCACGGTCGTCTTCGTCGGCGTCGTCGTCGACCGTCCGGTGCTGACGATCGCGCACGGGGACGGACTGCGGACCAGCGTCGAACCGGTCACGGCGACGGTACGCCGGGGCGACCGGGTGTCGGCCGGTCAGGTCGTGGGTCGGCTGACAGGCGGGCGGTGGCACTGCGCCCCCGGATCCTGTCTGCACTGGGGCGTGCGGCTCGGGCAGGACTACGTCGACCCACTCGGCCTCATCCTGGACCGGCGGCCGTCGGTGCTGCTGCCGCTCTCCCCCACCGCCCGGCCGCCGTGACGGGCGGCGTTCACGGGCGGCGTCGTCCGCCCGGCGTAGATCCGGACCAGGCCCGGGATCCACGCCGGGCCCCGCTCACAGGAACGCGGAGATACCCGTCACCGCCCGGCCGGTGATCAACTTGTTGATCTCCTGGGTGCCCTCGTACGTGTAGATGGCCTCGGCGTCGGCGAAGATCTTCGCCATCTCGAAGTCGACGACGATGCCGTTGCCGCCGAGGAGGCTGCGACCCATCGCGACCGTCTCCCGCATCCGGGCGGAGGCGAAGGTCTTCGCCAGGGCGGCGTGCTCCTCGGTGGCCTGGTCGTTCGCCTCCAGCTGCGCGACCCGGACGAGCAGGCCCATCGAGGCCATGGCGTTGGCGAGCATCGTGGCGAGTTGATCCTGCACCATCTGGTTCGCGGCCAGCGGCCGGCCGAACTGGTGACGCTCGACGGCGTGCCGGCGGGCGACGTCGAAGGCGGCCAGCTGTTGACCGACAGCCTGCCAGGCGACCCCGATGCGGGTGGAACGGAGCACCTTGTTGGTGTCGCGGAAGCTGTTGGCGTGGGCGAGGTGGAACTCGTCGGCCACCACGAGGTTCTCGAGGGTGATGTCGGCGTTCTGCACGGTGCGCAGCGCGATCTTGTTCTCGATCTTCGTGGCCGTGTAGCCGGGAAGGGAGGTGTCGACGAGGAACGCCTTGACCTTGTTGTCGGCCACGTCCCTGGCGTAGATGACCACCCAGTCGCTGAAGGTGGCGTTGCCGATCCACCGCTTGGCGCCGTTGAGCACCCAGGTGTCGCCCTGCCGCTCGGCGGTGGTGCGGGTGCCGCCCGCGACGTCGGAGCCGCCCAGAGGTTCGGTCAACCCGAACGCACCGATCTTCTTCATGGAGTAGATGTCCGGCAGCCACGCCTGCTTCTGCTCCTCGGAGGCGAGCAGTTCGATGGAGCCGGTGAACAGGCCGTCGTGCACGCCCATGAAGGTGGCGATCGAGGTGTCCGCGCGGGTGAACTCGGCGTGAATGAACCCGGCCAGCAGGGGCGAGTAGCCGAGCCGACGCACGGGCGAGACGATGTCCAGTGCGGCGATCTTGGGGACCAACTCGTGCGGGAACTCCGCGGTGTTCCAGGCGTCCCGGGCGATCGGCCGCACCTCGGCATCGAGAAACTCGCGCACCTCCTTGAGACGGACCCGCTCCTGGGCACCGAGGAGATCCTCGAAGTGGAGGAAGTCCCCGTCCGCGTAGGGGAGGTTGTCTGGATCGACGTCGTGGGCCATCGAGTTCCCGCCTTGTTCGACTCGGGTGGTTCGCGGTGGCCGACGCCCTGGGGCCGGCCCGCGCGGATTAGTTACCGATCAGTAACTACCGTCGATTATGCCAGCTACGTCAGCAACGCGGAAGAACGATCGTGGGGATGAGGAGCGTCGAGTGCGAAGGTCATGCGCAAGCAGATCGGGATGGAGAACAAGAAGTGATAGACGTCGACGCCACCGCCGAGCGGGACGGCAAATGGTGGTTTCCGCGTCGCCGGCCGGGCCGCACCGGCACAGGCCGCAGCGGCCGCTGACCTGGTGCACGCCGGCCTGCCCATGCGTGACGCTGCCGACGTCCTCGGCGTCTCCCACCAGCGCGTGGGGCAGATCGTCAAGCACGAGGACCGGCCCCCGACGCGAGGTCGACCTCGGGAACGCGAACGCCAGCACATCCTCGACCACCGCCGGGACGGACGCCCAGCCGTCCTGACCGTGTCTCCCCTCCTCGCGCAGTAGGGCCGGTGGGGCTTGAACCCACGACCAAAGGATTATGAGTCCTCTGCTCTGACCAGCTGAGCTACGGCCCCTGGCGTCCGGCCGCGGCCGGGCGTGACCATCCTAGACGTGTCCGGCTCGCGGTCCGGACGAGCGATCAGACGGCGCGGCGGCGTAATCCGTGCCACGGTAGAGCGCCTCGAACGTGTTCAGGGTGACGCTGAGGTCATGCTTGTTCACCATCTCGCGGCTGGTCTTGCCCAGGCTCAGCCGTTCCTGCTCCGGCAGTTCGAGGATGCGGCGCAGCTTGGCCGCCAGGTCGGTGCTGTCGTTCGGGACGAACAGGTGTCCGTTGCGTCCCTCGTCCACCAGGTGCGGCAACGCCATGGCGTCGGCCAGGACCACGGGTTTGGAGGCGCTCATCGCCTCGAGCGTCACGAGCGACTGCAGCTCCGCGGTGCCCGGCTGGCAGAACACCGTCGCCCGCAGGTAGGCGCGGCGCAGCTCCTCGTCGGACGTGGGCCCGAGGAACCGGACCCGGTCGCCCAGGCCGACCTGACCGACCCTGGCCTCCAGCGCGGGCCGGACCTCGCCGTCGCCGACGATCTCCAGATGGGTGTCCAGTTCCGCCGGCAGCTTCGCCACCGCGTCGATCAGGACGTCGACGTGCTTCTCCTGGGCGAGCCGACCGACGAACAGCACGGTGGGGTGTGCGGGCGCTTCGAGTTCCTCACCCGCCCGCTGCTCGTACTTGGCCGCGTCGATCCCGTTGGAGACCGGCAGCACCTGACGCAGGAAGGCGTGCTCGTGCATCGCGGAAGCCGCCAGCGGGGTGGGGGTCGTGACGACGGCGGCCTGGCCCATCACCTTGCCCATGTCCCGCCACGAGTTCCTCGCCACGATGTCGAGGAACCAGCGCGGGAAGGGCAGGAACGGAGCCAGGTTCTCGGGCATGAAGTGATTCGTCGCGATCAGCCGGATGCCCATCCTCGCGGCCGTGTCCGCGAACGCCTTCCCGATCATGTAGTGGCACTGCACGTGCACGACGTCCGGGCGCTCGTCCTCGAGGATGCGCCGCGCCTCGCGCGAGATCTCCCACGGCAGGCAGATCCGGAAATAGGGGTGCGTTGGCGGCTGGTGCGACCGGAGCCGGTGGACGACGACGCCGTCCTCGACGCCGCTGAAGCTGGGGCCCGCGGAGCTGCGGGCGGCGACGACGTGCACCTCGTGGCCACGGGCCAGCATGCCCTGGGCGAGTCGCTCGCAGAAGCGCGCCGCGCCGTTCATGTGCGGGGCGTAGGTGTCGGCTGCGATGAGGATCTTCAGCGGTCCGTCGCTGGGCACTGAGGTCACGGGGCGGTGCTCCTGGTGGGTCGGTGCCGTGGCATCGGCGCACGGTCGCTTCGACGCTATCAGAGGCGACCGGCGCGTCCCGGGCGGGACGCGGCTGCCTCGGCGTCGCCGCCGTTCAGATCTCGGACCGCTTCGCGGTCGCGCTCTTCGCGTGCCGCTTCTCGGCCCTGCGGTTGATCACGTCGGGGTGGTAGCGGGACAGCATCACAACGCCGACGACGGCGGAGACCGCCGCGATCGCCATGGCGATCACCACCAGCGCCGGCGGGTTGGCCCGCGCCTCCCCGAGGATGGTGATACCGATCGCGATGCCAACCATCGGGTCGATGACGGTCAGTCCCGCGATGACCAGGTCCGGTGGCCCGTTCGCGTAGGCGCTCTGCACGAACCAGATCCCGAGCCCACCGGCGGCCGCGATGGCCACGTAGATGTACACCGGCACGGCCAGCAGGTTCACGCCGCCGCCGACGAACAGGTGGGTGAAGAGCAACCGGGACAGCACCGCGACGAAACCGAACAGCACACCGGCCCCGACGATGTAGACGAAGGCGTTGAGCCGACCGCGGAACGTCACGGCGAGCGAGCCGAAGATGACCAGCACCACCGCCAGCAGCAGGCAGGTGGTCAGTTCCTGCGCCGTCGAGCCCTCGCTCGCCGGGTTGGTGATGAGCAGCGCCATCAGCACGAACAGGGTGCTGCCGAACATGCACAGGCCGATCGAGAAGACGGTGACCCGGTTGAGCTTGAGGTCCTGGTCCCGGGCGTTGACCACCGTGGTGATCACCAGGGCGATGGCGCCGAGGGGTTGGACGATCATCAGGGGAGCGTTGGCCAGAGCCGCGATGTTCAGTGCCATGCCCAGGCCCATCAGGAGGGTTCCGACCACCCAGCGCGGATTCGCCAGCAGGCGGACCAGCCCGCTTCCCCGCAGGGAGAGACCGCCGGTCTGGGCCTGCACCGCACTGCCCTGCCGCTGGCTGCCGTAGGCCAGGAAGACCGCGGAGGCCAGGGCGAAGGCGATGGCGATGAGGTATTCAGGCCGCACCGTCGGCAACCCGTCGGCCCCGGAACTTGCGGATCATGGACCACAGATAGCCGGCGGAGGCGGCGATGTGGCCGACGCAGCCGATGCCGAGCAGCACGAGGGCAACGGCCACCACCGGTGTGTGCTGGAAGGAACTCAGGTGTCCCAGCAGCAGCAGCGGTGCACCGACCAGCAGGATGGCGGTGCGCAGCTTCCCCATCAGGCTGACCGGAAGGTCCGGGTGGTTGCGGAAGAGCGCGAGCGAGACGCTCAGCAGCACCGCGTCCGGGACGAGGATGGCCAGGATCAGCCACAGGGGGGCGATACCGGAGGCGACGAACGCGATCGCCACGATGATGAGGGCGAGCCGGTCGGCCAGTGGGTCCAGGATCATCCCCACCGGGGACACCTGCCCGAGTCGGCGGGCCACATACCCGTCGACCCAGTCCGTGCTGCCGAGCACGGCGAGCACGGCGAGCGCCCAGCCGAACCGCTGGCCGACCATGAGACCGAAGAACACCGGGACGAGCAGGAACCTGACCAGGGTGATCACGTTCGGTACGGTCCAGAACCGGTCGACCACCTGCGCCGATTCACGCGCCGGGGTACCGGCATTGATCAGCCGCATGATCCCTCCGGCGCGGTGGAACGGGGCGCGCCCGTCGCGGGCACGGCACGGATGGAATCAGAGCTTCTTGACGAGTTTGCGCACGAACACCGCGAACGCGCCGCTCGAGACGGCGAACACGCTCAGCGGCACCCACCGCTCCCGCAACGTCTCGGCGGGTTCGCCGGCGCCGCGGGGGGCGGCGGCAGGTCTGGCGGTCGCTGCGTGCGCCCCGGTGCCGTCGACGGTGCCGGGGCCGGCGTGCAGCCGGGTCGCGACGTCGTCGGAGAAGGACTCGGCCCGGGCCACGGCGCGCCCGCTGAACGCCCGCCACCGCTTCTTCACGTCGGCCTTGCGACCCAGGTCGTCACGCAGGTTGGCCAGGTGAGCACGCCGCTGACCGGTGCGGGTCTGCAACTCGGACTCGGTCGCCGGCGGGTTCGCGGCCTTCTCGCGCTGCTTGGCCTGCTTCTTCCGCTCGTCCTCCGCCTGCTGTTCGGGGGTCTTCTGGGCGGTCAGGGTGCGCTCGTCGAAGCCGCGACCTTCCTTGAGTACGCCGAGGTCGTACTTCAGCCCGCGAATCGCCTGCTCGGGCTTCAGCGGCATCGCCTTCTTCAGCCGGGACAAGCCGATGAGGGCAGCGATCACCAGGATGACGAGGAAGACGGCACCGACCACCAACGCGGCGAGCCAGTAGTCCCAGGAGAACCAGTTGGCGATCCCGGAGACCAGGGCGACGAGCAGCATCACGACGAGGAAGGCGGCGAAGACCAGCCCGACGACGAAGAACGCGGCCGCGACGCCGACCTGGATGCCCTTGGCCTTCATCTCCAGCAGCGCGAGGTTCACCTCGTCGGCCAGCTGCTTGGGCACGAGGCGCGACATGACCGTGGTCATCCCACCCAGCGATCTCGAGTTGCCGGTGCGAGTGGTGGTCTGTTGACTCATCGCTACTGCTCCATCCGTTCGTCCTGCCCCTGGATCAAGGTCAAAAGTATCACCGGCCCCGGCCGTCCCCGGGCGAGCGCGTTACCTCATCGCTCCCGGTCACCCGGCACGCGGTCCGCACCGCTGCCCGCTTGCTGCAACCGGACCGCTGCGGCGCCGATGTTCCGACTCATCGAGGGGAAGATGACGCCGTGGAAGGGCAGGATCGCGAGCCAGTACAGGCGGCCGGTGAGGCCCCGGGGGAAGAAGATCGCCCGTTGGTGGTAGGTGCATCCCGCGGTGTGCGCAGTGTCCTGCTCCCCGGCGGACAGCTTTCCCGTTGCGCTCGCGGCGTCGGAACTCTCCGCGTCGGGGCGGACCTCGAGTTCGAGCCAGGCCTCACCGGACACCTTCATCTCGGCCCGTAGCCGTAGCAGCCGGCCGCGTTCGATGTGCTCGACCCGCCACCAGTCCACGGCTTCGCCGGTGTGCAGGCGCTGCGGGTCCCGACGGCCGCGGGACAGCCCAACCCCGCCACTGAACTTGTCCACCCAGCCGCGCACGGCCCAGGCGAGAGGCAGGGAGTACCACCCGTTCTTCCCGCCGATGCCCTCGATGACTCGCCACACGTACTCGGGCGCGGCGTCGCAGTGGTGGGTGCGCTCGTCCACGTACACCTTGTAGCCGGCCCAGTCCGGGTCGGACGGCAGCGGGTCGGCGTCGTGCCCGGCCCCGCTCGCCCCGGCCCACGTCGTCTCCACCTCGTTCTCCCGCATCCGCAGCAGGGCCAGCTCGACGGCGCGGCGGTATCCGGTCAGCCCGTCCGGCGGGCGCGGGATCCAGTCGTCGACGTCGTGCTCGGCGCTGACCGCGTCGTGCTGCAACGACTGCACGAGCGGGAACGCCATGGACATCGGGATCGGGGTGACCATGCCCACCCACCAGCCGGCCAGGCGGGGCGCCGGCAGCGGCAGCGGCAGGATGAGGCGGCGGGACAGCCCGGCCGCCGCCGCGTAGCCGTTCATCATCGCCGCGTAGGTGAGTACCTCCCGCGATCCGATGTCGAAGCTGCGGTTCAGGCCCTCGGGCAGGTCCAGGGCGTGCAGCAGGTAGTGCAGCACGTCTCGGACGGCGATCGGTTCGATCCGGTTCCGGACCCACGACGGCGCGGGCATGACCGGCAGTTCCTCGGCCAGGTGCCGGACCATCTCGAACGACGCGGAGCCGGAACCGATGATCACCCCCGCCTGGAAGACGACGGCGTCGACCGGACCGTCCAGCAGGATGCGACCGACGGCCGCCCGCGAACGCATGTGGGCGGACAGCTCGACGTCGTCCGGGTGCAGCCCGCCGAGGTAGATCACCCGCTGCACGCCGGCAGCAGCGCAGGAACGAGCCATGATGCCGGCCAGCGCGGCCTCGGTGCGTTCGAAGTCCTTTCCGGAGGACATGGAGTGGACCAGCACGTAGACCGAGTCGACGCCGGTGCAGGCGCGCTCGGTGTCACGCTGCTCGGACAGGTCTCCCGGCACGATCTCGACGTCGTCGTGCCAGGGCACGTCCAGCAGCTTGTCCGGGTTGCGCACCAGCACCCGGACCCGGTGCCCGGCGGCCAGCAACCGAGGAACGAGGCGGCCCCCGATGTAGCCGGTCGCGCCGGTGACGAGGACGTGCTGCGCCCGCTGCCCGGTGGTGTCCTGGCCCGTCTGGCCCACGCCCGGGAGCCGGGCCGGACGCGAATCGCTGAGGCGCTCCATGGGCCAACCCTACCGGGGCCCCGATCCCGGGCGGAGGCCGGCCGGACGGCCGGCGGCCGGTACCCGACGGGCCGGACCAGGCATGGACTAGGCAACCCGTTCTCCCCTGTGGTTGGGTGTGCCCCATGGGTGACGACGTCTCCTCCTCGACCTACAGCCGGCAGCAGCGCACCCGCTACCGGCGGCGTCTGATGGAGAGCCTCGAGTCCTTCGACCGGTACCTCTCGGGGGCGACGTTCCAGGACACCGGTTCGATCGGGCTGGAGGTCGAGCTGAATCTGGTGGACGCCGCCTCCCGGCCGAGTCTGCGCAACGCCAGCGTGCTCGACCGGATCGCCGACCCGGCCTTCCAGACGGAGATCGGTGCCTACAACATCGAGATGAACTATCCGGTGACCAGCATCGCCGGCCGGGGCCTCGCGGCAATGGAGAACGGCCTGCGGGAGCGGCTCAACCACGCCGAGGAGCGGGCCGCCGAGGAGAAGGCCGGCATCGTGATGGTCGGGATCCTGCCCACCATCACCGAGCAGCTGCTCACCGACCCGGACTGGATGAGCCCGGAGAAACGGTACGAAGCGCTGAACCTGTCCATCCTCGCCGCACGCGGCGAGGACGTGCAGCTGGACATCCAGGGCGAGGACGACCTGCAGCTGTTCACCGAGACCGTGTCCCCGGAGGCCGCGTGCACGAGCGTCCAGCTGCACGTCCAGGTCTCCCCGTCGGGTTTCGCCTCCGCGTGGAACGCCTCCCAGGTGCTCGCCGGCCCGCAGGTCGCGCTCGCCGCGAACTCCCCGCACTTCCTGGGCCGGCGGCTCTGGCACGAGACGCGCATCGTCCTGTTCCACCAGGCGATCGACTCGCGGCCCCCGGAGATGCGGGCGCAGGGCGTACGCCCGCGGGTCTGGTTCGGTGAACGGTGGATCACGTCCATCTTCGACCTGTTCGAGGAGAACGTGCGCTGGTTCCCGGCGCTGCTGCCCGAGCTGCGGGAGGACCGCAATCTGCCGCCCGACGAGCCGGGCAAGCCACCGCGGCTGTACGAGTTGCGGCTGCACAACGGCACCGTGTACCGCTGGAACCGGCCGATCTACGATCCGGGCGGGGAGGAGCCGCACCTGCGGGTGGAGAACCGGCTGCTGCCGGCGGGCCCCACGGTGGCCGACATCGTCGCGAACGCCGCGTTCTACTACGGCGTGGTGCACGTGATGCGGCACTCCGACCGGCCCCTCTGGTCGCGGATGGCCTTCTCCACGGCCCGGGAGAACTTCGAGCAGTGCGCCAAGTACGGCCTCGACGCGCAGGTCTACTGGCCCGGCGTCGGCGACGTCCCGGTCGACGAACTGATCGTGCGGCGGCTGCTGCCGATGGCGGAGACCGGGCTGCACCAGCTCGGCGTCGACCCCGACCTGGTCACCCACTATCTGGGCATCCTGCGGGAGCGCGCGAAGAGTGGGCAGAACGGGGCTCGGTGGCAGCTCGACACGTCCGCCGCCCTGCAGGCGGGCGGCATGGACCGGGACGAGGCGATGCGGGAACTGGTCCGTCGCTATCGGGAGCACATGCACGCCAACATTCCGGTGCACGAGTGGCCCGCCCCCTGACCGTGCTGGTACGGCGCCGTCCGGTCGGCATCATCAGCCGGCTGAGCACTCCCCTACCGTGGGGCCGGCGCAGCCGCTAGCGTGACGATCACCGGCGCCGTCGCACGACGCCGGGCGCGGCGCGAACGCCGTCGCGCACGTACGACGACGAAGGGATGGGCATGAGCGAGACGAATGACACCGGCGCGGTGGACGAGGAGACCGAGGCCGGCGGCTACGGCAGCCCGCAGCCCGAGGACGAGGTGGCCGGCGGCTCGGTGTCCGACGAGGTTCCCGGCTCCTCCGCCCAGGGTGCCGACGGTGTCGTCGCGGACGACGAGACGACCTCGGACGAGACCGACCCCGGTCAGGAAGCCGAGGACGAAGCCTCGGACTCGTCGTCGGGCAGCGACGCGGGTGAGGCGGCCGGCTCCCCCGATGCCTCGGACGTCGCCGACTGAGCCGACCGGATCGCCCCGACCGACTGCTCCGGCCGGGCCGACCGAGACCGACACGCGGTACGACGCCACCGAGGACAGCGTCCGTCCGCATGTGGCCGTAGGGTCGCGACCATGGACGTCCTGCTGATCCCCGGCTTCTGGCTCGACGGCGCCTCCTGGGCACCGGTCCTCGGTCCCCTGGAGGCCGCCGGCCACCGGGTGCACCCCCTGACCCTGCCGGGGAAGGACGCCGTCGACGCGGACCGCTCGGGAATCGGGCTGCGGGATCACGTGGACGCCGTCGTCGCCCGCATCGACGCCCTCGACGGGCCCGTGGTGCTGGTGGGCCACTCCGGCGGCGGCGCCATCATTCATGCCGCGGCCGACGCCCGACCGGACCGGGTCGCGCGCAACGTGTACGTGGACAGCGGCCCGCTCGGTGCCGGCGCAGTGATCAACGACGAGATCCCCACCGACGGCCCGGACGCCCCGCTGCCGCCGTGGGAGTTCTTCGAGGACGCCGACCTGACCGACCTGACGGACGAACTGCGCACGCAGTTCCGGGCTCGCGCCGTCCCGGAACCGGCCCGGGTGACCAGCGATCCGCAGCGGCTGCACGACGAGCGGCGGTTCGACGTGCCGGTCACCGTGATCGCCTGCGAGTTCTCCGGCGATCAGTTGCGCGAGTGGGTCGCCGCCGGCAACCCGTTCGTCGCCGAACTGGGGCGCGTTCGCGACGTGGACATCGTCGACCTGCCGACCGGGCACTGGCCGCAGTTCACGCGTCCGGGCGACCTGGCCGAGGCACTGGTCGCCGCCGTCGGGCGCTGACGCCCCGATCCGCGCCGTGCCGGGCGTCCCCCGGGGGGACGGGCACTCTGGGCCGGGTCAGGAGGACGCCGGGTAGTTCTCCCCCGCCAGCAGCCGGGCCAAGTGGGCGGCGTTGCCGGCCACCGTCCGCGTCGTGGCCGCGGTCGCCTCCGGCACCTGGTCCAGGTCCTGGTAGTCGGTCCCGTGCATCGCCTCCCCGTTCCAGTACGTCACTCCCTGCGCGGGGATGGTGAAGCCCACGTCGCTGAGGGCCTGGAACAGGACGGCGCTGATGTGGTGGGCGCCGTCCTCGTTGCCCACGACCGCGGCGATCCCCACCTTGCCGAACGTCCGGGGCCGGCCGGCGTCGTCGGTCTCGGACAGTTCCGCGTCGAGCCGCTCGAGGACCCGCTGGCACACGCTGCTGTGCTGGCCCAGCCAGGTGGGGGTCGCGACGAGCAGGATGTCCGCCGCCATCACCTGGGCGCGGATGCCCGGCCAGGCGTCGCCGTCGCCCATGTCGAGTTCGACGCCGGGCCTGACGTCGTGGTCGACCACCCGGACCACGGAGCCGGTGACACCGTGGGTGGCGAGTTCGTCCAGCACCTGCCGGGCCATCAGCTCGGAGCTGGACGCCGCCGGGGACGGCTTGAGCGAGCAGACGAGGGCGAGAGCGGTCAGTGATGCGGGCATGACGGTCCTCCGGAAGTGGTCGGTCGTCGGACGCCGGGTGGCACCGATGACCATCAGCATACTGACGATGCCGACGGCGACGCCCGTCGTGATCCTGCGGCCCATGCCCGCCGCCGGCCTGGCACTAAGCCTCGATCCACCGACCAATTGGTGTTGCGGGGTCGGTGTGGGAGCATGAGAATGCCCTTCTGACCTGGGAAGATACGACTTATCTAAGGCACGTATCACCCATTCAAGAAGGGCATCTCGTAGATGCAACTCTCTCACACACTCCCTGC
>NZ_MRDE01000065.1 GCF_001968835.1 Tersicoccus phoenicis
AGATCGGCGACGGCCTGCACGATCCACTTGGCTGCGTTGTTGCGGATCGACGCGTTCTCGGTCCAGCCGGTGACCAGGTCCGTCATCGTCAGCGTCCGCGCGAACTCGCCCTGGAACGTCGGCCCGCAGTGCGCGACGGTGTCCGCCTCGACCACCCCCGGCACGGTCGCGGGCTCGTCGCCGACCTTGCTCAGCCCGATCGAGTTGCGCAGCAACGGAGAGGGCTTCGTGGTCGAGATGCCGCGCAGCTGCATCGACCGGCGTGCCGGCGCCAGGTACCGGTCGATCGTGGCCGCGCTCATCG
>NZ_MRDE01000066.1 GCF_001968835.1 Tersicoccus phoenicis
CTGCGCGCCCGGCCGATCTTCGCCCGCACCCGCGACGCGATCGAGGCCCACCTGACGATCGTATTCACCGCCCTGGCAGTAAGCCGTGCCGTGCAGGACCGGACCGGGCTGTCACTGCGACGCGTCATCCGAGCCCTTAAGCCACTGCGGTTAGCGACCATCACGGTCAACGGCACCACCACGACCATCCCGGCCCAGGCCGGCCCCGACGAACAAGCCATCCTCGACGCAATCCACGCCCCGACAGCGAGGCACTAACGATTTGACCCAACTCAGGGGGTGAAGGCCGACCTGGTGGCGGCGGGGTCGGGTTGGAAGCTGACCAGCCGGACGTCCGCGACGGTGACGACGTTCGACGCGGACGGCAACCCGGTCTCGCTGGCGGACCGGAACGGGAACACGGTGGCCATCACGTGGGCGGGCGGGTTGCCGACGAAGGTCGTCGCCGCGCAGGCCGCGTTCTCGCCGTCGGGGACGGTGGCCGCGTCCCGGACGGCGTGGATCACGACCACCGCGACGAGCATCACGGTGGCCCAGGGGGCGTCGGTGTCGGCGCCGTTGCGGACGGCGAAACTGGTCAAGGATTCGTCGGGGGACTGGTCGCAGTTCACGGACCCGAACGGCACGGTCACCACGTTCAGCTACGCCGGGGGTGATCTGACCGGGGTGCAGGTCCCCGACGCGGGTACGGTGTCCTGGGGCCTGGACTCGGGCGGCCGGGTGACTTCCTCCACCCGGGCGAACGCGTCGGCGGGGTCCCCGGGTGACGCGGTCACCCGGTTCGCCTACCCGACCAGTACCCAGACGCTGGTCGCGGACCCGAACACCGACCAGACCCAGGCGGTCTCGGCGGTGCCGCGGACGACGTACCAGATCGACGCGTCGGGCCGGGTGATGAGCGTCCTGGACGCGGTGGGCCGCAGCAAGTCGCGCACCTATACCCCGGATTCGGATGTGGCGACCTCCACCT
>NZ_MRDE01000067.1 GCF_001968835.1 Tersicoccus phoenicis
TCTCGAAGAAGGACATCATGCGCTGCCTCAAACGCCACATCGCCCGCGAGATCTACCGGGCCCTCATCAACGACCTCAGGACCCGAGACACCCACGTCCCGACTTCAACCGCCGACCTCGCGAAAGCGGCTTGACATCCATAGGAGCATCGCGCGGCGAGTTCAGCCCAGGCCGAGGGCGTCCAGCATGAACGCGTACTGGAAGGCCGTGTCCCTCCACTTCTCGTACCGGCCGCTCGCGCCGCCGTGTCCGCCGTCCATCTCGGTCTTGAGCACGATCGGCTCGGCGCCCGTGCCCACCTCCCGCAGCCGGGCGACCCACTTCGCCGGCTCCACGTAGAACACCCGCGTGTCGTTCAGGCTGGTGATCGCGGCGATCCGCGGATAGGCCACCGGAGCGATGTTCTCGTAGGGGGAGTAGCCCCGCATGTAGGCGTAGACCTCGGGATCGGTGATCGGGTTGCCCCACTCCTCCCACTCCAGCGCCGAGAGGGGCAGCTCCGGGTCGAGGATGGTGGTCAGGGCGTCGACGAACGGGACGACGGCAACGATCGCCCGGTACTTCTGCGGGGCCAGATTCGCGACGGCGCCCATCAGCAGCCCGCCCGCGGACCCGCCGGTCGCGACGATGCGCGCCGGGTCCGCCCAGCCGGAGGAGACGAGGTAGTCAGTGACGTCGACGAAGTCGGTGAACGAGTGCCGCTTCGCCAGTTTCTTCCCGTCCTCGTACCAGGGCCGGCCGAGCTCACCGCCGCCGCGCACGTGTGCGACGACGAACACGACGCCGCGGTCCAGCAGCGAGAGCCGGGCGACCGAGAAGGCCGGGTCGATGCTGATCTCGTAAGAGCCGTACCCGTACTGGATCACGGGGTGCCGGCCCCCGGGTTCGACGTCGGCGCGCCGCACGATCGACACGGGGATCCGGGCGCCGTCGCGCGCCGTCGCCCAGGCCCGTTCCGCCCGGTAGCGCGCCGGGTCGTAGCCGCCGAGCACCGGGGTCTCCTTGCGCAGGGCCAGGGCGGGCGCGGCCGCGGAGTCGTCCGAGGCGCCGTCCGCCGCATCGCGGGTCGTACCGTCCAGCGTCGGGAAGTAGTCGTAGACCCGGGGCGGCGTGAGGAACGAGGTGTAGGTCAGCCGTGCGACCGGGGCCTCGTACTCGGCACCGATCAGGGAGGCCGAGTACAGCTCCTCCTCGAACCGCGGCTCGGTCTCGGGTCGCTGCTCCGACGTGCCGACCCCGGCGAGTTCGAGCACCTGCACGCGTTCGGTCGTTTCCCGCCGGGCGGCGACGAACAGGTGGGTGCGGTTGGACGCGATCCCGCTCAGCCGCACGGTGCTGCGGTGCTCGATGACGGGGGTCCAGGTCTGCTCGGCGACCGGCTTGCCGGCGTCCGCGGGGTCCATCAGGGCGACCGCCGAGTTGACCGCCTGGTGGTTGTGCAGCAGGACGAACCGGTCCTGCCCGTCGAGGACGACGGGTTCGACGTCGTACAACACCCGGTCGGTACGGTCGATGACGACCTGGAACCCGTCGTCGGCGTGCTTCCCGTCGTCCCCGCCCACGCGCTGCAGCCGGGTCTCGCTGTACTCCGAGTTGCCGGAGGTGACGACCAGCCAGCGGCGGTTCGCGGAGATCTCGGCACCCAGCCACATCCCCGGGTCGTCCTCCCGGGCGACGATCTGATCGGCGGTCGACGGGGTGCCGAGCACGTGCCGGCGCAGCTGGTGGGGGCGCCAGGCGGCGTCGACCACGGTGTAGTACAGACTGCCCCCGTCCGGGTGGAACTGCGCGTCGTAGAAGGTGTCCTCGATGACGTCAGGCAGCAACTCACCCGTGCGCAGATCCTTGACCCGGATGGTGAACCGTTCGTCACCGGCGTCGTCCACACCCCACGCGAGTAGATTCCCGTCGTCGCTGACGGTGAAGCTGCCCAGCGAGAAGAACGGCAGGTTCTCGGCCTCCGCGTTGCCGTCGAGCAGCACCTGCTCGCCGTCCAGGGGCGCGCCTGGCTCGATCACGGGAGGCTCCCAGTGCGCCAGCTCGGTGCCGTCGCCCTCGGCGTGCACCCGGCAGTGGACGGCGTGCTGGCCGCCTTCGACCGTGCGGCTGTAGTACCACCAGCCGTGCCGGCGGGACGGGACGGACAGATCGGTCTCCTGGGTGCGGCTCTTGATCTCGTCGAAGATCCGCTCCCGCAGCGGCTGCTGGCCGGCGGTGACGGCCTCGGTGTAGGCGTTCTCCGCGGTCAGATGCGCCAGCACCTCGGGATCGGACTTCTCCCGCAGCCACTCGTAGTCGTCGACGAGGGTGTCCCCGTGGTGGGTCCGTTCCACCGGGATCCTCCGGGCGACGGGCGGAGTGGGCAACGCAAGGGGGGAGGTGGGGTTGACGTGCTCGCTCATGACTCGATCCTAGGAGGATCCGGTGATCTAGGGTGTGAGCGTGCCTGCTGACTCCGCCGCACCCGATCGCCTCGACACGCCGCCGATCGCCACCGGCCCCGATCGACGCCGCCTGCGCGCCGAGATCCTCCTGGTCCTCGGTCTGTCGCTCGGTCAGTCGGCCGTCTACGCCGTCGTCCAGTTGATCGACAAGTTGACCAGAGGTCCGCTCGGGGGGCAGACCACGACGTTGAACCCGACCCGGAGCGACCGCGAGTACCTGGATCTGACCTACCAGCTGCTCGGTATCGGATTCTCGCTGGTGCCGGTCCTGTTGGTGGTGTTCCTGCTGGCCGGGGCCGGCTTCGGTTCCGGGCTGCGCCCGCTGCGGCGGCTCGGGGTCGACGGCGCCCGGCCGTGGGCCGATCTGTGGCAGGGCGTCTCCCTCTTCGCCGTCATGGGCGGCGGGACCCTCGCGCTCTACGCGGTGGGCCGGGCGCTGGGGATCACGACGGCGCTCGTACCGGCGGCGCTCGGCACGTACTGGTGGACGGTGCCGGTCCTGATCCTCTCCGCGACCCGCGATGCCGTGCTCGAGGAGATCATCGTCGTCGGGTACCTCACCCTGCGGTGGCGCCAACTGGGGTGGTCGACGCCGGCGATCCTCGTGGTCAGCGCGCTGTTCCGCGGCAGTTATCACCTCTATCAGGGCTTCGGGCCGTTCCTGGGCAATGTCGTCATGGGACTCGTCTTCGTCGCCGTCTACCTCAAGGTCCGCCGCGTCATGCCGCTGATCGTCGCGCACGCGCTGCTGAACACCGGGGCGTTCGTCGGCTTCGCGCTGCTCGGCCGGGCCACCGGGTTCGGCTGAGCCGAGGCCGGAAAGTGCCTATGGTCACCCTGCTCGCCGTGGTCTAGGGTGAGTCGCACCGAGCCGGCTGTGTCGGCCCGCGGGCGGGTCCGTATCTCCGCCCGCGGGTGCCAGGGGGAACACGGGATGCCGGCACCGCTGCACCGCATCGCGGGGCTTCACAGGGGGAACCATGAGCGCTCACCACGCCCGGCACCGCGCCGAACCAGCCCGAACCGCCAGTCGTCCCGGAACACTGATGACGCCGCTCGCACGCGGCGGCCGTCGCGCCGCCGTCGCGGTCGTCGTCGGCGCGGCCGTGGGCGCCGCCACCCTGGGCCTGGCCGCCCCGGCCCAGGCGCAGTGGCTTCTCACCGGTCCGGGATCGCCGTCCACGCCGGCGACCACCCCGGCGACCACGCCGGCGACCACGCCGGCGACCACGCCGCCGTCCACGCCGGCGACCACGCCGCCGTCCACGCTGCCGACCACGCCGCCGTCCACCCTGCCGACCACGGCCGCCCCGGCGCGGGGCGGCGCGTGGCCGGTTCCCGACTCCGGCATCCGGACGACCCTCCCGACGACGCTCGGCCCGGTGACCACCTGGCGCACGCCGACGGCGGCGGTGGCCACCGGCAACGCCGCGGCGCTGCGCAACGGCATCGTCGCCACGGCGAAGACCGGGGTGGGCCGGCCGTACGTCTGGGGCGGCACGTCCCCGGTGACCGGCTGGGACTGCGGCGGCTACGTCAGCTGGGTGCTGCGGCAGTACGGCTTCGACCTGCCCGTGCTCGGCGGTGACGCGATGGCCGCCGCGCTCGGAGCGCAGCAGATCCCCCTGTCGGAGGGCAGACCCGGAGACATCATCTGGATCCCCGGACAGCACATCGGCATCTACGACGGCAACGGCGGTGTGTTCGAGGCGCTCAACCCGGTGCAGGGCACCATGTACAACCCGTACCACGGGGGCCTGCTCATCCGGCTGCCCGTCCGGGACAGCTGAGACCACCCGGCGGTGGCGCCCCGGCGGCCGCGCCACCGCTCAGATCGTGATGGTGCCGCGCGGGGTCTCGAAGGTGACGGACAGGACGCCGGGCGTGCCGTTGGGTGCCACCCAGTCGACGTCGACGTCGGCCAGGGCCTCCCGGACGTCCCGTCCCAACCAGTCGGTCACCCGGCTCGGCGAGCCGGCGATCTGCAGCTGGGCGAGTGCGACGTCGGTCGCGGCCGCCGTCGACGGGTGCAGGTCCGGCGGGCTGATCCAGTGCAGCAGGAACGGCACCTGCGGGTCCGCGATCAGGCCCTTGACGCCGATCTGACGCCACTTCAACTCCCGGCCGTCCGGGAACTTGCGGTTGCCGGGCACCGATTCCCGGCCCAGCCGCTTCTCGAACAGGGCCAGGTCGGCCACGCTGACCACCCAGCCGAGCCAGCCGCCACCGAGCTCGGACCGGGCCCGGACCGCCTGACCGAACGGTGCCTTGTCCGCCGACGGGTGGTCGAGCACCTCGACCACCTCGACGTACCGGCCCCGTTCGAGCGGGAAGATGGCGTTGCGGGTGCCGAAGCGCGGGTGGATCCCACCCGTCACCGGGCGCATGCCGAGGGCCTGACCGATCTCGTCGGCGCAGGCGGTCAGCCCGGCGGGTCCGCAGGCGAACGAGACGTGATCCAGGCGCATTCCCTCATCCTTACACCGGCACCCCGGGGACGCTGGTTAGGTGACCCTCATCACTCCCGGCCGTTGGTCGTGACACGTCATCGACTTGCGCGGGGCGGTCGATACACCCAAGACTGGTAGCCACGGTCATGAGCGTCAGCGCCCTGCAGCCCCGGCTCGCTGACCGGCAACCCTCCAACCGCGGTGGGGTGCCCCGGGTGACGACCTGGCGACGCGCGTCCGCGCGCCGCAAGCGCGGGCCGGTGTGCCCCGGGAGTGGCGCATTCGCTTCCCGGACTTGGCCGGCTCCCTCACGAGAGGCACGGCATGTCCACCACCTGGTCCTTCGAGACCCGCCAGATCCACGCCGGCCAACAGCCCGACAGCGCCACCGGGGCGCGGGCGTTGCCGATCTACCAGACCAGCTCCTTCGTCTTCGACGACGCGAACCAGGCGGCCTCCCGGTTCGCCCTGGCCGAGTTGGGCCCGATCTACACCCGGATCGGCAACCCCACCAACGAGGCCGTCGAGAACCGGGTGGCGTCGCTGGAGGGCGGTGTCGGGGCGTTGCTGCTGGCCTCCGGTTCGGCGGCGACGACCTACGCGCTCCTCAACGTCGCCGAGAGCGGCGATCACATCGTCGCCAGTCCCTCCCTGTACGGGGGCACCCACAACCTCTTCCACTACACGCTGCCCAAGCTCGGCATCACCGTCAGCTTCGTCGAGGACCCGGACGACCCGGCGTCCTGGACCGCGGCCGCCCGCCCGAACACGAAGGCGTTCTTCGGGGAGAGCATCTCCAACCCGCGGCAGGACGTGCTCGACATCACCGCCGTCGCCGACGCCGCCCACGCGGCCGGGGTGCCCCTGATCGTCGACAACACGGTGGCCACCCCGTGGCTGATCCGGCCGCTCGAGCACGGCGCCGACGTCGTCGTCCACTCCGCCACCAAGTACCTGGGCGGGCACGGCAACGCCATCGCCGGGGTGATCGTCGACGCCGGCCGCTTCGACTACACCGCCGAGCCGGGTCGCTTCCCCGGCTTCACGGAGCCGGATGAGTCGTACCACGGCCTCGTGTTCGGGCGGGATCTGGGGCAGGGCGGTGCGCTCGGCGCGAACCTGTCCTACATCCTCAAGGCGCGCGTCCAGTGGCTGCGGGACACCGGTGCCGCCGCCAGCCCGTTCAACGCGTTCCTCATCGCGCAGGGCCTGGAGACCCTCAGCCTGCGGATGGACCGCCACGTCGCCAACGCCGAGCGGGTCGCCGCCTGGCTGGAGGCGCGGGACGAGGTGCTCTCCGTCGCCTACGCGGGTCTGCCGTCCAGTTCCTGGTACGAGCTGGGCCGGAAGTACGCGCCGAAGGGTGCGGGCGGTGTGATCGCGTTCGAGATCGACGGCGGCGCCGGGGCCGGGCGCCGGTTCGTCGACGCCCTGACCCTGCACTCGAACGTGGCGAACATCGGGGACGTGCGCTCGCTCGTCATCCACCCGGCGTCCACCACCCACAGCCAGCTCTCGGAGGAGAGCCAGCGCATCGCCGGTGTCAGCCCCGGCCTGGTGCGCCTGTCGGTGGGACTGGAGCACATCGACGACATCCTCGCCGACCTCGCCACCGGGTTCGCCGCGCTCGAGGCCCCCGCCGCGTGAGCGTCGCCCCGGGTCAGCGCGCCCTCCTGCGCCACCGCGACGTCGGGCTGCGCCCGGCCGACGCCGACGACGGTCACGCCGGCGACGGTCACCACCTCGGCCGGTCCGCGCTCGCGTCCCTCGGCGACGCGGCCGCCGCCGTGCGGTTCGGGTCCATCGGCGACCTCCAGCTGGAGACCGGTGGGGTGCTGCCCGACGTCGTGCTCGCCTACGAGACGTGGGGCACGCTGAACGCCGACGCGTCCAACGCCGTCCTGGTCCACCACGCCCTGACGGGCTCCTCGCACGTCGCCCGCGGTGACACGGACGTGCCCGGCTGGTGGGACGCGCTCGTGGGCCCGGGCTGTCCGCTGAACACCGACGAGCTGTTCGTTGTCTCCGTCAACATGGTCGGCGGCTGTTACGGGTCCACGGGGCCCTCCTCGTTCGCCCCGGACGGGCGGCCCTGGGGTTCCCGGTTCCCGCTGATCACCCTCCGCGACGCCGCGCACGCCGAGAAGCGACTCGCCGAGGCCCTGGGGATCGACGCGTTCGCCGTGGTGATCGGGGGGTCCATGGGCGGGGCGCGGGCCCTGGAATGGGCCGTGACCTACCCGGAGGCGGTGCGGCACTGCGCGGTGCTGGCGATCGGGGCCTCATCGACCGCCGAGCAGATTGCGTGGGCGCAGCCGCAGGTGCTGGCCATCCGAAACGACCCTCACTTCGCCGACGGCAACTACTACGACGGGCCGACGCCCGACGCCGGGCTCGGCATCGCCCGCCGGATCGCGCACATCACGTACCGGAGCGAAGCGGAGCTCGGCGCCCGGTTCGGCCGCCGGCCGCAGACGGGGGAGGACCCGCTCAGCGGCACCAGCGCCTCTCGGGGCCGGTACGCGGTCGAGAGCTATCTGGACCACAAGGCCACATCCCTGGCCGGCCGGTTCGACGCCAACAGCTACCTCGTGCTCTCCGACGCGCTGATGAGCCACGACGTCGCCCGCGGCCGGGGCGGCCTGGAGCGGGCGCTCGCCGGTGTGCGGGCCGACTTCCTCGTCGCCGCGGTGACGTCCGACCGGCTCTACCTGCCCGAGCAGTCCTTCGAGCTCGCCGCCGCGTTGCCCGGGGACGTGCCGGTGCACCTGATCGACGCCGCGATCGGGCACGACGGTTTCCTCACCGAGATGGGCCAGCTCGGGGCGCTGCTGGACGCCCACGTCTTCGGCCGCTGACCCGGTCCGCCGCTCGCGGTGCAACGGCTACCGCGAGTGTGGCGGGTGAAGTTGCTGAGACGGTGCCGGCGCCCCATCCGTCCCGCCGGTCACACTCACTGTGGTGGTTGGTTCGGGTGGCGCTGCTGAGATGATGCGTGCCTCAGTCGCGGACCCGCGCACGCCCTCCGCCGCCGAAGGACTCCTCCGTCAGGGTTCTCGGACTAACCGATGACAGCGCCATCGAGTGTGACCGGTGGGGTTGGTGTGGCGTGGACGCCGCCACTCCGGTCACTTCCGTCCCATTCGGTGGCGCGATTGTCGGGTGACGGCTCGTGCCCGGTGTCCCATGCCCGGCGACGCAGTCCGTCAGGGCCGCAGGGCCGGAGCCCCACCGGTGACCGACTCGACCGCGAGGGTCCCGCCGAAACCGAGCAGCACCACGCCGGTGATCCGGTCGATGACGCGGAGCGACCGAGGGCTGGACAGCCACCGGCGCGCCCAGCGGCCCCCGGAGATCAGGACGGAGAACCGCCCCATCGTCAGGGCGGCGTGCACGCCGGCGAGGATCGCGCCCATCAGCAGCGGCGGCACCCCGGCGGGCAGGAACTGGGGGATCGTCGCGATGTAGAACACGCCGACCTTGGGGTTGAGCAGGTTCGTCCCGGCACCGACGAGCCACCCACGCGATGCGGAGGTCGGCATCGGCGGGAGCCGGTCGCCCCGTTGCTGCCGCACGGGTCGGCCGTGCCGCAGCGAACGGACGATCATCGACCCCCGAGCCAGAGCATGTACGCCGCCCCGGCGACGGCGCCCGGTACGCCAGCTCGGACGCGGTCAGCAGCGCCGAGACGCCGACGGCCGCGGCGACGCCCCACACCGTGGCCCCGGTCGCGACGCCGGCCGCTGTCGCCCACGCGTACGGACGTGACCGGGTGAGAGAGGACCGCAGCACCAGGGCGGTGTCGAGGCCGGGCACCAGCGTGAGCGGGCCGGCCACGAGGGCGAAGGCGAGGACGGCGTCGAGCATGGTCACCGGATCAGGCTACGGGGCTCACTCCGAGCCCGGGGGCATACCGGGACCGAAAACCGGGCCGGCCATCGGCCGTTTCGCGGTGATGTGGTCCCCGGACGAGACCCGCCGGAGCCGCCGCAGCACCCACGGGGCGAAGTACTCGCGGGCCCACACCAGGTCCTCCGCCCGGGCCTGCCGCCACGTCCGGGCCGGCAGGGGGCTGGCTTCGAGCGGGTGCAGATCCTCGTGCGGCACGTTCAGGGCGTCGAGCGCCATCATCGCGATGGTGTGGTGGCCCAGCGGGGAGAAGTGCAGCCGGTCCGGTGCCCACATCTGCGGCTGCAGCAGTTCCCGCAGCGCCCACATGTCGGCGATGACGGCGTCGTGCCGCTTCGCGACGGTGTGCAGGTTCTCGTTGAAGATCGCCACCCGGCCCCGGATCGCCCCGAGCACGGGGGTGTCCCGGATGTCGGGACCGGTGAACAGCAGCACCGTCGCTCCCGAGTCCGCGAGCCGGCCGACGGCGCCGTCGAGCCGGGCGGCGACGGCGTCCGGGTCGGCCCGACGGATGATGTCGTTCCCGCCCGCGGAGACGGTGACCAGATCGGGCTTCAGCTCCAGCGCCGGCTCCAGCTGCTCGGCGACGATCCGGTCCAGCAGCCGGCCGCGGACGGCGAGGTTGGCGTAGGCGAAGTCGTGGGAGGTGCGCGCCAGCTCCTCCGCGAGCCGGTCCGCCCAGCCCCGGTGACCGCCCTGCGCCGACGGCTCCGGATCCCCGATGCCCTCGGTGAACGAGTCGCCGATCGCGACGTAGCGGGTCCACGGGTGCACGGGGTCGGACTGGTCGGTCGCGTCGTGGTCGGTCCGGTACTGGTCGGTCCGGTGCGGATGTGTCGCGTTCTCACTCACGCGTTCATCGTGCCACTCCCCCCCCGGAGGACGGTCGGTGCTGACGGTCGCGGCCGTGGCACAATGGCGCGGTGACTTCCCCTGACCTGTCCGTCTGGTGGTCCGCGCCCGAATCCGAGCGTGCGGGTACGCCTCTCGTCGTCCTGCTGCACGGGTACGGCGCCGACGAGCACGACCTCGCCGCGCTCGTGCCGTTCCTGCCCGCCGGCATCACCTACGCCGCCGTCCGGGCTCCGCACCGGATGGAACCGGGCTTCTCGTGGTTCGATCTGCAGTTCGACGCGGCCGGCAGCGCCGTCGGTTTCTCCACCGGGGCCGCGATCGCCTCCTGCCGCACGCTGTTCGCCTGGCTCCACGGGGTCCGTGGCGAGTTCGCCAGCGTCAGCCTGTTCGGCTTCTCCCAGGGCATGGCGGTGGCGACGTCGATGCTGCGGCACGCGCCCGACGACTTCGTCGTCGTCGTCGGCTGCTCCGGTTTCGTGCTGGTCGATGCCGGGGACATCGACGCTCAGTCCGACGGCTTCTTCAACGATGCGGCCCTGGCTGCCCGTCGACCGCCGCTGTTCTGGGGCCGCGACCAGGCGGACGACGTGATCCCGGCCGAGCTGGCGCAGCAGACCGCCGCATGGCTGCGCGACCGGGTGGAGCTGACGAAGGTGCTGTACGCCGGGATGGGCCACGGCATCAGCGAGCAGGAACTGCGGCACGTGAACGAGTTCCTCACCCACCACCTGCTGCGCTGACCCGGCGGCGCATGCCGGCACTCAGCCGAGGTCGGACGGCAGAGGGCATTCGCGCGGTACGGCCGAAGCGTCAGGCGATCCGCACGCCGGTGCCGTTGACCTCGACGACGTCACCAGATCTCAGTTGACGGCCGCGGCGGGTCTCGATGTCCCCGTTGACGATGACCAGACCCTCCTCCACCAGGCGTCTCGCGTCGATGCCGTTCTCGGCCAGGTTGGCCAGCTTGAGCAACTGACCGAGCCGGATGAACTCGTCGCGCAGGCCGATCTCCTTGATGTCGCTCACCGGCTCAGTGTCCCATGGACGGGGTGGGCCGGTCCCGCCTCGTACGCCCGCCCCGGGCTGTTTCCGCCTCGCACGCCAGCCCGAACAGTGGGGCTGTTGTTCGGGCTGGGGCGCTCTGGCCCGAACAGTGGTGCCGTTGTTCGGGCCGGCGTGCGAGGTCTGGGTCGGCGTGTGAGGCGCGGACCGGCCGGTTCGGGACGACCCCGTGGCCCCGGCCTAGGCTGACGGGTGTGACTCCTGACCGCGTGACACGCGACGACCCCGATACCGCTCCCACCGGCCACGCCGACTCCCGAACGCACAGCATTCCCGCGCCGATCGGCGTGCTGCTCGCCATCGTCGCCGGTGTCGCGTTCGCCCTGCAGTCCCGCATCACCGGCGCGGTCGCCGGTCAGCTGCACGACGGCTTCGCCGCGGCGGCGCTGAGCTTCGGTGTCGGTGCCGTCGCCCTGGTGATCGGGGTGGCGGTGATCCCGGCCGGTCGACGGTCGTTCGCTCGGCTGGTGCACGGCCTACGGGCCGGTGACCCGCCGAGCTGGTATCTCGTCGCGGGAGGAATCGGAGCGGGCGTCGTGCTGGCGCAGGGCTTGACCGTCGGCGTCCTGGGCGTCGCCATCTTCACTATCGCGCTCGTCGCCGGCCAGACGCTCAGCGGGGTGCTCGTGGACGCCGCCGGCTTCGGCACTCATCAGCGCCGGCCGCCGACCCTGCCCCGCTCCGTCGGCTCGGTACTCACCATCGTCGCCGTCGTGTGGGCCGTCGAATCGCGCTTCACCGGGGGCACCGACGTCGCGGCGATCATCGGGCCCCTGCTGCTGCCGTTCGCCGGTGGCTTGCTCTTCGGGTTCCAGCAGGCGATGAACGGGCGGATCGGCAGCATCGCCGGCACCCCGATGATCTCCGCCCTGACCAACTTCACGGTCGGCGCGCTCGTGCTGCTCCTCGCCTGGGGGGTCAAGCAGCTGGTGGTCCCGACGACGGAGCCGCTGCCGACGGCGTGGTGGGCCTACCTGCCCGGTCTGCTCGGCATCGCCGTCGTCTCCATCAGCGCGATGCTCGTGCCCCGCCTCGGGGTACTGCTGCTCGGCCTGGGCATCATCGCCGGCCAGCTCGTCGGCTCCCTCGGCCTGGACGTCATCGTGCCGACGCCCGGCGTCCACGTCGCCCTCTCCACCGTCGGCGGTACCGCGCTCACCCTCGTCGCCGTCGCCGTCGCCACCGTGCCGTGGCGCTCGGACCGGGCGCTGCTCGCCGCCGGCCGCCGGTCGCGCCAGCGCGTGGTCAGCGACGGGCCCGACGGCCGCACCGGCCGCACGGGCGAGACCGACGCCGACCGGGCCGCGCGGTAGGGTGGTAGCTGCCTTTCCCGACCCGGCCGGCCGATCTTCCGCGAGCGCCGGGAGTCCCGGGAGAGGGTTCCGGCCTGGGGCCGCATCCAGCGGCCACGACCCCATGGGAGTTTCCACCTGATGCCTGCAACCCGCCTCGATTCCGTCATCAACCTGGCCAAGCGCCGCGGCTTCGTCTTCCAGGCGGGTGAGATCTACGGCGGTTCCCGGTCGGCCTGGGACTACGGACCGCTCGGCGCGGAGTTGAAGGAGAACATCAAGACCGCTTGGTGGCAGACGTTCGTGCGCGGCCGGGAGGACATGGTCGGCCTGGATTCCTCGATCATCCTGCCGAAGCGGGTGTGGGAGGCCTCCGGCCACGTCGCCACGTTCACCGACCCGCTCGTCGAGTCCCTGCACACGCACAAGCGCTACCGGGCGGACCACCTGGTGGAGGCGTACATCGCCAAGCACGGCAGACCACCGGTCAACGGTCTTGCCGACATCCGCGACCCGGAGACCGGCCAGGAGGGCAACTGGACCGAGCCCCAGCAGTTCTCCGGTCTGATGAAGACGTTCCTCGGCCCCGTGGACAACGAGGAGGGCCTGCACTACCTGCGACCGGAGACGGCGCAGGGCATCTTCGTCAACTTCCTCAACGTCGTCACCGCCGCCCGGAAGAAGCCGCCGTTCGGGATCGGGCAGGTCGGCAAAGCGTTCCGCAATGAGATCACCCCGGGCAACTTCATCTTCCGCACCCGCGAGTTCGAGCAGATGGAGATCGAGTTCTTCACCGCGCCGGACGACGCCGCCCGGTGGTTCGAGCACTGGGTGGAGGTTTGCTGGGACTGGTTCACCGACCTGGGCATCGACCCGGACAACATGCGCCGCTTCGACGTGCCCGAGGACGAGCGGGCGCACTACTCGGCCGGCACCATCGACCTGGAGTACCGGTTCGGGTTCCAGGGCAGTGAGTGGGGAGAGCTGATGGGCGTGGCCAACCGCACGGACTTCGATCTGAGCAACCACTCCGACGCCTCGGGCACCAAGCTGCAGTACTTCGACCAGAACTCGGGCGACCGGTACACCCCGTACGTCATCGAGCCGTCCTTCGGCCTGACCCGTTCGATGATGGCGTTCCTCGTCGACGCGTACGCCGAGGACGAGGCGCCCAACGCCAAGGGCGGCGTCGACAAGCGGACCGTGCTCAAGCTCGACCCGCGGCTCGCGCCGGTCAAGGCGGCCGTGCTGCCGCTGTCCCGGAACGAGAACCTGTCACCGAAGGCCCGAGACCTGGCCGCTGAGCTGCGGAAGCGCTGGAACATCGACTTCGACGACGCCGGGGCGATCGGCCGCCGCTACCGCCGGCAGGACGAGATCGGTACCCCGTTCTGCGTCACCGTGGACTTCGACACCCTCGATGACCAGGCCGTCACCATCCGGGAGCGGGACACCATGGGCCAGGAGCGCGTCGCCCTGGACCGGGTCACGGCCTACCTCTCCGAGCGGCTGGCCGGCGCATGAGTATCACGTACCGCGCCTGGGCCGAGGGTGACGACCTGGCCCTGCTGCAGATCCTGGGCGACGCCTCCCACCCCGCCCTGGCCGAGGGGCGCGCCCTGCTGCGGCCGGCGTCGGAGAGCCCGTTCGTGCGCACCGTCGTCGCCGAGGACGACGGCGTTCCGGTCGCCGCCGGCG
Organism: Tersicoccus phoenicis; assembly: GCF_001968835.1. GTDB lineage: Bacteria > Actinomycetota > Actinomycetes > Actinomycetales > Micrococcaceae > Tersicoccus > Tersicoccus phoenicis. The sequence continues at coordinate 13,711 of NZ_MRDE01000067.1, forward strand.
TCGTCAGCGAGGCGTCGGTGCACCCGGAGCGGCTGTGGGTGTACATCGAGGTCGCGCGCGAACGGCAGCGGGAGGGTATCGGCTCGACCGTGCTGGCCATGCTGCGGCGCCAGATGGACGCCGCTCCGGTGCAACGGCTGCGGGCGAAGGTGGACCTGGACTCGCCCGGCGCGCACTTCGCCGCGGCTGCCGGGTTCCGGCCCCTGCAGCAGTCCCGCGTGGTGGTCGTCCACCCGAAGGCGCTGCCGTTGGTTCCGTTGCACGAGGACGGCTCCCAGGTCATCGAGGACCTGGCCACCGGGTCCGTGGAGCTGACCACGGCGCTGTGGGAGTTCTACCGGGCGGTGCACCAGTGGGATCCGCCCGCCGACCTGTCCGTGGGCCGGGTCAACCAGCTGTTCCTCGGAGAGGCCTCGGGAGCGCACGGTGCCGTCGTGCTCCGGGAGGGTGGCGCGATCAAGGCGTTCGCGGTCAGTTATGCCGCCGCCGCCCCGGACAACCCGGCGCTCGACCCGTCCGCGGATCGGCCCGACGACGAGCCGACGGACGTGCTGCTCGGTTACGACCCGACGGCGCACAACCCGGCGTTCGCGTTGGGTCAGCTGCTGGCGCTGCTGGTCGCCAGTTACCCCGTGGCCGTGGAGGTGGACGAGTCGATGGGCGACCTCGCCGACCTGCTCGCGCCGCTGATCGCCGGGGGCCAGGCCGAGGTCGTCCAGCAGACCCTCATCGTCGCGGACTGAGCCGGCGGCGGCGCAGCCGACGTGGAGCAGCCCGCGGGGGAGTGGGCGGCGCGGCGTCGCCGACACTACGGCGCCGTCGTGGGACGACCCGCGTGGAGTGGGCGGCGCGGAGTGGTTGAATGGGAACGACGCCGCGCTCGGCTTCCGTGCCGGACGGCGTCACGGGGGTGGGGCCCGCCGTCCCCAACCTCGGCCGCGCGGTGTTCGCGCGGTTCCGACAACGGTCCCTGTCCCGTCATCGGGCTGCCCCGGGCAGCCACGTCATCACGGACAGGAGCACACATGCCCGTCTCCACGCCCGGCCCGGACCGCCCAGGCCCGGAACGCCCGGCACCGCAACGCCCCCGACCCGTCGTCGTCGGCGTCACCGAGCGCCAGGCCGCCGTCGTGCTCGACGCCGCCGCGGACTTCGCCATCCGACTGGGCGCCCCGCTCATTCTCGTCGCCGCGGATCCGACGCACCTCCCGGTCGACCCGCGCCGGGCGGCCGACCCGGACGCGCCGGTCACGGCGCTCGATCCGGACGAGCAGGACGACGACGCCCGGCCGCGGCTGCGGCGGTTCCTCGAGCAGCGTGTCGCCGCCCTGCGAGCCGAGCGGGATCTCGACCCCGCCATCCGCTTGCTGCCCGGCGATCCGGCCGCGGCCCTGACCGCCGTGGCCGCGGCCGTGGGGGCGCAGGTGATCGTCGTCGGGACGGCCGATCGGTCCTTCCGCGCCGGTGTGCGCGAGTTCTTCGAGGGCTCGGTCGCCACCCACCTGGCGCACCGGCAGCCGGTGCCGGTGCTGGTCGTGCCCACCCTGGCGAGCCGGGGACGAGGCGGCGCATGAGGAGGCCGGACACGCCGACGGATTCGGTTGCACCGGCGCCACCGGCGTCACCCGGCCGACCGGTGGACCCCGACGCCGGAGGAACCGACGCGGTCGGATCCGGCCCCGGTAGCGGGCCGGTCCGACGCCGCCCGGTGCATCTGCGGGTGCGCTGGGTGCTGCTCGTGGCGCTGGGCGGGATGATCGGCACGGCCGTCCGGGAGGCCCTCGTGCTCGCGTTCCCGGCTCCGGCGCACGGTTTCCCGTTGACCGTCTTGGGCATCAACGTGATCGGGGCGTTCGCGCTGGGGTCGCTGCTGGAGTTCCTCGCCCGGCGCGGTCCCGACCAAGGGGCTCGCCGTGCCGCGCGTCTGGGACTCGGGACGGGGGTGCTGGGCGGATTCACCACCTACAGTGCGCTCGCCGCGGACACGGCGCAGTTGGTGGGACCGGCCCCCGGTACTGGGCTGCTCTACCTGGCCGCCAGCGTGATCGTCGGCACGGCCGCGGCGTGGGTGGGGATCGCTGCGGCAGCTGCCTTCTCGCGTCGGCGGGAACGACGTCGAGCACGTCGTCATGACCGTCGGCGGGCCGGAGCGGCCACGTGATCGGCCCCGCCCTGTTCCTCGGCCTCGCGGTCAGCGGCGGAGCGGGAGCGGGAGCCCGGTTCGTCGTCGACGGGCTCGTCCGCTCCCGCACTCGGGGCACCTTCCCGTGGGCCACCGTGCTGATCAACGTGACGGGATCACTGCTGCTCGGCGTGCTCACCGGCCTCGGCGCCACGCACGGGCTCAGCCGCGACTGGGTGCTGGTCCTCGGGGGTGGTCTGCTCGGTGGCTACACCACCTTCAGCACGGCCAGCGTGGAGACCGTCCGGCTGGCTCGGGGGGGCCGTCTCCTGGCGTCGGCCGGCAACGCGGTGGGTACCGCGGTGACCACCGTGGCCGCCGCGGCGCTCGGCCTGTGGCTCACCGGCGCGCTCTGAACCCGCGCCGCCGCCACCGGCCCGGGCGCCCCGCCACCTCGACCACGCCGAGTGGTCAATTGATGGGCGAATCTCGCCTGAGATCCAGCGAGTTCACGCGTCAATTGACCAGTCGACTGGTGACCCGGGCAGGAAGCGAACCGGACGGGCCGGAGCGGGGGCGGTGACGGAGCCGGGACGGCGATCACCTGTCGCGGTAGCGCTTCGCGTTGCCCAGGGCCGTCCGCAGGCCGTCCGCGCCGTACCGGTCGACGTACGCCTCGGTGTCCCGCTGGTAGCGCCAGCCCTCCGCCAGCGGTCCGACGTCGACGACGTCGAACCCGAAATCGTTGATCAGCATGGCGACCTGTTGCCGGGCACTCGCGTCGTCCCCGGCCACGGCGAGGGCCCGGCGTCCGGGCGTCCCCTCCGGCTGCCCCTGGGTGGCGAGGTCCTTGAAGTGGATGTGGTTGAAGGCCTTCACCACGTGCGATTCGGGCAGGTGCGCCTGCAGCAGTTCGCTGGAGGTGGTCTCCTCCGCGTCCAGCTCGGGGAAGGACCCGTCGCGCTGCGGGTAGTAGTTGTTCGTGTCGATGACGATCTTGCTGGCCAGCGCGTCGACGGGCACGTCCCGGTAGGCCTTCAGGGGGATGGTGACGACGGCGATGTCGGCCAGCCGTGCCGCCTCGTCCGCTCGCTCGGCTCGAGCGCGCGGCCCCAGGTCGGCGGCGAGCCCCTCGAGCGTCTCCGGTCCGCGGGAGTTGCTCATCACGACGTCGTAGCCGTGGTCGACGGCGAGCTTCGCCAGGGTCGATCCGATGTTGCCGCTTCCGATGAATCCGATCGTGGTCATGGTGACGCCAACCACCCCGACGCCTTGGCCATTCCCCGCTCCAATGGCGCCAGCTCGTCGATTGATGTGCGAAAACCACGGATTTCGGCCGAGATGGAACACCTGTTGACGAGCTGGCGAAGGGGCGGAGGTCAGGCACCCGTGCGCAGCAGCTGCTCGAACGTCATCGGGGCGGTGCCGGTGACGCGCTCGACGTCGTCGGTCACCGGCGCGAGTACGCCGGAGGCGATCGCCGTGTAGGTGGAGATCCACGCCTGCACCTGCCAGTCGGGTGCGCCGTACACCGACCGTGACGCGTGCGCCTGGGCGAGCGTCTCGTCCTCGTACCGGTACGGCTCTGCCCTGACCTCCGTCAACGTCGCCGCGATCTGTTCCAGGGTCAACGACTGCGGCCCGGTCAGGGTGTAGGTGACGTTCCGGTGTGCTGCGGGATCCCGCAGCACGGTGACGGCGACGCGGGCGACGTCGGCCCGAGCCACCCCGGAGACCCGCCCGTCACCCGCCGGGCCCCGGATCACCCGGTCGTCCCCGGCGAACAGCTCGAAAATGTCGAGGTAGAAGTTGTCCCGCAGCAGGGTGAACGCCAGCCCGGATTCCCGCAGGATCTCCTCGGTGGCCCAGTGGTCGCGGCCGAGGGTGAACGTGGAGTCGTCGGAGGCGGCCGCGAACGACGTGTAGACCACATGCTCGACGTTCGCCCGGGCGGCCGCGTCGATGAAGCAGCGGTGCTGCTCGACGCGGTCCGCGCTCTCCCCGGCCGAGACCATGAACAGCACGTCGGTGCCGCGCAGTGCCGCCACCGCGGCGTCGTGATCGGCGTACTCCGCGACGCGGGTCTGGGCGCCCGGCAGCCGCGGGGCTCGGGACGCGTCGCGGACCAGCAGTCGCGGGGCGATGCCGTCGTCGGCGAGCGCACGGGCGACCCGGCCGCCCACCTCGCCCGTGGCACCCGTGATGGTGAGGGTCGTGGTCATGACGTCCTTCCTCTCACCCCCGTCGCCGGTTCGTCAAGGGATGGCGCATCCGGACCGGATGGGGCCGGATCGAACATCTATCGACGAGCTGGCGAGAGGGGGCTGGCAGCAGGGACGCCGGGTGAGGAGTTCGTCAGATCACACGGTCCGTCAAGTGGTCCGGCGTGCCGAAGCGGTGGGCGGTGATGCTGATCGCCTGTTCGTGCAGGAACGGCAGCATCTCCACCCGTCCGGCCTCGGTGACCTCGCCCCCGTACACGGCGAGGTCCGGTCGGGGACCGACGGCGCCGTCGAGATCCGACCGCGCCGAGTCGGTCGCCCCGACGAGCCGGATCCGGCCGCCGGGTAGGGCGGCGGCCCGCCGCAAGAAGGAAGCGTCGGATTCGACGACGGCGTCGACGTGAGCCGACGCGAGCACGGACCGTACCGCCTCGGGCAGCCGGTCCGGCGTCGAGACGGTGAACCGGGACCGGGCGCGCAGGCCCGCGGCGGCCACCCGGATCAGGTCCGCCGACTCGCCGCCCTCGGCCAGGCGCACCCGCACCGGGACGGGCAGATAGCGCAGGATGTTCCGCTCGGCCCGCAGGCCGGACACGTCCCGGGCCAGGCCGAACTCGCGCTCCCAGGCGACCTGATCGGAAGCGACCGCACGGTCCAGGAAGGCGCGCGCCGGGGCACCGTCCGAGGATGAGGACGGCGACGCCGACGCCGCCGACGCCGACGCCGACGAGGCGGAGACCAGCGCCGACACGACCGGCAGCAGCACGCCCGCCGGCGTCATCGTCGCCTCCCGCCGCCGCCACGACCCGAGCCCCATCAGGTAGCTGGGGCCGCCGGCCTTGGTGCCCGGTCCCACGGAGGAGCGCTTCCAGCCGCCGAACGGCTGCCGCCGCACGATGGCACCGGTGATCCCGCGGTTGACGTACACGTTGCCGGCCTCGACCGTGTCCAGCCAGTGGCCGATCTCCTCCGGGTCGAGGGAGTGCAGGCCCGCGGTCAGACCGTACGCGACCCCGTTCTGCAGCTCGAGAGCCTCGGTCAGGGTGTCGGCCGTCATCACCCCCAGCACCGGGCCGAAGTACTCGGTCTGGTGGAAAGGCGAGCCGGCCTTCACGTTCATCCGCACGCCCGGGGACCAGAGCCGGCCCTGCCCGTCGAGCTGGCGTGGCTGCACCAGCCAGTGCTCGCCCCGCTCCAGGGAGGTCAGGGCGTGCGCTAGCTTCCCGGCGGCCGGTTCGATGATCGGCCCCATCTGGGTGCGGGGATCGTCCGGCCAGCCCACGGTCAGGGACCGGACGCCGTCCTCGAGCTGGCGCAGGAACCGGGCCGAGCGGCGGACCGGCCCGACCAGGACGACCAGCGACGCGGCCGAGCACTTCTGCCCGGCGTGCCCGAACGCGGACGCGATGACGTCGCGGACCGCGAGATCCAGGTCCGCACTGCCGGTGACGACGATGGCGTTCTTGCCGCTGGTCTCGGCCAGCAGCGGCAGGTCGGGTCGGAAGGAGCGGAACAGCTCGGCGGTCTCGTAGGAGCCGGTGAGGATGACGCGGTCGACGGTGGGGTGGGTGACCAGCTCGCGGCCGAGTTCCTCCTCGCCGACCTGCACGAAGCGCAGCACCTCCCGCGGCACCCCGGCGTCCCAGAGCGCCTGCGCGAGGACCGCGCCGCAGCGGGACGCGGGCCCGGCGGGCTTGAGCACGACGGCGCTGCCGGCGGCGAGGGCGGCGAGGGTGGACCCGGCGGGGATGGCGACCGGGAAGTTCCACGGCGGGGTGACCAGGGTGAGCCGGGCCGGCTCGAACGCCGCGCCGTCGACGGCGTCCAGGCCGCGCGCCTGCTCGGCGTAGTAGTGGGCGAAGTCGGTCGCCTCGCTGACCTCGGGGTCGGCCTGGTCGATGGTCTTGCCGGCCTCGGCGGCCATCACCTCGATCAGGTCGAAGCGCCGCGCGGCGAGCATCTGCCCGGCCCGGTGCAGGATCTGGGCGCGTTCGGCGCCACGGCGGGCGCCCCAGGCGGCTCCGGCCTCGGCGGCGGACCGCAGCACCGCATCCAACTCTCCCGCGTCGTCGATCCGGGACGCTTCCAGCAGCTCGAGGCCGATCCGGGAGTCGCGGGCTCGCTGCAGCGCCAGCCGCCCCCAGCCGCGGTTAGCGGGCAGCGACGGGTCCGTGTCGGCGGTGTTAGCGAACCGGGCCGGCAGCGGTTGCTCCAGCGGCCGTTCGGCGCTGCGGTCCTGGGTCCGGGCGGGTGCCGGGACGACGCCGTCGAGGGCGGCCATGTCCTCCAGCGAGGCGAGGAAGCGGGCCTTCTCCCGTTCGAACAGGGCCGGCTCGTCGGCGAGGTCGACGACGGCGGACATGAAGTTGTCCGGGCTGGCGCCCTCCTCGAGCCGGCGCACCAGGTAGGCGATGGCGACGTCGAACTCGTCCGGGTGCACCACGGGCGTGTACAGCAGCAGCTGCCCCACGGTCCGGCGCACGGCGGTGGCCTGCGCCTGCGCCATCCCGAGCAGCATCTCGACGTCGACCCCGTCCGTGACGCCCCGGGCGCTGGCCAGCAGCCACGCGAAGGCGACGTCGAACAGGTTGTGACCGGCGACGCCGATGCGGACGGCGGCCAGGTTCTCCGGCGTCAGTGCACGCACCAGGATGGCCTTGTAGTTCGCATCGGTGGCCTGTTTGGTGGGCCAGGTGGCGAGCGGCCAGTCGTGCAGGTCCGCCTCGACGTGTTCCATCGGCAGGTTGGCGCCCTTGACCACGCGGATCTTGATCGGCGCGCCGCCGGCGGCCACCCGCTCCTTCGCCCAGCCGGTCAGCTCGTCGATGGTGGCCAGGGCGTCGGGCAGGTACGCCTGGATCACGATGCCGGCGGTGAGGCCCGCGAACTCCGGCTGGTCCAGGATGGCGCGGAACACGGCGACGGTCAGCCGCAGGTCCTTGTACTCCTCCATGTCCAGGTTGATGAACTTCGGCGTCGCGGCGCCGGCAGCCTGCCGGTACAGGGGGGTGAGCTTGTCGACGATGTCGGCGACCGCCTCGTCGAACGCCCACAGCGGGGTCGGGGACACGGTCGAGGAGACCTTGATGGAGACGTAGTCGACGTCGTCGCGGGCGAGCAGCTTCGCCGTGCCCGCCAACCGCCGACCGGCCTCGGCCGTGCCGAGCACGGCCTCCCCGAGCAGGTTGATGTTCAGCCGGTTCCCGCCGGCCGCGATCGCCGCCAGTGCGGGGCCGAGCTTGTCGTCGGTCGCATCGACGAGCAGGTGCCCGACCATCCGGCGCAGGGCCGCGCGGGCGGCCGGGATGACGACGCCGGGGGCCACCGGGCCGAGTGCGCCACCGGCCCGGACCGCCGCCTTGAGGTACCAGGGCAGGAAGGCCGGCACGTCGGCCGCGATCTCGGCGAGCTTGTGGGCGGCGACACCCTCGTCCTCGGGCCGGATCACCCCGTCGACGAAGCCGACCGTGAACGGCAGCCCGCCGGGGTCCCGGAGCACGCCGGCGAGGTTCCTGGCCGACGCGTCGATGGGCAGGTCGGCCGCCTCGGCCAGCCAGCGGCGGACGAGGGCGACGGCGTCGTCGGCCAGCTTCCGCGGGTCGTCCGGCGTCGGCGGGGTCGGACGGGTCTGGGTGGCGCTGGTCATGGGTGGGCCTTCCTCCGGTGGTGCAGGGCTCTGGCACCAGTATGGGAGCGCGGTTCATTCGGGAACAGCGACGATTTACGATGACTGTTCGTCAGCTTTTCCGATGAATGGGAGGGTCCGTGCTGGACCTCAAGCGGCTGCGGCTGCTGCGTGAACTGCAGATCCGCGGCACGATCGCCGCGGTGGCCGAAGCCGAGCGCTACAGCCCGTCCTCGGTGTCCGCGCAACTGGCGTTGCTCGAGCGGGAGGCCGGCGTGCCGCTGCTGCGCCGGGCGGGCCGACGGGTGGTGCTGACGGCGCAGGCGGAGACCCTCGTCGGGTACGCGGACGAGCTGATCGCCACCATGGAGCGGGCGGAGTCGGCGCTGGCCGCCTCGCGGACGGAGGTCACCGGTACGGTCCGGGTGGCGGTGTTCCAGTCCGCCGCGCTCGCGCTGCTGCCCGGGACGTTGCGCTCGCTCGCGGACCGCTTCCCCCAGGTGCGGGTCGAGATGGTCCAGCACGAGCCCGAGTCCGCGCTGCACGAGACCTGGGCCGGCGACTTCGACGTCGTCGTCGCCGAGCAGTACCCGGGCCACGCGACCGCGCGGTACCCCGGGCTGGTGTGGCGGGAACTCATGTCCGACGCCATCCGGCTGGCCGTGCCGAGCGTGTGGCAGGACGTGAGCGGGTTGGCCGGCGCCGCCGACGCGCCCTGGGTGATGGAGCCACCGGGCGCGGCGTGCCGGCACTGGGGGGAGCAGGCCTGCCGGCTGGCCGGATTCGAACCCGACGTGCGGTTCGAGACGGCGGACCTGCAGGCCCAGATCCGGCTGGTCGAGTCCGGCAACGCCGTCGGGCTGATCCCCGACCTGGTGTGGGCGGGCCGGGACCGCACGGTGCGGTTGGTCGAGTTGCCGGGGAACCCCCGGCGCACGGTGTTCACCGCGGTGCGGGCCTCCGGCGACGAGCGGCCGGCGGTGGTGGCGGTCCGGGAGGCGCTCGGCGTCACGGCCGCGGGCATCACCGGGAAGTGAGAACACCGCCGGTCGACGGCCTAGCCGGCCAGTCCGACACCCTGCAGCAGCAGGGCGAGCAGGATCGACGTGCCGTTGAACCACACGTGGGTGAGGACGGCGGGCCCGAGCCGACCGAACCACAGGGTCAACCCCGCGTTGACCAGGCCGATGCAGAAGACGGAGACGAGCTGGATCAGCACCGACCGCGGGTCGTCGAGCTGACCCAGGTGCGCGCTGCCGAACACGACCGCGCTGATCAGCGCAGCGACCACCGACGCCCGCACCAGGGGTCGTTTCACGGTCGCCGGACGGACCCGCTCCGGGCGGATACCGGGTGCGGGCGGGGGTCCGGCAGGACCCGGGGCGGTGGCGGCGCCGGCCGGCGCGGGCTGGCGCCGCCACCGCCCGAGCCACACCTGGTTCTGCACGGCGCGCAGCAGCAGGCCGCGGAAGAACAGTTCCTCCAGCAGCGGGGAGATCAAGGTCGCGCCGATGCCGGCGTTGATGATCAGCCAGAACGTCGAACTGCCGGCGAGGAAGATGTCGCCGTTGCTCTGCAGCGGCTGATTCGCGCCGGTGAGCAGGACGACGATCACGGCGACGACGGCGGTGAGCAGGCGCAGGCCGATCGAGGCGATCAGCCCGGTGAGCACATCCATCCACCGGAACCGCAGCCCGAAATCACGCGCGAGCGAACCGAACCCGCGCGTCCGCGAGCTGATCAGGCAGGCCCCGAGCAGAACGGCCCACGTCAACAGGAGGGAGACGAAGACGCCGGGGCCGCCGCTGAACACCGACGGTCCCAGGGTGAGCTGCAGGGCCAGGCCGATGATCAGCGGGACGACGAGGAACGCCACGGCGGCCAGCACGACGTCGATGATCGACCAGCGGGGCCGCAACGGGTGTGCGGGGGTCAGCTGCGCCGGGTTCGCCCAGCGCAGGGAAAGCGGAACCGGGATATCGGAGCGACGGGGCGGCGGGGCACCGGACGCGCCGTTCGCCGGTGGGCCGGCCATCCCCGGCGGTGGGCCCTGGCGCCACGGGGGAGCGGGCACGGGCGGCCCGGATCCAGTCATCGGCGCTCCCCTTCGGACGGATGGACGGACGGACGGTCTGTTCGCCCCACGTTATCCGCCAGCGCGTCGGCGGCACGGATGAGGCCGAGGTGGCTGAAGGCCTGGGGGAAGTTGCCGATCATCCGGGTCGAGCCGGGGTCGTACTCCTCACTGAGCAGGCCGACGTCGTTGGCGTAGCCGACCAGCTGGTTCATCAGCCGCTCCCCGTCCGGTCGCCGGCCACTGCGGGCGTACTGCTCGACGAGCCAGAAGTTGCAGATCAAGAAGGGATGTTCGTGTCCCTCCAGCCCATCCAGACCCGCCGAGGTGCGGTAGCGCAACACCAGGCCGTGCTCGTCCATCAGCTCCTGTTCGATGCGCGCCGTGGTGCCGAGCATCCGCGGGTCGTCGTAATCGAGGAACCCGGTGTGCGGCAGCTGCAGCAGGGACGCGTCCACCTCCGTGGTGTCGTACGCCTGGGTGAAACTGTTCAGTTGCCGGTTGAAACCGTGCTCGTCGATCTCCTGCCGCAGCCGGTCCCGCAGCTCGCGCCATCGATCGACCGGCCCGTCGAGCCCGTGCCGCTCCACCGCCTGGATTCCCCGGTCGAAGGCCGCCCACATCATCACCCGGCCGTGCGTGAACCAGTGCGGCTGTCCGAGCATCTCCCAGATGCCGTGATCCTTCGCGTCGAAGTTGGCCTCGGCGTAGCGCAACAGCCCGCGCTGCAGCCCCCAGGTGTACTCGTCCTTCTCCTCGCCGGCGTCGCGCAGTTTGCCGAGGGCGATCATCACCTCGCCGACGACGTCGGCCTGGTACTGACCGGCCGCACCGTTGCCGATCCGGACCGGCCGCGACCCCTCGTACCCGGCCAGCTGGTCCAGCTCGCTCTCCCGCAGGTCCCGCTCGCCACCGAGCCCGTACATGATCCGCACGTCGTCGACGTCGCCGGCGACCGCACGCAGCAGCCAGTCCCGCCACAGGACCGCGCCGCGGGTGAGGCCGTGGTCGATCGCGACCTCGATGGTCAGCGACGCGTCCCGCAGCCAGGTGAAGCGGTATTCCCAGTTGCGGACGCCCCCGAGGTCCTCGGGCAGGGACGCGGTGGGAGCAGCGACGATGCCGCCGGTGCGGGCGTGCGTCAGGGCCCGTAGCACGAGCATCGACCGCAGCACCAGGGGCCGGTGGCCGGTGTGCGCGGTGAGCTGGGCCGCCCACTCCGTCCAGAACGCCACCGCATCCTCATGGGCGTCCCGCGGGTCGACGGGCTCGGGAACGTCGTCCCAGGACCGGAACCAGGTCAGCTGCCAGTCTCGGCTCTGTCCCGCGGACAGCGGGAAGCACCCGACGAGGCGGGGGGTGCGCGAACCACGGGCGTCGTTCTCGGTCTGCTGCGTGGTCTCCTCCGGCCGGTGCAGCGGCGGACCGCTCAGCAGCAGCGCGTCGGGGCCGGCGATCGAGAGCAGGGCCGGGCGGCCGGCCTGCGTCGTGCGGCGGGTCCACGGCGTCGCGCGGGCGTAGTCGAACCGGATCCGCAGGTCGTGTTCGACGGTGACCGATCCTTCCAGGCACTCCACCCGGCGGACGAGGTCGGCTTGCGCGTCGCCCGGTGGCAGGAAGTCGACGACCTTGACGGTGCCGGTGGGGCTGCGCCAGGTCGTCTCGAGCACGAAGGTTTGCGGGGTGTAGCGGCGGTCGATGACGTTGCCGTCCGGCACGTGCAGCAGCCACCGCCCGTCGTCGGCGTCCCCCAGCAGAGCGCAGAAGCAGGCGGGGGAGTCGAACCGGGGCAGGCAGAGCCAGTCGATGCTGCCCCCGCGGGAGACCAGCGGTCCGGTACGCAGGTCGGACAACAGCGCGTACTCCTCCAGCGGGATGCTCATGGTCCTAGTTGTATCGGTCGCAGCCGTCGAGCGGAACCCTCGGGCGACCCGGCCGCTGTCCCGGCTCGGGAGCCGATGCCGCCACGTCCGCGACCTCTGGGACAATGGACGGGTGACCGCGACCGTGACCGACCCCGTGACCGTGGCGCCGACCGTCTTCGACCGCACCGCCACCCCGCTCAAGCTCGACCTGCCGCCGCTGCGGCTGGGGCACCTGACCGTCGACACGCCCGTCGTGCTCGCTCCGATGGCGGGCATCACCAACACCGCGTTCCGGCGCCTGTGCCGCGAGTACGGCGGCGGGCTCTACGTCTCCGAGATGGTCACGTCCCGCGCCCTGGTCGAGCGCAGTCCGGAGTCGATGCGGTTGATCAAGCACGACGCCGACGAGGCGGTCCGCAGCATCCAGCTCTACGGGGTGGACCCGGTGACGGTCGGTGCCGCGGTGCGAATGCTCGTCGAGGAGGACCGTGCCGACCACGTCGACCTGAACTTCGGCTGCCCGGTGCCCAAGGTCACCCGCCGGGGCGGTGGCTCGGCGCTGCCGTGGAAGACCGACCTGTTCACCGCCATCGTCACCGCCGCTGTGCGCGAGGCGGGCAGGGCGCGCGGCGGGGCGGGCATCCCGCTGACCGTCAAGATGCGCAAGGGCATCGACGAGGACCACCTCACCTACCTGGAGGCCGGCCGGATCGCCCGCGACGCCGGGGTCGCCGCCGTCGCGCTGCACGGCCGCACCGCGGACCAGTACTACTCCGGCACCGCCGACTGGGACGCCATCGCCCGGCTGCGCGAGGCCCTGCCGGACCTGCCGGTGCTCGGCAACGGGGACATCTGGTCGGCCGAGGACGCGGTGCGGATGGTCCGGGCGACCGGGGTCGACGGCGTCGTCGTCGGCCGCGGCTGCCAGGGCCGGCCGTGGCTGTTCGGCGACCTGCAGGCGGCCTTCGAAGGCAGCGACCGGCGGTTCCGGCCCGGCGTCGACGTCGTCGCGGCCACTTTCCGGCGGCACGCCGAACTGCTCGTGGAGAACTACGGCGAGGAACCGAAGGCCCTGCGGGACATCCGCAAGCACGTCGCCTGGTACTTCAAGGGCTACCCGGTCGGCGGGGACCTGCGGGCCCGGCTGGCGCAGGTGGAGACGCTGACCGGCCTCGACGACCTGCTCGGCGAGCTGGACCTGTCCCTGCCCTACCCGGGCCAGGACGCCGAGGGCCCGCGCGGACGTGCCGGCAGCCCGAAACGCACGGCGCTGCCGGACCGGTGGCTCGAGTCCCGGTCCCTGAACGACGAGCAGCGCGCCACCATCGCCGCCGCCGAACTGGACGTCTCCGGTGGCTGAGCGCCTCTCCACCGGTGACGCCCGTCCCGCGGCCACCGCCGAGCCGACCGCAGCACCGGCGCCGATGTCGCGGGTGGGCACACGCATCCCGGATTCGACGCTGCTGCCCGGGGAGCCGCCTGCGGGCTACACGGGGTCCGACGCCGAACGGTGGGTGCCGGAGAGCCCGAAGAAGCGGCACCGCACCGACTTCGAACGGGACCGCGCCCGGGTGCTGCACTCCTCGGCGCTGCGCCGGCTCGGTGCGAAGACGCAGGTCGTCTCCCCGGACACCGACGACTTCGTGCGCACCCGGCTGACCCACAGTCTGGAGGTCGCCCAGGTCGGGCGGGAGCTCGGCCGGCTGCTCGGCTGCGACCCCGACGTCGTCGACGCCGCCTGCCTCTCCCACGACCTCGGCCACCCGCCGTTCGGGCACAACGGGGAGGCCACCCTCAACCAGCTCGCCCAGAACATCGGCGGCTTCGAGGGCAACGCCCAGACCCTGCGGCTGCTGAGCAGGCTGGAACCGAAGGTGGTCACGGACGACGGCGGGTCGGCCGGCCTCAACCTCACCCGCGCCAGCCTCGACGCCGCGTGCAAGTACCCGTGGGCCGCCAAGGACGCCCCGCTCATCCACGGGGTGCGGACCAGCAAGTTCGGCGTCTACGAGGACGACCTGCCGGTGTTCGCCTGGCTTCGTACCGGCGCCGAACCGGGCCGAAGCTGCATCGAGGCGCAGGTGATGGACCTGGCCGACGACATCTCCTACTCGGTGCACGACGTCGAGGACGCGATCGTCTCCGGGCACCTGCAGCTGGACGCCCTCGCCGACCGGGACACCCGGGACCGGGTGATCGAGTACACCCGGCAGTGGTATCTTCCGCACACCGAGCCGGGGGAGGTCCACGCGGCGCTGACCCGGCTGGAGGCGGATCCGGTGTGGGTGCGTCGTGCCGGTGTCGACCGCGCCGGCCGGGCCGCGCTGAAGCACATGACCAGCCAGCTGATCGGTCGGTTCTGCCAGAGCGCCCTGGAGGCCACCCGGGCCATCTACGGGCCCGATCCACTGACCCGGTACGCCGCCGACGTCGTCGTCCCGGCCGAGACGATCACCGAGATCGCCGTGATGAAAGGAATTGCCACGACATTCGTGATGACCAGCTACGACCGCCAGCCCATCTACGAGGAGCAGCGGGAGGTGCTGGCCGAGCTGGCCACCATGCTGGCGTCCACGGGGGACCAGCACCTGGACCCGATGTTCGCCGTCGACTGGCGGGCCGCCGGCGACGACGACGCGCGGCTGCGGGTGGTGATCGACCAGGTGGCGTCCCTGACCGACATGTCGGCGCTGGCCTGGCACACCCGGCTCAGCCCGCTCGGCCGACAGCGGCAGCGGCTGTGGTGAACGGCGGGGGCGGCGCCCGTGGCACCGCGGCGATGAGCCGCGCCGCCCTGGTCAAGCACCTCAAGCGACGTGCCCAGGGCAGCCCGTTCACCGTCGAGCGCACCGGCACGGGCGTCGTCGTCCGCCTGGCGCTGGCCGCTGGGGCGTGGGGCGGTCGGCTCCGGGCTGCCGGTCTACTCGCCGCGCCGGAGGTGACGGTCGACTTCGACGAAGCCACCCGGACCTACGTGTTGCGCGCCGCCGCCCGGGAACTGGACTGGCGGGACGGGCCGAACCCGGATCGGCCGGTGCCGGTGATCGGCGGTCCGCGCACCCTTCCCCGCGTCGGTCGGGCCGGCACTGCTGCCCTGCGGCGGGACGGCGTGCGCTGGGCAGCCGCGGACGAGTTGGCCAACAACCCGGTGGGCGCCATCTTCGGGTTCGTGGACGACTGCTTCGCCGACTCGGGTTGGACCCGGCGCGCCAACACCGGCCTGGCGGAGAAGAAGTACCTGGTCGGTGGCATCGTCGCCGTCCTCGCCTTCGCTCTCGTCGGTGTGATCACGTTCCTGCTGCTGACCTGACTACTCCTCCCTCCCTCCTGGGAGTGGTGGGGGCTCCGCTGGGTGTCGGGGCCGCTGCGTAGACTGGATCCGTGGCGGGACTGATACGGCGGGAGGACATCGACGCCGTCCGCGAGCGCACGGATCTGCGCGACGTCGTCGGCGAGCACGTCACCCTCCGCACCGCCGGGGTCGGCAGCTGGAAGGGTCTGTGCCCGTTCCACGACGAGCGCACCCCGTCGTTCACCGTCCGCCCCCAGGTGGGCCGCTACCACTGCTTCGGCTGCGGGGAGAAGGGGGACGTGTTCGCCTTCGTCCAGGCGATGGACCACGTCACCTTCACCGAGGCCGTCGAGAAACTCGCCCACCGGCTGAACGTCGAACTGCGGTACGAGCAGGGCACCGGCCCGCGCCGGGAGGACGTCGGCAAACGGCAGCGCCTCATCGACGCGCACAAGGTCGCGGCCGAGTACTTCGTCGGGCAGCTGCGCACTCCGGCCGCCGGCATCGCTCGCGAGTTCCTGACCGAGAAGGGCTTCACCGGGCAGGACGCCGCGCACTTCGGGGTCGGCTACGCGCCCCAGGGCTGGGATCACCTGCTGGGGCACCTGCGCGGCAAGGGGTTCACCGACGAGGAACTCGGCCAGACGGGCATGTTCTCCGCCGGCAACCGCGGGCTCTACGACCGGTTCCGGGGTCGGCTGATCTGGCCCATCCGGACGATCGCGGGGGAGACCATCGGGTTCGGAGCCCGGCGCCTGCACGACGACGACCAGGGACCGAAGTATCTGAACACCCCCGAGACGACGCTCTACAAGAAGTCGCAGGTGCTCTACGGGCTGGATCTGGCGAAGAAGGACATCGCCCGGGACCGGCAGCTCGTGGTCGTCGAGGGCTACACCGACGTGATGGCCTGTCACCTCGCCGGGATCCGGACCGCGGTGGCCACCTGCGGGACCGCGTTCGGCGGTGAACACATCAAACTGGTCCGCCGGTTGCTGTCCGACGACGGCACCGGTGGCGAGGTGATCTTCACGTTCGACGGCGACGAGGCGGGCCAGAAGGCGGCGCTGAAGGCGTTCGACGAGGACCAGCGGTTCGTCGCCCAGACCTACGTGGCCGTCGAGCCGACCGGTGCCGACCCCAACGATCTGCGCCTGACCGGCGGCGACACCGCCGTCCGGCACCTGCTCGAGAGCCGCCGGCCCCTGTTCGAGTTCGCCATCCGGGCCACCCTGAGGAACTTCGACCTGGAGACGGTCGAGGGACGCGTGCGCGCGCTGCGGGCGGCCGCCCCCGTCGTCGCCGGCATCCGGGACGCGGCGATCCGGCCCGGCTACGCCCGGGAGCTCGCCGGCTGGCTCGGCATGCCGGTCGACGACGTCACCGCCGCGGTCGCCGCCGCCGGGCGGCAGGGTCAGCACACGAACCGCCAGCCCGGGAACGGGCAACATGCGCGCACCACCGGTCACCGCCCGGATCAACCGACGAACCGGAACCCGGAGGACCGGAACGGGCAGCGGGTCCCGCCGACCGGTCTGCCCACCGGGGCGACCCGGGTGGACGACGACGGCGTTCCCGCCCGACCCCTGGCGGCCGCCGGTCCGAGCTTCCCACGGCCGAACTGGCGGGATCCCGCGGTCGCGATGGAGCGCAGAGCCCTGGAGGTGGTGTTGCAGGTGCCCGGTGCGTTGACCGCCGGCGACTGGGACCGGTTCGACGCCGCCGTCCTGCGCGAGCCCGCCCACCGGGCGGTGCACGAGGGGATCGTCGCCGCCGGAGCCGCCGGGGCGCCCGCCTCCCGCTGGGTCGACGCCGTGCTGGAGGAGGTGCCCGAGGTGCTCCGCGGCTTCGTCTCTGAACTGGCGGTCACGCCGTTGCCGGCATCCACCGAGGAGAACCTCCGGGCCTACGCGGAAGGGGTGCTGCACCACCTGTTCGACGCGCAGATCGCCCGCCGGAAACAGGACATGATCGCCCGGCTGCAGCGCCTGGACGGTACCGCGGACCCGGACCAGGCGCGGGCCCTGCAGCGGGAGCTGCTGGAGCTGGAACTGCAGCGCCGGGCCCTCCGTCCGCGGTGACCCACCGATTTCGAGCCGAGCCGCGCCGGCTGGTACGGTAGTAGCTGCCTCCTTCCCCCGTAGCTCAATTGGCAGAGCATTCGACTGTTAATCGAAGGGTTACTGGTTCGAGTCCAGTCGGGGGAGCGCGACCCGCATGAAGGCCCCGCGATCATACTGATCGCGGGGCCTTCGTCGTTCTCGCGGGTCGTTCGGCCGCAGCGGGTCTACGCCCGGATGTCCGCTCCGGCGGCCGACGCGATCCGCGCTACGATGTGCTAGATGAGGTCGGTGACGCACCGAGAAATGCGAAACAGCAGCGGTGAGATCCTGCGCGCGGTCGCGGCGGGAGAATCGGTTCAGGTCACCAACAACGGCCAGGTGGCGGCGATCATCTCGCCGGCCGGAGGCGACGTCCTCGCCGAGTTGGTGGCACGCGGCCAGGCGCGACCACCGCGCGCACCGCTGACTGAACTCGCCTCGGTGCGTCGGGCCACCCCACGGCGTCGTAGTGACGAGATCCTTGCCGACTCACGAGGAAGCTGGTGATCTCCTACCTCGACGCCTCCGCCGCGATGAAGTTGCTGGTGCAGGAGAAGGAGTCGGAGGCGTTGACCGCGTACCTCCTCACGCCACGGGCATCTGGCCGCCGATTGGTCGCATCGTGGCTGCTGCACGCCGAGCTTCATTGCGCCGCCAACCGTCACCCCGGCGACATTGATGAGTCCTCGCTGACGACCGTGCTCGATGTCGTGACGCTGGTCGACATCAGTCGCGGTGACCTGTTGACGGCCGGAACGCTACCGGGTCGCCTCCGCCCCAACGACGCCATCCATCTGGCCGTCGCGCTGCGCGTCGGAGCGGACGAGATGATCACCTACGACCGAGAACTGGTGGCAGCTGCGGTCGCCGCCGGTCTATCGGCGGCGCAGCCGACGTGATCTGAGGGGCCTGCGTCGGCTGGTCAGTCCGGTCAATCCGGAAGTTGCGATGGGACCCCGAGCCGTGCCGACGCCGATCAGGGTGCGCAGATCCCCGACGATGCCCAGCGCCCGGCCGAACAGCCACGCCGCGACGAGACAGATCACCAGGGTCCCGAGCATCACCGGCAGGGACTCCACGCTGGCGAGGGTGGCGACGACGGCGATCACGACGGCGAGGGCGAGACCCGGCAGGCGTTCCCCGGCAGGCGTTCCCAGACGCTGCGGAGACGTGCGGCGGGAGGCTCGGCGGGCATCGGACCATCGTCGACGGCGACGGCGACGTCACGCACGACCCGCGACGCGAGGTCAGCGGCTGCGCGTCACGCCGTCCAGGAAGGCGTCGACGACCGCCGTCGGCTGCTGGTCCGGGATCCAGTGGGTGCCGGCCAGCTCGACGAACCGGTAGGGCCCGGTCACGTATCCGGCGCAGAGTTCGGCGGCGCGCCGGGACACGGCGGAATCGCCGGAACTCCACACGAACGTCGTCGGCACCCGCACCCGGGGTGTGGGGGAGACGAACGGCAGCGCCCGGTACCACCCGAGGGCGCCGGGCAGCGCCCCGCCCTGGACGATCTCGCGCCGGAACCGTTCCCGCGCCGCCGCCTCCATGCCGGACCGGGCGAGCAGCACCGAGCCACCCCAGCGCGTGCGTCCGATCGCGAGTTCGGGCACCAGGGGTATCTGGAAGAAGCCCATGTACCAGGAACGCCGCGCCTGATCGGCCGAACGCAGGGCACGGCTGAACGCGGCCGGATGCGGCACCGACACCGCCGTCCAGGTCCGCACCCGCTCCGGGTGGTGCGCCGCGACGGACCAGCCGACGTTCGCGCCCCAGTCATGCCCGATCAGGTGCACCGGCCCGACGTCGAGCCGGTCGATCAGCGCCACGACGTCGCCGGTCAACTCGGACAGCCGGTAGGCGCGGCGACCCCGGGGTCGGGCGCCGGGGGAGTACCCGCGCTGGTCCACGGCCACCGTCCGGTACCCGTGCCCGGCCAGCTGGGCGCTCACGCCCGCCCACGACGTCGCCTTCTGCGGGAACCCGTGCAGCAGCACGACGATGTCGCCGTCGAGCGGGCCGGCGTCGGTCACGTCGAAGGTGAGCCCGTTCCGGGTGAACGACGTCAGCCGGGACGACGAGGATGCGGAATCCATGTCAGCGGTAGTCGTAGAAGCCCTGGCCGGTGGACCGGCCGAGTTTGCCCTGGTCGATGTAGTCCCGTTTGAGGATCTCGGCGAACTGCTGCTGATCGGGGTCGTCGCTGGACCGGCTGAGGTGGTACGGGGTCTGCATCCCGATCACGTCGTAGATCTGGAACGGGCCCAGCGGGGCGCCCGTGGCCTTGCGCCACGTCAGATCGATCGTCTCCACGTCCGCGACCCCGCGCACGTACAGTTTCGACGCTGCAGTGAGGAACGGCACCAGCAGCGAGTTCAGCACGTACCCCGGCTGCTCCTTCTGCACGCGGATCACGACCATGCCGATCTCCTCCGCGAACTGCGCGACGGCGTCGGAGCACGCGGGCTCGGTGCCCGCGTGTCCCATCACCTCGGCGGTGTTCTGCAGCCAGATGTTGTTGGCGAAATGCAGGGCGAGGAACCGGTCCGGGCGGCCGGTGGCGTCGGCGATGGCCCTGGGCAGCAGGGTGGAGGAGTTGGTGGCGAAGATCGTTCGCTCCGGAGCCGCCGCGCCCACCGCGGCCCACGTCTCGCGCTTGATGTCCAGGACCTCGGGGACGGCCTCGATGACGAGATCGGCGTCGCCGACGGCGTCAGCCAGGTCGGTCGTCGTCCGGAGGCGGGCGACGGCGGCGTCCAGTCGCTCCGGGGTGGCGTCGCCGAGGTCCTGCCGGTACTGCGCCGCCAGGTACGCCCAGCGTTCCGGCAGCCGATCGAGCACCCGGGCGTCGACGTCGTACACGACGACGTCCTTGCCGTGATACGCGGACTGGAAGGCGATCTGGGAACCGAGGACGCCACTGCCGAGGACCGTGATCTGCTGCATGTCTCCTCCTGAAGTCGGGGTGTCGGCCGTCGAGCCCCAACCTACCGGGCCGAAGGCCACGGCATCCCGGCGCAAACTCATCAGTACGCTTACGATGGAAGTCGGATTCCCCTAGGGTGGAGCTCGTCCCCCATCCGTCAGCACGGAGGTCCGATCGTGAGCCAGCAACCCGCACAGCAGCAGACGCCCCCCGGCTCGACCGGGCAGATGAACCCGAAACCGGATCACGGCGAGGAGAGCTACCGCGGATCCGGCCGACTGCCGGACAAGGCCACGGTCATCACGGGCGCCGATTCGGGCATCGGCCGCGCCGTCGCCATCGCCTTCGCCCGCGAGGGCGCCGACGTCGTGATCGCCTACCTGGACGAGCACGACGACGCGAAGGAGACCGCGCGCTGGGTGGAACAGGCGGGCCGCCGGGCCGTCCTGGTCCCCGGGGATCTGGCCGATCCCGCCCACTGCCGGGACGTGATCGCCCGGGCGGTGGAGGAGTTCGGGCGGGTCGACGTGCTGGTCAACAACGCCGCGTTCCAGATGAACCACGAGACCCTCGAGGAGATCTCCGACGAGGAGTGGGACCGGACGCTGGCGATCAATCTCAGCGCCTTCTTTCACCTGACCAAGGCCGCGCTGCCGCACATGGGCCCCGGGTCGTCCATCATCGGGTCCAGCTCGGTGAACTCGGACAACCCCACCCCGACGTTGCTGCCCTACGACGTCACCAAGGCCGGCGTCGCGAACATGACGGCCGCGCTCGCCCAGCTCCTCGGCAGCCGCGGCATCCGCGCCAACTCGGTGGCCCCGGGTCCGATCTGGACCCCGCTGATCCCCTCGACGATGCCGGCCGAGAAGGTGGAGAGCTTCGGCGCCGACGTGCCCCTGGGCCGGCCGGGGCAGCCCGCGGAACTCGCGCCGGTCTACGTCCTGCTGGCGTCCGACGACGGCAGCTACATCTCCGGAGCACGCGTGGCGGTCACCGGCGGCAAGCCGATCCTGTGAGCGGAGCCGATCCGCTGAACCGGGGCGGTCCGGTGAGCCGGTCGTCGCAGGACCGGATATAAAGGTCACATGCTGGAACAACGCGACTTCGGTGCCACAGGCCTGCGAGTCTCCGCGGTGGGACTGGGCGCCGGGCAGATCGGCGAGGACGACGTCACCGAGGAGGAGGCGGCCGCCGTCCTGCACGGGGCGATCGACGCCGGCGTGACGTTGATCGACACCGCCGCCAGCTACGGGTCGAGCGAGGAGCGGATCGGTCGCCACCTCGCCGGCCGACGCGACGAGTTCGTCCTCTCCACCAAGGGCGGCCAGGCGATCGACGGGAACGCCGACTGGACGCCGGGCGCCGTGCTCGCGAGCATCGATCGGTCGCTGCGCCGGACCCGCTCGGAGCGGCTCGACATCTTCTTCCTGCACTCCTGCCCGGTCGACGTGCTGCGGCGCGGTGACCTGCAGGAGACCCTGGACGACGCGGTCGCGGCCGGCAAGGTGGGCGTCGCCGGCTACAGCGGCGACAACGAGCATCTCGCGTTCGCGGCCGACTCCGGCCGGTTCGGCGCGATCGAGACCAGTGTCAACGTCGTGGACCAGTGGAACCTGCGCAACGTCGTCGGCCGGGTTGATCGGGACCGAAGTGCGCCCGGCGTGATCGCCAAGCGCCCCATCGCCAACGCGCCGTGGCGTTTCGCCGAGCGTCCGTCCGGGCACTACGCCGAGCTGTACTGGGAGCGGTTCCGTGAGCTCGACCTCGATCCCGGCGAACTGGACTGGGGCGAACTCGCCCTGCGCTTCACCGCGTACGCGCCCGGCGTGCACACCGCCATCGTCGGCACCGCGAAGCCGGAGCATCTGCGCCGGAACATCGAGGCGGCCGGCCGCGGGCCGCTGCCTGCCGAGACGCTGACCGTCCTCGACCAGGCCTGGCAGCGGGTCGGCGGGAACTGGCCGAGTTCGACCTGAGCCCCTCGTCGACCGGGGCGCCGACGGCCTGCCGGCGTCCGTCCGGCGGCGCGACAGCGCGGGCCTGATCCCGGCCTACTCCTCGGGCTCCGCGAGGCCGCGGTGGTGGTGCTGGGGACTGTTGCTCATGGTGTGCTCGGCTTGGAAGATCGCGTCGGTGACGAGTTGCCGTGCGTGCTCGTGCTCGAGCCGGTAGAACACCCGGGTGCCGTCATGGCGGGCCGTGACGATCCGGGCCAGCCGCAGTTTGGCCAGGTGCTGGGAGACGACGGTGGGGGACTTCCCGACGACGTCGGCCAGGTGGTTGACGGACATCTCATCGGTGTCCCGCAGGGCCAGGATGATCCGCACGCGGGTCGCATCGGCGAGCATCTGGAAGATCTCGACGGCGAGCTCGACGTAGCCGCCCTCCGGCAGCCGCCCACAGTGCGCCGCCTCGGTGCGCCGGGTCGTCTCGCTCACGCCACCGATGCTATCGCGGTTGCCGGATATCTGCGAAGCCACGCAGATATCCAGGCGGTGTCTGCTCGCTTCAGACGGTCACGGTCGAATTCGGCGACCAGCCGGAACCGAAAGCGAGGGTCGTCGCCCGGTTCTCAATTCCGTTCCGGTCGGCCGGCCGGCCGTCCCTCGCGGTCGTGTGGGCGCCGGGGGCGCTTCTCCGGCGTAGGAACGTCCGGGAGTTCGCCGGTGTAGGTCACGTCCGCGGCGATGTCCCGCAGTTTGCGGTTCAGGTCCTGACTGGCCTGGCGCAGCAGCGCGAAGGCCTCGTCGTTGGACACCCCGCGCCCCGCCATCAGGATGCCGACGGCGGTACCGATCTGGCGGCTGGTGCCGAGTGCGGTCTGCAGGTCGGCGACGTCCTCGTTGTGCAGCTGCTGCTGGAGCACCAGGCCGGCGAACGGGGCGAGCACGGAGACCGTGATCACGTCGTGCCTGGTGAAGGCGCCGGGCGGCCGGGCGTACAGGTTCAGTGCGGCCCGGTCCTCCCGGGACAGGGCCAACCGCACGCTCAACATGCTGTTCACCCCGAGGTCGCGGGCGCAGACCGGCGCGAACACCGGCCACCGGGAGTCGTTCGCCAGGTCGTCGCTGACCACGACGGTGTTGCTCCAGGTGGCCTCCAGGCACGGGCCCTCGCCGCTGCGGTACTGCAGGGCGTCCACGTCGCGGGGCAGTTGCCCGGTCGCGGCCGACGTCGTCGGCCTGCGGTCGCCACGGATCAGCGTGATGCCCGCGTCCGCGGCGTGGGGGATGAGCTCGACCGCCACCTGCACCAACCGCTGGGCGTCCAGCTCTCCCCCGCCGACCCGGAGCAACTCCGCCAGCGCACCGAAACTGGCGGCGACGGTGTCCGTGCGGTCGGTGTCATTCATCGTAGGGTCCTGCGGCACCACGACCTCGCTTTGCCCGGGCGGGGACGCTGTTTCCTCAACGTACGCACGGTGCGGGACCAGCGTAGCGCGAAGCGGGCGCGTTGAGCACCCGCGGGACGGCCACCCAGCCACCTCCGTCGAGCGTGCCGCGAACCCCGAGTGACGGGCGCTGCGGCGCAGCAGTTTCGGAGCTCCACCCGCCCCCGGCCGGTCAGTCGGCGTGCGCTTCCGGAGCGAGCCACACCAGGGCGGCGACGACGATGGTGGCCGTGCCGGTGGAGAGCGTCGGCTCCAGCACCGGGGCGAACTGCGGGGAGTGGTTGGCCGGGATGTCGGCATCGACCGTGCCCTTCGTCTGCGCCGCGGCGTACGTGTCGGGATCGATACCGCCGATGCCCCAGTAGCTGTAGGGGACGCCGAGGGCGGTGGGGATGTCGCTGAAGTCCTCGCTGGCCGACTGCCGGCCGCGGTCCTCGACGGCCTCCCCGAAGTGGGCGGTGAACGCCTCGGTCAGCCGCGCGGTCGTGTCCGCGTCGTTCTCCGTCAGCGGGTAGTGGTCGAACAGCTCGAAGTCCGGCTCCGCCGGGGCACCCGATGCCTGCGCCTCGGCCGTCGCTATCCGCTTGATGGCCTCGATCACCCGGTCGCTGACGGCCGTGTCGAACGTGCGGATGTTCAGCTCGAGCACGGCCCGATCGGCGATGATGTTGCTCTTGCTCCCACCGCTGATCCGGCCGATGGTCACGACGGCGAAGTCGTCGGGCGCCACCTCGCGGGACACGACGGTCTGCAACCGCATCACGATCGCCGAGGCGAGCACGACGGGGTCGACCGACAACTGGGGCATCGAGCCGTGGGCCCCGCGGCCGTGGACGGTGATCCGCATGCTGTCCGCGCTGGAGAGGAACGGGCCGGGGTGCGGGCTGACCCGGCCGGCCGGGAAGGCCAGCACGTGCTGGGCGAACGCGACGTCGGGCGCGGGGATCGTCTCGGCGAGCCCGTCCTCGACCATTTCCCTCGCCCCGGTGGCATCCTCCTCGGCGGGCTGGAAGAGCGCGACGAAGGTACCGCTCCACGCGCCCTTCGCCTCAGCGAGCAGCCGCGCGGCTCCGAGCAGACAGGCGACGTGGACGTCGTGTCCGCAGGCGTGTGCCACCGGAACCGTGGTGCCCTCCGCGTCCTCGGCGGTCGCGGTGCTGGCGTAGTCCAGGCCGGTGTCCTCCTGCACGGGCAGGGCGTCCATGTCCGCGCGCATCAGCACGACGGGGCCGTCCCCGTTGGCGAGGACCCCGACGACGCCGGTGGTGCCGATCTTCTCGGTCACCTCATAGCCCGCCTGCGTCAGCTCCTGGGCCACGCGTTCGGCCGTCTTCACCTCCTGGTTGCTCAGCTCGGGGTGCTGGTGGAAGGTCCGGTACAGGTCGTGCTGCCAGTCGGTGATCCCGGCCTGGCCGCGCAGGATCTGCGCGACGGCGTCGATCGCCGCGTCCTCGTTCGTGCTCATCGCCGGTGCTCCTCTGCTCGGACTGCTGGAAACTGCTCGACTGTCTCGACTGTCTCGGCGGTGGACTCGACGGTGGAACGGTCAGTCGCGCGCGGTGCCCTCCGGGGTGCCGTCCGCGGTGCCGTCCCTCGCATCGTCGTTGCCGTCGTCGCGGTCGTTGCCGTTGTCGCGGCGGCGGCCGGCGAACAGCTGGCCACCGGTGCCGCCCCACCAGCCGTGGAGCCAGGCCGAAGCCTGTCTCGCCGGCTTGGGCGCGTGCACCTCCGTCGGCAGCGTCCACCCGAAGCGGCGGGAGAGCAGGGAGACGGCGGTGGCGGCGACGATGGCGACCACCGAGCCGAGCGAGGAGTTGCCGAGCTGGTAGAAGACGACGGTGAGCACGCTGGAGACCAGCGCGCTCGACGCGTTCAACGTGTTGCCGCCGAAGATGGTGGGCACCTTCCGGAGCATCACGTCGCGGACCGTGCTGCCGCCGACGGCGGTGAGGGCGCCCATCAGCACCGCGGGGAGGATGCCAAGACCCAGGTCGAGCGTCTTCTGCGCTCCCACGTTCGCCCAGCAGCCCAGCGAGAGGGCGTCCAGGAGCGTCAGGGCGAGCTGCGGAAACCGGCCCTGGAAGGGAATCACGAAGGCGATCGCGGCGCCGATCAGCGCCATGATCAGGTAGAGCGGATCGGCCAGCGCCGCGACGGGTCCCGCCTGCAGGAGCGCGTCGCGAATCATGCCGCCCCCGAGTCCGGACAGGATCGCGAGGGCGATGAAGCCGATGAGGTCGAGTCTGGCCGATCGGGCGGCGATGCCGCCGAGGATGGCGTTGGCCAGGACGCCGGTCAGATCCAGAATGCGGACGGCCTGATCCACCGTCTGGGCATCCGGTGTCACGGCGAACACGCTGACCTCACCCGTCCCACCTTAGCCTCGATCCACCGATCAGCTTCGTGACGGTGACCGCTCCGGGTGAGCTGGCTTCGTGGCCGTTTGGGCGTGTGGTGGCCGCCGGTCTGCCCGGCTTTTCCACTGGAGTTCCTTGCTCGTGTGGTCGATTGCTGGTGGTCAGGTGCCGGC